>NZ_JBAKAO010000004.1:0-224674 GCF_038154885.1 Olleya sp. Ti.3.14
GTTACGTTTGCTGTATTATAAGAACATGGATCGTTTGGATCGGTTCCATCTATAACTTCTTGCTCATTAGTTACACCATCACCATCACAGTCTGCTGCTAACCAGTCTCCTGATTGAGTTTCTGTAACATTTGCTGGATCGTAAGAACAAGGATCGTTTGGATCGGTTCCATCTGTAACTTCTGTTTCGTTGGTTACGCCATCACCATCACAGTCCTCGGTTAACCAAGCTCCTGATTGAGTTAAAGTAACACTTGATACTATATAATCACATGCTTCATCTGGATCTGTTCCATCTGCAACTTCATCTGAGTTTGATACTCCATCACCATCACAATCAGCAGTTGGCCAATTGTTAGTAACAGTTATTGATGCAGAAACATCTTCACATGGTAGCTCTTGACTAATTGTATATGTGTAAACTCCTCCATTGTTAACTGCTGGATCAAATATTCCATCAATTAAATTAGGACTCCAGGTACCTCCTGCATCTGCAGTACCTAAAGCTGCGAATAAATCTATAGCATCACATGTTGCAGTTACTGCTCCATCTACACCAGGATTAGCTTGTGGTACGAAATCTACAACTACTGTAAGTAAATCTATACTTTCACAACCAGATGCATTTGTTTGGCTAATAACCACTAAGTTATCTGTCAGTGCAGTTAATAAAGTAGTTTCTGGTAAAGGCACTTTAGGGTCGGCTTCATAATCCGCTAAAGTATCGTAGTAGTTTAATGTTAATGTTTGACCATCTGTTGTAACTTCCAAATCAGCTAAAGTTGCTGTAGCCATTTCGGACTCGCAGAATTCTTGATGAGAATCACCATTTGGATCTTCCGGTTCTGGGTTAACAGTTACTACAAATTCTAGTCTATCTGATACAGCAGAAGTACATGTAGAAGGTGCATCTTCTGCAAATCCTGCAAAATAACTTACTCCATTAGTTAATGGTGTTGTATTTGATATTACATTACCTACTGCGTCATACCATATTACTGTTGCTCCTGATGGCGTATTATTTACAATTAAATCTGCTAATGTATTTCCATCTGCTTCACACGAAATTGGAGTCGAGTCTGTAGTTGTAGGCACAGGCAAATTACATAAGTATGTAATTGTTATTGTTGCATTGTCTGCTGGTAAATTAATATTTCCATCGTTATCTTGAATTGTATAATCAACTGGTGTTGGATTACCAGTAAATGTTGATAATGGTGTAAAAGTTGTTTCTCCTGTAAAAGGATTAACACTCCAATTACCTTCACCAGGAACATTAAATCCTGTTACATTTCCATTTACTACATTAATACTTGTTGCTCCTGGAGGTATGATTAAACTAACACTAGTTACATCCACACTTCCATCTGCATCTGCATCTACTAAAGGATTTGGATTAGATGGATCTTGATTATTAGCAAAAACGTCAATTGTCACTGTTGAACCTGCTATATTATCTAAATCATAATCATCTTGCGGTACTGGAGGAACAATAACGTAAGTTATAGTTAAAGTAGCTTCATTAGAAGTTAAACCTCCTGTATCGTTTACTTCGTAATTTATAGGTGTTGGATCTGCTGTAAATCCTGGTGCTGGAGTAAAAGTAACTTCTCCTGAAGAATCTACTTCCCATGTACCTTCATTTGGCACTACTAATGTATCATTAAATCCGTCACCATTACTATCTGTAGCATTAGGATCAACAAAGTTTACTGTTGATGGGTCAATTGCATTTAATGGATCAGCCAATGTATTAGGTATATCATTATCACTAATTAAAGTGTCCATTGTTACAGGGCCTGCTGGATTATTTAAATCTTCATCATCCACAGCTACTGGTCCATCAGGTATACGAATTGTAACTGTAGTAGTGCTTTCATTTCCGTCTTGATCTTGAATTGTATATTCAAAAGTAGTTTCTCCAGACCATCCTGGAGCAGGAATAAATGTCATTGAACCATCATCATCTAATATTACGGTCCCATTAGCAGGTTGCGCATAGTTGGTTACGACTGTATTACCTTCTCCTAAAATATCTTCATCATCATGATTTTCACCAAATCCATCATTTGCATTAAATAGATTAGCTACAATAGATTGATCGATTGCTGTGATAAAATCATCTGGCATGGCTTGTATAGCAGCTCTAGTTAAATTCATTTTAATTTGAGTAGGACCACACATACAATTTGCGTCACTTGGCTCCATAACAAATACTATTCCTGTTGATGAGTCACATGCTTCTGAACCGTTAAATTCAATAGCTTCTGTAAGTGATCCTCCTGCTGGTATCGCTCCGACTAAATTACCTGTATATATACTAGCACCTGTCGGATTTCCTGATACATCAGCACAGTAAAAATCATATTCTGCACCTGCAGGCATTTCTAATTCACCTGTGTTTTCAATTGTTATTGTTGCTATTGAGTAACCAAATGTAGAAATTGTTTCACTTAACGTTGCATCAGAAGAATTTAATGTTGCTGGAGTAGGTTTACGAATTTCTACATCTTTTTGCCTACTTCCAGTTTGAATAATAGCTGAAGTACATGTCACACCTGTTCCTGTTGAACAAGTTGTACCTGTACTTTCAATATAATTACTAACTGTAACAGATGCTGCATCTGAACAAATACCATTAATTGGAGTTACTTCAAAAGAAAATTCAATAGTGTCTCCATTAGTCATCCCTTCAGGATACTGAACAATTAATTCATTTGGAGATTCGGTATTAATAACAATATTATCAGTACCACCACCTGTATTTTGAAGTGTTCCTGGAACATACTCTAAACCAACTGGGATTATAACTTTTGCAAAATCTTCCGTACCTGTTATAGCCGAAGTACTTCCTCCTGCGATATCTGATATTGTTGATTTATTTATAACAGTAAAGTTAGCTCCACAACCATCAATTGGGTCTGGAACAGTTAATTCCGGAAAAGCTCTATATGGTGCGTCTAAACCTTCAACAATTACGCCTTCGGTTAGAAGTTTTGTATTATTTCCTTGTGCTGGGTCTCCACATGGTGCATTTCCATTTATCTTGAAACTAATAGGTGAGTTAGATTGATAATCACAAGTTGTCTGTAATGTATAACGTATCATTATTTTTCTATCATCTTCACTTACTCCAACTGCACCAGTACCAGGCAATCCTCCATAAACATCCATATCAGGATGCGCTAACGGAATTTCATAACCTGTAGTTACATCTACTACTGATGCTGTAATATCTTCCCAATTGCCTGAATTTCTAGGGTATTCAGATTCTACTAATATTATGTCTACTGCATCTGTACCTCCAAAAGGTTCAAGTGTAGATAATGGATTAACAACTGTACCTCTAAGTCCTGCATTATACTCCATTACCATAACAAAAGGAGCACAATTATTAACTGGAGCTGAAGGCTGAGAATTAACAGTTTGCTGAATTAATGCTGATGAAGGAATTAAAGCTATTGTAGCAATTTCCTTGTAACAAAAATCTGTTGTAGTTGAGTAATCTACTGGATATGCATCACAATCGTAACCTAGATAAAAATCTACTGGTCTTTGCTCACAGAAATTGTAAACCGCTGCAATACGAATGTTTTTAGAAGCACCTGCTGCAATTGAACCAATTTGCACATAACTATTTCCATCTGCATCAGTTATAATTTCTGTTGCAGGGTCAACAGGTGTTCCTCCACCTGAACCATCCGCTGCTACATCAATACTTGCATTGGTAACTGTTATATCCTGTCCTGGCACTTTTACCCAATGAAAAGGAATTTCTGTTGTTGATGTATTTATAATTTGTAAATCAAAAAAGGCTTCTGGTCCATAACCATCAACTGTTGAACCTATTAACGGTTGGAAGTTATACGTTGGAGCGCTATAATTTAATCTAACAGCAGCTCCTGCATCAGTATTACCAGCTGCGTTTATTAAGTCGTTAGTGCTATCTCCATCATCAGAAAAAACTACATTTTGTATTCTTGTCAGGTCTTCTCCATATTTACTTGGATCTGCATATACGTTGTGTGCCCAAGGATATAAATCCATTGTTGTAAACACATCAATTTCTGTAGATTCTAAAAGTTCACAAGTTCCTTTTACTGTTAAAACAGTTCTGTAAGCAGCTTGACCTCTTTGATCAGTGTCTCTATAGTTACTTCCAGGGACTGGAATTGCCCTCCAAGTGTTATCACTTATTTGAACTAGTTGTAAATCACCATCACTTGCTCTGAAAGTTCCTTCAGTAGTTTGTTGGCTAGCATCTAATACCCTAATACCATCAGGCACAAGGTAATCAATTTGTTTAATTGCTGTAATTGGTCTAAACTCTCCAGGATGTAAGTGTCCTATTGATCCTCTTATATAATTATTATAATCAATTGCCGATAACTCTGTACAATCTGCAAACACTTGACTAGCTCCTCCAGTTATTAGATTAGGTCTAGTAAACTCAACAGAATCTCCCCAATCATCACAACTAACTTCATTTGCTGAATTTGCGTTAACGTGTCCAGGCTCGATAGTAAAAAAACGTCCTCTAAAGCCCATTACGTTAAAATTGTTTGGATAAAATGTATCTAACATAAAATGCCAATCCATTTGTATAAAAAATTGATCACCATTATCTACAGTTCCAGAATCCAATAAAGCTATAGCGTTAGAAAAATCAAAGTCTGCAATAAAATCATTGCTTCCTCCTGGTTCTGGAATAATGACTGGAGGATTTAAGGCTGTTACAGGGGTTGTTAATCCTGTTGAGGCATCTATAAAGTATACTTGACCTTCTACGAATCTTATAGTTTCTTGACCTAAAGATGCCGAAGTTGGCAAGTCATACTTTTGTCTAAAATGTAAATCATCACCTACAATACCTCCTGCAGAACTATTCATAAAACCTTCGGCTACTACACGCATGTCATCACCAGCTAAATATTGGTCTAATTCATGGATAGCTGGATCTAATGTAACTAATGTAGTCATAGTATTATCCGTGTATCCAGGTGTTATTCTGAAGGAATCAAATGCTGTTATATTTGGTCCTTGACAAGGTGCACAATTATGTAATAATATTGGTAAAAAATCATCACAATGAACTTCATTTGTTTTACAAATATCTCCAAAAGAATCATACCAATTATATGTTGTTTTATAAGGAATTACAATTGGATTTGGTGTTGCACAAGTTGCAACTAATGGAAAACGAATATATTCGGCAGTTGTCCCACCTTTACTATATCCATTTGACAAATCAGTTGTTGAATAATAAACAGGTGTACCTGTACCTCCTGGTTGACTAAACAATGTAGGGTCTGCCGAAGCATCCAAAGTGACACCAGCAGGAACATCCAATTCAATTATCATTTCATTATCTGCGTCCCCATTAAGTATTGCATGACCATTATGTTGATAAGCAGTTCCAGCATTTCTAAAATAAGGACTTATTGCAACTTCAAAGACCTCACCATCTGAAGTATCTGTATCTTGCTCTCTTAAAGTAGGTAATAAATAATCTCTACCAATATTACCATAACCTAAATCTGTTCCTGCAATTCTAGGAATATCACACTGAGTTTTGGCTAAAGCATTTAAAAATAAATGTTCCCAATCTTGTAATCTATCATCTCCTGATCCACAAGAAAACACATCATCATCTACAAAAGTAATATCATAAGTTAAGGTAACTGTATCTCCTGCTGCTATGTCATCAAAACGCAAATCTCCATCAACATCTGAAAACCCTCCTGGACCATCTGGGTCTGCTAAAAGGGTGTCTTCACTTAAAATCTGAGTATCTCCATAAGCTGCATATGTTGGATTATCTGGCGTCCATCCTGAAATAAAAGACGAAACATCACTTTGCTCTGCACCAACACCTAATCTAAAATTAGTAAATAATTTTTGATCATAAAATTCACTTGGCCAACGGTTGTTATAATCATAACCAATATTTAATAATTGACCATTGGATCCTAAACCAAAGGATAATCTAACATCTTTAGCCCAAGCTGCAGGACCAGAACCCGTATTTTGTATTTCTATTACGACAGTATTTGTACCACAAATTTCTCTTGGTCTATCAACTACCGTAAAAGTTAATGTAGGAACTGCTGATCCAAAAAGAACTGATCCTACCACTTGATCCGACAAATAACAATCCCATCCAGCTCTGTGATCAATGTTTGTATCTGCTGTTGATGCTCCACAAGAGAGCAAACTAAATTGTTCTGTAAATTGTAAAGTTTCGCCATCGTCAAAAACACCATTGTTATCCTCTAAAGCAGGATCAACATTAGGATTGTCTTTAAAAGGAAAAACATTCATATCATAATTATATATTAAAGGATTAGCAGTATAATCAACAGGAAAAATTTCTTCTCCAGCATAAAACAACCTATAATTACTAACTTGAGATCCTAAAAGCACAGAATGATAACCCGTTTGCGTACCTGAGTTACCAGCATTAATATCAGATACATCTCTAGTGTGTGTACCTCCAACTAATGCAGGCACTGACAATATTGGAGAGTCAACTAACAAAGAAGGCGCTATTAAGTTATAAGTTCCCACTGTTTCATTGGTATCTTCTCCGCTACCTTCTCCTCCAGAGTAATTAAGCTCAATAAAATCTTTAAATGTACCTTGAGCTTCATTATGTGCTACTGCTGGGCAGTCTGCGGTACGTTGAAATTCAAAAATAACAAAACTACTTGCTCCCCAATTAGTTGCTGCGACACCTCTATTAATTTCAAAAACCGGATTATTTAAATCTGTTGAAGTACTTGAATCTAAAATAACAAATTGTCCTGCTGGATTTGATGATTTTATATTTGCAGTATTTGGTACATAGCTAACACCAGGAGGTAAATGCATAGTAACCAAAACTGAATTCGTGTTAGATCCTAATGAAGTAATAGCAACCTCATTAAATGACTCGTTACCAATACCAATACCTACACCTGCATCAGAGGATAAAATTGTAGGTTGGTAAGTAACCTCGAAATCGTCATTTGCATAATCAAACTGAGCAAAGGATGAAGTAACAAAACTTAAAGCAAAAAGCACTAAAAGTAAAAAACTTTTTTTGCTCCAAGCATTTATAAAAGTTAAAGAATTAGTGTAATTATTTTTCATAAACTTAGAATTTAAATTTTAATGTTGCGCACGATTCATGACGTGAAATCGTGTATCTGTTTTGGAAAACAAGCTTAATAATTTGTTGCTTAAATGCCCACAACAGATTTAATTTACTTTTTAAAATAAAATAGTTCGGGCCGATGGAAAGTAGGTTTTTTGGGGTCATATTTCTTGAAATTTAAATTACCAATTTGTTTAACCATTTAGTATTGCACAGGTTATACAAATTAGATTTTATATACAATAATGTTAAAAATTTAAGAAAAGTCTGTTAAACATTATGTTTTTTTAAAATTAAATTCGTTAAAGTGTATTAAAAATCCGACAAAAAAAACAACAAAAAAAAAGAACAACTAAATAGTTGCCCTTTTTTTTAAAAAGAAATTTCTTACTAAATCTTTACCAAATTCTTACACGATCTTCTGGTGCGATAAACATTTTATCTCCTTCTTTAATATCAAACGCTTTATAAAATGCATCAATATTTAATAAAGGTTGTACAGCTCTAGTCATCCCTGGAGAATGTGGATCTGTTTTAATTCTTGTTTTTAATGCATCATCGCGCATTTTGGTTCTCCAAACGGTAGCCCAAGACATAAAGAAACGTTGTTCTGCTGTAAAACCATCAATATCTTCGGGTCTTCCGTCTTGTTCAAAACTCATTTGTAAAGCGTCATAAGCAGCTAAAACACCACCTAAATCTCCAATGTTTTCACCTAATGTAAAAGCACCATTAATATTGGTTTCTGGTAATACTTCAATACCTGAATATTGATCAGCCAATGCTTTTCCTAAACCTTCAAATTGTTTTAAATCTTCATCTGTCCACCAATTGTTAAGATTTCCATCTTTATCATAACGTGATCCTGAATCATCAAAACTATGTGAAATTTCATGTCCAATTACAGCTCCAATCCCTCCATAATTTACAGCATCATCTGCAGTATAATTATAAAAAGGTGGTTGTAAAATAGCTGCTGGAAAAACAATTTCGTTGTAAGCTGGATTAAAATAAGCATTTACTACTTGAGGAGCCATGTACCATTCTGACTTGTCAACTGGTTTTCCTAATTTTTGAATATCATCTTTAAAATTCCATGCAGTAGCATTTAAAGAGTTTTGTAAATAAGACCCACCTTCTTCAACACTATTAATCTTTAATTCGGAATAATCTTTCCATTTGTCTGGATAAGCAATCTTAACTTTAGTTGCTTTAAGTTTTTCGATTGCTTTTTGTTTAGTTTCTGGACTCATCCAGTCTAATTTATTTATACGATGCTCAAACGCTAAGATGACATTTTCAATCATTTTTTTAGCTTTTACTTTAGCTTCCGCAGGAAACTTTTTGTCAACATATAATTTACCCAAAGCTTCTCCTACGGTCCCGTTTAATGCACCTAAAGCACGTTCTTCTCTTGGACGTTGTGCTTTTGATCCATTTAATTCTTTACCGTAAAACTCCCAGTTAGCAGTTTCAATATCTGTGCTTAAATAACCAGCAGCGCTATTAAATGTTTGCCACTTTAAGTAAGCTTTCCAGTCGCTAACATTACCATCAGCCAATACTTCTTGTAGTCTATTAAAGTAACCTAGATCACCTATAATAACAGTATCTAATTGTTTTACACCTATACCAGAAATAAAGTTTTTCCAATTAACTGCAGGCACCATTTTTTGAACCTCTGCAATTGATCTTGGATTGTAACGCTTACGTGCGTCACGACGATCTACCTTATCCATTTTAGCTTCTTCTAATCTTGTTTCGAAAGCTAAAATTTGTTCTGCTTGTGTTTTAGCTGTTGCTTCATTATCACCCAAATATTGAAACATTCTAGTGATATGTGCTACATACTTTTCTCTTTTTTCTTTTGAGTCGGCATCATCCTTAATGTAGTAATCTCTGTCTGGTAAACCTGTGCTACCTCCTCCTAAATAGGCAACGTTACGATTACTATCTTTAGGATCAGATCCTACACCAAAACCATAAAGACCACCTCCACCTTGAGGTTCCATTTCAATCATGTAAGCCTGTAGGTCTTCGATGTTTTTTATAGCTTCAATTTTAGCTAAATATGGTTTTACTGGCTCAATACCTAACTTATTACGACCAATAGTGTCCATAATAGTTTGGTAAAAATACACTGCCTTTTCTTGGTCAGAACCTGGTAATACTTTAATGTTTTCAAGATCTTTATTATCAGACATTGCTGCTTTTAAAATTGCCAAAGCGTCAGCATCTGTTTTTTTACGCAATTCTTGGAAACTTCCCCAAGTAGCTTGATCATCCGGAATCTCGTTATTGTCTAACCATTTTCCGTTTACATATCTAAAGAAATCTTCTTTAGGTTGTGTTGACTTGTCCATGTAATCTAAATTGATTCCTGGAACGACTTCTAATTTTGCAGTTGGTTCTGCTGGCTTGTCTTCTTTACATCCCATGATGGTTAAGCAGCCAACTATACCAATTACAGTTGATTTTTTAAGGTTGATTTTCATTTTTTGATAGTGTTTATATTACGCGTATAATAATTGTTTAAGGTATAAAAAACGCGCCTACTAGCTGGTAGTAAGGCGCGTTTTTTAAGTTTAAATTAACTTTTAATTAACAATTAGCTTTTTAGTTATTCTGCCAACATTAGTTTGTAAATTTAAATAATAGACTCCTGTTGAAAAGCTACTTAAATCCAATTGATACAAATTATTATTAGTTTTAGCTTCTAATTTATTATAAATTAATTTACCTGTAAGGTCATAAACCGCAACATCAAAACTTTGATTAGAATGTGTTTTAATATTGAATAAGCCTTTTGATGGATTTGGATACACCATAAAATTGTTAGTTTTAAATTGATCAACACTTAAATTATCAGTTCCTCTGATCACAAAATTATCAATTATAACACCTTCTTCCTGAACAGCTTGATCAGACTGAAACACAAACCTAAACATGATACTAGTCTCTGTATTTAATGCTGTTAAATCATAGCTATACTCTGACATTGTAGCAGATTGTGCATCTGTTCCAGACCACTGTGATCCAATACAGTTAAAACACGTATTATTCTCGCCTTGCGCAGTATCATTATTGTACCAATTTGGATCTGTTGCTGCACCTAAAACAGTCCAAGTTAATCCTTGGTCAATGGAGTACTCCATATATAATAGATCCCAATCATCTTCAAGCTGAAAAGCCATATCAAATTTAAGCTCAGGACTTGTTAATGTTGTTAAATCAAAGCATTGTGACACTAAATAACTTTTTACATTATTATCATAATCTCCCACCAAGTTTGTACCATATACTTGATTAGATAGATCTGAAGATGGGTTATTTAAAACTGCTCCTGTTGGAACGCCTCGTTGCCAATATTGTGTTGCTGCACTTTCGTCAATAACTAATAGTTCTTCTTCAGGTGTTTCAAATGTGTTTACCACTTGTGTTACACCACTGTCATTAACATAAATAACTTTTTCTTCAGAGTCATTATTACTTGCATAAGCATCACCAGCAATAGTTGATGATACTTTAAATGTATAAATTCCTTTAGGTAAATTTAGTACTGGTAAATCCACTAAAGTTGATGTTTCCGATAGTAAATTACCTGTCCAATTATAAGCATTAGAAACACCATCGATTAAGTAGTTAAAATCTACAGATGTTATAGGACTTAACCCATTATTTTTAATTTCTACTTGAGGTACAATATTAGCATTACAATCTACAGCTGCACTAATACCATTAAGCGCTACTAATTTAACATCTGTAGCTGCCAATTCGGTTGGAATACTAGATTGCCATATACCTCTACCATAGGTAGCTGCAGTAATTTTATCATCTAAAACATTAATTTCTACATCAGTTACAGCAACATTGGGTAAATCGTTGTTAAATAAATCCCATGTTAAGGTATCATCATCATATCTATAAACCCCTAAACTTGTCCCTAAAAACAATGGGTTTTTAGAGTGTAATGCTTGATGTTTAATGCTGTTTTTTGTTACTGCTGGCAAACCGCTTGATATGTCTGTAAAATTGTTTCCGCCATCAACTGATTTTAAGACCTGACCAAAAACGCCAGACGTTGTTACGTAAATTATATTACTATCAGAATTATTAACTTCAATAGAAGTGATATTATTAGCAAATGATGCCACATTTATAAACAAACCACCTGCATTAGTGCTTTTTCTTAAAGTAGAATTTATGGCAACATATATATTATCGGGATTAATTTCATCAATTTCTATTGCACTAATATTACTTGATCCAAAAGGGGACGAAACTGCTACCCAATTATTTCCAACTAATTTATATAATGAATTATATCCTGCATATAACTCACTATTACTACTCATAGCTAAAGGCGTAACCCAATTTCCATTTTCTCCTGCTGGAGAACCAACACTTCCTGTTATAGCTCCACCTGAATTTGAAGAAATGTATAGTCCACCTCCATTTTGTGTAAATCCATAATAATTACTAGAATTTGCTGGATCGATAGCAGTATCCATACCATCTGCTCCATAATAATTTTGCCACTGTCCATTATTATAGGCGTGACCACCATTATCTTGTAAACCTCCAACCATTTTATTTGAGCTTTGTTTAGAAACAGCTACTCTATAAAATTGACTAATCTGCATACCTTCTGTCAAGTCAGTGAAACTGATACCTCCATTTTGTGATTTGTAAAAACCACCATCTGTTCCTGCGTATAAATCACCATTAAAAAATCTTAAAAAGTGAATATCTGCGTGAGTGTAAGAAGATGAAAATGGAGCATTCCAATTATTAAGTTTAGTAAAACTTGTTTGATTACCTGTTACTAGCCCTTTCCAAATATTTAATACACCTGTATAAATTTCGTTTTCATTAGTATCAGAAACAGCAAAAGCAAGGTCAAACCAAGATTGAGTAGATTCAAAAACATCTCCATTACTTGCTAATGAGGCTACTTGTGTAAAATTAGCCCCAGAGTCTGAAGACTTGTAAACACCTCTAAAACCATAACTATTATCAGAAATCAATACATAAACTACATTTGGGTTTGCAGGTGTTACGTCAATAACCATTCTTGACACGCCATTAAATGTTACACCATTTGATGTTAATGCAAAAGACTCTCCACCATCTACAGACTTATAAAATCTGTTATTAGAAACAGCATATAGTGTATTTGGATCTGTTGGCTTAACTTTTATGTCCTTAATATTTAAACCTACTGTTCCATTTGAAAAACCTGAAGCATTAAAATTACTCCAAGTTACTCCTCCATCGGTAGTTTTATAAACACCATTATTTGTAGCAACCCATAATATATTAGAGTTTGATGGATGGATATAGATATCATTCAATGAGTCCGGAGAATTACCTGGATTTAATCCTGTAGTATTCCAAGTTAAACCACCATCTAAAGATTTCATGACACCAACACTATAGGAGTCTCCTGCATCATCGTCTCCTGTAGCTATATATATAATATCACTATTACTGCCATCTATTGCAATACCTGACACACCTATTTGCGGTAAATCATCGGTTGTAGTTGTCCAGGACAAACCAGAATCTATAGATTTCCATAAACCACCAGCAGGCGCTCCTGCATAAATTGTTGAAGGTGTATTAGGGTCTTGCACAACAACATTTACTCGACCTTGACCAGAAGACCAAGATCCAGTGTTAGAATGTGTAAAAGGACCTACCGGTTGCCAATCACTTTCATCCACCATAACGTTACTGCTTCTTAAACTAGTTTTGGTGCTTTTAACTTCTAAATAAGTATTCCACAACTCCAAAGATGTTGGTAAAGTACCGTCTGGTTTTACATAGTTTGACCAATACGTTTCCCATCTTTTAAATGGTTTATAACCACTCCCTTTTTGATTAGGATCTCTAGTTTCCCAATAGGTATTAAAGGCGTCAACTATATCCTGAAATTTTGCAGGTTTTGATTTATCACCTGAAGTTTGCTTAAGACTACTCATCCATGGAGCATCTTGATTAAATTGAGCAAAAGTTAAAGTACTAAAAAGCACAAAAACTAAGAGTAACATTTTTTTCATTTTTACTAACATTTTAAAATCAAAAATAGATGTTTTTTATTTAATTACTGATGTATTAACAAAAAACATCGACAAAATACACTCTTTTATGAGTATTTAGTAGTTTTTTAATAATTTTAACTTTAAAATGCTATCTGATGCCTTTTTTAAATTTATCACTTCACTTACATTATCATTTGGTATTGCTATTGACAAGACGTAATGTTTAACCTTCCACACATCGCCGACTTTTTCAACAACTCCAGACCCTCTGCAAATTTCCATTTGTGTATCTAATAATTCATCAAACCACGCTAATTTTTGATTTTCATACACATAAATATTTCTTGATATTGTAGTAAAACTCCATGCTTTTCCTTTATCAAAATAAGGTTTAGCAAATGCCTTGAATTGATTGTTTTGCCAATTTTCGGTTGCATCTGTACCTATAAAAACGCCATCTGTTGTCATTAAATTAAAATAAGCATCAAAATTGGCTTCTGCAGCAGCTTTATGCCAAGCTTCCAAACTATAATTTATATCTTCTTTTTGCTTTACAACATCCACTTGCACTTCTGCTACTTTACAAGAAAACAATAGGGTAAGACCTATTAGACAAAAAATTACGTATTTCATTTTAATAAGGCTTTATAATAGTTTGACTATCTTTTTCTATCTTTTTGTTTATCTGAAGGTTTAAATTAGAAAGCGCAACAAACACTTGTTGTATTGCCAATAACTTATCTTTTTTTGAACTTGTATTTAAACTTTCAATTTCTTGAAACTTAAAAAGCATGGTTTTTAAAACCAAAACTCTAGCTTTTATAGGCTCAGTATTGATACCTTCAGGTATTGTTTCTTCTAAATCTTTAAGGCTAGAAACAAACAAATCTGTATCTGCATTAAAAAATGAAAAATCAGGAAGTTTGATTTTTTCTATTCCGTTAACGACATTCAAGTAAGGTTGCCAATTTGAAATAACCTTATTAGTCTTTGCATCTAAGCCTATGTCTTTATAATTAACTTTAGAAATATCCTTCTTAGTTAATTTTAACGAATCCGTTACAACTGTATTTTGCTTTGACACCTCTTCAGCTGTTATCTCTGTGTTTTCCTTTTTACAAGATGTAAATAATAACACAGTAATTACTAATAATTTTATAAATCTCATGATTAAAACTAAATGTTTGACACACAAATATATTAGATTAAAGAGTTAAATATTATTAAAACTTAAAATTGTTTATTCTGACCACTTTTATAATTTTTTTATTAATAAATCTTTAAAATGTTATTACTTTTGAGCGCATATTTTACACATAATCCAACAAAATGAGCGAAAAAATATTAATTATTGGAGCAGGAGGACAAATAGGTTCAGAATTAACCTACAAACTTAGAGCTATTCATGGTGATGCTAATGTTATTGCAAGTGATTTAAATTACAATAATCTAGATTTAGTTAATTCTGGTACATTTGAGATTATCGATGCTATGGATTATGCATCCATTAAAATATGTTGCGAAAAACATAATATTGATACCATTTACCTAATGGCAGCTTTATTAAGTGCTACAGGAGAAAAGTATCCAATGAAAGCTTGGGATTTAAACATGCAATCACTTTTTCATGTATTAAATTTAGCTAAAGCTAAAGCTATTAAAAAAGTATTTTGGCCTTCTAGTATTGCTGTATTTGGACCTACCACTCCAACAGAAAACACTCCTCAATATACTGTCATGGAACCAACTACTGTCTACGGAATTACCAAGCAAGTTGGTGAACGTTGGTGTGAATATTATCACGAAAAATATGATGTAGATGTAAGAAGCTTACGTTATCCAGGAATAATTAGCTGGAAAACGCTACCTGGTGGAGGAACAACAGATTATGCTGTAGAAATCTATCATGAAGCTTTAAAAAATAAAAATTACGAGTGTTTTTTAACTAAAAACACAGCGCTTCCAATGATGTACATGGATGATGCTATTACGGCTACTGTAAATATTATGTCTGCAGATTCTGATAAAATAAAAATTAGATCTTCTTATAATCTTTCTGGAATTAGCTTTACTCCAAAAGAGATTGCAGAGTCTATAAAGAAAGAGATTCCAGAATTTAAAATCAGCTATAAGCCTGATTTTAGACAACAAATTGCAGACTCTTGGCCAAGTAGTATTGATGACACTGAAGCTAGAGAACAATGGGATTGGAAACATCAATTTGATTTAGATGGAATAACCAAAGACATGCTAAGCAATTTAAGTAAAAAGTCTTAGCTGTATTAAATAATCTAATTTGTTGATAGTTAAATAAATACCTAAAAAAGAATCTCTAACTAAATTTATACTTTATCGAAATAAACGTTTAATTATAATGAAAATAAGGATATATCTGTTATTTATTGTACTAATAGCAAGTCAACTTGCTCAAGCACAATATACTCCTTATTTTGAGAATTTTTCGTTTTCGCAATATGATGCAGGAAACCAAAATTGGGGCGTTTCTAAAGCTGAAAACGGGAAAGTCTATGTTGCAAATAATAATGGTTTACTAGTATATAATGGTTTAAATTGGGAACTAAACAGCTTACCCAACAAAACTACAATCCGTTCTGTTTTAGTTGTTAAAGACAAAATATATACTGGCTCGTATGAAGAGTTTGGCTACTGGCAATACAACAACAAAGGAGAACTAATTTATCATTCGTTGTCGCATTTAATTAATCAAAACAAATCACTTAATGAGGAGTTTTGGCAAATTCTACAACACGATAACAAAATAATATTTAGATCTTTTTTAAATGTCTATGTTTTAGAAAACAATAGCATTTCAAAAATTGAATCTACTGATACAATCATCTCTTGTTCTGTATCTAACGATACGGTTTATGTTAATACATTAACCAACGGAATATTTACACTAAAAGACAATACCTTAACACCTTTTTTATTTAGCGATGATCTTGTTGACGCTAAAATTATTGGAATAGCCAACTACCAAAATAGTTTATTAATTACAACTGCTTTAAAAGGAAGCTTTACGTTAATAAATAACAACCTACAACCAACTAAGCTTCCAATTAATGATATAATAAAAAAACATCAACTTAATAGTTTTTTAAAATTAGAAAACGGAAATATGGTGTTTGGAACTATAAAAAATGGAATTTATGTTACAGACTACTTAGGGCAAGTCATATTTAATATTAATAAAGAAAATGGACTAGTTAACAACACCGTTTTAAATATAATAGCAGATAATGATGCTAATATTTGGGTTTGTTTAGACAATGGATTATCCAAAATAAATTTAAAAAACAACATAACATACTATAATGATGTTTCTGGTAAACTAGGTGCAGTTTACGATGTAATAAAGTATAATGACACCATTTATATTGGCAGCAACACAGGTCTATATTATTTAAACAATCAACATCAATTAATATTTATTGAAGGCTCTCAAGGACAAGTATGGGATCTTAAAGTGATAGATAATCAATTATTTTGTGGACATAATGATGGTACTTTTTTAGTAAAAAATAACACCATACAGTTAATATCAAACTTTACAGGAGGTTGGACAATCAAAAAAATACCTGACAACAACAGCTATGTTCAAGGTACTTATGGTGGATTAGTAAAATTTAATAAAACAGCAGAAAGCTGGTCTGCATCTTACTTAGGACAACCAACAATCCCAATAAAATATTTGGAGTTTGAAGACAAAAATAATATTTGGGCTGCACATGCTTACAAAGGCTTAATAAAAGTAAAGTTAAATAACACCTTTGATTCCATTATTGATTATAAGGAATATAACACAAATGCAACTGCTTCCGACTACAATATTAAAGTCTATAAAATTAAAAACAATATTTGCTTTAAAACCAATGATGGATGGAAAACCTACGAGCCATTGGCTGATAGCATAATTCCATATAAATTTTTAAACGACAAAATAGGTCCTCAATCTGATGTCGTGTCAGAAGACTTAACTAATAACTTGTTTTTTAAAAACCACAAAGGCATCATTCAATTTAAAGCCACTAACAACGATAAATTGGTCTTGACTAGAGATTATTATGATGACAGATTAATTGTTGGGTATGAAAACATATCACAAATTAATGACTCTATTTATGCGCTTAACTTAAATAATGGCTTTTTATTACTAAATGCAAACCAAAATTTTACCGTTAAAAAACCAGTTAAACCACTAATCGAAAAAATACAAGTAAACGACGTCAGAGTAAAGATTGACACTTCGATAATAGAGTTACCAAATAACGGAAAACTAAGCATATCCATAGCCTCTCCAAACTCTAACAATCATTTTTTTGAATACAGTTTAAGCACAAATCCTACTAAATGGGACAAAGTAGATAATGAAAACTTAGTATTGTCCAACATCAAAAATGGAGACTTTTCAATATTATTCAGGACTTCCAATAAAGCAGGTGAAACCTCTCCAGTAAAAACAATAAATCTTCATGTATTACCACCATGGTACAAGTCTAGTACAGGTTTTATAATATACGCATTAGCCTTAATTTTAGCTTTAGGTATAATGTATTTACTTCATAAAAGAAAAATGAAGAAAGAACAAAAACTACTAGAAATAGAATTTAAAAAAGAGCAACAACAGATTTTAAAAGAAAAAAATATTGAAAATGATCGTAAGATTATTAAACTTAAAAATGAATCACTTCAAAACGAAATCAAATTAAAAAGCAAGCAATTAGCAAATACAGCTATTGCATTGGTTAAGAAAAATGAAGCTTTATTGGAAATTAAAAAAGAACTTCAAATTAACGAAGGTCAGTTCCAAAATAAACAAGTTAGCAAACGTCTTCAGAAAAAAATTGATCACACCATTGGTCATAAAGACGAATGGGAAATATTTGAATATAACTTTAATCAGGTGCATGAAAAATTCTTCAATCAATTAAAAATTAAACATCCAAAACTATCGCATAAAGACTTAAAATTATGCGCATATATTAAGATGAATTTAGTAACAAAAGAGATTGCTCCTTTAATGAATATTTCTACCAGAGGAATTGAAACACATAGATATCGTTTAAAACGAAAATTAAATTTGAGCTCAGAAGACTCGCTTACAGACTATCTAAACAGCTTCATTTAAACGCATTTTTATCTAAATTATAACATAAATTACTACGTCAATACTACGTCACTATATCGTTTTAGTGTACTATTTATTGATTAATACCATGGATTACAATACGTCAACACTAGCTTTGTTAACATTAACTTAACCTTGACGTAATCAAAATGTATTTGTATTTTAAAATTAAAGATAAATAGATAGTAATTTTACTTCACTAACATTCTAAAATAAAAATACATGAAATTAAAACTTAATTTTCTATTCTTCTTTTTATTGAGCATTAGTATTTTAGCTCAAGACAAAACTGTAACAGGAGTTGTTACAAGTGCGGAAGATGGTTTACCCTTACCAAACGTTAATGTTATAGTAAAGGGTACAGCTAAAGGAACAAGTACTGATTTTGATGGTAACTATGCTATCACACTTTCTCAAGGTAATATACTAGAATTTAGTTACATTGGTTTTAAAACTAAAAATGTTACTATTGCTAATAATAACGTTATAAACATCGCTTTAGAAGTGGATGCACAATCCTTAGAAGAGGTTGTCGTTATTGGTTATGGTGCACAAAAAAAAGCCGATGTAACTGGAGCAATTACTACTATAGACTCAGAAGACATACAAAAAACACCTAACAGTAATGTAATGCAATCTTTACAAGGTAAAGTAGCTGGTGTGCAGGTAACAAGCGTTGGATCTCCAGGAGATTCGCCTTCTATTAGAATACGTGGTGTTAACTCTTACGCTGCAGGTGGAACACCTCTATTTGTTGTTGACGGAATGTTTTACGACAACATCGATTTTCTAGACAGTAGCCAAATACAAAGCGTATCTGTTTTAAAAGATGCGTCATCAATTGCTATTTTTGGAAGACGTGGTGTTAATGGTGTTATTATCATAGAAACAAATGGTGGTAAATTTGAGAAAAAACCAGAAATCACTTATAGTGGATATACAGGAATACAACATGCACAAAATGTGGTAAAAATGGCTAATGCCGAACAATTTGTAACTATGGCTTACGAGTCTGGATCAGAATCTGATATTCAATTTGTACAAAATGCAATTGAAAGATTTGGTAGAAGCAGAATCAATCCTAACGTACCAAATGTAAATACAGACTGGTATAACGAAGTGTTAAGAGACGCGACAATTACAAGTCATAATATTGCTATAAATGGTGGTAGCGAGTCTACATCTTATGGTGTCAATGCAAGTTATTTTTCTCAAGATGGTATCTTAGATATGAAAAACGAATACGAGCGTTTTAACCTTCAATCCAATCTTGATTTTAAAGTTTCAGACAGATTAAAAATTGGCGTAAATTCTATTTTTAGTAATGCTACTAAATATAATCCAGAAAATGGCGCATGGTTTCAAGCCTATTTTGCAGTGCCAATTCTTCCAGTTTATGACTATGCAAATACAGACGCATCGCCAATTCCGTTTTCAGACGCTACGCTTTTAGGTTACAGAGGATCTCAAAACCCTTTTCCTTCAATGACCTACAATAACAACCAATTAAAGATTAAAAAAATATTAGCTAGTGTTTATGCAGAGTATGATCTTGTTCCTGACAAGCTTTCTTTTAAAACATCTTACAGCCACGACTACTCTACAATAGCAGAGCGTAATGTAAGGTTACCATATTTTATTTCACAAAACTCACAAAGAGAGACGTCTTCTATAAGAAGAGCAAATCTAACCTACTCTACTCAGTATTGGGACAACACCCTTACTTATAAAGACAACTTTGGTGACCACAGTTTTAAGTTATTAGCTGGGTCCTCTTATGGTGACGAGCAAACTAATAGTTTTAGCGCTACTGGTAACGACGTACAAGGAATAGATTTAGAAAGTTCTTGGTATTTAAATTTTGCAGACCCAACCTCTTTTGCTAGTCAAGTTAACGAAATTGGAGACCGCTTTTACACTTTAGCATATTTTGGAAGATTAGAGTATAGCTTAAAAGATAAGTACTTGTTAAATGCTACAGTTAGACGTGAAGGTGATGCAAAATTTCCTAAGAAAATATGGGAAACAACACCTGCATTTGGTGTAGGATGGGTTGTCTCTAAAGAAAATTTTATGCAAAATAGTAATGTTATAGATTTTCTAAAACTACGTGCAAGTTGGGGCCAATTAGCTAATGGACAACTAGGTGGAAGTGCTGGTACCAGAACAGTATCTCAATTAACAACAGCAATCGATGACACACAAACTAATGGAATTATTAGCTCTAGCAACTTTACAGATTTAGAAAGAGAAATACTAGAAGAGACTAATTTTGGTATTAGTGCAAGGTTATTTAATAGCAAATTAACATTGGAAGCAGATTACTTTATCAGAGACACTAAAAAGCTAGTCGTTCCGGTGGATCAAGCAATTGTAAGCAACACTTTACTGGTTAATGCTGGTGAAATGAGAAACCAAGGTCTAGAAATTGCTGCTAATTGGAGCCAAACAATTAATGATAATTGGAGCTTTTCTGTAGGTGGAAACTTTGGAACTTTAGACAATAAAGTAAAAAAAATAAATACAGACCAAGGCTATTATGATACTGGTAGTGCAGAATTTAGACAAAGATTAATGGTTGGAGAGCCTGTAAATGCTTTTTATGGATGGGAAATTGACGGAGTCTATCAAAACGAAGCACAAGTAGCTGCAGATCCAACAGCTCAGTATGAGCTTTCAGAAAACAGTAACCAACTTGTACCTGGTGATTTTATTTATAAAGACCAAAATAATGATGGTAAAATTGATGCAGATGACAGAGTGGTGTTAGGGTCATATTTACCTGATTTTACATATGGTGCTAATATGCAAGTAAGCTACAAAAACTTCGATTTTTCTGTTGCAATAGCTGGACAAAGTGGTAATGAAATTTTAAACAGAAAAAGAGGTGAAGTATTATTTACTAATGACACTAACATCGATGCAGATTTTGCCATAAACAGATGGCATGGAGAAGGCACAAGTAATGACTATCCTTCTTCTGAAGGCAGAAGAAAAGGTTGGAACCAAAAAATGAGTTCTTTCTTTGTTGAAAATGGATCTTACTTCCGTGTACAAAACATACAACTTGCATACACTATCCCTTCTAAGTTAATTGACGGTAAAAACTTACCAGAAACTAAAATAACTTTTACAGCAGATCGTCCATTTACATCTTTTAGCTACAATGGATTTAATCCAGAAGTTGCAAATGGTGTAGACAGACAAACATATCCAATCCCAGCAGTTTATACTGTTGGTGTTAATATTAAAATATAAAAATGCTAAAAATGAAAAATTTAAAACAACTTTTAAAGCCACTAGCATTATTGTTAGTTGCATTTATCACCACAGTATCTTGTAGTGACAAGTTAGAGGAAAATGACGGTCAATTGTCTGCAGATGATTTAGATTTTACTGCATCAGAAGACATGATATTACCATTAATTGGTGCTTATTCTGAAACCTATTCGAGAGGCTGGGAAGATCCATTATTAATAGGCGTAAGAGGTGATGACGTAAACGCTGGTGGTGTCGGAGATGCTCAAGGAGGATTTACTAACGCTGACCTTTACAATTATGATAATGGTTATTGGATGTACAATCAAGTTTGGGAAAACTTTTATGGAGATATTACAGATATCGTAAACTCTGGAGAAACAATACTTAAATATAAAGAGTTTGCTACTGGAGACAATATAAGTTTAGCTGATCAATATATCGCAGAAACTAAAGTATTAAGCGGTTTTCAACACTTACAAATGTCACGTCTTTGGGGAGATATTTTTATTATAACTAACTCTAACGTGTCTACAGACATAGATAATGGTGTAGATACTAAAGAAGACGTTATGCTTTACGTATCAGAACTTATGGATGAAGCCATACCGTTTTTATCTGACATGAGACCAAACGAGAGAACAGATGTTCCTGGTGGAGTTACTAAATACACAGCCTTAGCCATTAAAGCTTTAGCAAATTTAGAACTTGAAAACTATCAAGCTGTTGCAGATATTACTGCAGAAATTATTAGCTCTAATAAGTTTACTTTATTTCCTGATTTTTATGAATTATTTAAAAAACCAGGAAAACTAAGCAACGAAAGTTTATTTGAATTACAATTTTCAGATTATAACACTGATACAGGTAACACAAACAACCATCTTTATGCACCTTTTGGACCTTCTAGTTGGACACCTGCAGTGTCTACAGCTTCTGGTGGATGGGGTTTTTATGAGCCAAGCTTAAAGTATATTAAATTTATGATAGATAGGGATGACGAAACGCGTCTTGTGACCAGCGTATGTTTTACACCACGTGGTATTGCAGAGATTATGCTAGATCCTAGCTACTCAACTTTACCTAGCTATATAAGTAACACAACTCCAGATGGAGACGTATTCAATGACTACACTAGAGCAATGTTTGCAAGTGGTAAACACTACTTACCATCTAACCAGTTAACTCCTGGAAGAAACGATTATGGGTCTAGTAAAAACTTTAACGTTATAAGATATTCAGAAATATTATTAATGTATGCAGAAGCTCTAACTCATGGTGCATCAGGCTCAATTATGACAGCTGACCAAGCAGTCAACATGGTTAGAAATCGTGTAGGAATGAGTCCCTTATCTGGAGTAACTACAGATGATGTAATGGATGAAAAATTTGCAGAATTGGGTATGGAATGGGGAATCAGATACTTTGATATGATTAGACTTAATAAGTATGATGAGTTAAGCTACGAAGGTAGGACATTTACCGCTCAAGACGAGCTTTTACCTTACCCACAAGCACAACTTGACTTACTTCCATTAGAATAATATTAAAATCCTTTAATCATGAAAAATATTAGTAAATATATAGTATCACTAGTTGTATTAGTCTTAATGTCATCTTGCTACGAAGGTATAGACCCATTAACAGAGGTTAATCCTGGACCAGATGCTGGAGCACCCACTGTAAATGTGATTTTTCCAACAGAAGGTACAGCAATTCAAGACATAGCAATTGAAAGCGCAATTGATATTCAGTTTGAAGTTTCGGATGATATCGAAATTCAAATCATCTCTGTTAAAGTAGATGGTAATCAAATTGCAACCTTTAATTCGTTTTTAGACTATCGCAATTTCAATGCAAGTGTACCACATAGCGGAATCACAAGTGGTGAACATACTGTAGAGGTTAGCGCTACAGATATCTCAGGAAACATAACTAGTACATTAGTTAATTTTAGCAAAGAGCCTCCTTATTCGCCTTTATTTAATGGAGAATTTTTCTACATGCCATTTGATGGAACATTTACTGAGCTGGTAACCATTACAGATCCAGCGCAAACAGGTAATCCTTCATTTGCAGGAGAAAGCTTTTTAGGTACAAACTCTTATAAAGCAACAACAGATTCTTATCTAACATTTCCTTTAGATCAAACCAATTTAGGCAACCAATTTACTGGAGCTTTTTGGTATAAAGTTAATGCTACTCCTGATAGATCTGGAATTTTAACTATTGGAGATGATGAAATAGATAGAAACCAAGGATTTAGATTATTTAGAGAAGGTAGTGCAACAGAACAACGTATCAAAATAAATATTGGTACAGGAGCTTCGGACAGTTGGAATGATGGAGGCGTAATAGATGTTACTGCTGGAGAGTGGATCCATATTGCATTTACAATTTCGGCAATAGAGAGTGTTATTTATTTTAACGGAGTACCAGTAAACACTATAGCCTTATCAAATCCTATAGACTGGACTGGATGTAATGATATTAACATAGGTGCAGGAGGTCCAACATTTAGCTATTGGGATCATTTATCGGATAATAGCGCAATGGACGAGTTAAGGTTATTCAACATAGCAATGACACAAACAGAAATCCAAAACATGATTAATGTGACTAATCCATATACACCAATCTATAATGGCGAAACATTTTACATGCCTTTTGATGGCAGTAATACCGATTTAATCACCTTACAAACTGCTTCAGAAGTAGGAACACCACAGTCAACATCTGACAGTTATTCTGGAAGCGACGCTTTTACAGCGACAACAGATTCATACTTAACATTCCCTACAAATAATCTTTTTGGTAGCGACCAATTTAGCACAACCTTTTGGTATAAGGTAAATGCAACACCTGATAGATCCGGAATTTTAACCGTTGGCGATGATGCTGATGACAGAAACCAAGGCTTTAGATTATTTAGAGAAGGTAACGCGACAGAACAACGTATAAAAGTTAATATCGGAACAGGTACTGCCGAAAGTTGGAATGATGGAGGCGTAATAGATGTTACTGCTGGAGAATGGGTACACATAGCCTTAACAGTATCTCCTACTGAAAGTAAAATTTACATCAATGGAGCCGAAACCCTAACATCTACTCTTGGAGCAAGTATTGATTGGACTGGTTGTACACAAATGGTTATTGGTGCTGGTGGACCAACCTTTGATTATTGGGGACACCTATCTGATAGTAGTCTAATGGACGAATTACGTATATATAACACAACCCTTACACAGACTGAAATCCAGTCTATGTTATAATATTTATTAATAGCACCCTTTTTATTTTGATTTAGTTCTCCTATGCTTTAGCTGTATTATGGTTTTAATACAGCTGAGGCAATTAATCTCAAAACTCAATGAAAATCCTCCCTAAACACTTTACCCTTATCTTTTTAATTTTCATAGTGTTAACAAGCTGTAAAAGTAAAAAAGAAACACCTATATCCGATTTTAAACCAATCAAATTACAATTAACAGATAACCAATTATTAGACACCATACAAAAACAAACGTTTGATTATTTTTGGGAAGCTTCAGACCCAAATTCTGGCTTAGCCAGAGAAAGAGTTCATATGGACAACATCTATCCAACTACTCCAATTAACACAGTAACAACTGGAGGAAGTGGGTTTGGATTAATGGCTATTTTAGTTGGGATAGAAAGACAATGGATTACAAGAGAACAAGCACTAGATAGATATATAAAAGCAGTTACTTTTTTAGAAACAGCCGATCGATTTCATGGTGCTTGGCCACATTGGCTAAATGGTGAAACTGGAAAAGTAATTCCATTTAGCAAAAAAGATAATGGTGGTGATTTAGTAGAAACTTCGTTTTTAATTCAAGGACTACTAACGGTTTCTGAATATTTTAAAAACGGAAACCAAAAAGAACAACAGTTAGTCAGCAGAATAGACAAATTGTGGAAAGATGTAGAATGGGATTGGTATACAAAAAATGGAGAAGATGTACTATACTGGCATTGGTCACCAGAATATCAATGGGAAATGAATTTTCCCGTGGGAGGCTACAATGAATGTTTGATTATGTATGTACTAGCAGCTGCTTCGCCAACACATCCTATCAAAAAATCAGTTTATCATAATGGTTGGGCTAAAAAAGGAGACATTGTAACATCAGACAGCATGTACGATATTCCATTGGTTCTAAATTATTACGAACATAATGACTCACCTATTGGACCATTATTCTGGGCACACTACTCCTACCTTGGTTTAAACCCTAAAATAATCAAGGATAAATATGCAGACTATTGGCAATTAACAACAAATCATGCTAAGATACATTATCAATATGCTGTTAAAAACCCTAAAAAATATAAAGGCTATGGAGATAGTCTTTGGGGACTAACATCTAGTTACTCCATGAAAGGATATTCAGGACATAGACCAGGAGCAGATTTAGGAGTCATTAGTCCAACTGCTGCATTATCTTCATTTCCCTATACGCCTAAACAAAGTATGCAAATGCTTAGATATATGTATACAAAACAAGATACTTTAATAGGCAAATATGGTCCTTATGATGCTTTTAGTTTAGAACACAAATGGTATTTGCCAAGATATTTAGCAATTGACCAAGGACCAATACCTGTAATGATAGAAAACTACAGGACAGGATTGTTTTGGAAACTTTTTATGGGTAATAAGGATTTACAAAATGGACTCGCCAAACTAGATTTCAGTATCAAAAACTCAATATAAAGATGAAAAAAATAAACCTCATATTACTTACTATAGTGCTACTGTTTTCTTGCGCATCAGACGAAGGTCCTGGTTACCAAGAACCATACATACCAAACAGTAACAATCCAGTCATCGAGCCTTTAACAGATCAAGAACTAATGGATTTAGTGCAAGAAAAAACCTTCAAGTATTTTTGGGATTTTGCAAACTCACCATCTGGAGCTGCCAAGGAGCGTTATCATCCAAATAACCCGTCATTAAATCAAAATGTAGTAACTACAGGAGGTAGTGGTTTTGGCTTAATGGCTATTATTATTGGTATTGAAAGAGGCTATATTACAAGAGACCAAGCCATACAAAGACTAACTACCATACTTGATTTTTTTGAAACCGCAGACCGTTTTCATGGCGCTTGGCCACATTGGATTGATGGAGCCTCAGGACAAGTCATCCCTTTTAGTCCTGAGGATAATGGTGGAGACCTAGTAGAAACAGCATTTTTAGCACAAGGACTAATTTGTGTAAAAGAATATTTTAAAAACGGATCAACGCAAGAACAAACCTTAGCAAATCAAGCAGATCTCCTTTGGAAAGGTGTGGAATGGGATTGGTACACACAAGGTCAAAATAAACTATATTGGCATTGGAGTCCTACAAACCAATTTGCGTTAAACCTAGAGTTAAAAGGCTATAACGAAACACTAATTGCATTCATACTTGGCGCTGCCTCACCAGAACACAGCATACCAAACTCTGTATACACAGAAGGTTGGGCATCTAATGGAAGTATAACAACTGCCGAAACACAATATAATATCCCAATAATTTTAGATCATGCAGGATCAGGCACTGGACCTTTATTTTGGGCACACTACTCCTATTTAGGACTAAACCCAACAAATTTATCAGACCAATATGCAAACTATTGGACTTTAAACAAAAACCACACAGACATTAACTACGCTTATTGCGTTGATAATCCTTTAAATTATTTTAAATATGGCACAGATTGTTGGGGTTTAACAGCCAGCTACTCACGTAATGATGATGGTACCATTGGATATTTAGCACATCAACCAGGAAACGATATTGGAGTAATATCTCCAACTGCTGCCATTAGCTCTATACCATATACACCAGAAAAATCTTTAGCAGCAATGCAATTTTTTTATAGCAAAAGTGACATTTTACTGGGACCTGCAGGTTTTTATGATGCCTTTAGCCCAAAAGATGATTATTGGGTAGCAGACGCTTATTTAGCGATAGATCAAGGTCCGCAAATAATTATGATTGAAAACTACAGGACAGGTCTGATTTGGAATCTTTTTATGCAAAATCAGGACGTTCAAAATGGTCTAAACACGCTAGGCTTTAACTATTAAAATCATTTAAAATGAAATTAAAAATAGTATTACTAATCCTTTTTGTAAGCATTACTACATTGGTTAATGCACAAACCGAAACTTTTACAGAACAATCCTACATCAAAGAAAATGATACCTTAAATTATAGGCTATTATTACCAAAAGATTTTTCCAAGGACAAACAATACCCAGTTGTTTTGTTTCTTCATGGTGCAGGAGAGCGTGGTAACGACAACCAAAAACAACTAGCACATGGCAGTAAATTATTTTTAAGTCAAACAGCTAGAGACTCTTTTCCTGCAATAGTAATTTTTCCACAATGTCCAAAAAATGACTATTGGGCTAATGCAGAGGTAGACAGGACTACCTATCCTTTAACAATTACGTTTCCATCTGACCTTCCTCCTACTAATGCATTAAATTTAGTTATGCAATTAATGGAAGATATGACTCAAAAACCTTATGTAAATAAAGACCAAATATATGTTGGAGGTCTTTCAATGGGTGGCATGGGAACCTTTGAAATTCTTTACAGAAAACCAGACCTTTTTGCAGCAGCTATAGCTATTTGTGGTGGTGGTAATCCAAGTACCGCAAAATTATTTGCCAAAAAAGTACCAATGTCCATTTATCATGGCGCAAAGGATGATGTTGTAAAACCTCAACTATCCTTAGCAATGGTTAACGCTATTTTAGAAGCAGGTGGCACACCAAACTTTACATTATACGCTAAAGACAATCACAATAGTTGGGACTCAACTTTTGCTGAAACAGAATTATTATCATGGCTATTCTCTAATACAAAATTTAAAAATGAATAAACTATTTAACTTAAAAACAGCAACTATAGTATTAGTTACTGCAACCCTTTTTTCTTGCAATACTAATAGTAATTCAACAAAAAAAAATTCAGAAAACCCTTTTGAAGCACAAGTAGATTCTATCCTAAATTTAATGACTATTGAAGAAAAACTTGGTCAACTAAATCTACCTTCATCTGGAGATATCACTACAGGAGCTTCTGAAAGTTCAAATGTTGCTAAAAATATTGAAGAAGGTAAAGTTGGAGGTCTTTTCAATATAAAAACTGTAGAGAAAATTAGAGAAGTTCAAAAAATAGCTGTCGAGAAAAGTAGACTAGGTATCCCTTTAATTTTTGGAATGGACGTTATACACGGTTACAAAACAACATTTCCAATTCCGTTAGGATTATCCGCAAGTTGGGATATGGAAATGATTGAGAAAACAGCAAGAGTTGCAGCTACTGAAGCTAGTGCAGATGGAATCAATTGGACCTTTTCTCCTATGGTAGACATCTCAAGAGATGCACGTTGGGGAAGAGTATCTGAAGGTAGTGGAGAGGACACCTATTACGGAAGTCAAGTAGCACGAGCGATGGTAAGAGGTTATCAGCAAAACGATTTGACTGCAAATAATACACTATTATCTTGTGTTAAACATTTTGCGCTTTATGGAGCCTCAGAAGCAGGAAGAGATTATAATACTGTGGACATGAGTCGTATTAGAATGTACAACGAATATCTTCCTCCATATAAAGCAGCAATTGATGAAGGTGTTGGATCTGTAATGGCATCATTTAACGAAGTGGATGGTGTTCCTGCTACCGGAAACAAGTGGTTATTAACAGATTTGTTAAGAGATGATTGGGGATTTGATGGCTTTGTCGTAACAGATTATACAGGAATAGAAGAAATGGTTTATCATGGTGTTGGAGACTTACAACAAGTATCTGCACAATCACTAAAAGCTGGCTCTGATATGGATATGGTTGCTGAAGGATTTTTAAACACACTAAAACAATCTTTAGAAGAAGGTAAAGTATCCATCAACGATATTGACACTGCTGTTAAACGTATTTTAACAGCTAAGTACCAACTAGGGTTATTTGATGATCCTTATAAATATTGTGATATAAATAGAGCTAAAACAGAAATTTTTACTCAAGAAAATAGAGATTTTGCGCGTACAGTAGGCGCAGAATCCATGGTACTTTTAAAAAATGAAAACCAAACATTACCTATAAAAAAATCTAGTACAATTGCTTTAATTGGACCATTGGCCAATACAAGCGTAAATATGGCTGGTACTTGGAGCGTTGCCACAGATCAAGAAAAATCTAAAACAGTTTTAGACGGTTTAAAATCGGTGGTTGCCGATAAAGCTAATATTTTATACGCTAAAGGAAGTAACGTAGATTACGATTTAGAACTTGAAAAAAGAGCTACCATGTTTGGGAAAGATATTCCGCGTGATGGAAGATCAGACAAACAATTATTGGACGAAGCGTTGGCAATAGCCAAAAAAGCAGATGTTATTGTTGCAACATTAGGCGAAACAGCCGAGTTTAGTGGAGAAAGCAGTAGTCGTACTAATTTAGAAATTCCGCAAGCTCAAAAAGATTTACTAAACGCCTTATTAAAAACAGGTAAACCTGTTGTCTTAGTTCTTTTTACAGGTAGACCATTAGTTTTAGTCGAAGAAAACGAAACCGTTCCTGCTATATTAAATGTATGGTTTCCTGGTAGTGAAGCTGGTTTATCAATAGCAGATGTTTTATTTGGAGATGTTAATCCATCAGGTAAACTAACAGCTACATTCCCAAGAAACGTAGGTCAAATTCCAATTTTTTATAACCATAAAAACACAGGAAGACCCTTAGGAAATAAAGAAGGTAAATTTGAAAAATTTAAAAGTAATTATATAGACGTCAGAAACGAACCTTTATACCCTTTTGGTTATGGTTTAAGCTATACCACGTTTGAATATAATAACCTAAAAATGAACAATTCCACTATCACAATGGATGGAAAAATCAACATAACTGTAGACGTAACAAACACTGGAAATTATGATGGAAAAGAAGTCATACAATTATACATTAGAGATGTTGTAGGCTCTGTAACTAGACCTGTAAAGGAGTTAAAAGGATTTAAAAAAGCATTTATTAAAAAAGGTGAAACTCAAACAGTAAGTTTTGATATTTCTATAGAAGACTTAAAGTTTTATAATTACGATTTAGACTTCGTGGCTGAACCTGGTGATTTTGAGATTTTTGTTGGTACAAATTCGGATGCATCCTTAAAGACTTCATTTAAATTAACTAAATAATTTCAACGATGAAAAAAACAATAGTTACTCTATTATTAGGTTTGATTTTTGTAGGATTGAATGCACAAGACATGTATTCGCCTTCAAAAAATATTAAAGTAACTTTTAATATCAATAAAAAAGGACAGCCAACTTATCAGGTCAATTATAAAAATAATCCAGTTGTTTTACCTAGTATAATGGGTCTATCCATTAAAGATGCTAATAACTTAACTAATGATTTTGAAGTTACTAAAACAGAGACCCTTTCTTTTTCTGAATCTTGGCAACCGGTTTTAGGAGAGCAATCCTCAATTTTAAATACGTACAATCAAACCAAAATTTATTTAAACCAAAAAGAGACCAATAATAAGCTAAATATTGTTTTTAAAATTTATGATGAAGGTGTTGCTTTTAGATATGAGTTTCCGTTGGACAACACTGTAAATTATTTTACTGTTTCCAACGAGAATACACAATTTAATCTAACAGGTGACCACACCGTATTTTGGATTCCTGGAGATTATGACAGTCAAGAATATGCTTATAATAAAACTAAAATATCAGATATTGATAATTCAAAAATAGACTTAAACAATGGTGTTGGATTAAAATCTATTACTAGTCAATATCGTGTACAATCACCATTAATGCTTAAATCTAGTGATGGCTTATATATTAATATTTTTGAAGCAGCTGTTGTTAATTATCCCATAATGCACTTGGATGTTGATGTAAATAATTTTCAATTTACTTCTAACTTAGTGCCAAATGCATTAGGAGACAAAGCCTATTTAAGAACACCTTCTGTATCACCATGGCGAACACTAATGGTTAGTGATGATGCTAGAGATATTGTTAGTTCTAAAATGATATTAAATCTAAATGAGCCCAACAAAATTGAAGACACCTCTTGGATTAAACCTATGAAGTATATTGGGATTTGGTGGGAAATGCACGTAGGATTATCCACTTGGGATTATGCTGGAAGTCAAAATGCACAAAATGCTGGTACTGCTTTTGGTGAAATGATTCCGTCCGGAAAACATGGAGCTACAACAGAGAATACTAAAAAATATATTGATTTTGCTGCACAACATGGTTTTGATGGTGTTTTAGTTGAGGGTTGGAATACTGGTTGGGAAGACTGGTATGGCAAATGGAAAGAGGATGTATTTGATTTTACAACACCATATCCTGATTTTGATATTGAAGCAATTTCAAAATACGCTAAGTCTAAAGGCGTCAAAATGATAATGCATAACGAAACCTCTGGATCTGTTGCAAATTACGAACGCTACTTAGATCGTGCATTCTCGTTAATGCAAACGTATGGTTATCCTGCAGTTAAAACAGGATATGTTGGAAAAATAATTCCGCGTGGCGAGTTTCATGATGGACAAACAATGGTTAATCACTTTAATTTTGTCGCACAACGTGCTGCAGATTTTAAAATTATGATTAATTCCCACGAAAGTGTTAGACCTACAGGATACAGCAGGACGTATCCAAACTACATTGCTGCAGAAGCTGCTAGAGGAAATGAATTTAATGCATGGAGCAATGGTAATCCACCAGATCACGAAACCATTTTACCTTTTACACGTTTATTGGGTGGTCCAATGGATTACACGCCTGGTATTTTTGAAATTAAAATGAATGCTTACGATAGCACTAAAACAGAACAAGTACATACCACTTTAGCAAAGCAACTAGCCTTATATGTTACTATGTATTCACCTTTACAAATGGCAGCAGACTTGCCTGAAAATTATCAAAAACACCTAGACGCATTTCAGTTTATAGTCGATGTACCATTGGATTGGCAAAACTCGATTTACTTAGAAGCAGAACCAGGCGAATATCTAACAGTAGTCCGAAAAGACAAACATTCAGACAACTGGTTTTTAGGCGCTATAACCAATTATAACGCTAGAAAAACAAGTATCTCTTTAGACTTTTTAACTACCGGAAAAAAGTACAAAGCAACGCTATATTTAGACGGTAAAGATGCAGATTGGAAAGACAACCCTAAAAGCTATCAAATAATAACTAAAGAAGTCACTAGCAAATCTGACTTAAAGTTAAAGCTGGCTCCTGGTGGAGGAGCTGCAATTAGCTTTGAATTGATAGATTAATACATATAAGACAACAGATTTATGCAAAAAACAAATATAATTATAAGAAGCCTTTCGCTTTTACTAATAGCAACAGTAATTTTTTCATGTATATCAGAAAAAGACAATCAAACAACACAGTCATCAAACGCAAATAATGGTAATAAAAGAAATTACAAAACCTATTGTAATCCAGTAGACATAGATTATTCATACATGTCACATTACAGAGCAGAAAATAAAGTGTCTTACCGTTCTGGTGCAGATCCTGCTTTAGTAAATTTTAAAGGCAAGTATTACATGTTTGTCACACGCTCTCATGGGTATTGGATGAGTGACGATATGAGTAATTGGACTTTTATAACACCTCAAAACTGGTATTTTAAAGGTAGTAATGCTCCTGCAGCAGCTGTAAAAGACGGTAAAATAATAGTCTATGGCGATCCTTCTGGAAGAGGTCCAATTATAGAAACTGATAATCCAGAATTAGGCGATTGGAAAACTAAATATGCGGTTTTAAATCCGCCTGGAGGCATTCAAGATCCTGATTTGTTTGTGGACGACGATGGTAAAGTATATTTATACGAGGAGTCCTCTAACCTTTATCCAATTCGTGTGGTTGAACTTGATGCTGATAACTATTACGTCCCAAAAGGAGAGCAACAAGATTTATTTAATTTGCATCCTGATAAATATGGTTGGGAACGTTTTGGACAAGACCACAAATCAGACATCGAGCCTTATTTAGAAGGTCCTTGGATGGTAAAACATAATGATACCTATTATCTAGAATATGGTGCACCTGGTACACAATGGAATGTTTATGCAGATGGTGTAAGAACTAGTAAAAGTCCGTTTGGTCCTTTTGAGTATGCACCTTATAATCCAATATCTTATAAACCAGGTGGTTTTTTAAAAGGTTCTGGACACGGAAGCACAGTAAAGGATAACAATGGTCAGTATTGGCATTATGCAACTATGGCAATTTCTGTCAACTATAAATTTGAACGCAGAATAGGTATGTATCCTGCAGGTTTTGAAGACAATGGTCAAATGTATGTTAATACTGCTTATGGTGATTACCCACACTTTTTACCCGACACAAAGGTTGACAAGCATAAAGAGCGTTTTACAGGCTGGATGCTATTGTCTTACAATAAACCAGTAACCACCAATTCTGGATTAGTGACAAAAGAGATAAATGTTGTGGATGAAAGTGATAGTGGTTATATGTTAGGTCAGATTAGAGAATTTGATATTTCTAAAATTAATGATGAAGAAATTAGGTCTTATTGGGTATCTGAGGTCAATGACGATTCTATTTACGTACAAGTTGATTTAGAAAAGAAAATGAGCATTAAAGCCATTCAAATTAATTTTCAAGATTTTAATAGCGACATATATGGAAGACCAGACGATTTAAGACAGCAATTTGTTATTGAAGGGTCAATTGATGGTAAATCATGGCAAACCATCTCAGACTACTCTAAAAACACTCGTGACATGCCTCATGGTTACATTGAACTAAACAAACCTATGAATGCAAGGTATGTTAGATATAATCATGTCTACTGTAGCAATAATTATTTATCAATCTCTGAATTTAGAATTTTTGGAAATGGTTTTGAAGCTGTACCGCAAACACCAGCTAATTTTAAGGTAGAAAGACAAGCGGATCGCAGAAACACCAATTTAACTTGGGACAAGGTAGACAATGCAACTGGTTATGTTATTTATTGGGGAATCTCGAAAGATAAATTAAATCTTTCTGCTTTAATGTACGATTCGCCTAATTACGAATTAAGAGCGTTAACAACAGACCAAAGTTATTATTATCAAGTAGAAGCTTTTAATGAAAATGGAATTTCTGCTAAAAGTGAAATCTTATTTACAGAATAGTTTATCATTTAAAAATAGTTAAAAAAGCCACTAATTATAGTGGCTTTTTTTATGTCTTCTACTTTAGCATTCTAAATACTTCTATTAACTAGCTTTAATCAATAGTGCTAGAGTAATCTAAATCAACACTGTAAACAAAAAAATCCGATACATTTCTGTATCGGATTTATAACTTGCTCCTCCTCTTAGGCTCGAACTAAGGACCCTCTGATTAACAGTCAGATGCTCTAACCAACTGAGCTAAGGAGGAGTGTTTTTCGCTATTGCGAGTGCAAATATAAAACGTTTTTTGACTTCTGCAAAACAAAAATTAATTTTTTTTAATTAAATATTGCTTTAAAGATATCATTACCGTTTGCAAACAGCACTAAAGCAATCAAAATGAAGAATCCAACTAGCTGTGCTTTCTCTAAAAACTTTTCACTTGGCTTACGTCCGGAAATCATTTCGTATAATAAAAACATAACATGTCCTCCATCTAAAGCCGGAATTGGAAGTAAATTAAGCACACCTAACATAATTGATAAAAATGCAGTTAAACCCCAAAAGTCTGGCCAGCTCCATGTACTTGGAAACACATCGTAAATAGCTTTAAAACCTCCTACACCTTTATATGCACCTGTGCTTGGATTAAAAATAGCTTTTAATTGTCCAAAGTAAGATACTATTTGACTTTTAAATTTTGTAGCTCCTACTCCAAAACTTTCAAAAAACCCATATTCTTGTCTTACTATATCATAATACCCTAAGGACTGTAACTCTTTAGCACTTGCAGACGTGATTATATCTAATTTACCTTTATCGTCAACGATTAACTGTCTACCAACAGTCATATTTCCTCTTCTAAAAATAGCACTTATCGTTTGACCTTTATTAGCCTCTAAAATTGGCTCTATTTGGTCATAAAACTCTGCAGGCTGACCATTTAAAGCATACATTATGTCTCCAGTTTTAATATCCACATTTTTATTTAACGAGGTATCTAAAACTTTATTGACAATAAAAGGTTTACGCATCCCAAACAAGCTTCTATCCTTACTTGAAGACAATTGACCTAAAAAGTCTACAGGAAGGTCTATTGTGTTAGTAACGCCTTCTCTTTTATAAGTCACGCTGTTTGCTCCAATTATATTTTTGCTAATGTCAGATCTATTAATGATGTCAACATCGTCTACTTTTATAATTTGATCACCTGTTTTAAAGCCTAAATCTGTTAATAATGGGTTTTCAATTAAAAAACCACCTTTAATACTAGAGGCAGCTATATCTGTATCTCCATAAGCAAAAGATCCAATAATATAAATTACTAATGCCAAAACAAAGTTTACAAAAACACCACCTAACATTATAATTAATCGTTGCCAAGCCGGTTTAGATCTAAATTCCCATGGTTGAGGTGGTAAAGCCATTTGCTCTTTATCCATACTCTCATCAATCATTCCTGCAATCTTAACGTAACCTCCTAAAGGCAACCAACCAATTCCATAAACGGTTTCTCCGATTTTCTTTTTAAATAAAGAGTATTTTACATCAAAAAATAAGTAGAATTTTTCAACTCTTGTTTTAAATAATTTAGCAGGAATAAAATGTCCTAATTCGTGTAAAACAATTAATAATGACAGACTTAACAAAAACTGTCCAATTTTTATAATAAACTCCATGTAGTGTTTCTATTCTTTTTAATAATCGCCAAAAGTAAGTATTTACACTTAGTTTAAAAAACAATAGCTTTAATGGTTTTAAGAATTAACAAATTTTATGAGTAATGTCATGGGACTTGCTAAACTTTTCATCGTATTTTTGCATTATAAAATTAAAACCTACAAAATGCTTTCTTTTTTCAAGGATTATAAGTTGTTTGCTATTGTTTTTGGTATAATTTCAATAATAATAATTTCTATTTTTTACAATATTCTAAAAGTAGAAAAGCCTTTACCAATTTTTCAACCAGCAATGGTTAATACTGAGTTGGTTGATAGCACAATCCAACATAAAATTAATTATCATAAAATAGCCGACTTTAGTTTAACTAATCAAAACGGTAAAACAATTACTCAAGAAGATTATAAGGATAAAATTTACGTAGCAGATTTCTTTTTTACTACTTGTCAAACCATTTGTCCAATAATGACTGACAATATGGAAAAAATCCAGAAAGAGATTATTAATGATGATGATGTTATGTTACTATCCCATTCTGTTACTCCAGAGATTGATACCGTTGAGCAGTTAAAAAGCTACGCTATAAAAAAAGGAGTTAATGATAAAAAATGGAACTTAGTAACTGGAGATAAAGGTGAAATATATAGACTAGCTAGAAAAAGCTATTTAGCGGTAAAAGACGACGGAATGCCTGATGATTATGGGATGGTCCATACTGAAAACTTTATGCTAATTGATAAAAAAGGTCAAATTAGAGGATATTACGATGGTACAAAAACAGAAGATATTACCACACTTTTAAACGATATTAAAAAGTTAAAAAAAGAATACAAAGAGTAGTTTTTGGCTTTCAATTTTTTTAAGCTGAAATTTTGCCATACTTTTGCTTCTTTAAAATCAATCTAAATAAGCTTGAGCCATACATTAGACACATTAAAAAGAGGAGAACGCGCTATAATTATAGACGTGTCTTCACATTTGATACCATTAAAACTCCTAGAAATGGGTTGTTTACCAGGCAATAGTGTAGAGCTGGTTCAGGTCGCTCCATTTGCAGACCCATTGTACTTAAATATAAATGGAAGTCATTTAGCCATTAGAAAAGAAACCGCTATTCATATCATTATCGAAAAAGAAGTTTAATGAGTAAGCAAATCAACATTGCCTTAATTGGTAACCCAAATACTGGAAAAACATCTGTTTTTAATGCCTTAACGGGTTTAAACCAAAAGGTAGGAAACTATCCTGGAATAACCGTTGAGAAAAAAGAAGGGATTTGCAAATTACCTAGAGGTGTTAAAGCACACATCATTGACCTTCCTGGAACATATAGCCTAAACGCATCGTCTTTAGACGAAAACGTAGTTATAGAATTATTACTAAACAAAAACGATAAAGATTTTCCGGATGTTGCAGTCGTAGTTAGTGATGTTGAAAACTTAAAACGAAACCTACTACTTTTTACACAAATAAAAGATTTAGAAATCCCTACAATCCTAGTCATTAATATGGCTGACAGGATGAAATACAAAGGGATTTCATTGGATATTGAGCATTTAGAAAAAGAATTACAAACTAAAATAGCGGTTATTAGTACCAGAAAAAATGAAGGTATAGATAACTTAAAACATTTAATTTCTAATTATAAAGAACTATCAACTACGCCTTGCCTAAATGCATCGGAAATAGATAAAGAATATTTTGACAAATTAAGAAAAGCCTTCCCTAACCAATTACTTTACAAATTATGGTTAGTAATTACCCAAGATGTAAATTTTGGTAAGATGGATCGTAATGAAGTCGAAGCTATTGCTAGTTTTAAAACTAAATCTAAAAGCGACTTAAAACGTTTACAACAAAAAGAAACCATTAAGCGCTATCAATTTATAAATAACACGCTTAAAAAAGGACAAACCATAGATGCTAGTCAAGCTAAGGATTTACGCACTAAATTTGATCGCATACTTACGCACAAAGTTTGGGGTTATGTTATTTTCTTTTTTATACTACTAACTATTTTTCAAGCCATTTATGACTGGTCAACAGTACCAATGGATTTTATTGATAGTGTGTTTGCAAGTCTAAGTGATTGGGTTAAAAACACACTTCCTGAAGGTGCTTTTACAAATTTACTAGCCGAAGGTATCATATCTGGTTTAGGAGGAATAGTTATATTTATTCCTCAAATAGCCTTTTTATTCTTGTTTATAGCAATTTTAGAAGAAACCGGTTATATGAGTCGCGTTGTCTTTTTAATGGACAGAATTATGCGTCGTTTTGGTTTAAGCGGAAAAAGTATTGTGCCTTTAATTTCAGGAACTGCATGTGCTATTCCTGCTATTATGGCTACCAGAAATATTGAAAGTTGGAAAGAACGATTAATTACTATTTTAGTAACGCCTTTTACCACATGCTCTGCAAGATTACCTGTATACTTAATTATAATAGCATTAGTTATTCCGGAAGGACGTTTTCTAGGGTTAAGTTACCAAGCTTTAACCTTAATGTTATTGTATTTACTAGGTTTTGGAGCTGCTGTTATTTCGGCATATATTTTAAATAAAGTATTAAAAATAAAAAGCAAAACATTTTTTGTGGTTGAAATGCCAAACTACAAATTACCATTATTTAAAAACGTTGCGCTTACAGTTTTAGAAAAAACAAAATCGTTTGTCTTTGGAGCTGGAAAAATAATACTAGCAATTTCAATTATACTTTGGTTTTTAGCATCTTATGGTCCAGGAGAACAATTTAATAATGCAGAAAATATTGTTAGTACAGAGTATGCTGCGCAAAATTTAAATGAAGAAGAACTAAATCAAAAAATCGCTTCTCACAAACTAGAGCATTCGTTTATTGGTATTGCAGGACATGCTATCGAGCCCGTAATTAGACCACTAGGTTACGATTGGAAAATAGGAATTGCAATAGTTAGTAGTTTTGCTGCAAGAGAAGTTTTTGTTGGTACTTTAGCAACCATTTATAGTGTTGGTAACGATGATGAAGACACTATTAAAAACCGAATGGCTGGAGAAGTCAATCCAATTTTAGGTGGTCCATTATTTAATTTTGCTTCAGGGATTTCATTATTACTTTTTTATGCTTTTGCAATGCAATGCATGAGTACTTTGGCAGTTGTTAAAAAGGAAACCAATACCTGGAAATGGCCAACGCTGCAGTTAGTAATCATGACAGCTATAGCATACATTTCGGCATTAATAGCATATCAATTTTTAAAATAATATTATGAATGCAATTATCCAAAATATACTGGTATTTATCACGCTAGGGTTTGCTTTATTTTTTCTTTATAAAAAATATTTCGTTAAAACGAAATCAAAAAAAGCCTGCGGAACGGACGACTGTGGTTGTCATTAATTGTTTCGCAACATAGACTCGATATAATTACTAGTATTAAGATATTCTACTCTTAAATCTCTAAGATATTTTTCGATTATTTTAGAATTAGCATGTTTAGGATTTAAACAATCATTACTATCATAATCAGTAGCAGTAAGTACCACATACCACTTACCTTTTCTGGAGCTATATTTATCAAAAAACAAAGGGTCATTCCCGTTTGCATCTCTTTTAGCATCTACTAAAATCGGCACTAAATTAATAGTCTTAGTATCTTTACTTGTTTCATAAAACGAAAAATAAAACGGTTGATCTTCAATCTTAAAAGCAACATTACTTTCAACATTTACATGATTTAATTGATACTTTGTATTGATAAAATTATAGAACTCGTTAGCTTCTTTAGGATCTTCAAAGATTAACGAATATTGCTTAGGCAACTTCCGTTTAAACTTTTTAGCAACCATAATCTTATCCCCTTCAATGGTAGGTGCAATTTTTACAGGGATACAAGAGGTTACAAAAATAAAAAACAGGATAACTACAAATGGTTTCATACGTTTGATTTTTAGTTAATTATCAAAAATCATACCCAAACGCTATGGCAAAAAAAATAAAAAAATCAAACAACTTATTTACAATAACTTACAGTTGTTGATAAAGAGCATACTATTTCTGACAATTAAACCTCCTTCAAAAATAAATTTTTAGCCACGTTTTGAGACACCATTAACTCATTGTCTTCAAATTTGATTTTTACAGAATTATCGTAAGGCTCTTTTTGCGTAACAATAATCTTAGTTCCTAAAGCAATTTTGTTGCTATCCAAGTATTTTAAAAATGCTGAAGAAGTATCATCCACACCAACACATTTATAAGTTTTACCAATAATGGCTTGTGACAACATGATTTTTTCGATGTGTTTAAAATTTCCATGTTTATCCGGAATTGGATCTCCATGTGGATCATGATTAGGATACTCTAAAAAAGCATCTAATTCATCAATTAATTTTTCTGATCTGATATGTTCTAAATGCTCAGCAACTTCATGGACTTCATCCCAAGTAAAATTTAATTTTTCTACTAAAAACACTTCCCAAAGTCTATGCTTTCTAATAATATTAATAGCAACGGATTGACCTTTTTCGGTTAAATTAACACCTTGATACTTTACATAGTTAGCATATCCTTTTTCAGATAATTTTTTAAGCATATCAGAAACCGAAGACGCTTTAGTCTGTATAGATTCTGATATAGCATTAGTACTAACAACCTCTGCACCTTGCTTACCTAAATGATAAATTGCTTTAATATAATTTTCTTCTGTAAGTGTAATCATAAACCTTATATGGATATCAGACAAATATAAGAATTAAATAAAATAAATAATAAATTTAGACTAATCTAAATTTATTATTACATTTGTAAAAAAATATTTTAAGACATGAAGTATATAATTGCAATTATGTTTTGTTTTTCAGCTTACAGTCAAGCCCAAAATGCTTTTGAAATATCAGGTGTAGTTACCTCAAACGGACTACCACTACCCTTTGCAAACGTTTATCTTGAAAGCACAACAAAAGGAACTACAACATCAAGTAATGGATCCTTTACTATCCAAAATATAACAGAAGGACAATACATACTTACCGCTTCTTATACTGGATTTAATACCTTTAAAAAAAGAATTGAGGTTATAGATGATTTAAAAATAAATTTTGAATTAATCCAAAATCAATCGTTAGATGAAGTCGTTATTACTGGCACTTTAAAAGCAGTTAATAGATTAGAAAGTCCTGTTCCTGTTGAAGTATATACAAGCGCCTTTTTTAAGAAGAACCCTACTCCAAATATTTTTGAAGCGCTTCAAAATGTAAATGGAGTTAGACCTCAACTAAACTGTAATGTATGTAATACTGGAGACATCCACATAAATGGTTTAGAAGGTCCTTACACTTTAGTTTTAATAGACGGAATGCCAATTGTTAGTGGCTTATCTACGGTTTATGGCTTGTCAGGAATACCAAATTCATTAATAGATCAAATCGAAATTGTCAAAGGTCCAGCGTCATCTTTGTATGGTAGTGAAGCGGTTGGTGGTTTAATAAATGTCATTACTAAACATCCTGACAATGCTCCTATATTTTTTGCTGACAGCAATATTAGTGGTTGGGGAGAAGTAAATACAGATGTTGGTTTTAAAACTAATGTTGGTAAAAACGCAAGTGTTTTGGTAGGCGTCAATTATTTTAACTATAGTAATCCAATTGATAATAACAACGATAATTTTACGGATGTCACGCAACAAAACCGAATTTCTGTTTTTCAAAAATGGGACTTTAAACGTAAAAGCAATAAAAAATTATCTGTAGCTGGTCGCTTTTTTTATGAAGATCGTTGGGGAGGAGAACTACAATGGAACAAAAGTTACAGAGGAGGAAACGAAGTCTATGGCGAAAGTATTTATACAACTAGGTATGAACTTCTAGCTGAATACCAACTTCCTGTAAAAGAAAACATGAATTTTCAATTTTCATATTCAGACCATGACCAAAACTCAGTGTATGGTGACACGCCATACTTAGCACAACAACGTATTGCTTTTGGACAATTAACGTGGGACAAACCAATAAAAAATAATGATTTATTATTTGGTATAACAGGACGATACAATTACTACAATGACAACACAACAGCAACTATTGAGGCTGATAAGATATTTATTCCTTCAGTATTTATTCAAGATGAAATAACATTAACAGAAAAACAAAAACTATTATTAGGACTTAGGTATGACTATGATAAAAGACATGGTTCTATAGTAACACCAAGGTTAGCTTACAGATACAAACCAACAGACAATGATATATTTAGGATTAATGCAGGTACAGGGTTTAGGGTTGTCAATTTATTTACAGAAGAGCATGCTGCATTAACAGGATCAAGAGAGGTTGTTATTGAAGAAACTTTAAATCCTGAACAATCGTACAACATCAACCTTAACTATCTAAAAAAAATATACACAACAAAAGGCATGATTTTTACTGTAGATGCGTCCATGTGGTACACACATTTTACAAATGCAATTATACCAGATTATGACACAAATCCTAATCAAATAATTTATGATAATTTAAATGGTTACTCAACTTCAAAAGGAGCTAGTTTAAATATTGATGCTATTTTTGGTAGTGGTATAAAAGGGAGTTTGGGTGTCACATTTCAAGATGTAAATCAAACTGAAAACGACGTAACAACCAGACAAATTTTAACCGAAAAATTCACAGGTACTTGGTCTTTTTCATATAAAAACTACCCAACAAATTTAACCTTTGACTACACAGGAAACATTTATGGACCAATGCGCTTACCCTTATTAAGCGATCTAGATCCTAGACAAGAATATTCACCTACGTGGAGTATTCAAAACATTCAAGCAACTTACGATGGACTTGAAAATTTTGAAATTTATGGAGGCATTAAAAACTTACTAAATTGGACACCAAATAACGGTAACCCTTTTATCATTGCCAGAGCAGATGATCCTTTTGATAATAATGTACAATTTGATGCGCAAGGTAACGCACAAGCAATACCAGACAACCCTTATGGGTTAACCTTTGACCCTTCATATGTATATGGACCAAACCAAGGCAGACGAGTTTTCCTAGGTATAAGGTATACATTAAACTAATTGTTTGTACTTTAGTACTTTCGTAATAAATATTTAGACCAATGAAAAAATTAATACTCCTTTCCTTAATAACCTTAGTTTTTTTTAGCTGTAATGACACTACAAAAGATAACGGGAAGTTAAATATTGTGACTACAACCACAATGATTACTGATTTAGTAAAAAATATTGGTAAAGACAGTATAAATGTTAATGGTTTAATGGGAAGTGGTGTGGATCCACACTTATACAAAGCAAGCGAAGGTGATGTATCCAAACTTGTAAATGCAGATATCATTTTTTACAATGGATTACACCTAGAAGGAAAGCTTGTAGAAGTCTTTGAAAAAATGGGAAACACAACCAAAACACCTATTGCTTTAGGAGAAGACATTGACAAAAAAACATTGATAGGTTCAGATTATTTTGCTTCTAATTACGATCCACACGTTTGGTTCAATATTGAATATTTTAAGCAATTTGCTCAAAAAGTTACTGCTGTTTTAATCGAAAAAGACTCAAAAAACTCAAAATATTATAAGGCAAATGAAGATGAATACATAGAAAAGTTAAATACACTACAAAAAACAATTACCTCTAAAATTGAAACACTTCCTGCAGACAAACGCATACTTGTAACTGCACATGATGCCTTTAATTATTTCGGGAAAAACTACGGATTTGAAGTCGTAGGCTTACAAGGTTTATCTACAGCAACTGAAGCTGGAGTAAAAGATGTTCAAAATTTAGCTAATTTTATAATTGAAAAACAACTTAAGGCTATTTTTGTTGAAAGCTCTGTACCAAAACGAACCATTGAAGCACTTCAAAAAGCAGTAAACTCAAAAGGACATAATGTACAAATTGGAGGTACATTATATTCTGATGCTTTAGGAAGCGCAGGAACTTTAGAAGGCACCTATATTGGTATGTTTGAATACAATGTTAACACTATAGTTAATGCTTTGAAATAAGTTAGTAGTTAGTAAAAAATAGGATTAACCAATAATTTTATAAAAAGTAATGTCCTATTTCAATTCGAAGAATTGAGAGCCAAGGCGAAGAATAAATGAAGAAAAGCTTCGAAAAATAGGAGAACGCAGTTCGACGCGAAGTTTTCGAATTGATTTTCAGTTTAACAACTGAAAAATTCCTTGGCTTGGATGTCCTTTTTTGGTTCGTTTTTTGGACAAGCAAAAAATGAATAAAAATAAATTAAAAACCATGAGTGACAATAAGAGCAAAACTACTGCTTCCTCAGGAAATATAGCAGTAAAAGTAGATGACCTAACAGTAGCATACAACTACAAGCCTGTACTTTGGGATATTGATTTAGAAATCCCAGAAGGCGTCCTTATGGCTATTGTTGGACCAAATGGAGCTGGAAAATCAACACTAATAAAATCTATCTTAGGCATATTAAAACCTATAGCAGGAAGCGTCACTATTTATGGCAAACCCTATGACAAGCAACGCAAACTAGTCGCTTACGTACCTCAAAAAGGAAGTGTAGATTGGGACTTTCCAACAACAGCTTTAGATGTTGTAACCATGGGAACTTATGGTAGTTTGGGTTGGATCAAACGTCCAGGACAAAAACAAAAAAAAGCAGCACTGGAAGCTTTAGAAAAAGTAGGCATGTTACCATTTAAAGGTAGACAAATTAGCCAATTATCTGGCGGACAACAACAACGTATATTTTTAGCTAGAGCATTAGTACAAAATGCATCTATTTATTTTATGGACGAGCCTTTTCAAGGTGTAGATGCAACCACAGAAATTGCTATTATTAATATTTTAAAAGAATTACGTAAAGCCGGAAAAACAGTCATTGTGGTGCATCACGATTTACAAACCGTTCCTGAATATTTTGATTGGGTTACTTTTTTAAATGTAAAAAAAATAGCAACAGGTCCAGTTAAAGACATTTTTAATGATGATAACTTAACCAAGACTTATGGTATTAACTATAAAGTAAGTATTCAGGAATAATGGATTTACAAGAATATTTTTCATTAGTCTTTAGCGACTACACACTACGAACCATTACACTTGGAACAGCAATTTTAGGTGCAGTCACTGGTATGTTAGGTAGTTTTGCTGTGCTTAGAAAGCAAAGTTTATTAGGAGACGCTATATCACATGCTGCCTTACCAGGAATTGCAATTGCATTTTTAATTACAGGTGCAAAAGACAGTAATACTTTACTTTTAGGAGCCTTAGTAAGTGGATTAATTGGAACCTTTTGGATTAGAGGTATTGTAAAAAAAACACATCTAAAAAGTGATACCGCTTTAGGATTAATATTATCGCTTTTTTTCGGGTTTGGTATGTTATTACTGACTTTTATTCAAAAACAACCCAATGCTAATCAAGCAGGTTTGGATAAATATTTATTTGGTCAAGCAGCTACTTTGGTAGAAAGCGATGTTTGGCTAATGGCTATAGTTACAGGATTATGCTTATTTGTATTGTTACTATTTTGGAAAGAATTTAAAATTTTACTCTTTGATGCTGATTACACTAAAACTTTAGGTTTTAACACTAAAGTCATTGATATTTTAATTACCAGTTTTATAGTCTTAGCCATAGTTTTAGGACTACAAACAGTTGGTGTTGTTTTAATGAGCGCTATGTTACTAGCTCCTGCTGCTGCTGCAAGACAATGGACTAATAGCTTATCAAAAATGGTACTTCTAGCAGCTATATTTGGAGCCTTTTCTGGAGTTTTTGGAACTGCAATAAGTGCTAGTCAAACTAATCTATCTACAGGACCTGTTATTGTATTAGTAGCTGCTGTGTTTGTAGTATTCTCGTTTGTATTTTCCCCAAGCCGAGGTTTATTATTTAAACAAATTAGATTCATAAAAAATAGACGCGATTTAGAGCTTCATAAAACCTTAGCCTTTATGTATCATATTGCTGAAACACACGAAAATATTTCGCATCCACATACTATTAAATTACTAAATAGTTTTCAAGGTTATACACGTAAAACACTACAAAAATTAGTAGAAAAAAATTATGTTACTTTGGATGGAAACATGTGGAGTTTGACAAAAACAGGGTTTGAAACTGCTTCCAACCTTTACACAAAACAATCAACAGAAGATGAATAGTGCTCAAATAGAAATACAATTAATTGCTAGTTTAGTCGCAATTGCATGTGCTATTCCTGGTACCTTTTTAGTGCTACGTAAAATGGCAATGATAAGCGATGCAATAAGTCATTCCATCTTACCAGGAATTGTTGTTGGTTTTTTTATTACGCAAGATTTAAATTCGCCATTACTAATTGTATTAGCTGCATTAACAGGTGTAATCACAGTGGTATTAGTAGAATATATCCAAAAAACAGGTTTAGTAAAAGAGGATACAGCAATAGGTTTAGTATTTCCTGCTTTGTTTAGTATTGGCGTTATTTTAATAGCTAAAAATGCTAACGATGTCCACTTAGATGTTGATGCTGTTTTGGTAGGTGAATTGGCTTTGGCTCCTTTTGATAGACTAATCGTTTCTGGTATTGATATTGGCCCAAAATCGTTGTGGATTATTGGCATAATATTGCTAATTACAATTACGCTTTTGATTGCCTTTTTTAAAGAATTAAAAGTAAGCACCTTTGATAAAGGTTTAGCTGCTTCATTAGGCTTCTCTCCTGCAATTATACATTATGGATTAATGACAGTATCTTCCGTGACAACCGTTGGTGCTTTTGATGCTGTTGGAGCCATTTTAGTTGTAGCATTAATGATTGCGCCTGCTGCAACCGCATATTTACTAACTACCAACTTAAAAAAGATGCTAGCTTTAGCAGTGTTTTTTGGAGTATTTAGCGCTATTTCTGGTTATTGGTTAGCGCATTTATTAGACGCATCCATTGCAGGATCTATTACTACGATGTTAGGCTTATTGTTTTTAGCTGTGTATTTATTTGCACCTAGCAAAGGTGTAATAGCTGTTATGTATCGCGAAAAACAACAACGTACAGAAGTTAGCCTATTGACCTTTTTACTGCATTTAAAAAACCATAATGAGGTTGAAGAACGTCACGTAAACCACTTAAGAGAACATATAAATTGGCAAAAAGTAAGAGCCAAAACTGTATTAGAATTGGCTCTTAAAAATAATATGATTGTTGTTAATAATGATATTGTATCATTGACTAAAAAGGGAGACACCTTTACCTCCAAAGCAATTGATTATATTATCACTAATAAAGATGCGCAGATAGAAGATATGAAGGACGATTTCTTTTTGTTTAGAGGCTAATTAAAATCCTTATTTAAATTTCGTAATTCTGTTTTTAATTGGTCAAGACTAACTTCTTTAAAACTTAAGTCTAACATTGTAATTTGCTTTGTGCTCACCTCTTTAAGTCCTAAAAACAGTCTATCATCAACCTTTTTAATAGCGACTAAAATAACTGCTTCATTTGCTGTTACTGTTCCAAAATCATAACTATCACCAACGCTTCTACTTGGTAAAATCGAGTTTAAAGATTTAAACACTATTTTGACATCTGCTCCGTTTGCATCCTTTATTTTTAGTTTAAATTTTATAGCATCTTTATTACTTCTAATAAAACGATCACAATTAATCCAACCTAATTTTGAACCATAAAAAGCATATCTAGACACATCATTAGCTGTTATAGTACCAACTAATCCTGTGGTCGTGGAATCTTTGTTTTGTAATCGCTCTTCAAATTTTTTCTCAAAAGACGTTTTATCCTTTATAGTAATAACACTTGGATTATTTTTTGTGCTACCATCAACATTAAAATTAATTGGTAAGCTATAAGGTACAATTACAGTATAATCACGCTGCTTACCTGGTTTTAGTTTTGGTATCAATTTTAAAACTCTAATAGCCTCTTTAGCCAATAAAGTATGCGCTGCAGAAGCTTGAATATCAACAACCTCTCCTTCTTTATCAATTTTAAACGATGTTAAAATTTTATGTTTTCCAGTTAGCTTTAAATCTTCAGCTATACTTGCATTAAAATTTTTGGATATTAGTTTTGAAAGCGCTTGATCAAAACATTGTTTTTTCGCTGTGTTTGTACCATCTTCACATCCAGGAAACACAGGAACTTCTTCTACATATTGAATCGGTACTTCCACGTCTTCTTCTTCAATTAAAACCATTTCAGAAGTAGTTAAAACAGCATTACTTTTATGTGTGATATTATCTAAAGTCCAATTAACGCCATCTTTAATTTCTTCACCTAAAAAAAGCTGCATATCTTTTTTCTTACTTCCACGTGAAGAGAATACATATTCAATATTACTTCCAGATTTTAACTGTAATTGTTTATTATCTTTTAATGCTTTTACAAACAGCATTCCTCCTGTTTCCAATTGGTTGCCATCAGATTTTGTGGTTAAATTAGCCAATAACATATCTGACAATTTATAAAACTCTGTAACTTCTATATTAACCTTTCCTCTAGCTAATTTCCCGTTTGCATCAATAAAACATTTTGCTGGAATGTTTAAAACTGTACCTTCTTTACAGGTTAGAGTCGTTTTTTTTTCTGTATTAATTTCTATAATCTGTGGTGCTTTTTTTACTGAATTATAAAACGAAATAAGGCTTTTACTTGTGTTTTTAGATGTTTTTGAAACCGCAACACCTTCTTTAACCGAAACTGTATTTTCCTTGTGTCCTTTTGTTGATTTTACTTCTGAAACTGTTTTTTGATACGCTACCGTTTCATTAATTACTAAAGTATCATTAACTGGTTTTAGTTTTGCTAATTTTGGGAATTTACTATCAAATTCTGCTTTAGAGAAATAACCTAAATTCTCTATTAAAATAGTGTCTTGAATAATAGTAATTCCTCCATAAACATTTGTCTGTTCTATATTTTCGATTGATTTTGTAATTTTTTTAATAACAACAAATTTGTGTTTTGAAGAGTCCGTTAGTTTTACTGAAGTTTCTGTACCAATACGTTTTTCATTTTGAAAAGTCTCCTTTTGATTCTCACCATTTGATTGATTAAAAAACAAATAATAGCACAATAGTAACAGCCCTAAAGTCACTATAACTAAACCTGAAACTTTAAGCCACTTTGTCTTAATATAACTACGCTTAGCAGATGCAATTTCAGCTTTAAGCTGTATGCGTTTTAAGCCTTCAATAAAAATTAGTTGCTCTTGGTAAATTGTGTTAAACTCTGGGTTAGATTCTAATTGATTTTCAAAATTTAACCTTTCAGTTGCAGACAATTGCTTGTCTATGTATTGGTTGATTAGTTCTATTTGCGAGATATGCTTTTCCATGATAGTTCCGAATTAAGATTGGGTATTATTTTGATAGATGTCCTTCGCTTTTTTCAAGCACTTGTACTTTTGGTTTTTAGCCACTTTTTCTGACTTAAACTGCATCATCGTTGCAATGACTGAAAAAGTTATTTTTTGTACATAAAACAGTTGTAACAACTGCTGACATCGTTCTCCTAATTCGCGAAAAGCGTTCTCGGCAAAGCGATATTTTTTTTCTTCTAATACATGTTGAAATATTGAGACTTCGTTATCTTTTAAATCGTGAAGCTCCTGAGTAGTAAACTTAGATTGCATATCCTTCCAAACAAATCTAGATACGGAATATAAATAGGTGTAAAACGAAGCTGTTAATTTAAAGTCTGATTTTTCTAAATTACGATTTAGGATTATTAATGCTTCCTGAAACACATCTTGCGCATCAGATTGTTTCCCACCTTTGGATAAGACTAGTTTTTCTATTCTAGGATATAAACTATACAGTTGTTTAAACGCTTTGTCGCGTTGACCTGTTTTAAAGAATTCTAATATTTTTTTATCATTCATAAAATATCTTTATTCTTTAATGGTCAAAACATAAAAAGGTCTCCTATAGTTTTATTAAAATCGTCTCTCCTTTTGTAAAAACTCGTAAGCTTTTTGGACTTGTTTAAACTTATCCTCTGCTCCTTTTCTATGCTCTTCTCCAAGATGCTCCACACGATCTGGATGGTATTTTTTAGCCATATTACGGTAAGCCTTTTTAATTTGATCTACTGTGGCTGTTTTGTCTATTTCTAAAATAGTATAAGCATTATTGCTACTGTTATAAAACATAGCTTTAATACTAGAATAGTCACGACTACTAATGCCTAAGTAGTTAGAAATTCGGTTAATTTGATCCTCTTCATCATCGGTAACCATGCCATCTGCTTTTGCAATTCCGAATAAAAAATGTAATAATTGCAAACGTGATGCATGGTCCATCATCTGTTGGATTTGCCCACAGACATCTCTTGTAGACACGTTTTGATTACTTATATTTTTAAATAATTTAAAAGCCTTATTAGCACGATCTTTTCCATAAAGCTCAACAAATTTGTTACGCACAAAATCCAATTCGCGTTGGTCTTGTACACCATCTGCTTTTATAATTACAGACGCTAAGATTAGTAAACTTACCTCAAAATCTCCAGACGTTGTTTGCGCACGACGTTGTTGTTGGGTTCTGTAATTAGGTTGTGTTCTGTAATTTGGTTCTCTTTTTTGCTGTTTGTTTGGGTTACCATTTCCTAAAAGGTTTCCTTTTTCTGACATAGCATCTCCTAGACTACCAATTGCCAACCCTATAATTGCACCAATTGGACCACCTAATGTCCATCCTAAAGTTGCACCTATCCATTTTAATCCAGCCATAAATTTTGTTCTAATTTTTTAAAAAGTAAATATACTACTTTGTTGGTATACTTTTAATTGCTTTTGTTACTGTTGTTTGCTGTTTAGTGCGTTAAGGATGGAGCGGTCTGTCTGAGCTCCTCACAGAGAGCGAGTAGCGATAGCCTGACCTTATGACACCATAAGTGTTATAAGGTAACGCCATAATAATTTTTGCATGGTTTTTGATTATCTTTGCATGAGATAGATTTATAAATAAAAAATTACAAGAATATGTATCCAGCAGAATTAGTACAACCAATGCGTGAGGACTTAACTAACGTAGGTTTTGAAGAATTACATACAGCTGAAGCAGTAAATACTGCAATTGCAAAAGAAGGGACAACTTTAGTGGTTGTAAATTCGGTTTGTGGTTGTGCAGCTGCTAACGCAAGACCAGGAGCAAGAATGAGTTTAGCAAATGACAAAAAACCTACACACATAGTAACGGTTTTTGCAGGTGTTGACAAAGAGGCTGTTGATCAAGCAAGAGCACACATGGTACCTTTTCCTCCAAGTTCACCAAGTATGGCTTTATTTAAAGATGGAGAATTAGTACATATGTTAGAGCGTCATCATATTGAAGGAAGACCAGCAGAATTAATTGCTGAAAACCTTATTGATGCGTATAACGAGCATTGTTAAGCCTTTTTTAAAGGACAACTTAAGCTAAGTATTACAGAAAAACCACGTTTTTTAAACGTGGTTTTTCTATTTTTGATAGATAGAATTTTTATTACAAAATGAGAAAAATTATTGCCTATCCTTTATCTGTTATTTATTTCCTGTTTTTTGGGTTAACGTTAGTTGTTTTTCACCCAATACAATGGATATGTTTTAATGTTTTTGGATATAAAGCACATAAAAAAAGTGTGGATTACCTTCAGTTTTGTTTAATGCGATGCGTAAACCTATTAGGCTCAACACATAAATTTATAAACCCTTATCCTTTAGATAATTCTCAACCTGTCTTAATTGTCTCTAACCATCAAAGTATGGCAGACATACCTCCATTAATGTGGTATTTTAGAAAACACCATGTTAAATTTGTTAGTAAAAAAGAGTTAGGAAAAGGACTACCAAGTGTATCCTACAACTTACGTCATGGTGGCTCTGTATTAATAGACCGTAAAAATCCTAGGCAAGCGATTGTCGCTATTAGGAAATTTGCAGATTATATAGAATCGACTAATCGTGCTGCTGTTATTTTTCCGGAAGGCACCAGAAGTCGTGATGGACAACCTAAACCATTCCATACTAAAGGTCTTGAAACCCTAATAAAATATGTGCCTAGTGCAATTATTATTCCTGTAACTATCAATAATTCATGGAAAAATTTGCGTTATGGAAAATTCCCTATGGGAATTGGAAATAACATCACATTTACAGCACACAAACCGGTTAAACCTAGTGATTTTGACTCTACTGAAGCGTTATTAAATCACATAGAAACTACCATTAAAAATAGCATAAAAATATAACGTTATGTCATCAAAAAATGTAAGATTAGAAGTCATGTCTTTTTTAGAAAAAGATATTGATGCTTTAATAGAAAAATATTTAATCCCTGTTGAAAAAATTTGGCAACCTTCTGATTTTTTACCAAACTCTGAAGGTCCTAACTTTTTTGAAGAGGTAAGAGAAATTAGAGAATTGTCTAAAGAATTGTCTTATGATTTTTGGGTGGTTTTAGTTGGAGATATGATTACAGAAGAAGCATTACCAACTTACGAATCTTGGCTTATGGATATAGAAGGTGTAGAACAAGATGGTAAAAATGGTTGGGCAAAATGGATTAGACATTGGACAGGCGAAGAAAACCGTCATGGTGATGTTTTAAACAAATACCTATACCTTTCTGGTCGTGTTAACATGCGCGAGATAGAACAAACCACACAACACCTTATTGCAGATGGTTTTGATATTGGTACAGCTAGAGATCCTTATAAAAACTTTGTTTATACCAGTTTTCAAGAATTAGCAACTTATGTTTCACACAATCGTGTAGCAAAATTAGCCAAAGAAAAAGGTAATAAGCAATTGGCTAGAATGTGTAAAATAATTTCGGGAGACGAGATGAGACACCACCATGCTTATAGCGAGTTTGTAGAGCGCATTTTTAAAGTAGATCCAAGCCAAATGATGCTAGCGTTTCAATATATGATGAAGCAAAAAATTACAATGCCTGCTCACTTTTTAAGAGAGTCTGGAGGTAAAATTAGCACTGTTTTTGACGAGTTTTCTAATACTGCACAACGTATAGGTGTTTATACATCTATGGACTACATAGACATTTTACAAAAATTAATTAAACGTTGGGAAATTGACAAAATAACAGACCTTAACGACGACGCTGAAAAAGCACGTGATTACTTAATGAAACTTCCAGACAGAATGTTACGTTTGGCAGACCGAATTAAAATCCCAGAAAACTCTTATCAATTTAAATGGGTTGAACCAGCCAAACTATAGTTTATGTTTAACCAAGAGCTAATTGAAGCCACTAAAACCTTTGTAAAAGACACTTTAAAAGATGCCGAAGGTGGACACGATTGGTTTCATGTGGAGCGTGTTTATAAAAATGCGCTTCTAATAGCTAAAGGCGAAATAGTTGATCCATTAGTTGTTGCGCTTGGCGCTTTACTACATGACATTGCAGATATTAAGTTTTATGATGGTGATAGTACCATTGGTCCAAAAGTTGCTGGTGCTTTTTTGTTAAAATACAACGTAGACTCGGCAACCATTAATCATGTTATAAAAATTATTGAAAACATCTCCTATAGTTCTAATATAGGTACAGAAAAAGCCTTTAAATCTTTAGAATTGGATGTTGTACAAGATGCTGACCGTTTAGATGCTTTAGGCGCAATTGGTATTGCACGTACCTTTAATTATGGTGGTTTTAAAAACAGGACTATGTATGATCCAGAAATTGCACCAAATTTAAATATGACTAAAGCAGAATATAAAACATCTAACGCTCCAACAATTAATCATTTTTACGAAAAATTACTGCTTTTAAAAGATAAAATGAATACCACTACTGGTTATAAAATTGCTAAACAACGACACCAATATATGGTAGACTTTTTAAAACAATTTGATGCAGAATGGGAAGGTGAGAAATAAATTATACTAGTTTAGTGATTCTGAAATTTTCAACTATTCACCATTTTAATAGTAATAACAAAACCATTTTCAGATAAAAAGCACAAAATGAAAAAAAATTGATTAAGTCGTTTTTTTTTTTACTATTGTTTAAGTTATTAAAATAAAGATTAAAAAATCTACTTTATTTTTAAATCTAATATCGCGCGATAAAATCAAACAAAATGAAAAACTTTAATTATTAAATTTAACAAAATGAAAAAAAATAAATATATCAAAGGTATTATACTTGTATTTTGTCTGTCGTTATTGACAGTTGGATGCACTACAGAAAAAACAGAAACAGATGACACTCGTACAGACTTGTCACTTGAAGAAAGTTTAAAAATTGATAGAAAAGGAGTATTATCATTTCAAAACAATAATTATATAATATTCAAAGATAATAAAATTAGAAAATTTAATAATGGTAATTTTGATTATGACATTATTAGTGATTTAAAAACAGAAGTAATAAACGATAAAAAAAATGAAGATTATACAATTACTTTACATAATAGTTTAGATAATACTGAAACTTTGACATACTTTAACTTTGAAGTAATTGATGGTAATAAATTAAATTTTAGTGTTTTAGCAAGCAATGGTGTTGAATTAAATAACTTAACTTTTGAATCAGAAACTATTTTAACAAGTACAAATACAGATGATAAAAATCCAGCTTTAGATAAGTATTGTTGGACTTGTATTGAAATAATTGCTGGTTTAGTTCTTGACTCTATCATAGATGCTGTAACTTCTACAGGCAGCGGTATTGATATGACAAAAATTTGTTTAGAACAAATCAAAGCTTGTTTTCAATCTGGTGGTACTCCAACAAATATGCAGGCTTCATCTAGTTTTTTTGGTGGAGAAAGCTGTAGCTTAGATTGTATACCAAACTAAATAATGAAATTTAAATTGTTTAAAAAAAACTGGCTAATGAGCTTAGGGTTATTTTTTTTAACCCTAGGTCTATTGGCTTTATACCTCTCGCAGTCACTACCTATTTCAAGTAGCATCCAACCAAACAGTTCTTTTTTTTCAATACCATATAACTTTCTTATAATTGCAGCATTAATAATAGCTCCAATATTAGAAGAAATTACATTCCGTGGTGTATTTACTAAAAACAAAATATTAAAATGGTTTTCATTAATTGCAATAATACTATTAGTAGTTTTCAGCAATACTATTGCATTAAAAATAGTTTTTGTACCCTATATACTTTCTTTATTCTATTACAATTCTAAAAAAAACAATGTTAGTCTTAATATCTTAATTTTATTAAATGCTTTGCTGTTTTCATTTGCGCATTTAAACAATGATTATATAAATAATATCGAATATATATTTGCGCCTCTATTTATAAGATTTGCTATGGGCTTATTTTTAGTTTGGATCTGTATTAACTTTAGTATTATTAAATCTATGATTTTTCATGCTATTTGGAATCTCTGCCCAGTAGTCTTTATGAGCTATATATTATTTTTTCCAAATACTGAAATAAACCATTTTGAAAATAATGAATTAAAAGTTACTTGGAATAGAGTTAGTAAATCAACTTCCAAAGTAAATATTTTCCCTAAGACAAATAAAAATTCAATAGTCTCTGAAAGTAGTGAAGTCTTGTTTTTATTAAAATCTTTAGAATGGAGCAAAAACAAGAGTGATGGTAATTATAAATTTAATCCAATAGAACCATACATGAATTATAAATTTGATATTGAATTAAAAGATACAATTCATAAATATGAAGATTTATATAATAAAATTGAAACTTTTTTAATAGCGTCAAAATTGGTTGAACGGATTAAATTAAATACCAGTTCAGATAATAAAAATGAATAAGCTTTATGTAGACTTTTTAAAACAATTTGATGCAGAATGGGAAGGTGAGAAATAAAAAAAGGTTATTTTAAGTTAGTCAATACTAACATTAAAATAACCTTTTTTACTGATTAAATGTGCTTACTCCATATAAGTAAAAGTAGTTGTATATACACTTACGCTATCATCCTCTAAATCTGTAGACGTTACAGTTCCTGTTGAAGGGTAATTTTGAGCATCATAAACATAATTAGCAACAATCTGATAGATTGGTGTTAAATCTTCATCTTTATACGTAATTTTTTTAATGTTATTTGTAGGTAATAATAATCTAGCTTGTACAATTTCTGGTGCTTGAACATCCATACTAAAGTTTAAATCTACATTATCCAACACATCAATAATTCCGGCTGCTTCTAGCGTGTAAAAAAATGGATTTGGTGTTGCGTCGTATTCAATTTCTGCAAAATATTCCACTACACTCATTGTATTGGCAACAAAGTCAAACTCTTCTTCTAAAAATCTAATACTAACAGGATTCATGTTACTATCATATTGCAAAACTTCTCCTGTTTCAAAAGCATCATAAGGCGATTCATACAATTCTTCTACATTTAATGTTTCACCTTCTCCTGTTACATTTGTTAAGTTGTCATTGTCATAAACTAATATGCTAGTTTCTACACCATCTGTGATGTTAGCGACCTGATTATTTCCGTTATAATTAATGGTAACAGATTGGTTTTCTGAAGCATCTTGAGCAGACACAACAGACAAATTAGTGATTAATTTAACTGATGCATTTTGATTTGCTTGGTTAAATTCTTCTGTAGCAGAATCTTCGCTACAGCTCATAAAAACAGCTAAAACAGTAAGTAATGTAATTTGTAATTTTAGTTTCATAAATAAATTATTGATTGATTAAATTATTAAATAAGTCACGAAAATAACAAAATTTACAAATTTAAGACTGCACCATGGATTTTATTTCGCTTCTATATTTTGATGCGCTTTTACCAACCACTTCGTTAAAGACTTTGTTAAAATGAGAAAAGTTATTAAAACCACATTCAAAGCATATATCTGTAATACTACTTTGGCTTTCTGTTAGTAATTTTGTAGCATAAAAGACACGATATTCGTTTACAAACTGCGTAAATGTTTTTCCTGTAATCTTTTTAAAATAACGACAAAAAGCTGGCACAGTAAGACTTACCTCCTGCGCTATTTGATCTAATGTAATATGATTTTGAAAATTTTTATTAACGTATTTATAAATTTTATCAATCTTATTAGTGTCTTGCGGTTGGGTTTCAAAAACGTAACCGTTTTCATTAAGTAATGTATAATCATTGGTTATTGCCAACAATTCTAGAATTTCTAAAAGTTTAGTAATTCGCTTTATACCTTCATACTTAGGAAGCTTTTCTATTTTAGGACCTACTATTTTTTTTATTTCTGGCTTAAACAGAATTCCCTTTTTTGCGCGCTCCAACAATTGCAAAATATTTTTCATTTCTGGTAACGCATTAAGCGCATCACCTAAAAATTGAGGATGAAATTGCACTAAGGTTTCTTTTCCTTTAGAAGTTAAACGGTCTGTAAATCCATTATGTGGCAAATTGGAACCAATTAATATTAACTGACTATTATTAAAATAAGACAAGTGATTACCTATATGTCGTCTTCCTTTTCCTTTATTAACATACACCATCTCTACCTCTGGATGAAAATGCCAAAATGCATCACTTCGTTTACGTTTTTTAGTTTTTTGAACCGCAATTATAGAGCTTCCAAAACTAGGTGTAATTTTTTTAAATGTAGGTTTAGTATTCACTGCATTAAACTTTTGACAAAATTACAACAACTTATAGTATGGTTGTATGCTAATTTAGCTTTAATATGTGTTATTTTAACCTATAACGTTTTCGTAATACGTAATTAAGTTAAAATAGCATATAAAGTTGCCAAATGACTTGTTATTAAAACTACTCTTCTATATTAACTTTGCACCTGTAATCCTTAAAAAGATTTAGATTATGAAAAAAATTATGAAACACATTTTAGCTTTAGCAATCGTATTTGCTACGCTAAGCAGCAACGCAACAGAAGCCGTAACTTTTACAAACAAAGAGGACGGAAAAACGTTATTAATGTTTGAAAACGTTAGCCAAGGTGATCAATTATTAGTTAAAGATGCTTTTGGAATTATTTTATATAAAGAGGCTATCGAAAAAAGCGGTCAATATAATAAGTCATTTGATTTGACATCTTTACCTGATGGAAGTTATATTTTTGAATTAGATAAAAAACATCAAATTAGAACTTACCCATTTAAAGTAGATTTATCTGTAGTTACTTTTAATAAAGCTAAATTAACGGTAATTAATAAACCTGTGGTTAGCGCTAAAAACAATATGGTGTATGTAACATCATACAACCAAAACCCTACAGATTATAAAATTGAAATTTTTTACAACACTAACGGAAGCTATTTTGAAAAAATACATACCGAAACCGTTAAAGATGCTATCAATTTTGGTAAAAAATTCAAATTATTAGAAGATAAAAAAGAAGATTATAAAGTCGTTATTACTTACGAAGGACGCACATTTACATCAATTGTCAACTTTTAGTATTAGTATCCAAAAAACAAAAAAGACGCAATAATGCGTCTTTTTTTTTGTTTAATATTTAGAAAGCTATTTTTTAGTTTCCAGGAAAATCTGCTTTACGTTTTTCTAAAAAGGCAGTTGTACCTTCTTTAAAGTCTGCTGTACCAAAACAAGCACCAAATTCCTTAATTTCTATATCAAATCCATTAACACCATCTGTGTAGTTAGCATTTATTGCTTGAATAGCTTTACCAATTGCTACGCTAGAATTACGCATAATTTTACTTGCTATTTTTTCGGCAAGAGGTATTAATTCTTCTAAAGCTACAACGTGATTAACTAACCCATAATTTAATGCTGTATCAGCATCAATCATTCCTGCAGTCATAACCATTTCCATTGCACGACCTTTACCAACTAATTGTGGTAAACGTTGCGTACCACCATAACCAGGTATTACACCTAAGCTTACTTCTGGCAATCCCATTTTTGCGTTATCACTGGCAATTCTAAAATGTGCAGCCATCGCCAACTCTAATCCTCCACCAAGCGCAAAACCATTGACAGCTGCAATTACAGGAGTTTGTAAATTTTGAACAAAGTCAAATAACATTTCCTGACCAAGCGCTGCTAATTTACCACCATTTTCTACTGTAAAATTTGCAAACTCGCTAATATCTGCTCCTGCTACAAATGCTTTTTCTCCACTTCCGGTTATAATAATCACCTTAGTGTCTGCGTCTTTATTTGCATTATCAAATGCATGATGAAGCTCAGTAATAGTAGCCTTATTTAACGCATTTAATTTTGAAGGTCTATTAATTGAAATAGTTGTTATTCCGTTTGCTGTTTTAGTAAGTATGTTTTCGAAATTCATATGTAAATGTTTTAATATTCTTTTGGAAATGAAACCGTAAAGGTTGTTCCAACATCTTTAACAGATGTAAAGGTAATTGTTCCTTGATAGGTTTCTACTATATTTTTTACCATTGCCAAACCAAGACCCATTCCGCTAGACTTTGTTGTAAATTTTGGCTCAAACACTTTGTCTTTATTTTGATCAGAAATACCTATTCCGTTATCCGAAATAGTTAAAACAACGCGATTATTATCCTCAATTACTTTTACAATAATTTGAGGTATCCTATCATCTGGAATGGCTTGTATGGCATTTTTAACCAAATTAGTAATCACTCTAATTAATTGAGTACGATCAAATTTGGCAATAATTTCGTCTTTTTCTGGTGCAAACTGGATATAATCTTCATTAAAAATATCCAACGCTAAGTCTACAATTTTAACCACATCAAGTAGTTCGTTTTGTTGTGCTGGCATTTTAGCAAAATTAGAAAAAGCACCTGCAATTGCACTCATAGTATCAATTTGCTGTATTAGTGTTTTACTATACTCATCCAATTTTTGTACTATATCTGGATCTTCTGGATTAAACTTACGCTGAAAACTTTGAACCGTTAAACGCATTGGTGTTAATGGATTTTTAATCTCATGAGCTACCTGTTTAGCCATTTCTCTCCAAGCTTGTTCCCGCTCGCTTTTAGCAAGCTTAACAGCACTTTCTTCTAACTGATCAATCATGCTATTATATGCCTTTACTAAAGTAGAGATTTCTTCTGTTGTGCTTTCAATTTCTATCTTTTCATTACGTTTTTCTAAACGTGTTTGATTCATTTTATCACTAATAGTTTTTAATGTTTTAGTTATATATTTTGACAAAAAATAAGCTAAAACAATCGCTATAATTAACATTAAAAGGTAGGCATATCCCAAACGCTCAAAAAATTCATTTAACTCTTTAGATAAAAAGTCATCATTTTCTAAATAAGGTAAATTTAATATAGCTAATGGTTTAAATTTCTCATCGACAATGTAGGTATAAGACGATCTAAAACTTTCTCCTTTTTCTTCTCTTAACTCGACAAATCTATGAGTAGTAGTATTAGATAATGTATTAAGCGCTTCCGCTTTTACGCATTTTTCTGCAATATCATAAGGCAATGCTGCTTTGGAAGAAATTAGTAAGGACCCTTCTAAATCGTACAAGTTAACCTGAAGTCCATGTACGTTAGCTATTTTATAGATTTCATCTTTAAAAATTAAGGGTAACTTTTCTGGAACCACCTCAAAAGAGGTTTCTTTAATAATAAAGTTAATGTGACGTTTAATACTAATTTCTTTTCTTTCTAAACGTAACTTATGGTAATCTTGAGTTTCTTCGCTATACTGGTAAGCAGCAACTAGCGCAATTAAAATGGATGCCAAAAGAACCAAAAAAATCATCGCAAAAAAGATGCGAAGTCGTAAAGAAAGTCTAGTAATTTTCATTGTTTAAATATAACAATAATCACACCAAAAACATAAGATTTAACAACGCTTAGATTAAGCTTTTGGATTTTTCTCCCTGATGCGCTTATAAACCTTAAAGCCTAACATAAGCAAAACCCCTAAAACAAAAATACCTATAACGCCAAACATCCAATTTATGGCACTTTTAAGTATTACTAAAAAGACAACTGCAAAAAGAATAAATGTGGCACCTTCATTATACATACGCATAAAATTTGAAGATTTTTTAACCACATCATTTTGTAATTGTTTAAAATAAACATGTGTTTGAAATTGATATAAAAATAACAATACCACAAAGGTTAACTTAACATGCATCCAAGGTTGCTGCAACCAAAACGGTTGTAAAATTAATAACCAAACTGCAAAAATTGTAGCTAATATAGCACTAGGCCAAGTAATAATAAACCATAAGCGTTTAGCCATAAGTTTTAACTGCTCTCCTAAAATTTCTTTATCTGGAGAGGGTTTATAAAAGGCTTCTATTTGATAAACAAATAATCTTGGTATATAAAATAAACCAGCAAACCACGTGACTACAAATATGAGATGTAACGATTTAATGTAATTATAGTACTCCATAGTTTTTTTTAAAATAACTAGTTAAATATAGGCAATTACTAATTTAGTTTAAGCTTTACTTCCCTACGTAAAAAGAAAGCGGTTACGATTGTAGATAAAATGTCCGAAATTGGAAAGGACACCCAAATACCAAATTCGCCAAAATACATTGGTAATATATACATTAAAGGAATAAAGAAAATAGCCTGTCTTGTTAATGTTAAGAATAACGCAGGTAAAGCCTTCCCTACTGCCTGAAAATAAGCAGCTCCAATTAACTGAATTGCTAATATAGGAATGGCAGCAAAAGCCCAACGCATATTGTTTGGTGTAACTTTTAAAACCTGTATATCTGTTGTAAATAATTTAGTAATAGCTTCTGGAAACAACATTAAAATAGCAAAAACTATAGTTGCTAAAATAGTCGCGTATTTAATAGCAACATAAATTACCTGTTTAACACGATCGTACTGCTCTGAACCGAAGTTATATCCTGCAATAGGAATAAACCCTTGCGTAATTCCAAACACAGGAAATAACGCAAACATACTCATCCTTCCTACAATTGCATATGCTGTTACAGATGTTTCGCCACCAAAATCAAACAACGCATTATTAACTAGTAAAAAAGTAACACTAACTACAGCTTGTCTTGATAGGGTTACAAAACCTAACGAACCGATTTCGGTGACTATTTTTTTATGTAATTTAAAATGAGAAACGTTTATTTTTAATTCAGAATTATCTGATAAAAAATACCAGAAAATAAACAAAAATGACACGATATATGAACCTGTTGTAGCCCAAGCAGCACCAGACATTCCCATATCTAATACTCCAATAAAAATATAATCCAATACTAAATTTCCAACAGAAGGAATTAGCATAGCATACATTGCAAATTTAGGTTTGCCTTCTGCACGTATAACACTATTACCCATCATTACAAATCCCAACACAGGAACTCCATACAGGATAATCTCATAATACACTTTTGCTGGATCAAAAATAGCACCTTTACCTCCAAAAGCAGGAATTAATTGGTCTACAAAATAAAGCCCAAAAGCAGAAAAACTTACAGTAAATAATAATGTTAAAGAGACTTGATTACCAAAGGTTTTTAAAGCTTTTTCTTTATTGTCTGCACCTAAAGCTCGAGAAATAATTGAAGAGCCTCCAATACCAATACTCATACCTAAGGCAGCAATAAAAAAAGAGACTGGTAGCACAACATTTATAGCTGCAATTGCTGTAGACCCAATCCATTGACCAACAAAAATAGTATCCACTAAAATATTTAGTGACATTACCAAAATACCAATAGATGCAGGCACTGCTTGTTTTATCAAGAGTTTGCTTATGGCTTCTGTCCCTAAGTTTGAAGATTTGTTTGTCTGCATTATCCCTTAACAGCAGTTTTAGACCAATCGTTAATCCAATCTGCTAATAAGTTTACCCAATTTTGATCTGTATTTAAACAAGGTATTGTTGTAAAGCCTTCTCCTCCAACTTCATGAAAAATTTCTTCTCCTTCCATTGCTATTTCTTCTAAAGTCTCTAAACAATCGCTAACAAAAGCAGGTGTAACAATCGCCATGTTTTTTATGCCTTGTTTACCTAAACGTTCTATAGTACGATCTGTATAAGGTTGTAACCATGGATCAAAACCTAATCTAGATTGAAACGAGGTAGAATACGTATTGTCTTCCAAACCTAAATATTGTCCAACTAATCTAGTAACCTCTTTACATTGATGTCTATAACAAAACTCATGTGCTTTACTTGCGGTTTCGCAACAACTACCATCAATTTTACAATGTCCATTAGTAATATCGCTTTTTCTAATATGACGCTCTGGAACACCATGATACGAGAATAATAAATGCTCGTAATTTTTACCTTGTAAATGTCCTTTAATAGACTCGGCTAACACTTTAATATAATCTGTCTTATTATAAAAAGCCGGTAAACTATCAATTTTTAAATTAGGAAAATTGGCTTGTCTAACCTCCTCTGCTAACACCAAAATGGTTTCGGTAGTTGCCATAGCAAATTGAGGGTATAACGGAATTAAAAAGACGTCTTCCACACCTTTATCAACCAATTCTTGAAGCCCTTTTTTAATAGTCATACTTCCGTAACGCATAGCTAGAGCTACCGGAAAGTCTACTTTTTCCTGAACCTTTTCTTGTAACTGCTCTGAAAGCACAATTAATGGTGACCCATTATCCCACCAAATTTTCTGGTAAGCTTTTGCACTTTGTTTAGGTCTAGTGTTTAAAATTATTCCTTTAACTAAAAGCGTCCTAGCCCAAAGCGGAACATCTATAACACGCTCGTCCATTAAAAATTCTCCCAAATAAGTTTTAACATCTTTTGGAGTCGGACTTTCTGGTGACCCTAAATTTACAAGTAGTATTCCTTTTTTCATCTGTTATCTTTTTCAGATGCAAAAATACAACTCTAATTTAAAATATATAATAAACTTAAGACGTTGATTATACTTATAGCTTATTATAATATAATCAAAATCTTTCAGTTAAAATTAAGTTTGATATATTTACGAGTAGATATTAATAATATATGAAAAATTACATATTTGCACTTTTCTGTGCAATTTCATTTACCTCACTTTCACAAAATCAAAATAACCAACAAAGTTTGCTTTGGGAAATCTCTGGAAACAATTTAACTAAATCGTCATATATTTATGGCACAATGCACGTTAGTGCAAAAGTTGCTTTTAGACTAGATGATGTTTTTTTTAAGGCTTTAGAAAATAGTGAGAGCATTGCTTTAGAGTCTGACCCTTCCACTTGGTTAGCTTTTAATTACCAGACAACGACTTTAACTCCTCAAAATTACTCTCAGAGTTATGACAAAAATTTTTACTCAACACTTTTTGGAATAGAACATCCAGAGGAAGTTGCTATTAGAGGCAGTATAAGATCTGATAACAGAATGATTAATGGTTATCTGTATCGTAAAGATGGTTATGCCGATAATTTTGAAGAAGAAACCTACTTGGATATGTTTATTTATCAAGCTGGTAAAAAGAAAAATAAAGCCATTTATAGCTTAGAAGATATTGAAGAGTCTCGTTATTTAGTCTCTAAAGCGCAACGCAATGCTAGAAAAAACAAAATTGACCCATGGTTAACTAAATTATACGAAAAAGAAAACCCTTACTTAGTTCAAGAAAACACCTATAGAGATCGCAATTTAGCCTTATTAGACTCTATTGGAGTTGCTTCTAACACTGAGTATTTTAGAGAAAACATGTTGTACATACGCAATGCCAACATGGTACATGTTTTAGACTCATTAATGCAATCACAATCCGTATTTGCAGGTGTTGGTGCTGCACATTTACCAGGAAATAAAGGGATGCTTAAAATGCTTAAAAACAAAGGTTACACAGTAAAACCTTTGCTATCTAAACAAACGAACGTCGCACAAACTAAAAAAGAACAAATTGAAACATTTATTGCACCAACTAGCATTACAAAACAAAGTACACCTGACGGTTTTTTAACCCTAAAGGCTTTTACAGAACTTTATGAGTTTTATTATGGTGGTCAAAAATATTACATATCACCAGACATGACCAATGGTGCGTATTTAACTATTAGTAGGTTTAATACTTTTGATTATTTACCAAACGACAAAGAAATTTCTTTAGATAGATTAGATAATTTTTTATTTGAGGATATTCCTGGAGATATTATCAAAAAAGAAATACTATCCAATCCGTATCCAGGTATTAGTATTTTAAACAAAACTAAAAAAGGTGACTATCAAAAATATCATATATACAAAACACCTTTAGAAGTAGTCGTGATAAAATTTGCTGGTCAAAAAGAGTATGTTTTAAAAAATGAAGCACCAATATTTAAATCTATAAAATTTAAAACACCAACAAATACATTAACAACCTTTACCTCTGCTTACAACAAATACAAGGTTAATTTTCCAGAATACCATACCACAGATAACGTGCAAAATGCAGGACAAAAATTAATCCAAGGTAAAATAAAAGACGATTATTATTTTGTAAAAGAAGTCGCTTTTAACGATGTTTACTATATTGAAGAAGATAAATTTGAAGCTAAATATATTGTTACCAACTTTTTCAAAGATTTTGAAATTGAAGATTCTACTGGAGAGTACAAAAACAACAAATATTACAGTTATGAAGGTGTAGCAAAAAAGGACTCAACGTCTTTAGAAAACATCCACTTAAAAAGCATAGTAAAAGACGGAAGCTACTTTTTATTAGGCTACATTGGTACTGATAAAGACTTAGCAGATAACTTTTTTAAATCCTTTAAATTTACATCTATTAATCAGGAAGGGTTTACAAAAATAATTGACACATCGTTACATTTTTCTGTAGTCACTAACACAAAATCAACACCTCCATACGACTATTACAGCTATAGTACACCTAAAGATTACGAAGAAAAAACTAAGCGCACCACTTACTATTCAAAATCAAATGAGCAAGTATACGTAAGCAAACTAAAATTTCATGATTTGCAGATGTACAAAAATGTAGATAGCCTATGGAATGAAATTGATGCAGAATTAAAAGCTGTTGAAAAAATTGACGGATTCAAAAAATATAACATTTCTGACAAGAAAAAGTACAAAAAAGATAATCAGTATGTTTATGAGTACACCTTAAAAGACTCGTTAAGTGCAAAAGCAATCTTAGTAAAAAACATACTTAATAAAGGTGCTCTTTTTGAAATTAAAAGCCTAACAGATACGCTTTCTAAACCAACACCTTTTATCGCTAATTTTTATAATACATTTCAACCCTTAGACACGTTGTTAGGAGAATCTGTTTTTAGTGACAAAACTGAACGTTTTTTTAAAGCACTACGTGATAATGACAGCATAGTATTTAAAGCAAAAAATAAAGTAAAGTTTAATAAATCTAACGCAAGCACTATGATAGATTTGATTAAAAACTTTGATTTTCCGGATAATAAAGAAGATTTTAAAACTTTTTTAATTTCAGAATTAGCAAAACTTGAAGACCCTAGAACAGATGCTTTTTTAAATAATTTATACGAAGAGTCTTACTCTAAACCTGATATTCAAAACACTATTTTAAGGTCACTTTTAAATAAATCAACAAAAAAATCTTATGCTACTTTTTTAGACCTACTTAACAAAGACCTACCCTTAAGTGGATCTATTAGCTCAATGTTTTATAATTATAACGACTCGTTAGCGCTAAAAAAAACACTTTTTCCTGACCTATTGGAGTATACATCAATTGAGGAATATAAAGAGCCTATTTACGAGCTGTTAGCAAAACTAAAAGACAGTAGTGTTATTAAAACAAAAGCATATAAAAAATACAGAAAGCAATTAATAAAAGATGGTAAAATAGAAGTTAAACGAAGCCTAAAATCTAAAGCAAGTTATAATTACAGATCTTATAGTAGCTCATTATATGCTTTTGTAAAATTAATTTTTCCGTTTAGAAAAGAAGCCGAAGCTAAAAACTTTTTTAACAAACTATTAGATAGCGACAATGTCACTGCGCTTACAACATATTATGTATTACTAGAAGAAGCTGGAGAAGCAATACCAGAAAAATTAAAAGAAAAAACAATAGACGACTATAAAAACCAGGCCAACCTAGTAGACAAAATGTATCGCAAAAAGCTATACAAACCGTATCTAACAGAAAAAATTAGTCAAGAAATGTATGCTAAATCTAGTTTGTTTGGAAACACGACCATCGAAAAAGAAAGAGATTCTATTCATTTTTTAGGCAAAAAAACCTTTAAAACAGACGACGATCAAGAAGGAGACATGTATTTTTATCTGTTAGTACAAAAAGAGGATAAGGATGAAACCAAACGTTTATATTATGCAGGATTTTTAAAATCTAAAACAAAAGACAGACTCCAGACCGAAGTCTATTACGACTCTGGTTACAGTGGTAATTATATCGATCAAAACGAGGAAGAAGATAAATTAATGAAAGATGTTTTAGACCTAGTTATCCATAAAAACCGCAGACGACTGGACGATAATGGTTACTAAACAAACAAAAAGCGCTTAATAAATTAAGCGCTTTTTTTATATGGACTGTATGTACTTTTTAGGAGTAATCCCGTACTTTTTTTTAAAAGCAGCAATAAAATGGCTAGCTGTACTATATCCAACACGCAAACCAACCTCGTTGACATTGTGCGAACCTGTCTCTAAAAGCTTTCTTGCAACCTCCATTTTATAATCAAACAAAAAACTAAAAACAGAGTCTCCATAAATCTGTTTAAATCCTTCTTTTAATTTTTTAAGCGATAAATTTATTTCTTCAGACAGTTCTTGTAAAGTTGGTGGCTCTGCCATTCTAGCAATTACAATATCTTTGGCTTGTTTAATTTTAGCAACATTAGATTCATCTACTAAAAAGGGACACTGATCAATGTTTGCATCCTCTCCTCTATTAAAATACAAGCTAAGTAACTCATATGCTTTCCCTTTAAAATACAAAGTTTTAATAGATGAGTTTAAGTTATAATTAATAATTTGATTTAATGCAATAGCCATAGATGGCGATATCTTTCCATCCTTATAATATTTTTTATCCTTATTATCACTACTTAAAAACGTGATATAATCGGCTTCTTGAGAAAACAAACCATGAAACTTTTTTATAGATATTAAAACAGAAACCAACCAACAATCAGGCTTTACATGTAGATTAATAGGCAAGTCCTTTTGCGGATTATAAAGCAGCAATGAGGTTTCTTCAGCAATATTTAAAACGTAGTTACCATTGTTAAATATAAAGTCACTATTACCCTTTAAACAAAAATGAAATTGAATAAAACCACTATCAATAAAGCGCTCAACAATCTGATTATTAGACGTTTCATTTTGATAAGTTAAAACAAAAACATCCTGATCAACCTGTGTTTCGTTAAACGAACCTTCAGCGACATTTTTAAGATCTTTAATAAGTGCCATAAAATTATTTTATTTAGATTGATTCTAAACAACAAGCTTTAAAACCATTGATTTCGCTACAAAAATATGATAAATATCATTGTTACGTTAAAATAACGATTAAAAAACCACAATCGTTATTAAAAGTTCTTTTAGCGTTACTTTTTAAATAATATACAACATAAATTTGCTAACAATAAAGTCCCAGTCAGGTAAATGGAGCACTATCACATGTCAACAGGCACATATTTTTACGCGTTAGGTTTAAGCTATAAAAAGGCAGATGCAGAAATTAGAGGTCATTTTAGTTTAGATGAATCTTCTAAAGAAGCCCTTTTAAACCAAGCTAGATCAAACGGAGTAGAAAGCCTAATCGTAACGTCAACTTGCAACCGTACAGAAATTTACGGTTTTGCAGAACATCCATATCAATTAATTCAACTATTGTGCGATAACACAAAAGGAACTGTTGAAGAGTTTCAAAAATTTGCATATATCTATAAAGGCAAAGAAGCTATTTCACATTTATTCAGAGTTGGTTCTGGATTAGACAGCCAAATTTTAGGAGATTTTGAAATAATTGGACAACTTAAAAAAAGTACTATCGAGTCTAAAAAACATGGCTTACTAAACCCTTTTATTGAGCGTTTAGTAAACTCTGTAATTCAAGCAAGCAAACGCATTAAAACCGAAACCGAAATTTCTTCTGGTGCAACAAGCGTATCTTTTGCTTCTGTTCAATACATTTTAAATACTATTGAAGACGTAACCAACAAAAACATACTATTATTTGGTACTGGTAAAATTGGACGTAATACCTGCGAAAATTTAGTAAAACATACTAAAAACGAGCAAATCACATTAATAAACCGTACCAAAGGAAAAGCAGAAGCTGTTGCTGGTAAATTTAATTTGGTAGTTAAGGATTATGCCAACCTACAAGAAGAAATAAATGAGGCTGACATTTTAATTGTAGCTACTGGAGCGCAAAACCCGACGGTTGATAAACAACTAATTCAATCTAAAAAAGACTTATTAATTTTAGATTTATCTATTCCTAAAAACGTAGACGAAAACGTAACAGATTTACCTAACGTAAAACGCATACATTTAGACGATTTATCGCAAATTACCGATGAGACTTTAGAGCGCAGAAAACTACAAATACCTTTAGCAGAAAGTATTATTGAAGATATAAAAGCAGACTTTATTGGATGGTTAGAAACTAGAAAGTTTGCTCCAACAATCAAGGCATTAAAACATAAACTACAAGGTTTTAAAAATGCCGAGTTAGATACGCAACGCAAAAAAATGGCTAACTTTAACGAAGAACAAGCCGAAATTATAAGTAATAAAATTATTCAAAAAATAACCAATCATTTCGCTCATCATTTAAAAGATGATGCTTTCTCAACAGACGAAAGTTTGGAATTAATAAAAAAAGTGTTTCAATTAGAAAACACCGCAAAGCATGTCTAAAATAATTAGAATCGGAACTCGTGATAGCGAGTTAGCTTTATATCAAGCAAAAGCAGTACAAAGTCAATTACAAGCATTAGGCCATCAAACCTTATTAGTCCCTATAAAATCTACAGGAGACATCGTACTTGACAAACCACTTTACGAGTTAGGAATTACAGGAATTTTTACACGCACTTTAGATATTGCCATGCTAAATGGAGATATTGATATTGCAGTACATTCCCTAAAAGATGTACCAACACTACTGCCAAATGGTATTGTACAAGCTGCAGTATTAAAACGTGGTAATGTTAGGGACACTTTAGTCTTTAAAAACAACGAAGAGTTTTTAGGGTCAAGAGAGGCAACCATAGCAACCGGAAGTTTACGTAGACGTGCACAATGGTTAAACCGTTTTCCAACACACACCTTAGTAGATTTAAGAGGAAATGTAAACACTAGATTACAAAAACTAGAAGATAGCGATTGGAATGGAGCTATTTTTGCAGCTGCAGGTATTGGGCGTTTAGACTTAAGACCAGAAGACGCTGTTAATTTAGATTGGATGATTCCTGCGCCTGCACAAGGTGCAATTATGATTGCTGCTTTGGCTGACGATGAAGAAACCTTAGCAATCTTATCAGAAATAAATCATCAAGAAACTGAAATTTGCACCACAATAGAACGTGCTTTTTTAAACAAACTTGAAGGTGGTTGCACTGCTCCAATTGGTGCTTTAGCCTTTATTAAAGATGAAGAGCTAACTTTTGAAGGGATACTTTTAAGCAAAGACGGAACTAAAAAAATACAGGTTAAACGCGTTAAAGCAGTAGGAGAACATCATGATATTGCAGAATGGTGTGCCAATTACATTTTAGATCGTGGTGGTAATCGTTTAATGGACGAGCTTAAAGAGTCTCATATACCAACAAACATCTATTCTACCAAATCATTAACTGAAGATCAACGCTTTTTATTTAACGAAAAAGTAAAAGCAGAAAGCTCTGATTTTGTAAAGATTAGTTTAAATAGAATACACCCAAGATTTGTTAAAAACGAAATAAAAAACGTAGTTATAACTAGCCAAAATGCTGTTGAAGCATTATTAAATAATTATTCTGCCATAGAGCTTCAATTTAAAAACATATACTGTGTAGGACGTCGTACCAAAAAAATGATTGAAAAGCGAATTGGTAAAGTCACTCACACTGAAAAAAACGCAAAAAAACTAGCGCAATATTTAGTAGATTTTATGGAAGGTACAGAAGTAACATACTTTTGCAGCGACTTAAGACTAGATGATTTACCATCTATCTTAAAAGAAAACAATATCACAGTTAACGAGATTGAAGCTTATCAAACAAAGCTAGATAGCATTAGTCTTCCAGAAAGTATTGAAGGTGTTATGTTTTACAGCCCATCAACAGTACAGAGTTATAAAAAAGAAAATGATGTCAATGGTATTGCTTTTTGTATTGGCGAAACTACCGCTAAAGAAGCAAGCAAACATTTTAAAGATGTACGTATAGCAAAAGTACCAACGGTAGAAAGTGTAATAGAGTTAGTAAACCAACATTACATGTCATAGTCCACCAAAAGGACAACTTAAAGTATCAAGTAATAATAATTTAAAAGATTTTCCGTCTTCGCGGAAAGGACACAAGGATATGTTGAAAAACGATTTATTTTTAAGAGCATTAAAAGGAGAAACAGTAGAGCGTCCACCAGTTTGGATGATGCGTCAAGCAGGTCGTTACCTTCCAGAATTTATGGAAATAAAGGCTAAGTACGATTTTTTTACACGTTGTCAAACGCCAGAATTAGCTAGCGAAATTACTGTACAACCAATCCGTCGTTACGGTATGGATGCTGCTATTTTATTTAGTGATATTTTAGTAATTCCTCAAGCTATGAATATTGAGGTGCAAATGAAACCTAATTTTGGTCCTTATTTACCTAATCCAATTCGTACACAAAAGGACGTAGATAACGTTATAGTACCTGATGTAAAGGAAGCTTTAAACTATGTTTACGAAGCCATAAAAGCAACTAAAGAAAAACTTAACAACGAAGTGCCATTAATAGGTTTTGCAGGTTCGCCTTGGACTATCTTATGCTATTGCGTGCAAGGTCAAGGCTCTAAAAACTTTGATAAAGCTAAAGAGTTTTGTTTTACAAATCCTATCGCTGCACACCAATTGTTACAAAAAATAACAGATACAACGATTGCTTACTTAAAAGAAAAAGTAAAAGCAGGTGTTAATGCTGTACAAGTATTTGATTCTTGGGGTGGCATGTTATCTCCTGTAGATTACCAAGAGTTTTCTTGGCAATACATTCAACAAATAATAGATGCATTAAAGGACGAAACACCTGTTATTGCATTTGGTAAAGGTTGTTGGTTTGCATTAGAAGAAATGTCTAAATCTGGAGCATCTGCTTTAGGTGTAGACTGGACATGTTCTGCTAAAAATGCACGATATTTAACTGGAGGAAACATCACGCTTCAAGGAAATTTTGATCCAACAAGATTATTCTCTCCTCCTGCAGAAATTAAAAAAATGGTACACCAAATGATAAACGATTTTGGTAAAGATAAATACATTGTAAACCTTGGGCATGGTATTTTACCAAACATACCATTAGAAAATGCTAAAGCATTTATAGACGCTGTAAAAGAGTATAAAGCGGATTAAAAATGAAACTTTCATTTAACCAAACAGCAAAAAAATATGCTTTAGTTAAAAAAAGTTGGACACCTCAACAAAATTTATTTTACGGTTTTCTAACTTATATTGCTCTAGGTTTCATATTACTCTGTTTGCCAATATTTCAAAAACAAAGTGCTTCTATTTTAGACCATTTGTTTATTGCTACTTCTGCTGTATCAACTACAGGATTGGTTACAGTCTCAATTTTTGACACCTATAATATTTTTGGACAATTTATAATAATGGTCCTCGTTCAATTAGGTGGTATTGGATATTTATCCTTTACCACCTATATGATTTTATCTACTACCAGAAAAATAACCCTATGGCATAAAAAAATATTATCCACAGAATTCACACTACCTAACACAATTAAAATTACAGACTTTTTAAAATCTGTCGTGTTATTTACACTAATAATGGAATCAATAGGTGCTATTCTGTTTTTTATAGCTTTTAAAGCACAAGGTATGCCAACCTTTGAGGCTATTTGGTCATCTGTTTTTCATAGCATTAGCTCCTTTTGCACAGCAGGCTTTAGTTTATTTAACAATAGTTTTATGGACTATGTTGACAATAATTTTGTCAATTTTATAATCTCAATGTTAGCCATTTGTGGATCATTAGGTTTTATTGTTATTACAGATTTTGGATTAAAAATTAAAAACAAATCACACAAAGTTAGTTTTACAACAAAAATAATTATCTACGGATTTTTAATGCTACTTACTTTTGGTACAACATTTTTTTATTTTGAACCATCCATAGTCAATTACCATTCTGACTCAAGATTTCTAGCCGCCTTTTTTCAATGCATGTCAGCCATGACTACAGTAGGATTTAACACTGTAGATTTTGGATATTTTACTCAGGCAATGATGTTAATTTGCATCTTTTTAATGTACATTGGAGCCTCACCATCTGGAACAGCTGGAGGAATTAAAATCACAACACTAACTGCTGTTTTTGCAGTAATGAAAAGTAGACTAACTGGAAGTAAAACTGTAACTTTTTTAGGGAGACAAATTCCTTTTGAAAGATTATACATTGCCACCTCTGCTTTTATCTTTTACACAATCATAATACTTATCGGAACTTTTTTAATAACTTTAACTAACGATTTTAAATTTGAAGAAATTCTGTTTGAAGTTTCTTCTGCACTTGGTACTGTAGGTTTAAGTACAGGTATTACAGGAGATTTAAATATAGGTGGTAAATTGGTAATTATAGCTTTAATGTTTATTGGTCGTTTAGGTGTTTTAACTTTTGGATTAGCCATCTGGTCCAGACAAAGACAACAAGTAAAACCAAATGTTATAAAAGAAGATATCGCAGTATAAAAATGATACAAAACATAATAAAAGGAATAAACGGATACTCTGGTGCATTTGCACTAATTTCAAAACTTAAACTTTGGAAGTATTTTTTTATTCCTATTGTTATTAGTATTCTAACTGCAACTATCATTGGTTTGACTGCTTATGGACTCTCCGACAATATTGGACAGTTTATCGCAAAAATTTGGTTTTGGGAATGGGGTAAACAAACCTTTACAGCCATATCTACAGTCCTTGGAGTTATAATTATTATAGCATTAGGCATAATCCTTTACAAACACATCATTATGGCACTATCGGCTCCATTTATGAGTCCTGTGTCAGAAAAAATTGAAACGCATTTAACTGGTATAGTAAAACATAATCACAGAAAAACATCGTTTCAAGAGCAACTTTGGCGAGGGATTAGAATTAACATCAGAAATTTAGGTCGCGAGCTACTAATTACCATTCCAATTTTACTTCTTAAATTTATTCCTGTAATTAATATCTTTTCAACAGCATTATTAATAATGGTACAATCCTATTATGCTGGTTTTGGTAATATGGATTACACCTTGGAGCGTCATTTTAATTACAAAGACAGTGTAAAGTTTGTTAGAGATAATCGTGGACTAGCTATAGGTAACGGACTGGTTTTTATCCTGTTTTTATTTATCCCAATTATTGGTGTAATTTTAGTACTACCCTTAAGTGTAACTGCAGCAACAATTACTACTGCAAAACGTCTTAAACCGGAAAATCAAAACCTAATCTAATGATTGCAACTTTTGATGATTTTGAAATCAATCCCATCCACAATGGAGATGCATGGAAAATTTGTGACTTCATGGTTACTAATCAAGATAGGTTAAAACGTTATTTTCCTAAAACATTAGAACAAAATCTAACACCGACTTTATCACAACTATTTGTAGATAAAAAAGTAAAACAATTTAATAATAAAGAAGAGTTTTTATTCACTTTAAAAAATGCTGAGACTAAAGATTTAGTAGGACTAATTTATATAAAAGAAGTAGACCATCACATCAAACAAGGTGAGTTTGCTTATTGCATAGATTACAACTTTCAAGGCAAAGGACTAATAACAAAGTCTGTTGCTGCATTATCATCTTACGCCTTTAAAAATCTAGATTTAAACACACTACAAATCATCGTTTTTAAAGACAATATTAGCAGTGTTAAAGTGGCAAATAACAATAGTTTTAAATGGATTAAAACCTTAAAAAACGAATTTACTCCAATTGGCGAAAACCCTCTTGATATGGAGTTATATGAATTATACAATGAAAGATAAATTTTTTGAATACATACATCAATTACAAGACAGCATAACTGCTGGATTAGAAAAAATAGATGGCAAAGCAACTTTCCAAGAAGACATTTGGAAACGACCAGAAGGTGGTGGAGGACGCACACGAGTTATAGAAAACGGAAATGTTTTTGAAAAAGGTGGTGTTAATATTTCTGGTGTACACGGTAAATTACCAGACAGCATGCAAAAATATTTTGGTGTTGAAGATGCCGATTTTTTTGCTTGTGGATTAAGTCTAGTTTTACATCCAAAAAATCCAATGGTGCCTACTGTACACGCAAATTGGCGTTATTTTGAAATGTATGACATAGACGGAAATATTGTAGACCAATGGTTTGGAGGAGGACAAGACCTAACACCTTATTACTTATTTGATGAGGATGCAACACACTTCCATCAAACATGTAAAACAGCTTGCGATAAACACAATGCAGAATTTTATCCAAAATATAAAGCACGTTGTGACGAGTATTTCTATAATACACATCGTAATGAAGGTCGTGGTATTGGAGGCTTGTTTTTTGATTACTGTAAAGCTTCAGAAGACTTGACTATGCAAAACTGGTACGATTTTGTAACAGAAGTTGGTGATAGTTTTCTAGAAGCCTATGTACCTATTGTAGCAAAAAGAAAAGATTTAGACTACACCAAAGCACAACGTGATTGGCAAGAAATAAGACGTGGTCGATATGTGGAGTTCAACTTAGTGCATGATAAAGGAACCCTTTTTGGTTTAAAAACCAATGGTAGAATAGAGAGTATTTTAATGAGTCTTCCGCCACATGTGCAATGGGTTTATGACCATCATCCAGAAGCTAGTAGCGAAGAGGAAAGGTTAATTAAAGTATTACAAAACCCTAAAGATTGGGTCTAAAATGAATTGCTACTGCGGAAATACTAAGAGTTATAAAACCTGTTGTGAAGTGTTTCATTTAAATAATGGAAAAACCGAAACAGCAGAGCAATTAATGCGCTCAAGATATAGTGCATTTGTATTAGCAAATGGCGATTATTTAATGCAAACACACCATATTTCTACTAGACCAATTTCAGAAAAAAAAGCAATTGTAAAATGGGCTAAATCTGTAGAGTGGATAAAACTTGAGATTTTAAATACAACTGAAGGTCTAAGTAATAATGAAGATGGTACAGTAATGTTTAATGCCTATTTTTATGACAACGGAAACGTTGATGTAATACATGAAAACTCTGCCTTTATAAAACAAAACAACAAATGGTATTACTTAGGTAATGCCAAAAACTAATATAATTATGTATCCAATTAAAAGAAATAGACGATTAAGAACAAACGAAGCAATTAGAAGCTTAGTACGAGAAACTATAATCTCTCCAAACGATTTTTTAGTACCACTTTTTATTGTCGAAGGAAAAGGTATTAAAGAAGAAATTGCATCTATGCCAAATTACTATCGTTACAGCTTAGATTTATTACAAGCCGAAGTTAAAGAGCTTTGGAAACTAGGTTTAAAATCGGTATTACTATTTGTAAAAGTTCCGGACAATTTAAAAGACAATAAAGGGACAGAAGCTATTAATCCTGATGGATTAATGCAACGCGCTATCAAAACAGTTAAAAATGCTTGTCCTGACATGTTAGTGATGACAGATGTAGCATTGGATCCTTATTCAGTTTATGGACACGACGGAATTATTGAAAACGGAATAGTTGTCAATGATGACACTGTAGACGTTTTAGCAGACATGAGTGTATCACACGCTCAAGCTGGAGCAAATTTTGTTGCACCAAGTGACATGATGGATGGTCGCATACTAGCCATTCGCGAAGCTTTGGAAGACGAAGGATTTACTGATACAGGGATTATGAGCTATTCAGCTAAATATGCCTCAGCTTTTTATGGTCCTTTCCGTGATGCTTTAGACTCAGCTCCTGTGGATGCACAAGATATTCCTAAGGATAAAAAAACCTACCAAATGGATTATGCTAATCGTTTTGAAGCGCTACGCGAAACCGAAATGGATATAGATGAAGGTGCAGATATTGTAATGGTAAAACCAGGATTATGCTACCTAGATATTGTCCGAGAAATTAAAAACGAAGTTGACGTACCTGTTGCTGTATATCAAGTCTCTGGAGAATATGCAATGCTTAAGGCTGCTGCCGAAAAAGGTTGGCTAGACCACGATGCTGTTATGATGGAACAAGTTACAGCTATCAAACGTGCTGGTGCAGATGTAATTGCTAGTTATTTTGCTAAAGATATTGTAAAATTAATATCGTAAATTCGCAGTACATTAATTAAAAATCAATCCATGGGATTATTACTATTTTACGGAGTTATATCAATATTTTTTTCGTTTTTATGCTCTATTCTAGAAGCTGTTTTACTAAGTGTTACTCCAACATTTATTAACCTAAAAAAGCAAGAAGGTAAAGCGTTTGCAACAAATTTAGAAAATCTTAAAAAAGATGTAGATCGACCTTTAATTGCTATTTTAACACTAAATACAATTGCACACACTGTTGGTGCAATTTTAGTCGGTAAAGAGGCAGAAGGACTTTACGGAAATGGTGATGGATACGGAGTTTTTATAGTATCTGCAGTTATGACTATTTTAATATTAGTCGCTTCAGAGATTATTCCAAAAACCATTGGTGCAACCTATTGGAAAAGTTTAGCTGGTTTTACAACAACAGCACTTAATATTTTAATTTTCCCATTAAAATGGACTGGATTATTGTGGTTAATGCAACTTACAACAAAGTTAATTGGTGGTAAAGGTCATGGTAGCGTACTTAGTCGCGAAGGGTTTTTGGTTATGGCAGATATGGCTCATGAAGAAGGTGTTTTTGAGGGTAACGAAAGCAGGATTATTAAAAACCTGTTAACATTTAAAGAGGTTTTTGCTAAAAACGTAATGACACCTCGTACTGTAATGCAATCTGAAAATGAAACCACAACTGTGGAAGACTTTTTTAATAGAAACATGAACCTTCGTTTTTCAAGAATTCCTGTGTATTCTAAAACAGAAGATAATATCAAAGGATTAGTTTTAAAAGACGAAATTTTTAAAGAAATGGCTTTAGGAAATGGATCTAAAAAGTTAGTCGAATTAAAGCGAGACATTATTATCGTAGATCGTAACTTACCTATCCCAACACTTTTTGAACAACTTGTAGAAACTAGAAATCATATGGCTTTAGTGGTAGATGAGTATGGATCGGTTAGTGGAATTGTAACTATGGAAGATGTTATAGAAACGCTTTTAGGCATGGAGATTATGGACGAAAGTGATAATGTAAGTGACCTACAAAACTTAGCTAGAAAAAGTTGGGAAGCGCGTGCAAAAAAACTAGGCATATTAGACGAAAATAATCCTGAGTAACAATGGAAACATGCATTATCAAATCAGCTTTAGGTTTTACTAAAATAACAGGTGATGTAAATGGTATTGCATCAGTAATCGTTTTAAATTCAGAACAACAAGTTACGGTAAAAATACCTAAGGTTTTAAAGGACTGCGTCCTTCAACTTAACCAATATTTTGAAGGTTCACGAGAACAATTCAGCTTAAAGCTAAACCCAAAAGGTACCGCTTTTCAAAACAAGGTTTGGGACGCCTTACTAACCATTCCGTTTGGCAAAACCACATCTTATCTTCAGCTTTCAAAACAATTAGGCGATGTAAAAGCAATCAGAGCTGTTGCTAACGCTAATGGTAAAAATCCATTATGGATTATAATACCATGTCATAGGGTTATTGGCACAGACGGAAGCTTAACAGGATACGCAGGAGGTTTACACCGCAAACAATGGTTGTTAGACCATGAAAGTCCGTATAAACAGCAATCTTTATTTTAATGTATAAAGTAGTCTCTCAATTTTTAACACGGTTTGTTAAACCAGCAACCATATATAAATATGGTTTTAACTGGTCACCAATGTATAGACGCACAACCGCTAGACTTACAGAAGTTAGCGACGATTTACACTACGTCAAAATACGCTTAAAACTTAATTATAAAAATCGTAATTACGCTGGATCTATGTTTGGTGGTAGCATGCTATCCGCAACAGACCCTATTTACATGATACAACTTATTCAAATTTTAGGTGACGATTATGTCGTTTGGGATAAAGCAGTTACTGCTAAATATAAACGTCCTGGTAAAAGCACTATTTATGGTGAATTTGTTTTTACTAATGAAGAAATCGAAGCGTTAAAAAATCAATTAAAAACAGAACAACAAGTTGATATTATCAAAACAATGCAATTGGTAAATACCAAAGCTGAAGTTATTGCAGAATTTTCCAAAACGCTATACATCGCGCAAAAAACATACTATAAGAAAAAGCTTGCGCTAAGACTTAGCAAATAATAAATTTTGATTCATAATTTTATTATATTTAAAATCTAAACTAATAAAATAAATGAAATTCTTAAAAAAGCTTCTTAAAGTACTTGTAGTTCTTTTTGGTTTACTAATCGCAACCCTTTACATAACAGACACAGACTACTTGATTAAAGCTGTACGCACCATTTACATGCGTGGTTATACAACCGCCTTTTTAGATGACTACAAAAAATTTGATAACCAAGAGGTAAAAAATGGAATACCTCAACCTTGGCCTAATCATATTAACTACAATACAGTAACAGAAACCGAAACACTGCAAAAAGCCAATAAAGATTGGGGAACAATAGCATACGTTATTATAAAAAACGATAGTATCTGGTTTGAAAACTACTATGATGGTTACAACAAAGACTCTAAATCTAACTCATTTTCTATGGCTAAAAGTTATGTCTCTGGGCTTATGGGAAAAGCGATAATGGAAGGTTACATTAAAAGTTTAGATCAGCCAGTTTGTGACTTTTTACCAGCATTTTGTGATGGCGAAGCAGCAAAAATGACTGTTGGAGATTTGTCTAGCATGTCCTCTGGTACCAATTGGGATGAAGCATACTACTCGCCTTTATCTATTACTACACGCGCTTATTTTGACGATGACTTAGCTAAAGTTATGAATGGTTTAAAAGTTGTAGACCAACCTGGTCAAGCTTTTAAATATGCTAGTGGAGACACACAAATGTTAGCTATGGTTATTGAAAAAGCAACAGGTAAAAAAATGTACGACTATTTAACCGAAAGCTTTTGGAAACCATTAGGTAGTGAAAACGAAACCTTATGGCAAGTCGATAGTGAAACACACGATTTAGTAAAAGCCTACTGCTGTATTGCTAGTAATGCTAAAGATTTTGCAAGATTTGGTAAGTTATACAAAGACCACGGAAAATGGAATGGAAAACAAGTATTAGATTCGGCTTTTGTAGCAAAATCCCTAAAACCTCGTTTTCCAGCTAGTCCAGAATATGGCTATGGTTGGTGGTTAAAAAACCAGATTGGTAAAGACTTTTTCATGATGCGTGGACATTTAGGACAATATGTAATTGTACAACCAGAAGACAATGTTATAATTGTACGTTTAGGACATCAAAAATCTCCAGATGCTGGTGTTGGTGTATTTACTAATGATATTGCTTTATACATTGATGAAGCTTATAAAATGCTAAATATGAAACCTTAATGTTTTGTTATTTAACATAGTGTTAGTTAATACGCTTTTAATTTATTCATTTTTTTGAGTAAACTAATCAACCATGAAAAAACTAATTTTTACATTTTATATACTCTTACTGTGTAACAGTATGTATGCACAAGACTCATTAAATTTTGACTTTGAAATCCTGAAAGAGAAAGAGGCTGTTGGATGGTCTTCCTTTGGAAACAAAGAATATAATATTGTTTATGACACAGCAATTTCTCAAAACGGAGTAACATCTGCGTCTATAGAGGGTAATGGTAATACAGATGAGTTTCGAGTTTTAACATATACTATTCCTGCAGATTTTGGAGGAAAAAAAATAAAGCTAACTGGCTATTTAAAAACTGAAAACATAGTTAATGGTTGGGCTGGTTTATGGATGCGTATTGATCCAGATATAAGTATTGATAACATGGAATCAAGAAAGGTCCAAGGTACCACAGATTGGAAAAAATACGAAGTAGAATTAGAGACTAATAACAATGCAACATCTATTTCCTTTGGTGGTTTAATAGTTGGAACAGGAAAAATATGGGTAGATAATTTTAATATAACAGTCGATGGTAAACCACTGGATCAAGCTCCTGAGAAAGAATTGGACAAAGAATTTGATAAAGGTTCTAAAATCACAATAGATTTATCTCAAAAAAACCAAATAGAAAACTTAACGCTTCTAGGACGCATTTGGGGTTTCTTAAAATACTACCATCCAGAAGTTGGAAAAGGAAATTTTAATTGGGATTACGAATTATTTAGAATATTACCAGATTATCAAAAAGCTAAATCTAATACAGATCGAGATAAAATCCTTAGTAATTGGATAGATAGTTTAGGAACTGTAAAAATCTGTAAAAAATGTAAACCATTAGACGAAAATGCTATTTTAAAACCTAATTTAGGTTGGATTACAGATGGTAATTTATCTAAAGATTTAAGTGACAAACTAAAGTTTATTATCCAAAACAGACACCAAGGAAACCATTATTATATTGATATGGTTCGCGGTGTTGGAAATCCAGAGTTTAAAAATGAAAATCCCTATGCTAACATGCCATATCCAGATGATGGTTTTAGATTATTATCAGTTTATAAATACTGGAATATGATTAATTATTTTTTTCCTTATAAACATATAATGGATAAAGACTGGAATGAAAGTTTAAAAGAAAATATTCCACCATTTATCAATGCTAAAAACGAATTAGAATATGAATTAGCAGCTTTAAAGATGATTGCAGACATTAAAGACTCTCATGCTAATCTTTGGGGAGGAAAAGATAAAATTAACGAAATACTTGGTGACAACTATCCAAATTTCCATGTTTCATTTATTGAAAACAAGCTGGTTATAGACAACTTTTATAATGAAGACAATGCTAAAAATGGTTTGAAAATAGGAGATATTATTACGCGTATTAACGGAAAAAAAGTTGAAGACATTGTTAGAGATAATCACGATTTTTATCCAGCTTCAAATCAACCAACACGCTTAAGAGATTTCAGTTTTAATTTATTACGCACAACAAGTGACAGTATAGGTATTGAAATAGAAAACAACGGAAACAAATTAATTAAAGCAATACCTGTCTATAACAAAAAAGACATAGCTGGTTTTTACAAATGGTATACTAAAGATGAAAATATTAGTAGTTTTAAGCTACTTAAAAACAATATTGGTTACGTTTCTCTTAAAAACATTAAAAACAAAGACGTGGACAAAATAAAAAAAGAATTTAAAGACACCAAAGGGATTATTGTAGACATTAGAAACTACCCATCAGCCTTTACACCTTTTACACTTGGTAGCTTTTTTACCTCATCTAAAACACCTTTTGTAAAATTTACGACAGGTAATATAGATTATCCAGGAGAATTCACGCTTGGTGACAATTTATACATTCCTTCAAAAGGGAAAACATATCAAGGTAAAGTAATAGTATTAGTAAACGAAATATCTCAGAGCGCAGCTGAATATACAGCTATGGCATTTAGAGCAGGAGATAATGTATCTATAATAGGTAGCACAACAGCTGGAGCAGATGGTAATGTATCTACAATTTATCTTCCAGGAGGATTAAGAACTATGATTTCTGGAATTGGAGTATATTATCCTGATGGCACTCCAACCCAACGTGTTGGAATCGTACCAGATATTGAGGTAAAACCAACGATTAAAGGACTAATAGAAGGACGTGATGAATTGATTGAAAAAGCAATCGAAATCATTGATGACGCTAAAATTACACCAATAAACGCTAAAGATTGACCAGTAATGATAACCAAACTCAACCTTGAAAACATCTTATTTCTAGATATAGAAACCGTTCCGGAAACACAATATTTTTCTGATTTAGACAAAACTAAACAAGATCTTTGGGACGCTAAATCACGTTACCAACGCAAAGAGGAGTTTACAGCTGAAGAGTTTTACGATCGTGCTGGTATTTGGGCTGAGTTTGGAAAAATAGTATGTATTTCGGTTGGCTATTTCACCATCCAAGGTGATACGCGTCTATTTAGGACAACCTCTTTTTATGGTGAAGAACGTAAACTTTTAGTCGAATTTAAAAACCTTTTAATTTCTCATTTTAGTCAAGCCAAACACCTGCTTTGTGCGCATAATGGTAAGGAGTTTGACTTTCCATACATCGCTAGACGTATGATTATCCATAACATAGAATTACCTTATAAATTAAATCTTTTTGGTAAAAAACCTTGGGAAATTCCGCACTTAGACACCATGGAATTATGGAAGTTTGGTGACTACAAAACGTATACATCATTAAAGTTAATGACTAACGTTTTAGGTATACCAAGTCCAAAAGATGATATTGATGGTAGCGAAGTTTATAAAACTTACTATGAAGACAATGACATTGATCGTATTATTATTTATTGCGAAAAAGACACCATTGCAGTAGCACAAATATTTTTACGTTTACGTGGCGACTCCATTCTTACTGATGATGAAATCATTCATATTTAAATAAACATAAGGGTATTATATAAATAAAAAAACCTCAACTTTCGTTGAGGCTTTTAGCAATAAAAAATTGATTGATTAATTAAGACTAATTATTACTGCTTTATAAATTTTCTTGTTTCAATAGTATCATTTACTTCAAAATGTATTAGATATAATCCAGCTTCAAGCTTACTTACATTAATACCGTTTGATGTTGTAACACCTTTAACTACTTGTTGTCCTATCATGTTAATTACCGTAAATGGTAAATCCTCTATATTAGTTTTAACAAATAAGGCATCACCTTTTACTGGGTTTGGATATACAGCAATTTCAACGCCTAGATGTTGTACAAACCCTTCGTTAGATGTTCTTGCTGTTCCGCAAGCACCTAGATTAGTCCATCCACTTGCTGTTCTTTCATATAAATTACCTAAATAGGTTACTTGATCTCCAACTGAGTAAGATTGGCTACCATTATATTCTGCAACTCCTGCACACTTATCTGCAGATCCATTGGTTAAACTTATAGCGTCTACTGCCATATCACCTTGCCAAGTTGTACCTGTTGTCCCATCAAATCTTAATCTTACTGAATTTCCTGAGTAAGAAGACAAATCTACATTTGCATCTAACCAAGAATTACCTTGATTACCAGATCGTGTCCAAATTGTTGACCAAGTTGATCCATTGTTAGTGCTAATAGCTAAACTTAAACTTCCCATTGCAGATGTACCATACATATGATATTTAAAGCTAAAGTTTCCGTTATTAATTCCAGATAAATTAAAACAAGGCGATACTAATAAGGCACGTTTAGTAGAATAATTTGGTGCTGAAGATTCCATGAATACATATTGTGATCCTTCACTTGCGCTAGATGGTCCAGTGTTGCTTGACGGAGTAGACCCACTTCTTCTAGTCCAATTAAAGTCGTCACCACTACCTTGTGTCCAAGCGCCAAAACCTGATTCAAAACCTTCATTATAAGGAAAAGAAGAAATTGCTCCAGAACAACCAGTAGTACTTGCTGGACTTACTACAATACTTCTAGAGACTTGGTTTGCTGCATTACCTGCTGCATCACTAACATTATAGTTTCTTGTATACGTTCCTGCTGTATTAGTATTAACTGTTCCTGAAATTACAATACTAGAAGTAAGATTTCCATCAACATTATCCGTTGCTGTAGCACCTTGTTCTGTATATGCATCACCAACGGTTAAGTTAATTGTAGATCCTCCAATTAAACTAATAACTGGTTTAACAGTATCTGCAGCTCCAACCGTTAAATTAATAGTATAATCTTCCACTTCTCCATAAGAAAAAGTTTCACAAGATGTAGGCACTGCGTTATATTTCATAGATACTCTTAACCTTGTACTACCTGTAACAGCACTACTTGGTATCGTAAAGCTTCCACTAGCTGGAGTTGCTGTTGATGCAGCTTTAGAGAAAATTTGTTCTCCTGAATCTGTAAAATCACCATCGTTATTATAGTCAATCCAAGCTGCATAACCCTCAGCATAAGTGGTTCCTGTCCAAGTTGGCGTAATAGTAATAGTATTAGAAGATCCTTTAGTTAAATTAGTCGTTATGCTAGTAAAATCTGAATATAATTGCGCTCCTGAGGCATTGTTAATAGATCCTACCTGAACACGACTAATATACTCGTCACTAACACTATTCCCTTGCGAAGCACAATATTGTGTACCTGTTGTACAAGGTGTACATGCAGAACCACCACAATCAACTCCTGTTTCGTCTCCATTTTGAACACCATCTGTACAAGTTGGTGTAGCTCCACCTCCACCACACTTATCAGATAATCCTAAAGCTGCACGAGGTCCACCACTAAGTAACGTTGCTCGCATACGCGCTTTTTGTCCTTGTGTAAATAAATTCATACAAGAGTCATTGGTGTAATCCATATAGTTTTGCACCATATCTGTAGACCCACAAGAGACTTGTCCTACTGGACATCCACCATTTGATGTTTGATGTGTAGGTGTATCACTTACAAAATCATTACCACAATTAGCATCTCCCCAAATATGACGTAAATTTAAAAAGTGACCTACTTCGTGTGTCGTTGTTCTTCCACCATCAAAAGGTGCACTAACATTACCAACTCTACCAAAGTAATTGTAGCCCATTACAACACCATCTGTTGCTGCACTACCACCAGGAAATTGAGCATAACCTAAAATAGTATTTCCTCCACTTGTCATTTGTGGTACAATCCACATGTTTAAATACTCACTAGTATTCCATGGGTTAACACCTCCAGTTGACGTTCTCTTCATATCATCAGACGTTCCCCAATCTTGACGAGTCACTTGTTTTCTAGTAATACCTGTTGTTGTATTTCCGTTTGGATCAATGGTTGTTAAACAAAACTGAATTTCAGAATCTGCTGCCTGTGACCACGTATTATCTGCATCAGGATTAGTACGTCTAAAATCTTCGTTTAATACATCCAATTGTGACTGGATTTGAGCTACACTAATGTTTTCGGTACTGTTTCTATACAAAACATGTACTACGACTGGTATGGTAATAATGCTTCCATCAATTCTCGCATTTTGGGATTGTGCAACACGTTGTTGCGTAAAGGCTTCGATCTGATTCATCCTTTGCTCTAAGGTTGGATCTAATTGTTTTCTGTATTCTAAGTTCTCCATTGTTGAACAATTTCTATCTTGCTGAGCAAAAACAGAAAGCGTTAACAGAAAACTTAATAATGATAAAGTAATTGTTTTTTTCATATTAATTATTTAATAGATTATTATAATTATTACTGATTTGATACGTAAATTATTAAAACTTTAACAATAAATCATTTTTAACTATTTGTTTTTCGATTAAAAACAACGTATTAAAAAACATTCGCTTTTAAGTGTGGTTTAACCCACAATCATTTGAAAGAAATTAATTACTTTTACCCTATATGAGCGAGATTTTACTTAAAACAGAAGGTCTAACAATTGACGTAAAAAATGGATCTGACTACAAGACCATTATTAATAACATTTCATACCATATTAATACTAACGAAATTGTTGGTGTAGTAGGAGAATCTGGTTCTGGTAAATCCGTATCGTCTTTAGCTATTTTAGGGTTGTTATCTAAGGCTATTTTTAAAATAACTTCAGGAAGTATAATTTTTGAAAATAAAGACTTAACAACTTTAAGTAATAAAAATCTGCCGACCATAAGAGGCGCCAAAATTGGAATGATTTTTCAGGAACCAATGAGCTCTTTAAATCCATCTATGACATGTGGTAAGCAAGTTGAAGAGGTCTTACATCAACACACTTCTTTAACTAAAAAACAAATTAAGGCAGAAACACTAGTATTACTCGAAAAAGTAAAACTTCCAAATCCTGAACGCGTTTATCAAGCTTATCCTCACGAAATTTCTGGTGGACAAAAACAACGCGTCATGATTGCTATGGCAATTGCATGTAAACCTCAACTACTTATTGCTGATGAGCCAACCACTGCTTTAGATGTGACGGTTCAAAAAGAAATAATTAGTCTATTAAAAGAGCTACAAACCGAAACTAAAATGAGTATTATTTTTATAACTCACGATTTAAGTTTAATATCAGAAATTGCAGACCGAGTGCTTGTTATGTATAAAGGTCAAATTGTAGAGCAAAATACTGCTAACACAATTTTTAATAAGCCAAAAGACAATTATACTAAAGCGCTTATTAAATCTAGACCATCATTAGATGTTAGACTCAAAACACTACCAACAATAGCTGATGTATTAAAAAATGAAGTTTCGGAAGTAGTCGTGACTAGCGCTATGCGTCAAATTCAACATAAAAAAATATATGCTAAATCACCATTATTAGAAGTTAAAAATCTTGAAAAAGAATATATTTCTAAATCAGGTTTTTTTGCTAAAGCAGAAACATTTAAAGCAGTTAATAACGTTAGTTTTAATTTGTACGAAGGTGAAACTTTAGGACTAGTAGGCGAATCCGGCTGTGGTAAATCTACCTTAGGAAACGCCATCCTACTACTAGATAAAGCCACTAAAGGTCAAATTTTATATAAAGGCAAAGACATTACCAATTTAACTAAAGCTGAAACAATAGCTATTAGGAAAGATATTCAAATCATTTTTCAAGATCCTTATGCCTCACTAAACCCAAGGCTAACTATTGGTAATGCTATCATGGAACCTATGAAAGTGCATAATTTATATGCTAATGATACTGAAAGAAAAGCAAAAACTTTAGAGATATTAAATCGTGTTGGACTAGATGACACTGCCTATAATAGATATCCACATGAGTTTTCTGGAGGACAAAGACAACGTATAGGAATAGCGCGTACTATTGCATTACAGCCTAAATTAATTGTTTGCGACGAGTCTGTGTCTGCTTTAGACATATCTGTCCAAGCACAAGTTTTAAATTTATTAAATGAACTAAAAGAAAAGTTTGGTTTTACCTACATTTTTATTTCTCACGATTTAGCAGTAGTAAAATACATGAGTGATCAACTTTTAGTAATGAATAAGGGTAAAATAGAAGAATTAGCTGATGCTGATATAATATACAACACACCTCAAAAAGCCTATACAAAAAAGCTAATTGCTGCCATCCCAAAGGGACTATAGCATAAATACTTTTTTGGTTAAATAGAAAACGCTGCTAATAAAATTAACAGCATTTTTAAATCCTTTTCTTAAATTCTTAAAAAACATAGTAGGTCAAGTTTTTGATAAATTTGAAACAAAAAAGTATTAAAAATAGATTAAGTCATGGTAGACTTGGGTTATTTCTAATGGTTAGGTTTGGGATTGTAAACATACAACCTCTTTTCATAATAATCAGACAAAAAGCATAATTATTCGATGAAATACACTTAATTTTAACATTTAGTATGTTTACTAGACCTTTTTACTTTGTTTTTTTAGCTGGCTTAGTAGTCAAAACACCTCTAGTAGGATAGTAACTTCTACCGTAATTAGAACGTCTATCCTCGCCTAATCTAGCTGCCACTTGGTTAGTCATTTTAATTACAAACACCTCCTCAGCATTTGGAAACGACAAATCGCGTCCATCTGCATCTATTTTTTGACCTTTAGACGTATGATTTCTCTTTCTAGCTAAATAATCTTCTGTGTCATATAACTCATTATAACAATGGATTAACTCATGGGATAATAAGGATACAGGAGAATTGTATCCTTTATTACGTTTGAACCATCTTTTTTTATGATTTTTTCTAAACACTACTCCATGAGTATCATAAAACAAAATAGTATTATGCGCTGGACTATAAGCATTTTTATCCGCAGGAATTATAGTAATATTATTATCTGTATCTGCCACTAAAACATCAATGACATCAATACTATGCGTTTGATTATCCTCTATAAAAGTAATGGTAAGCGCACTACTTTTTACCAAAAAATCTAAAGCAATGGTTACGTTTTTTAAAAACCGATCTTCAATTAGATCATAATTTCTATCTAATACATAATGATAGTCTATAAACTGATTACTTAAGGTCTTAATTTGCATTATTATATATCCATTTCTGGGATGTCACCTTCAATAATTAAATGACCTTCTGTAGCTTTTTGAATTTGATCTACAGTAACTCCTGGTGCACGTTCTAATAATTTAAAACCGCTATCTGTAACTTCAATAACAGCTAAATTGGTAACGATTTTTTTAACACAACCAACTCCTGTCAAAGGAAGACTGCACTTTTTAAGCAGTTTAGACTCTCCTGCTCTATTGGTATGCATCATTGCCACAATAATATTTTCTGCACTAGCTACAAGATCCATAGCTCCTCCCATACCTTTAACCATTTTACCAGGTATTTTCCAATTGGCAATATCACCATCCTCCGACACTTCCATAGCACCTAAAATAGTTAAATCAACATGTTGTCCTCTAATCATAGAGAAGCTCATAGCTGAATCAAAAAAGCTAGCTCCTGGTAAGGTCGTAATGGTTTGTTTTCCTGCATTAATAATGTCTGCATCTTCTTCTCCATCAAAAGGAAAAGGTCCCATACCTAAAACACCATTTTCAGATTGAAATTCTACTTCTATATCATCACGCACATAATTGGCAACTAACGTTGGAATACCAATTCCTAAATTAACATAGTAGCCATCTTGTACTTCTTTAGCTATTCGCTTTGCTATTCCTGTTTTATCTAACATAATGTATGTCTTTAACTTCTTTGTCTAATTGTTCTTTGCTCAATTCTTTTCTCATATTTTTCACCTTGAAAAATACGTTGTACAAATATACCTGGAATGTGTATTTGATTAGGATCTAACTCACCAACTGGAACCAACTCTTCAACCTCAGCAACGGTAATTTTAGCTGCTCCAGCCATACAAGGGTTAAAGTTTCTAGCTGTACCTTTAAAGATTAGATTTCCGGCTGCATCACCTTTCCAAGCTTTTACAAAAGCAAAGTCTGCTTTAAAAGCATGTTCTAGCACATACATTTTACCATCAAACTCTCTGGTTTCTTTACCTATGGCTACTTCTGTACCAAAACCTGCTGGTGTAAAAATAGCTGGAAAACCTGCTTGAGCAGCACGACAACGCTCAGCCAATGTCCCTTGCGGAATTAGCTCTACATCTAATTCGCCAGACAACATTTGTCTTTCAAACTCGTCATTTTCTCCAACGTAAGAAGAAATCATTTTTTTTATTTGCTTTTTTTGAAGTAGTAAACCTAAACCAAAGTCGTCAACACCTGCATTATTTGAAATACAAGTTACACCTTTAACATTACGCTTTACCAGCTCTGCAATAGCATTTTCCGGAATACCGCTAAGACCAAAACCACCTAACATAAAGGTCATATTATCTTGCACACCATCTAAGGCATCTGAAACTGAATTAACTGCTTTTAGAATCATTATTTTCTAATTTTTTGTGGTTTAAATTTAATAAATAAAAAAGCCATTCTGAAGAGAATGGCTTTTAATTTTTAAGTTATATTTTGAGTTACATTTCTAACTCATCTGGGACTTCGTCATCTAATAAGTCCAACCCTTGCGAATTTCCTCCATCTGGAACATACCCTTCGCAGTCTACAGCAATTGATAAGTCCGAAGGACGCTCAAAATTTGCTTCAGAAACGTCTAGTGTTTCATCTTCGTAACAACTTTTCATGTACATTCCCCAAATTGGTAATGCCATAGCTGCTCCTTGACCGTAAGTAATACTTTTAAAATGAACAGCTCTATCTTCTGCTCCAACCCAGACACCTGTTACCAAATTTGGTACCATTCCCATAAACCAACCATCTGACTGGTTTTGCGTGGTACCTGTTTTACCTGCTATAGGGTTTTTAAACTCATAAGGGTAACCTGTTATAATTTCTGGATACACTCCTGTTTTTGGCATCCATGTTCTGCGTAGTCTTGATCCTGATCCCGATTGTGTAACACCTTCCATTAACTTAACGGTTACATATGCTGTTTCTTCACTTAAAACATCTTTTGTTTCTGGTACAAATTGGTATAATACCGTATCATTTTTATCTACAATTGTGGTTACCATAACCGGTTTTGTATAAACCCCTTGGTTAGCAAAAGCGGAATATGCGCCTACCATTTCATATACACTTATATCTGGTGTACCTAATGCAATAGAAGGCACTAATGGTATGTCTGATGTTATTCCTAAATTTTTAGCTAATTCGGCTACTGGTTGTGGTCCAACCTTATCCATTAATCTAGCAGTAATTGTGTTTACAGAGTTTGCTAATGCTTCTTTTAATGTTAACTCACCATTATAATTTCCGCCATCATTTGTAGGTGCCCAAGGCTCTGGGTTCCCATATTTATTAGCCTCAATAGTTAAAGGAGCCAATGGTAGCTTATCGCAAGGCGACATATGCAATTGATTAATTGCTGTAGCATAAACAAAAGGTTTAAAAGTAGAACCTACCTGACGTTTACCTTGTTTTACGTGATCGTATTGAAAATGTCTATAATTCATACCACCAACCCATGCTTTAACATGTCCAGTTTGTGGATCCATGCTCATCATTCCTGGGTGTAGGAAAGACTTGTAATAACGCATAGAGTCAATAGGCTTCATTATAGTATCAAATTCTCCTGGACTACCATCTTTTTCCCATTTAAAAAGTGTCATTTGAGCTGGCTTATAAAAAGACGCTCTAATTTCTTTTTCATTTTTACCAGCATTTTTTAAGATTCTCCAACGCTCACCACGTTTCATTGCTGTATTTAATAACTTATCAACTTCATCTGAAGATAAATCTAAAAAAGGAGCAGTTTTATTTCGCTCTGGTGTATTTTGATTAAAAAACTCTGCCTGAAGTCTTGGCATATGTCTAGCAACAGCTAACTCAGCATATTTTTGCATACGTGAGTCTATGGTTGTATAGATTTTTAAACCATCATTATACAAACTATATTTAGAGCCATCTGCTTTTCTGTTTTTTGGATCTGCAATCCATTCTTTCATAAATTCTGTTAGATAACCTCTAAAATAAGTTGCAGATCCTGAACTATGACTATCAGGTGTATAATTTATACCTAAATCTGTTTTTTGAAGCGAATCTTTTTCAACATCTGTAATATAACCATATTTAGCCATTTGATCAAATACCGTATTTCTACGTTGTTTGGTCCTAATTGCACGTTGTCCCTTATCTTTAAGTGGATTAAAAAGTGATGGGTTTTTAAGCATCCCAACAATCATTGCAGACTCTTTAAGTGTTAACTCTTTAGGCTCTTTACCTCCAAAATAAATCCTTGAAGCTGAGCGAATCCCATCTGCATTATTGTCAAAATCCACAATGTTAAGGTATTGCGCTACAATTTCTTCTTTGGTATATTGACGCTCTAATCTTATAGCTATAATCCATTCTTTAAATTTTTGAAGGACTCTTTTTACTTTATTGCTAGAGGCTCTTTTTGTAAATAGTTGCTTAGCCAATTGTTGCGTAATTGTACTTGCTCCTCCACTTCCAGGCTTTAAAACTGCACGTAAAGTACCACGTCCATCAATACCAGAATGCTCCATATACCTTACATCTTCTGTTGCAATTAATGCTTGTACTAAATGCTCTGGTAACTCGTCAAAACTAACTGGTGTTCTATTATCACGAAAATAAAAATTACCTAATGTTTTTCCGTCAGATGAAATGATTTCTGTAGCTAAGTTTGTTTTTGGATTTTCTAATTGTGTGTGATCTGGCATTTCGCCTAACACTCCCCAAGATGCTAGTAGAAACAATAACACTACTGATAATAAACCTCCTAAAAACAGCATCCAAAACCATCTAATATACTTATCAAAGTTTGTTGCTTCTGCTTTTTTTGTTTTTGCCATATCTATCTGACTTGATTATTCTGTTTTTTCTATTCTAAATCCTACGTCTGTAATACCTTCTAGATTAACGATACCATTAACTTGACCACTACCTCTCATAGCTTGTTGCACATTAACATTATACGTGCCACTTTCGTTAAAAATAACGCCTTTTTTGTACCACAATTTATTTTCTTTTACGGACGATAACCCTTCACCTAACCACTCACCATTTTTTTTAGTCATATCGTACTCTAAAGTATCTGTTAAAGTTTTTCCGTGAGGAAAATTCATTTCGACGATTAAATACAAATTACTAAATTTATAATCATTTGTGTTTCTAACATTAACAAATAAATTATAAGGATTGATAGAGTCTGGCGCGTTTATTTTAAAATTAACTACATCTTTTTTGTTCCAAGATGTTGAAACACTTTTATACTGATCAAACACCGCTTTATCATCGCATGACGATAGCAAAACTAGCAATAAGACAACTACAATTTTACTTATTTTCATTAGTTTGATTGTTATTGTTTTCAGGTCTTTTTTTATTTGGCTTACGTTTTGGCCTAGGTTTAGGTTTTGGCTTAGCACTATTTGCCTGACTTTTATTTGGTTGGTTTTTATTTGGTTGCGTTTTGCTATTAGCCTGATTTTTATTATTTGTGTTAACCCTTTTGTTAGGTTTAGCTTTTTTGTTATCGGTAGTTTTAACCTCAGCTTTGTTATGAACAGGCTTTTTGTTTCTACTTCTATTGTTTTTACGTTTTTTATTGCCTTTTGGACTATCAAAACGTGTTAGGCTATCTTGACCTACAACGTTTTCAAACTCTGTTTTAGTATCTACAACTAGATCTACAGCATACTCTTCAAGGCTTGCCACCTTTTCTCTTTTTTTATTTATTGCAATAATTTCTCTAGCTTGATCTGTAGTAATTAAGTGCCAATTCATCCACTCTCCTTCATAGGCATACCACATATGTCCTTTAAAAATGTCTGTTTTTTGGCACACAGCAGTTCCTTTTTCTGTGTATAATTTAGTATCTGGTTTTGGAAATGCTTTTAAGGCGTCTAAGTACGAATCCAACTCGTAATTTAAACAACACTTAAGCTTACCGCATTGACCTGCTAATTTTTGAGGATTTAGTGATAATTGTTGGTAACGTGCAGCACTTGTGCTTACAGACCTAAAATCTGTTAACCAAGTAGAACAACATAACTCGCGACCACAAGACCCTATACCACCAAGTCTAGAGGCTTCCTGACGGAAACCGACTTGTTTCATTTCGATACGTATTCTAAACTCTCTGGCATATATTTTAATAAGCTCTCTAAAATCCACGCGCTCTTCAGCTGTGTAATAAAATGTGGCTTTACTACTATCACCTTGAAACTCGATATCAGAGATTTTCATGGATAGTTTTAAATCGATAGCAAATTGACGTGCTTTAACCTTCATAGGTTCTTCTTTATCACGTGCTTCGCTCCAGATATCTATATCTTTTTGAGAGGCTTTACGGTATATTTTAAGAATATCGTTTTTAGTATCTATTTTTTTACGTTTGATTTGAACGCGAACTAATTCTCCCGTAAGGGTAACCATACCAATATCATGACCAGATTGTGCTTGAGTAGCAACAATGTCTCCAATACTTAGTGTTAAATTTTCTGAATTATGATAATAATGTTTACGTCCGTTTTTAAATCTAACTTCTACCCAATCAAACGGTTTTTCTCCATTTGGGACAGACATATTTGCTAACCAATCAAACACGGTTAATTTATTGCAACTATCTGTACCACATGTTCCGTTATTTTTGCAACCTTTTGGTTGTCCGTCTTTTCCTGTAGCGCAACTTTGACAAGCCATACTATTTATATGTATATATTGAATCTTAAGGTGTTAACCCAAAGATGAAGATTAATAATTAGTTGTTTCCGCGAAAGCGCATACCAACTCTTGTTAATGTGTAAAGATAAGATTATTTAGGTGACTTTAAAATATAAAAAAAGCGTAGTAAAATTTACCACGCTTTTTGCAATATTAAAATAGTGTTTTTTACTTTTTAAAAGTTTCAAATATATTACGTAAATCTTTTTTATATGGTAAATGATCTGCACGACCTTTTTTAAAGATATCGTTACTATTACCCTGTCCTTTTCTTAGTGCTTTTTGCTCTTCAAATGGTAACGCATGTATTTCTTTACAAGCTGTAGAACAGCAATTATCCATTTCGGTCTTACAATCTTCGCATTGTATAAAAAGTAAGTGACAGGCATCATTAGCACAATTTACATGTGTATCACATGAGGTACCACATTGGTGGCATTTTGCGATAACGTCATCACTAATTTTTTCTGATCGACGCTCGTCAAATACAAAGTTTTTTCCTATAAATTTATTATCTATACCTTCTTCATTAACTTGTCTGGTGTATTCAATAATACCTCCTTCTAGTTGATAGACATTTTTAAATCCTTTATGTTTGTAGTAAGCACTTGCTTTTTCGCATCGGATACCTCCTGTGCAATACATTAGTAGGTTTTTTTCTTCTTTATGCTCGCGTAAATCTGCTTCGATTATATCTAAAGATTCTCTAAAAGTATCTACATCTGGAGTTACTGCACCATCAAAATGTCCAATTTCACTTTCATAATGGTTACGCATATCTACACATACTGTGTTTGGATTTGCTAGCATGTCGTTAAACTCTTTAGCCGATAAGTGCACACCTTTATTGGTGACATCAAAGGTATCGTCGTTTAATCCATCTGCTACTATCTTATCTCTTACTTTAACTTTTAGCTTTAAAAAAGACATGTTGTCTTGTTCTACAGCTATATTTAATCTAACATCTTTTAAAAAATCGATGCTATCTAAATGGTTTTTAAAGGCGTCAAATTGATCTGCTGGTAATGATAGTTGCGCATTAATCCCTTCGGTAGCGACATAAATACGACCTAGGACGTCTAAACTATCCCATTTAATAAATAATTGGTCTCTTAATTGTTGTGGATTGCTAATTTGAGCATACTGATAAAAAGATAACGTTAGACGGTCTTTTCCAGCTTTTTCTATAAGTTCTGCTCTTTCAATAGCGCTTAATTTGTTGTACAGTTGCATGCTATACTTAGTTTTAAGTGTTAATAAAAAGTTTTTGCAAAGGTATTATTTAAAATGAATTAGCCAATTTACATCCAAAAAAAAGTCCCTTGCGCTTTGCAAAGGACTTTTAATAGACTAACTCGTTAATAATTTTTTAATATTAATTAAAAAATATTACGAGTTAACCTCCATCGGCTTTACAGTTACTATTAAGTAAAACAGCAACTGAAACGCCTAATGTTTTTGTAAATACTAGTCTTTTTAAATATCTCATACCTCTAATTATTAAAGGATTAACATTTTAAAAGCGGATTAAATTTTCTTTTTCATAGCATATTTTTTCCACTTCAATAAGTAGATGCAAAAACTTTAAAAAGGTTGCGTCATAAAATTAAAATTCGTTAAAAAAAGTAGTATTTTAGCATAGAATTTTTAATAAACTATTGACGATGAGTAAAGAAAACGAAGCAAAACTAAAAGCACTACAACTAACTTTAGACAAGTTAGATAAAGCTTACGGTAAAGGAACAGTAATGAAAATGAGTGATGCTGCAGTAGTGGATGTGGAAGCTATCCCTACAGGATCTTTAGGTTTAGATATTGCTTTAGGTGTTGGTGGCTACCCTAGAGGAAGAGTCATTGAAATATATGGACCAGAATCTTCTGGTAAAACTACTTTAACATTACACGCTATAGCAGAAGCGCAAAAAGCTGGTGGTATTGCTGCTTTTATTGATGCAGAACATGCTTTTGATAGATTTTATGCACAAAAATTAGGCGTAGATATTGACAACTTAATTATATCTCAGCCTGATAATGGTGAGCAAGCTTTAGAGATTGCTGACAATTTAATTAGATCTGGAGCAATTGATATAGTAGTAATTGACTCGGTTGCAGCTTTAACACCTAAAAGCGAAATTGAAGGTGAAATGGGAGACTCTAAAATGGGACTTCATGCAAGATTAATGTCTCAAGCACTAAGAAAATTAACTGCATCTATTAGTAAAACTAATTGTACTGTTATTTTTATTAACCAATTACGTGAAAAAATTGGTGTTATGTTTGGTAACCCAGAAACAACAACTGGTGGTAATGCTTTAAAGTTTTACGCTTCTGTTAGGTTGGATATTAGACGATCTACACAAATAAAAGATAGTAATGGAGAAGTACTTGGTAATAAAACAAGAGTTAAAGTGGTTAAAAACAAAGTAGCTCCACCTTTTAGAATGGCTGAATTTGACATTATGTATGGTGAAGGCGTAAGTAAAGTTGGAGAAATATTAGATGTAGCAGTCGAAAAAGAAATTGTCAAGAAAAGTGGTTCGTGGTTTAGCTATGAAGACACTAAACTTGGTCAAGGTCGAGATGCTGTTAAACTAATAATTAAAGATAATCCAGAATTATTTGAAGAGTTAGAACAGAAAATTAAACAAGCTATTAAAGACAGTCTTTAAAACAAAAAATCCCGATTTATCGGGATTTTTTTATTTTAAGACGCAACCTTTTAACTTATTAAGCATCTACACTTTAAACAACGTTAGTTTACACAAAACAATGAAGCCATTTTTTATTTGTTTAATAGCTCTTTTTGCTTTTTCTTGTAGTATTGAAGAAGAAGATAATACAAATAGCTACATAGCAGTTTTGCCTATTGCAAGCGTCTCTATGCCTCAATACTTTGAATATGGCGAAACTTATCAAATAGAAATAACTTACTTAGCTCCTACCAATTGTCATTATTTTAATGATATTTATTATGACCTAGAAGGAAACACAAGTCATGTTGCTATTTTAAATACAGTAGTAGATAACGGAAATTGCGAAACAACAAATCTAGAAGCCCAAACGTCTTTTAACTTTGAAGCAAATACTACTGGATTACATATCTTTAAATTCTGGCAAGGCGAAGATGAAGATGGACAAGATATGTACCTATTAATGGAAGTTACTGTTGAGTAAATAATTATTAACTAACACCTTGTTTAAATTTGAGTTTAGAACAACTCATACATAAATGTAAATCTAATGATACTAAAGCGCAAAGCGAATTATACCAGCTTTTTTCAAGCAAATTATTCTCTGTTAGCTTAAAGTATTCAAGCTCTTATGCGCAAGCTGAAGATAATTTACAAGACGCATTTATAACCATTTTTGCAAAAATAAAACAATATAAAAACAAAGGTAGTTTTGAAGGTTGGTTAAAAAGAATAACCATTAATACCATCATGCAGCGCTACAGAAGTCAAAAAGTCTTTGAAATAATTAATGAAGAAGCTATAATTGACGAAAGCATTGACATAGATGACGAGGATGTTGGGATAGATTTTTTGTTGCAATGTATACAAGAGTTACCAGATAGGTATCGCTTGGTTTTTAATTTATATGTTTTAGACGGTTATTCGCATAAAGAAATTGCAGAAATGCTTGCAATAACAACAGGAACAACAAAATCAAATTTAGCTAGAGCTAGACAATTATTAAAAGAAAAAATAGTAGCCTATAAAACGGGACAAAAATCCCAATTGTTATAATGAGTAGTAAAAAGAATATAGATCGCCTATTTCAGGAAAAATTCAAGGATTTTGAAGCTAAACCCGACCCAAAGGTTTGGCAGAATATACATTCAAAATTAAAAGAAGAAGAGGAAGATAACAAACCTATTGCTATCCTTCCGTTATGGTTAAAATTAAGTGGTATTGCAGCCTCATTTATCTTACTGTTAGTTTTAGGAAACACCTTTTTTAGTAGTCCTTCTGCTGTAAATACACAAACAACAGTAGATAATCCAAGTCCAAATAACAACACCATAAAAAACAGCTCAACTTTAAATGAAAAGCAAAAGCTGGAACAAAATAAATCCAATATTAATGAAGCAACTACTGATGCTTCAGAAACTATAAACAAAGACAACAGCACTATAGTTATTAATAACCAAGACCCTAAAAACACGAAAATTAAAGGTAATAGCAAAAAAGACAACAAGGCTAATTTAATCCAACAGCAATCAGCCTCAAACTATACCAAGTCTTCTATTGCTACTAACACTATTCAGAATAACAATAAGGTAACAAACGGTAATTATACTATTCAAAAAAACAAATTCTCAGTTTCTTCAAACAAAAAAACAACAGATAATCAAACTAAACAATTACAAGAATCTGTAGTTAAAAACCATGTGAATCCTATAAAACAAACTACTAATATTACAAACAAAGACAATATAACTAAAGCTATAAAACAAGAAAACATAGCAACAAACACTATTGTAAAGGATACTATACAACAGCAAAAACCTTCTATTGAAGATGCTATTGCTAATAACAAAGCTACTGAAGACCTTATTGAAAAAGAAGAAGAGGCTAATAACAGGTGGAATGTTTATGCTAACATTGCGCCTGTTTATTACAATGCATTTGGAGAAGGATCTCATATTGACGAGCAGTTTAATAAGAACAACAAATCTGGTGAGGTTAATACAAGTTATGGTGTAAAAGTAGGCTATACTTTAAATGATAAATTAACTATTAGATCTGGTATTAACAAGTTAAATTTAAGCTACGACACAGATGATGTTATTGTATATCAAAACGTTAGTACCAACCCAAGTCCTAAAGAAATTAGAAACATAGATTTTAATCCAGAAAACAACCAATCAATCAATATTATAAGTAGTAATAGCTTGCTATTGGGTAACAACAACTCCAGTTTAATCAAAAATGTTGGGCTTAGTCAAAGAATATCTTATTACGAAGTCCCTTTAGAAATTGAATATGCTGTCGTTAATAATCAATTTAGCTTGAACCTAATTGGAGGTCTAAGTACTTTTGTTTTAGATGATAATAAACTGGTTTCAGAATTTGATGGTTTTAAAATGGAGATTGGTAGCGCTAATAATATTAACAACTTAAGTTTTAGTGCCAATTTTGGTGTGGGTTTAAATTATAAATTTTCAGAATCTGTAATTTTTAATTTTGAACCAACCTTTAAATATCAATTAAATGCATTTTCCAATACCTCTGGAAACTTCAATCCTTATATTATAGGAGTTTACACAGGGTTTAGTTATAGATTTTAAGTATTGATTTAGTTTTTAAGTGTCCCTTTAAGTAGGGAATTAATACTGTAAGAGCTGCTCTGTGCCAAGAGCAGCTTTTTTTATGCGTTATAAATCTCTAATTGCTTTAAAATAATGTCTCTAGACTTTTTATTTAAAGCCTTAGTATCTTGTACAGTCAAATCATTTGTGGGTATAAAATGATGTACTTTAGCTCTTAATACTCCTGGTCCACCACTAAAAAAAGTATAAGAAAAACGTTTTTTATTATCTGCAAAAGTTATTGGCACAATAGGCGTTTTATGGTTTATGGCTAAACGGAAAGCGCCATCTTTAAACTGGTCTAATATTATATGTTCTTCTGGGACTAAGCCTTCAGGAAAAATACAAATGCTTAATCCTTGTTTAAGTCGTCTTTGCGCTCTTAAAAAAACTGCTTGCCTACTCTTAACGCTATTTCTATCCACTAATATGCATGTTCTTTTATAGAAAAATCCAAACAATGGTATTTTAGCCAACTCAGCTTTTCCAACAAAAACAAAAGGATTTTTAACAGTAACCAACATTAACATAATATCTAGCATAGAGGTGTGATTACCTATAAACATATAGCTCTTGTTACGTTCCGGTTTTTGCAAATACTCTGTTTTAGTTGGCAATCCCATACCTATTAAAATAAATCTAGCCCAAATACGAGCTAATTTGAAAAAATAAGGATACCAAGATTCTTTTAAAATAGAAACAATCAATAACGGAAATAGGATTATAATTGGTATTGCTACTAATATGTAGAACCAAATACGATATAATACCCAAAAAATATACTTAAATACTATCATTTGCTGTCAAAACTAATTAAATTAATTGAGGTATTCTACTAAAAAAAGTACCTTTGCTTAATAGAATAGTTTAATAATTATGTCAAGAATACTTACAGGAATACAAAGTACAGGAACACCACATTTTGGTAATATAATGGGAGCATTGCGTCCTGCAATTGCATTAGCTAATGATGCAAAAAACGAGTCGTTTTTATTTATTGCAGACATGCACTCTTTAACACAAATTAAAGATGCTGAGACACTTAGAAACAACACTTACTCTACAGCTGCTACATGGATGGCTTTAGGATTAGACATTGAAAAAACAGTGTTTTACAAACAAAGTGATATCCCACAAACTACTGAGTTGTCTTGGTATTTAAGTTGCTTTTTTCCGTTTCAACGTTTGACTTTAGCACATAGTTTTAAAGACAAAGCAGACCGTTTAGAGGATGTAAACGTTGGATTATTTACCTATCCAATGTTAATGGCAGCAGATATTTTATTGTATGATGCAGATATTATTCCTGTAGGAAAAGATCAATTACAACATATAGAAATGACACGAGATGTAGCTTCTAGATTTCATGCTAAATTAGGCGAAACATTTGTTATACCTGAAGGGAAAATCCAAGAAAGCAACATGTTAATTCCTGGTACTGATGGTGCAAAAATGAGCAAGAGTAAGGGAAACACTATTAATATATTTTTACCAGAAAAAAAATTACGCAAGCAAATTATGACTATCGAAACCGATAGTACAGCATTAGAAGACCCTAAAGATTGGTCAACTTGCAACTGTTTTGCTTTATATAAATTATTAGCCTCAGAGAGCGAAATTGAAACCATGAAAGCTAATTACGAAAACGGTAATTATGGTTATGGTCATGCTAAACAAGCATTATATGAGTTAATGTTAACGACCTTTAAAACGGAACGTGAACGTTACAACCATTATATGGCTAACTTACATGAAGTAGATGCTGCTTTAGAAAAAGGAGCTGAAAAAGCTAGAAAAATTGCTAATGATGTATTGGCAAGAGTTAGAGCAAAAGTTGGGTATTAATATAATATCTAAATAACCTCAAATAATTTTCCAGGAAGTGGTCTTACCACACCTTTTAATTCCATATTAAGTAATATGCCAGCTAACTTATAAGTTGGCATATTACATTTAATAGCAATACTATCTAACAACGCCTTATTATTTTCTTTCAGGTAATTATACACAATCTTTTCGTCAGGATCTAACTCAATAAACAACTGCTTTTGTACAGGAGGTTTTTGTAAGTTATCTAATTGCCAGTTTAAAATATAAGGCACATCTAAAGGCGTAGATAGCAAATGCGCTTTTTGTTGTTTAATTAGATTATTACAACCAATACTTTGACTATCTGTGACACGTCCAGGGACTGCAAACACATCTCTGTTATATGAGTTTGCAATATCTGCTGTAACTAGACTTCCGCCTTTTTCTGCAGATTCAATTACTATGGTTGCTTGACTAATGCCTGCAATAATTCGGTTTCTTTTTAAAAAATTGTTACGATCAAAAGTATCACTACTCCAAAAATCAGTAAAAAAGCCTCCATTATTTTCAACTTCTGCAACGTACTTTTTATGCACTTTTGGATAAATTTGGTTTAAGCCATGTGCTAAACAACCTATAGTTTGTAATTTATTTTTAATGGCAGCTTTATGTGCTGTAATATCTGTACCATAAGCAAATCCCGAAATTATAATTGGCTTATATATGGCTAACTCTTCAATTAATTTTTCACAAAATGCAATACCTGATGTGGTGATTTTTCTAGCTCCAACAATACTAATAATATGTTTATTATTAAGGTTAATGTTTCCGCTTTCAAACAAAACTATAGGACTATCAATGCAATGTTTTAGGTTTGATGGATACGTTGGGTCAGTAAAAACGTGATGTTTTATGTTTTCGTCATTAATAAATTTTAGTTCTTTATCTGCTTCTTCAAAATGACTAGATTGATATAATTCACTTAAAATAATTTCGCCTATACCATCAATTTTTAAAAGGTTTTGTTTCTTTTCTTTAAACACAGCTTCTGCACTTCCGCAATGGTTAATTAGCTTTTTTGCGGTAGTATCTCCTATTTTAGAGACGTGTTGTAAGGCTAAAATATAGCGTAATTGGTCGTCATTCATTTTTTATTGCACTGATTTTGAAACTACAAGAAAAGAAATTTAAGTCTGTTAATAACTAATACGCACTAAATTTTATTGGTTTTTAAAATTTTCTAACTTTGTTACTATGCAATTAGAACATTACATAAGCGATTTATTATACAGATATGATTGTGTTACGGTTCCAGAATTTGGATCGTTTTTAACACAACGTAAATCTGCGCAAGTACACGATAGTACCAATGCCTTTTATCCTCCTAAAAAGCAATTGTCTTTTAACGAGCAAATACAAAATAACGACGGTTTACTGGTACGTTATATAGCAGATGTTGAAAAAATACCTTTTGAAACTGCTGCACAAAACCTATCTAAACGTGTTAAGTCTTTAAAGTCTTATTTAGTTGAAGGTGAAACGTTAAGTTTTGAAAACATTGGTGAGTTAATTTTAAATAATGAAGGTAAAATAGAATTTAATCCATCTTACCATTTAAATTATTTAACGGATGCTTTTGGTTTGTCTCAGTATGTATCTCCTGCAGTAACTAGAGTTGTTTACAAAGAAGAAGCCGAAACCATTGAGCGTGTCATCCCAATTGCGGTAACACCAGAAAAACGTCAAAGCAAATCATACCTTAAGTATGCTGCTATTGCAGTTGTTGCTTTAGGCTTAGCTGGTTTTGGTTTTAATAACTACGTTAATACAGTAGCGCAACACAACCAAATTGCACAAGAAGAGGCAAACACACAATTAGATAGCCAAATACAAGAAGCTACTTTTGTAATTAGTAACCCATTACCTGCTATAACTTTAAATGTAAATAAGCAAACAGGAAATTATCATATTGTTGCTGGTGCTTTTAGAGTCGAAGAAAACTCTGATAAAAAAGTTGCAGAATTGCAAGAACAAGGTTTTAAAGCGCGTAAAGTTGGTGTAAACCAATATGGTCTACATCAAGTAGCTTATGCAAGTTATACGTCCAGAGAAGAGGCTAATAACGCTTTAAACAGTATAAGAACAGAACAGAACAAAGACGCTTGGTTATTAATTAAGTCTTTGGACTAAAACTAAGCCATTAAGTATATTAAAAACCTCGTAAGTGTAAATTTACGAGGTTTTTTAATTCTTAATTTATTCTAAAATGCACTAACTAAATCTTAAAATCAGTTTACCTTTGCGCCTGAAAAGAAAAAATTATGATGAACGCAAGAACAGCTGAACACTCTAGAACCGTAATGACAGATTTAGTTTTACCAAGTGAAACTAATCCTTTAAATAACCTTTTTGGTGGCGAATTACTAGCTAGAATGGATCGTGCAGCAAGTATAAGCGCAAGACGACACTCTAGACGTATTGTTGTTACAGCATCTGTAAATCACGTAGCCTTTAACAAAGCAGTCCCTTTAGGAAGTGTAGTTACAGTTGAAGCTAAAGTATCTAGAGCCTTTAAAACCTCAATGGAAATATTTATTGATGTTTGGGTAGAAGACAGAGAGTCTGGAAATCGATCTAAAGCAAACGAAGCTATTTATACTTTTGTTGCAGTGGACGAAACTGGAACACCAGTTGCAATACCAGAATTAATCCCAGAAACTGACTTAGAAAAAGAACGTTTTGCTGCTGCCTTAAGACGTAAACAATTAAGTTTACTACTAGCAGGAAAAATTAAACCAAACGATGCTACAGAGCTTAAAGCTTTGTTTGAATAACATTAAATAATAAACCCAATGCTTTGCATTGGGTTTATTATTACATCTTATAAATCCATTCTGCTGGATCAACTGAAGCATCATTTTTATACAAACTAAACCATAAAAGTGTTTCGCCTTCACTATTAGTAAATACCTCTCCTATTTCTTGTTTAGTGACTATTTTATCTCCTGTTTTAACGGATATTTTCTTTAAATTATGGTAAGCAGATATGTAGTTACCATGCTTTATTAAAACTGTAGGATTACCTCTTTTTTGAATTATAATTTTTAAAACCTCTCCTTTAAAAACAGATCTAACAATAGCATTTTGCTCTGTAGCAATACGTACACCACTACTGTTTATAGTTAATGAAGCATCTGTTGGATGACGTTGCACACCATACTTAACTTTAACCAAACCTTTTTCTACAGGCCAAACTAATTTACCCTTATTACTTAAAAAATCTGCTGCTAATAGTTTTGCCTCAGGAGTTAATGCAAACGTACTAGACGCTTTAGTTGTTGTGGTTTTTGTACCAGATTTTTTGTTAGAATTTGCAATAGCCTCTTTAATAATGCGATCAATTTCGCGATCAACCTCTCTTGCTTCTTGTTGCTTTTCTTTAATCTGAGCAGTATACTTATTTAAATCTTTTTTAATAGAAGCCATGATGGTTTCATGCTGCTTCATGTCTTCCTCCAAAGCTTTTTGCACCTCTCTATTCTCTGCAATCAACTTGTCTTTAGCTGCTTTTTGCTTACCAAGCTCAAGGTTTAAATTTTGAAGTTTTAATGCTTTTTCTTTAATGTTTTCTCCTTGTTGCTTTTGATATTTAGAGTACTGATTCATGTACTGTAAACGCTTGTAAGCTTGTCTAAAATTGTTGGAGGACAATAAAAACATAACACGACTTTGGCTGCTTTTATTTTTATATGTATTCAAAATTGTTTTAGCGTAATTGTCCTTTAAAATAACCAACTCATCACGTAATCCAGATATTTTTTTTTGGTTTACAGCAATTTCTCGGTTAATCAAATTAGCTTGTTGGTTGGTAACCTTAATCAAGTTACGTCTTACGCTTAATTTGTAATTTAAGTCTTCAATAAGTGTCGTTTGGCTTTTTTGCTTGGACTGGTTTTGAAACAGTAAAGCATTGATTTGCTTTATTTGGTTTTTAATTTCAATACGTTTAGCCTCTAATTGATCGATTTTATTTTTTTGCGCTAAAGCGGAAGTTGTGCCTAATATTGCAAAAACAGAAACTAGTAATAGTAATTGACGATACTTCATAAATTACAACTCTATTTTTTTATAGCCAGAAGGAATAGTAAAAGGAAAACGTACGTCTTCATTTAACTTTACAGACTTAAGCTCTAGATTAATCTCTAATTGCTCTTCATCTTCGATTGCTAGTATTTTGGTTAGTTCAGGTAAGGTTTTGTCGTCTATTTTTTGATAAGCTAAATAATCAATATGTAATATGCGCTTATCACTTGGTTGAGAGATTTCTTGAGCGTCCATTTTAAAATGTGACGGATTTACAAATAAAAACAACTCAAATAAATCACGTTGTTTTTTAGGTTGTAAAATATAGGATTTGTCATTAGCTGACAGGTTATATTTATCATCGTTTAAGTCAAAAAGCGATTGACCTAATAGCATATTTTGCACTTTACTAAAATCTAAATCTGTACCTAATAGGTTACTTAAATAAGCAAAATCGCCATCAAAATAAGTATTATCCCATTTGTTATAAAAGGCAACTCTTGCTGGCGTAATAAGTACTTTAGCAATCCCTAAATAACTCATCCAAATGGTTTTATCTTTTTCCATTCTGAAGCTTAAAGACACACCTTTTGATTTTTGATTTTTTGTATAATCTACTTTTAGCTTTCCTGTTAAAGACGTAAAATCTAAATTAGCTTTTGTACTATTTTTAATAAGTTGTTTGACTGATAGTTTAGTGTCTATCGTTCCATTAGTCACTAAAGTTTTTGCCCCTTTACAGCCAGATACTACCATAGTGATTAATAGTATTACAAAAGATATGCGTGTTTTAAATGCCATTAGTTTAAACCTTCTAGTTTTTTTGCTTTATCTGTAAACGTTTTTGCTTTAGAAAAATTGTTAGTAGCAGTGTAAGCTTTGGCTAACTGCTTGTAAAAATCAATCTCCATTTTTGGGTCTTCAATTATATAATCCACACCTATTTCCAAGCTATTTATTGCGTCTTTAGGACGGTTTAAATAATTTAAAGCGACACCATTTGCTAAATATAAAACGGGTTGCGAAGGAAAAACCTCTAAACCTTCTTCACTTTTTTGATGTGCTTGATCAAACTGTGATAAGTCTATGTGAAGTAAAATAATGTTTCGTAAAATACCAAAGTTTTCTTCTTCTTTCTGTAACGCTTGCTCGTAAAAATTTAATGCTTTTTGCTTTTCGCCTTTTACTAAATAATACTGTGCCAGCTCTACTAAAGTTTTTCCGCTGGATTCTATTTTAGTAAGCATGGACGTGACCTCTACCAAATCTTGCTCGTATTGCTGATTTATGCTGACAAATTTTACAAAATCTGCTAATACCTTGATTTTAGATTCTGGGTTAATTTGTGAGCTTTGCAATGTGACTTTCATGGATTGGATAGCCTTTTCATTTTCTCCTGCTTCTAAATAAAACTTATACAAAGCTAAATGTACTAGCTCTGATTTAGGGTTAACTTCCAATAATTTTTTTGCGGTTTCAAATGCTTTTTTGGTATCTCCACTTTCGCTGTAACGATAAATTAATCTTAAATAGGTGTCTTCAGAGTCTGGGTTTTTATCTACTCGTTCTTCTAGGTTTTCAATTTGATCTTTCTTACGACCTGTTGCGTTATAAATCCTGTTACGTAACAAGTCACGATCCTTATTAATACCAAGCTCTTCATCTAATTCATCTAAAATTTTAAGTGCCTCTTTAAAATCTCCAGTTTGCATATATATATTAGCCAAATCTTCTTTATAATCTGGATGATACTTGACTAATTGCCTAACTGTTTTTATGGCTTTTTTATATTCTTTTTGATGAATATAAGTACTATACAATTCATCTAAAAACCACTCGTTATCAGGAATTTTGTTGACAGCTGTTTTTAGCGCATCCTCTGCTGCACCAAAATTTTTAAGTTGATTATAGTTTTTACCTAATTCAAAATATAAAATAGCCTCAGAATCATCAATTTCTATGCACTTTAATAAGTTATCTATAGCACGTTGGTAGTTCTCTATTCCTTTTTGTTTTAGGGCTTCAAAAAAGTATTCTTGGTAAGCGTCTGAAACATCTCCTAAATCATCATCAGGTTTTTTGTCAAAATCAATTTGCGCAGTATTAACCTGCGGAAATAGAAATATCCCTAATATGATAAGTAGTATGTAACCTTGTTTTTTCATTAATTTGACGCTTCGCTTTGCTTTAAATTTTATTCTAATACAGAATAATCTCCTATACTAATTTTGGTGAATTTTCCATCAAACTTAACATGGTTACCAATCATAGCTTCGTCTAAATTAGCATTTTTAATAGACGTATGGTTTTGTATTAGACTATTTTTAACGGTTGAGTCTTCAATAACACAGTTGTTTCCAACCGAAACGTATGGTCCAATTGTTGTGTTTTTAAGCACTACATTCTTGCCAATGTAACACGGTTCAATAATGGTTGCATTTTCGGTTTTAACTGTGTCTGATACTAATTGCTCTTCTCCATCTGCTTTTAAAAAACCTAACATACGTTGATTAGTTTCTAAGGTAATGGCTTTATTTCCGCAGTCCATCCACTCACTAACAACACCTGTTTTAAATACTTTACCTTCAGACATCATCCCTTTAATACCATCATTAATTTGGTATTCTCCACCATGTATAATATTGTTATCTAAAACAGTTTGTAGTTGCTTTTTAAGTTGGCTTACTTCTTTAAAATAATAAATACCAATAACAGCTAAATCGCTAACAAACTGTTCTGGTTTTTCAACAAGCTCAATAATTTCGTTATTATCGTTTAGCTTAACAACACCATAAGCTTCCGGTTGATCAACTTGCTTAGCCCAAATTACAGCGTCCGCTTCTGGATCCAAATTAAAATCTGCCCTAATTAACGTGTCTGCATATGCAATTACTGCAGGACCAGATAATGAGTCCTTTGCACACATTATGGCGTGACCTGTCCCTAAAGGTTGGTCTTGTCTGTAAATAGATGCTTTAGCACCTAAGCTTTTTGCTAAATCCTTTAGGCTAGATACCACGTCGTCACCAAACCAAGCTGGATCGCCTAAAACGAAAGCAATCTCTGTAATGGGCTGATTTAAAACTTTAGCAATATCCTTAACCAATCTATGGACTATTGGTTGTCCTGCTACTGGAATTAAAGGTTTTGGTACTGTTAAACTGTGTGGTCTTAGACGAGAACCTCGTCCTGCCATAGGAACTATTATTTTCATGTTATTAAATGCCTACCTAAGCAGGAATCTTGTTATAGTTAAACTAATATTTTATTTTAAATTAAATTTTTGGCTTACAATGCTTTTATTTTGTGCCTGTACTACCAAATCCACCTTCACCTCTATCGGTTTCAGAAAGTGTTTGTACTTCTACCCATTCTGCACGTTCATGTTTTGCAATTACTAATTGTGCTATTCGCTCGCCATTCTGGATTATAAAATCTTCGTTGGAAAGGTTTACTAAAATAACACCAATTTCTCCTCTGTAATCAGCATCTATTGTTCCTGGTGCATTTAATACAGTTACTCCATTTTTTGCTGCAAGACCACTTCTAGGTCTAACTTGAGCTTCTAATCCTATAGGCAATTCTATAAACAAGCCTGTTTTAACGATAGTACGTTGTAAAGGCTGCAATTGTATTGCTTCAGTAATATTGGCTCTCAAATCCATTCCTGCAGACGCTATGGTTTCATAGTGTGGTAATGCATGATTGGATTTATTAATTATTTTAATTTGCATATTGTTTATTTGCTTCTGTTTAACCTGAGTTTCAGGTTAATTTAATTTCTTTTTAATAAACGTTTTATTTCTTTCTTTTCAAAAAGAACTATTAATCCCAAAAATACTAAAACTATAATAGTATTAATGTAATAGTTGGCTTTTGTATTTAATGCTACAATAGATAGCGCTACAGCCATAAATAAGTAGCCTAAAATTTGTTTTAAATTATAAGGTACTGGATAATGTTTTTGTCCCAACAAATAAGACAATATCATCATAATCCCGTAAGCTACCAAAGTTGTCCAAGCTGCTGCTATAAAACCAAATTTGGGTATTAAAGTAATATTTAAACCAATTGTAACAATTGCACCTACAATAGATAAGTACATACCGTATCTGGTTTTGTCTGTAAGTTTGTACCAAATAGCTAAGTTAAAATAAATACCTAAACATAAATTAGCTAATAATACTATTGGTACGATTTGTATGGCTTGCCAATAGCTAGAATCTGTAACTAACAAGGCTTTAAAAATATCTAAATAAGCAATTATAAATACAAACATTAAGCTACCTGCTATTACAAAATACTTCATGATTAAAGCGTAGGTCTGTTTTGCGTTTTTTTCTTTTGCGTGAGAAAAGAAAAAAGGCTCTGCACCTAACCTAAAGGCTTGTATAAAAATAGTCATGAACATTGCTATTTTGTAACAGCCACTGTAAGCACCATTAATGTCTTTGTCTAATAAATTAGGTATAATCCATTTATCAAAATTCTCATTAATAACATAAGCTAAACCAGCAACCATAATTGGCCAACCGTAATTAATTAATTGTTTAAAAATGGTCTTACTAAAGTATAACTTGGTTTTAAAAAAGTAAGGTAACAACAATAATAATGTTACTGCACTTGCTGCCAAATTTGAGATAAATATATATTGGACTAAGTCTGAAGTGTCATACCAAGAAAAAGACAGGTTAAATTTTGGAATACACCAAAGGAAAAAATAATTAAGCAAAACATAAATTAATATGTTACTAATTTTTATGGCTGCAAATTTAATTGGTCGTCCTGTAGCACGTAAATATGCAAAAGGAGCCACTACCAATGTATCTAACACAATGACACCAATTAATAAATTAAAATACTTTTGAGAAATGCTAAACATACTAGATAGTTGTTGACTATAAAGTAGCATCGCTATTAAAAACAAAAAAGTAGTAACTACTAAACTGATAAACGTAGTAGAAAATATCTTGTCTTTTTCTTTAGATTTTGTAAAAAACCTAAAAAAAGCTGTTTCCATTCCATAGGTAAGCAACACATTAAAAAAAGAAGCATAAATATAAAAGGTTGTGTTATCAGAAAAGCTTGTGGTTTTTAAGTTACCTGTGTGAAGAGGCACTAAAACAAAATTCATAAGACGAGGTAATACAGTTGCTAAACCATAAATTATAGTGTCTTTAAAAAACTTTTTTAGTACGCTCAAGGTAAATTACAATTTGAATTATAAGAGTCCGTGTGAAGTTAACAAAAATAAGGTTAAAGCTTTATTATTGTTTATTCAGATTTCTTGGTGGTGCACTTGGGTATTGCTCCATTTGTTTTTCGACTAAATTCTCAATCTTTAAGTACTTAGTTTTACCATTTTCTGTATAACTAACTACTGCTTCGTTATCCTTTAAGTCAAAAGGAATATCTGATGTATCTACACCATAATCTTTTGGCTGATTAGCATTAGTTGTTATACGACCAATGTATAGGTCAGGAAAATTTGGTTTAGTTTGTAAGGTTACTATATATCCTCTAAAATATAAACTATCTAATTTTAAATTTTTAGGATTAGAGTCTATAGGAATAAACACATTTATACCAGAACCACCATCCTTAAGACCTGCTACCCATTTTTGATAATAAGCTTTATCAGTTTGGAAAGCTGCTTCCTTTTGAAGTTTTTGTGCGCTAGAGCATTGCATAAATAGAAAACTAGTTAAAATTGAAACACTTAAATATTGTATAAATTTCATAATTAAAGGAATTTGTATAAAGGTAATTAATCAAAAGGTATTCCATAAAAAAAACCTTATCCATTTTGAATAAGGTTTTAATGTATAAAACATTCTACTACAGTAGAAAAATTGTATTAGTTATTTAATGCTTCTGCACCACCAACAATCTCTAAAATTTCGTTAGTAATTGCAGCTTGACGTGCTTTGTTATAAGTCAATTTAAGTTGATCTCTTAACTCTGTTGCATTGTCAGTTGCTTTATGCATTGCAGTCATACGTGCACCATGCTCTGAAGCAAAACTATCTCTAATCCCTTTATATAACTGTGTTTTTAAAGACTTAGGTATAAGCTCTTCAACTATTTCTAGTTTAGATGGTTCAAAGATATAATCAGAATTATTATCTGCTTCACCTTCTATTGGTACAATTGGTAAAAACTGTTCCGTCATTACTTCTTGTGTTGCTGCATTTTTAAATTTATTATAAACGATTTCGATTTTATCAAATTCGCCTTTAGTAAATTTACCCATTAACATTTCTGCAATATCTGCAACACTGTTAAAGGTTAAGTCGTCATAAATGGCACTTTGGTTACCAATTACAATTCCTTTTTTAGCAAATGCATCATTAGCCTTTTTTCCGATAGCTAAGACAGATACTTTTTTACCTGCATAGACATTAGAAATCAAGTGTTGTGTTTGCTTGATTATGTTAGAATTAAAAGCACCACATAAACCTCTATTAGAAGTTATAGATACAATTAAAACGTTGTTAATCTCGCGTTGTTCTGCAAATTTACTTCCAGCATCTTCATCTAAAGTTGCACTTAAACTTTGTAAAAGTTCAGTTAACTTATCAGAATAAGGACGCATAGCAGTAATAGCATCTTGAGCCTTCTTTAACTTAGCAGCAGATACCATTTTCATGGCACTAGTAATCTGCATCGTTGAAGATACTGAAGATATTCTATTACGTATTTCTTTTAGATTAGCCATTCTTTATATTATAAAGACTCTTCGACATGCTCCGAGTGACATTAATTTAATAATTCAAATTTATAGTTATAGACGACTAATCTATAACTATAAATTTATAATTGTTATGCTCTATATTTAGCTGAAAGGTCTTTACATACAGCGATAAGTGTATCTGTAACCTCGTCAGTTAATTTACCTGCTTTTAAAGTATCTAAAACACCTCTGTGTTTAGCATTTAAGAATTCAAGATAATCTCTTTCAAATTCTTTAATTTTATTTACAGGGACGTCTTTTAATAAGTTTTTAGATCCAGCATAAATAATTGCTACTTGATCCTCAACAGTAAATGGATCGTTTTGACCTTGCTTTAAGATCTCTACGTTACGTTTACCTTTTTCAATTACGTTTAAAGTTACTGCATCTAAATCTGAACCAAACTTAGCAAACGCTTCTAATTCACGATACTGAGCTTGATCTAGTTTTAATGTTCCAGATACTTTTTTCATTGATTTTATTTGTGCGTTACCACCAACACGAGATACAGAAATACCTACGTTAATTGCTGGACGTACACCAGAGTTAAATAAATCTCCATCTAAGAAGATTTGTCCATCTGTAATAGAAATTACGTTAGTTGGGATATATGCTGATACGTCACCTGCTTGTGTTTCAATAATTGGTAATGCAGTTAAAGATCCACCACCTTTTACGATTGGTTTTAATGATTCTGGTAAATCATTCATCTCTTTAGCAATCGCGTCATTATTAATAACTTTTGCAGAACGCTCTAATAATCTTGAGTGTAAGTAAAATACATCTCCAGGATACGCCTCACGTCCTGGTGGACGACGTAATAATAAAGATACCTCACGGTAAGCAACAGCTTGTTTTGATAAATCATCAAATACAATTAAAGCTGGTCTACCAGTATCTCTAAAATATTCTCCAATAGAAGCTCCTGTAAAAGGTGCATAAACTTGCATTGCAGCAGGATCTGATGCATTTGCAGCTACTATTGTAGTATAAGCTAAAGCTCCTTTTTCTTCTAAAGTTTTAGCAATAAGTGCTACTGTTGAAGCTTTTTGTCCTACTGCAACATATATACAATATACAGGCTCACCTGCATCAAAAAATTCTTTTTGATTTAAGATAGCATCAATACAAACTGCAGTTTTACCTGTTTGTCTGTCACCAATTACTAACTCACGTTGACCTCTACCAACTGGGATCATAGCATCAATTGCTTTAATACCTGTTTGTAATGGCTCAGTTACTGGCTCTCTGTAGATAACTCCTGGTGCTTTACGCTCCAAAGGCATCTCATAAGTTGTTCCAGTGATTGGTCCTTTACCATCAATTGGATTACCAAGTGTATCTACGACACGTCCAACAATACCTTCTCCTACTTTAATAGAAGCAATACGGTTAGTACGTTTTACTGTAGATCCTTCTCTAACTCCTACTGAAGTTCCTAAAAGTACAATACCTACATTATCTTCTTCAAGGTTAAGTACGATACCTTCTAAACCACCATCGAATTCTACTAACTCACCATATTGTGCGTTAGCTAATCCGTAAGCACGTACAATACCATCACCTACTGTTAATACTGTTCCAACTTCGTCTAATGAAGCGCTAGCTTCAAAGCCTGAAAGTTGTTGTTTTAAGATTGCTGATACTTCAGCTGGTTTTACTTCTGCCATCTTTATTGATATTTAGACCCTTCGACAAACTCAGGGTAAGTCTTAGTTTATTGTAAATTCTCTTTTTAACTTGCTCAATTGGTTAGCGATACTAGCATTATACTGCGTATCTCCAACACGTAAAATGAAACCACCTAAAATGCTTTCATCTACTATATTTTTTATTGCTGCATCTTTACCTGTAAGTTCTTTAACTTTAGCTAAAACTTTAGCTTCTAAAGCTTCTGTTAAAGGAACTGCTGTTGTAACTGTAGCAATTTGACTACCTTTTTGCTGCTCGAATAAAGTTATAAACTTTGAAGCTACTTCTGGTAATAAATCTGTACGTTTGTTTGTAATTAGAGTATCTATAAGGTTTACCGTTGCTGGATTAATACCTTTAAAAATTTCTAATAATGCAGATTTTTTAATGCTAGAACTAATTACAGGACTGTAAAGCATATCTTTTAAATCTTTACTTTGCGCTACTGTATTATTAATTAGCTCCATGTCATTGTTTACAACGTCTGTTGTATTATTATCTGTAGCTAAGCTTAAAACTGCTTTTGCGTAACGTATTGCTGCTCTTTCTCCTGCCATGACTTAAACTTAGTTTAATTTAGCATCATTTAACATAGACTCAACTAACTCTAATTGTTTGTCTTTGTTAGATAATTCTTGACGTACTACTTTTTCTGCAATGTCTAAAGATAAACCTGCTACGTGATTTTTTAATTCTGCCATAGCTGATTTCTTTTCGCTTTCAATAGCTGCTTGTGCTTGAGCAATCATATTGTTTGCTTGAGCTTGAGCTTCCGTTTTAGCGTCTTCGATCATTTTGTTTTTTAACTCTCTTGCTTCTTTAAGCATAGACTCACGCTCTGCACGTGCTTCTTTTAATAACTTCTCGTTATCTGCTTGAAGATTTTGCATTTCTAGCTTAGCGTTTTCAGCTGAGTCTAATGCATTTTGTATACCGTCTTCACGAGTTTGTAAAGCGTCTAAAATAGGTTTCCATGCAAATTTTCTCATTAATACAATTAGTATTATTAAGATAACACCTTGCATAATGAATAAACCTACCGAAAAGTCATTTAATAAAGTTTCCATACTATATAGATTACTGTAATTCTTTGTTTGTTTAATTTAAAACAGTTCCTGCAACCAACCGTTGCAGAAAGCTGTTTCTTTTTGTTTTAGGATTATGCTCCTAAGATTAACGCACCGAATGCTAAACCTTCTAATAAGGCTCCGATGATGATCATCGCAGTTTGGATTTTTCCAGCTGCTTCTGGTTGACGAGCAATACCTTCCATTGCTTTTCCTCCAATTTGACCTAATCCGATTCCTCCACCGATTACGATTAATCCTGCTCCAATTAAATTGTACATACTAATTTGGTTTTATAAATATTAATTAAACAAATTCTTGTTAGTGATGATCGTCGTGTTCTTCGACTGCCATTCCTATAAATAACGATGATAACATCGTGAAAATAAACGCTTGTAAAAAGGCTACTAAAATTTCAATTACTGAAATAAATAAAGCTAACACTAAAGACATCCCTGTTGATCCAACAGCTCCAAATGATTCTTTCATTGTTATCATTAATGCTATTAAGCTCATCACCACAAAGTGACCTGCTGTCATGTTTGCAAATAAACGCACCAATAATGAGAATGGTTTAATTAACACAAAACCGATTAACTCTATTACTGCTAATATTGGACGTAAAATAACTGGCACTCCTGGCATCCATAAGGTGTGTTTCCAAAAGTCTTTACTTCCACTAAATAAATATATAACTGCTGTAAAAATTGCTAGACAAGCTGTTACTGCAATCTGACCTGTTACGTTAAACCCAATTGGCGTTAATCCTAATAAGTTTAAGATCCAGATAAAGAAAAATACAGTTAACAAAAAGCCCATAAACTTGCGGTACTTTTTCTCTCCAATATTTGGTTTAGCAATATCGTCTCTTACATATATTACTAAAGGCTCTAAAACTCTACTAAATCCTTTTGGTACAGAGTGTCCTTTTTTGTAACCTCTTGCTAACGCTGTAAAAGCTAATAACATTAACACTCCTGTTAACAACATTCCAAAAACAGATTTTGTAATTGAAAAATCTATGACTTTATGTGCATTTGTTGGATGGTGTGCATCATCAAAAGCTACTGTTGTTGCGCCATTATCTAACTCGTAAATTTTACTATGTAGCTTTACTAAACGTGTATCTCCTTTTTCTACGATTACGCTTCCACTATCATCATGATGAAATGCTGAAGACATAAACGTCTTTAAACCATTACTTGTCCATACGATTACTGGCAACGGAAAGCTGTAGTGCGTTCCTGACTCATTATGTGTAAACAAATGAAAGTCATGAGAATCCTTTAAGTGATGTGCGATATACTCTTTAATTTCTTGAGCAGTATTCACCGGATTTCCTGGTTCTTGCTTATCATCGCTTCCATAAGAGGACACGGAAAATAAAGTCAGAACTAATATCGCTATAAAATTGATAGATTTTTTTGCCAACATCATACTTTTTGTAACTAATAAATTTATGGTCTGTAAATTTTGTGCAAATGTAAGTAATAATTTAAAAAGGTAAACGCTTTTTTTAATTAGATTTTTTTTAAGGTTTTAATAACCACTATTATTCTTTATTTCAAGCACTTACTTGCTTTTTAATAATTTTGCTATACAAACAGCCTCTACTATTAAAAATAAAAAAAATGGAATTAATAATCCTAAGCGATGTTGTATCGCTAAATCTTGCTCAGTAAATATCGTGGATTTAAACAATAGTATGAAAATTCCTATTTTTAAAAACATCATTGTTAGGTATGCTGCACCTATTTGATTGGGCATTTTATCGTAAATAAGCTCTATACCTAGGTATACTATCAATACTGCTATACCATGAAATAAATATAGTTTTTGTAACGAGTAAGGTAGATTATCTTCTGTTAGATAATTTTGAAGGTTATAGGCAACTGCTAGTAATACTAATATTATAACAACTACATATAGTATGCGTTTATTCATTTTTAGTCTTTTGATCGTTAGTTATTTTAACAACTTGCTTGATTACAGCGTACATTGCTATAAACACAGATAATAATGTAATTATTTTAAAATATAATTGACTACCATCGCCATATTTGCTATCCAACCAATTACCTAATTGGCTACCTAACCAAATGGTTAAACCCATTTGTATGGCAATAGATGTAAACCTAATATATGGATTAAGCTGTTTTTTTTGTTTTTGATCCGCCATTTATATCTTTTACAGTCGTTTTCATAACACACGATACATTAAAGGTTGCTCCAGGCTCTACAGCCAGTTTTTGTGTGACTACTTCACCTTCTATATGCGCAGTGGACTTTAAGGTTAAGGTTTCGGTTAACTCTAAAGCACCTACTAGTTTACCTTCAAAATAGGCATTACTACATTTAAGAGTTCCTTTTATTTCGCCTTCTTTACCAATAACTACTTTACCAGACGCCTCTACATTACCTTCGATTAACCCATCCACACGTAAGTCGCCTTCGCTAAAAAAGTCTCCTACTATTTTAGTGCCTTTTGCTATTATATTTTGAATAGAAAATTGCTCTTGTTGCTTTTTTTTCATTTTTAGGAAAATTATTGATTTTCTAAATATTGATTTAGATTTTTATGTATTTGAAGTATTTTATAATTGTCAGAAGAAATTCCAAAATAAGGTCTATCTATTTTATATTTATCTTCTGCTTTTAAAATCTCTGCAAACCCTTTTGCTCCATCTACGCTTTTTAAACCATGAACAACTACAAATGAAGTTTCTGGATTATAAACATCTACAGATGTTGACAAATTATAATATTGCACCTTAGGTGTTACCTCATCTAATATTTTTTTAAATGCAGTTATCGCTTCAGAATTGTTTTTTTCAAATTGGAACAATACTTTAAAGGAAGTAGATTCAGTATTTGGTTTAAACGTTTTATCACTTACAGATTTTAAGCTATTAACTATAGCTTCCGCTTTAATAGCCTCTGGCATGTTTGCATAAGCTAATGCTACGTCATTAAGTCCATCTACGTAGGCTTGATATCCATTTAACCTACCATTTGCTGTTGCTTTTAAAAGCGCAAATTTTGCTACTATTGATTCGCCATCAAAAAACTTAATATATTTATTTGACTTTTCAATTACCTGAGCATAATCTTGTTCTTCTAGTAATTTATAGGTTACTTCATATAGACTTTCCGGACTACTTTTGTCTCTAGTAGCTGCTAATTCTGGGTTTTTCAAAATCTCGGCATATCTAGAACTTGAATAGTTGGCTATAATATCTGTTTTGGTGATTTGTGCTTCGTCGTTTTCGCCTAAAATCTCATATATTTTATATAAGTTATACTTAGAAGGTAAAATTAATTTTTGTTCAGGATTACTAGCTAAAAGGTTTAAAAACTTGCTTTTAGACAAGTTATATTCCTTAAATTTTTCTTTATAAATCAGACCTAACTGATAATAGGCATAATTACGATCCTTTTTTAAACTATCAAGTTCTTTTTGTGCTGTAGGGATTTTCGCTATATAAAATTGCGGATCTAAAAACTCTTGATCTTGCTCTAAAACTGCTGCTATATCAGAATTGGATTGATTGCCAATTGCGCTTCCGCTTGCAGATGACCACCTCCAATCGTCTTGATTTTTACGGTCTCCCCAAATACGTGTAAATTCGTTTTTACCATAAGCGACTGTGCTTTGGTTATAAAAATAAAAATTACTACCAACACCTGGTAATCCACCTCTTGGCTTAGTGACATTATTTGTTGGCGTATTTGTTGTTGCTAATCCTTTTTTTCTAGCTTCGATTTCTAAACGTTCTTTTTCTTTTTCAGCTTCTATCTTAAGCTTGTTGGTATAGTCTGTAAAAAATGTAACACGATCTGCATCAGACATGTTTACTAGTTTAAGTATGCTATCATTAACTTCGGCAACGCCTTCATAATAAATAACATCATCTAAGTTTTCGCGTTTACGCTTAATGGTTCTGTAAGGTTTACTGTTTTCAACCATACTAGTCATTGTACTATCAAAATAAGCTCCTGCTACTTTATAGTTGTTTCTATCAAAATAAAAATCGCCTAGAGTCTCGTAGTTTTTGGCTGTTAAAATTTTATCTGTAGATTTTTCTCTTAGTGATTTATTGTAATATACTACTGCTAAAGAATCCGATTTATTAGTTAAATGAAACTCGCCAATTTGGTGATATATCTTATCTAGGTACGGACGATTTTCTCGGTCTTTTTCTAATTTGCTTAAGTATTTTAAAAATGCAATTTTATCGCCTTTATCATAATCAAAATTTTTAGCTTTCTCAACATGTGCAGCCATTAAGTAACGACGTGGAATTTTTCGGTTTAAATCTATAACCTCGTCAAATGCGATATTAGCACTATCTTTAAAGGTTAACACATTATATAGTTGTCCTTTTATAAAACCAAAACGTCCTTTTTCGTCATTGTTTTTAGTTGCTTTAGCTGCAATTTTGATTTGTGTTAAAGCGCTATCTAAAGCTTTAGTATTAATGTAGGCTTGTGCTAAAATTGAGGTCGCATCTGCTAACTCTTGACCTTCTAATTCTTCTTGCTCTATTAGACGTTTTAGGTTTTTAATGGCCAACTCGTCATTATCCAAACGCATATTGGTTTTTTCTCTCCAAACCTTTGCTGTGTTTATCTTATCTGAAGCAGGATACTTGTAAAGGATATAATTAAAAGCTTCTAGAGCAGGCACAAAACGTTGATCAAAATATCTAGCTTCTCCTAACAATAAATAGGCTTCATCAATTTGAGGGTTATACTCTTTACCTTGAATATTCATCCCATGTTTTTGGATGGCTTTTACTGCTTTTTCTTCGGCTTTAGTAAAACTTTCGTTTTTTGATTGTCCTGGCAAAACAATCTCATCACTAACTTGCATACGCTCGACAGGCAAAATGTCCCAATAGTTGTCCTTGTAACCATCGTTAAGACTGTTTTGTCCTTGTTTTAAGGCCTCGTAACCATTAAACAAAGCATTATACTCTGCAGTAACTGCATGAAAATTACGATTTATAAAACTGTTTTTTTTTCTTGAACAACTAGTAATTGTTGCTAAGATCAAACCAGAAACTATACAAATTTTTAATGCTATCTTCAATGCGGTTGTATTTAGTGTAATACATAACTAATTAATGCCATAATTATTATTTATAATTATTGACAGGTGCGTAAAAATAAGCATCTTTTTTACTTTTAGCCAAAAAATGAACTGAAACTTAGATGTTTTACATATCTAAGAGACTGTTAAACTGGATTTGCTGTACCAGAAAAATGCGCTTCCAACTCCTTTAAAGTTGCTTCGCTAGTTTGTATATCTTTAATTACATGACCTTTATCTAAGACCACAATACGCTCGCATACATCTGTGACGTGCATTAAATCGTGACTTGACACTAAAACAGTGACTCCTTTTTTTTCTGCTAAATCCTTAATAATTTGCTTTAATCTAATTTGTGTTGTTGGATCTAAATTAGCAAAAGGCTCATCCAAAATAATTACCTCAGGATTACCAATTAACGCAGCGACAATACCTGCTTTTTTCTGATTACCTTTGCTTAAATCACGAAGGTATTTTTTTTGACCCAAAATTTCGCCATGAAAAAAGTCTTCAAACTGTGACACTAAATTGTCTACGTCTTGTTTGTTTTGTCCACGTAAATCACCAATAAAATAAAAATATTCTTCTGGTGTTAAATAGCCAATTAAAAAGCTTTCGTCAATAAAAGCAGACGTAAAGGGTTTCCAATCTTCGCTCTCGTTAACTAATATTCCATTAGTTTTAATATAACCAGTAGTAGGTTTAATTAAATCCAATAACAAACTAAAGTACGTTGTTTTTCCTGCTCCATTATTACCCACAAGACCAAAACTTTGACCTTTAGGTATGTCTAAATTAGAAATATTTAAAACTTCGTTTCCGCTATATTTTTTTGAAAGATTTGTTGTTGTTATCATAGTTAAAAAGTTTTGTAAATATTAATTGTCTTGGTTAAATGCTTTTATCATTTCATACTTAGAGTCTAAGTATTTATTGGTAATAAAGCGCATGATTTTTTGATGAAAAATAATTCCGATAACTCCTAGTAGTATTAACGCAGATATACCTGCATAAAAACTAACAAAATGAGATAATAACCCAAAAATAGCCAATGGTAAAAGTAACAATGGAATACCAATTAACCATTGTACTGCTCCTGTACCCTGAAAGTTAAAAGCTGCACGTTGATTTAAGTCTATTTTTTTTCGATTAAAAGATCCACCAAGCATTATAACATAACTATTAACACCTATGTTATACACTGCTGCTGCAAAATGTGCAACTAAGATTTTCCAACCAAAATAGACATAAGGAATACTTAGTACAAACATGATAATAACACTAAGGACCATTAAGGTGTATTTAGATTTTAAATATTGTTCATACTTAATATTTTGGCTCATTAACATTTTGTAATATCCACTATCCCAAGCCGGAATAAATTGCCCAAAATTAATTAAGAAAATACCAGTCACAAATACACCAATAAAACCATACATAATTGGCATGTCTCTGTATATTGGTTGTGGGTAAAAAAACAAACCATATAATAATCCAAATACCAACATAAAAACAGCAGACCTTGGACGTTTGTTTCTCCAAATTAATTTTAAATCTAATTGCATAAAAGGTGCACTATCACCAAAACGCTTGGTCCATCCTAAATCTGAAGTGGTTACCTCTTTAATTTTTGTTTTAAGTGAATTATCTAAGTATAGTTTTTTAATTAATATTTTATGATTAAACAGGTATAAACCAATTAAAATTACAATCAAAATTAGCAGTAATAATGGATTGTTAACTATAGCTAACATAGCTGTAGACAAAGCACCTGAAATATTAATAATATTAAAATAGTTAAGTCCAAATAACGTACCAGCAAATATGATTATTGGTAGAAATGACAATTCTGTTTCTGCAGAAAAACTTTCAATAATAAAATTTAAAAAATTATTAATTAGGGTTAGTAAAATCATAGCAGCAGCCCAAGTCATTACGGTTGCTAGTTGATAATCCTTAGTAATAAGGATAATACTAAAAGGTATTATGGCAAAAAGGGGTAAAAAATTAAAAAAGGATACTGCAGATTTTCCTAAAACAAAATGCACAATACTACTTCTTTTAATGGGTATGATCAGCAAAGGTTTGACACTCATTACTGGTAATTTTTGAAGAAAAAAGCGCAATAATAAATCGCCTAAAAACCAAAAAAAGATAAATCCATTAACCACAATAAAAGGGTCTTGATCCGGAAAAGTTTTCTGTAAAATTGGATATAATCCAAAGCCTAATGCTAAAAACACTAAAATAAAGTATAATGCAAAAAAGCCCATGACAATCTTTATTGCTAAGCTTTTACCAAAGCTTGCCGAGCGAATAAATGACTTCCACTCTAAGCTTAAAAATTTACTAATCATAGTTGTTATTGTTTGGTTGGTTTAATAGATAAGTATACAAATGTGCAAAAATGTTACAAACAAAATTCTGGATAGGTCTGGTTTAAAAGTTGTTCTGCTTTGTTTGGTATAACTTCAAAACTAATGTACATCCAAAGGCAAAACAGTGTAGAAAAAATAGACAAGCCCAGAACAATGTAAGGATAACTAAAAATATTACCAGAAAAATTATACCATTGTGGCAACTGAGTTAGTAAAACTATTGCAGAACCTCCTGCTTGTTTAAATATTATTTCTTCTAACATCCATTTTTTATTAGACAATGCTTTACGTTGTTTAAATTGTTTTTTTAGTTGTATGCTTTTGTAGATTGTAAAAACACATATTATTACAAAAAGACCAATTAAAAACGATTTTGCAAAAATTGTAGACAACCCTAAATAAATACCAAAAAACAAAGCTAGCGTAGTAATTAATTTAGGAAACGTAAACCATTGCTTTAGCTCTGTCCACAGATATTTAAAGTAGCGCTTATTCATTGCCTTTTGACGACGTTCTAACACGTCCATAAAACCAAAGACTCCAAATTTTTTGAAGGCTTGGTCTCTAGCCTCTTCAAACGATATATCTGGTTGTGTTTGCCATACAGACTCTATATCGTTTGCTAAGTGATCTACTAACTCGGTTTGTAAATCATAATGCTCAACGTAGTGTTGTCTTGTAAAGGCGTATAGGTTTTGTATTTGAGGTTGGGTTAACTTCATATTAAATTATGCTGTTGCTTATAATCATTAAAAATTTCTAAATATACTTTCAAACCTGATCGCACTAATGGATAGAACATAATGGTTAATATAAATAAAATGTAATAGGGCTTACTGGCTTCATCATCATAAAAACTATTAAAAAATAACAGCACCAAATTGTAGGTATTCCATGGTAATCCAATTATCCCAATGGATAATACAATATTTAAAGATCGTCTTGCCATTTTACTCATAGCCGAATGGTAACCACTATATAAAGTAGGTATTGTTAAAATTATAAATCCTAAGATCAAAGTTGCCTTAAAATTAAAAATAAAACAGAGGTAAAACATCACACAAAATAAAACATACTCTAGTAAAAACTTTGGCGATTTAAGTAGTTGTTTCAACCCTTGCCAATGTAACCGTCTATACTTTTTACCTATGTCTTTTTGCTTTTGTTTTTCAAAATCCTTGAACCCCTGGTTGTCGACATACAAACCTTGTTTCAGTAACTTACCATGATAAATACCATGTACTTTAGTTTGGTTACCAAACGCTTGATGGGTTACCAGTAAGGCTTTATCAAAAGACATCCCATTAATATTCATATGATCCTCTACTGACAATGCAATATGGTCTAACAATTCTAATCGTACATCCCAGTATTTTACCTCATTTTTAATGAGGTAATTATCGATGTATTGTATTTGCTCTTTGGTTAACTTCATTAAAAATTATGCTGCTATTTTATATTGATAATACAATGCTTTTTGGTCTTTATAAATGTATCTTGACACAACTTCCGACGCAATACAAAATAGAAAAGAAATCACCCACAAAACAATAAACCAAAGTACGCCTTGACCTTCAATTAAACTTGATTTAAAAAGTGTTAGAGATAAACTAAATAACTGAGCCAACAGGTTTACAAACTGTGAAACGGATTGCATATAACTTAATGACAAATGTTTTTTATTGTCTATTGTTTTACGTCTATAAGACCACCAAAATGAAAGGATAGTAAAAGCAAATAATACACCTACTAAACTATTAAAAAAGTATACTTTAACCTCAACAACATTAAAAAGGGTGATTAATACATACATTAAAGCTGCTGTAATAATAATTTTAGGCAAACTAAAAAAGGATATTAGGTACTTAAAAACCCTTTTATAAAAAGATTTTTCAATTTGCTTAGTTCTATTAGTTATTAACGGTCTGAAGCCTTTTGTCCCAAAAGCTATTTTCGCTTTTGTTACTGCATCCTCAAAAGGCAACTTCGGATTGTCTTCTAAAATTTGAGCAGTAGCGTCAGCCAAATGATCCACCAATTCGATTTTCAAATCAAACCATTCTATACCGCTTTTTTCAACATAGGTATCTATATATTGTATTTGGTCTTTGGTTAAATTCATGATTTAGATAATAGTTTTTGAATACTCTAAAATCTTATTCTTTTTGTTACGCAACTCGATGCCTCCAGCAATGTTAAATAAAATTGCTAAAAACCAAAAGGCGATAAAAAAATATTGGTTTTCTAACCATGGTTTAGCTGCTCCCATAGTGTATAAAAATAAAGATGGTAAAGCCATTATTGAATATAAAGGCTGTGCCATTTGCAACTTTTTAAAAGTTTTAAGATGAGAAAAACCCGTTATAAGCGCCCAAAAATGTATAATTGACAGACTAACTATAAGTATTAAAGTAAATACTTTATTTGGCTGAAACTGCTGCATCCAATACACTGCAAATCCAAATACTATAGTAAAGGGAAGATAGTTAGGCTTATAAAAAAACATAGCCAAACGTCTCCACATTTCTCTTTGATAACTCCAATGGATTGTTTTTTGACGTTTCTTTTCAAAATCTTGAATAAAATCTATTTTAGATTTAAGATAATCTTCTAACTGTTGGTTTTTATTAGATGCTTCAAAATCTGAAGCTAAATGATCAATAAGCTCCAATCTAACATCTACATACTTTACCTTAAGTTTAATTAGGTAGTTATCAATTTGGTTTATTTGGTTTTTAGTTAGCTTCATTATTAAACAAGTCTTTTATATTCCTTTTTGTAGTTTATCATAATACTAACAGCTGTTTTTACAAACGTATAAATCAGTGTACAAGATATTGCAAACACTCCTACTGCAATCCAATGACCACTTTCTGATTCAGCGTGATACTTCGTTAATAAATGCAAAGCATTAACCACTTGAAACAAAAACACATATACAAATCCAATACGCTCTACACCAGAAAATCGATCATAATTAAATACCCTTAATACAACTAAATAAACAAATCCTAAGACAATAAATGACAGTAATGGAAAACTAAAAACAGCAGTCTCAATGGTTTCAAAACCAAAATTATTAATAAATAAACGAGCGCTAATTATGACACCTAAAAACACTAAAAGACTATTAATGGTTAGCATATTTATCCAAATTAGTTTCAATAAACTATTGTAAGTGTTTCTTAAAAAACCCTCATTATCGTGTAATAATCTAGTTTTATTACTAATCATGTACGCTTTAAAAGCATCATAAAAAGACAATTCATTGCTTAACTCTAATTCAGCCTCTAATGCAGAAGCAATGTGGTCCACCATTTCCATTCTAATATCTGCAAAATGGATTTCAGAATTCTCTAAATAAGTATCTATAAATTGTATGTTTTCTTTACTCAACTTCATACTAATCCAAGCTTAATTTAGGATTCATAAACGTTTCCATGGTTTTAATGTAATCCTTAAGTTCCTCCAATTTACTAACCGTTTCTTTATTGCCTTTTTCAGTAAGCTTGTAGTATTTACGTAAACGATTATCAACTTTTTTGACCTCGACATCTAATAATCCCTCAGCTTCCAGCTTATGCAAAGCAGGATACAAAGCACCTTCGGTAATATTAAGTTCACCTTTAGTTATTGCTTTCACTTTTTGCGTCATTTCGTAACCGTACATTTTTTCACTTTCATTTAAAAGCTTTAAAATAATTGTGGTCAGACTACCCTTATATAATTTTGAATTTGCCATATTACAAACATACATAATTTTCTTATGCATAATAAACTTATGTATTAATTTTTTTCTAAACAGAAGGCAAAACGGTAAAGCTTCATTATTTTTACATAAAAATTTAAACCATGTCTCAATTTAATACACTAACTATTTCGGATATCACACGTCAAACAGACCAATGTGTTACGTTGACTTTTGCTGTACCTGATAATTTAAAACAAGACTATGCCTTTAAAGCAGGTCAATATATTACACTAAAAACTAAAATTAACGACGCGGAAGTAAGACGTGATTACTCATTATGTTCTTCTCCGTCAAGCGGAATACTAACCGTTGCGGTTAAAGCAGTACCAAACGGAACCTTTAGTACTTATGCCAACAGCAGTTTAAAAGCTGGTGACACATTAGACGTTGCAAAACCACAAGGACGTTTTGTTTTTGAACCAAAAGCATCCGAGGAACGTACTATTGCAGCATTTGCAGCAGGAAGCGGAATTACACCAATTTTAAGTATTGCAAAAACAGTATTAGAGCAAGAACCTAAAAGCCACTTTATATTAGTTTACGGTAACAAAACGGTTAATGACACTATATTTTTAGCAGATATTTTAGCCTTACACCATCAATATCCAGAGCGTTTTTATGTACAGTTTTTATATAGCCAATCTCAAGAAGAGAACGCCTTATTTGGACGTATCGAAAAAAGTACCGTTAACCTTATTGTAAAAAACAAATATAAACACGTAACAATTGACGCGTTTTACCTTTGTGGTCCAGAAGCAATGATTAACACAGTAAAAGAGGTTTTAGTTGAAAATAATATTGCCGAAAATACTATTCATTTTGAATTATTTACTGCTGCTACACAAAATACAACAACCACTGTAGAAGCAACTGATGGTAATACACAAATAACAGTAACAGTGGATGACGAGTCAGAGACCTTTACAATGTCTCAAAAACAAACTGTATTAGAAGCTGCTTTAAAACAAGACTTAGATGCACCATATTCTTGTCAAGGTGGTGTTTGTAGTAGCTGTATTGCAAGAGTTACAGATGGTCAAGCAATAATGAGACAAAACAACATACTTACAGATGCCGAAGTGGCTGAAGGTTTAATTTTAACCTGTCAAGCACATCCTACAACACCTACATTGGTAGTTGATTATGATGATGTATAAGCCAAAATAAACATTTAAACGTTTTTTTAATACCTTTTACCGAATCACATCTAAATCTGACCTTCAAAAAATAAAACTAGTATAGTATCAGATATCTTTGACACAGATTATAACACTGAAATTTGTTAGTTTAAGGGATGATATTAATTTTATATTAGTAGTTAAAATCTAAAAGCCTCAAGAAATTGAGGTTTTTTTTATGCGTTTAAAACAGCAGCAACCTTTTCTGTAATTTGTTTAGGTAATATACTTCCAGCCACATTTTTATAATCTTCTGGATATTTATTACCATAAATAGAAGTCGGTAATTTAGGATACAGCATTTTGTCTGGTGTAATATTATAGCTTTTAGGCTGATTAAATGCTGCAAAACCTGCATATGGATGCGTAACTCCCCAAATAGTAATCACTTTAACACCAAGCATAGCTGCCAAGTGCGCATTACCAGAATCCATGCTTATCATTACATCCAAGTTAGATATTAAATCTAACTCTTGGTCTAAATTATGTTGCCCTGCAACATTTATTACAGCATCACTATTTGCTGCCAATGAGTCTAGTTTAGCTTGATCTGCTTTACCACCAAACAGAAAAATAATATAACTCTCCTTTAATATATTAATAACCTCTTGCATCTGATCCAATGGATACATTTTGGATGTATATTGTGCAAAAGGAGCAATACCAATCCATTGCTTGGTGTTTTGGTTATTTACTTTGTTTAAGATTGCATTAGGAAGTGGTTGTTTACCAGGAAAACTTGGGTTATCTAAACTAAGCTTAAAACCTAACGCTTTAAAAACGTCTGCATAACGTTGGTGTGTACTTTTTAAAGGATGAAAATTTTGCCCATTAACTAGTGCTTTCTTTTCGCTTCGACCTTTATCTATTTGTTTAAATTTTTTTCCGAAGAAAAAAAGCTTTAAAATCTTAGTTCTTAAAACATTATGTAAATCTGCAACAGCATCTATTTGTAATGCTTTTAGTTGCTTGGATAGTTTATATAATCCAAAAACACCTTTGTGCTGTTTGTTTAAATCAATAGCAAAAACCTCAACGTTTTTTAAATCTCTAAAAAAAGGAGCAAAAAACGGACGGGTTAAAACAGTTAATTTAAGGTCTGGATAATGTTGCGTTAAGGCTTGTAAAACAGGAACAGTCATAGCAACGTCTCCCATTGCAGAGAGACGTATTACTAAGATATGCTTTGGTATTTTGGACATACTAAAAACACGTGCTAAAATTACAAGTGCACGTTTTTATTTCTGATTTCTTAAAACAGGGTTAAGCTCGTCGTCATTATACATTTTCATTTGCTTATACACTTTCATGTATTTATCACCATTTTGGATATCTGATAATAAGGTATCTATAGCAGTACTTAAATCCACACGTTGTTCTAATAAAATATCTAATTTAGTTTGGCATGCAGCTTTATGCGCTTCAGATGCATCTGCTCTAGTTGCTTCTTCTTCCATATGATAAACCTTTAGTGCAAGGATAGACAATCTATCAACTCCCCAAGCTGGACTTTCAGTATTAATAGTTGCATCACTTTTAGGTGTTACATCTTTATATTGCTCTAAAAAATAGCTGTCAATATATTCTACCATATCAGTTCTGTCTTGGTTAGAGGCATCAATTTTACGTTTTAAAGTTAATGCTGCAACTGGATCAATTTGTGGATCACGAATAATATCTTCATAATGCCATTGTACAGTATCTATCCAACATTTACGGTACAATAGGTGCTCTAATAAGTGCGTGCTTTTGTCATAAATATTGGTAAACGGTTGGTCTACCGTATTAATGATATGGTACTTTTTTATAACGTCCTGGAATATTGTATTTGCTGTATCTGTAAACATATTGTTATTTTTAAGACTGTAAAATTACATAATTTAAACTGAATTTTAGGCTGTACGCGTTTTGGCTTTTTAAATATTAGAGTAACTTTACTTTTTAAAGAAAAAATTATCATGCATATTCATAATCTATCTGAACAAAATTCTATTTTAAATCAATTTATTGCTGAAATCAGAGACGTTTCTGTCCAAAACGACAGTATGCGTTTTAGAAGAAATATTGAGCGTATTGGAGAAATTTTAGGCTACGAATTAAGTAAGGCTTTAGAGTTTGAAACTAGATCTATAACAACTCCTTTAGCAACAATAATGACTGAAACCCCAAAAAACGATGTGGTTTTATGTTCAATACTTAGAGCTGGAGTCCCATTACATAATGGTTTACTAAACTATTTTGATAAATCAGAAAATGCATTTATATCTGCTTACAGACACCATTTAGATAATCCTGAATCTTTTGAAATAGTTGTCGAGTATCTAGCCTGTCCTGACCTTACTGGTAAAACATTAATACTAGCAGATCCTATGTTAGCCACAGGACAATCTTTAATTGCAACTTACAAAGCTTTAGAGCCTTTTGGAAAACCAAAAAACGTGCATATTGTAGCTGCAATTGGTGCAGAACCTGGTGTTGATTATTTAAAAAATAATTTACCAGAAGACACTAATCTGTGGATTGCTGCAATAGATAAAAGCTTAAATAATAAAGGTTATATCGTTCCTGGATTAGGAGATGCTGGCGATTTAGCTTTTGGTGCCAAACTACAACACTAATAGGGCTATTGGAATAACTAATAACAATCCTAAAAACAATTCTTTAAACCATTTTTCTTCAATAGTTTCAATGTAATTGGTAATTATTACAGCTAAAGGTGCAAAAAGAAATAAGAGTTCGCTTCCGTTTTTTTGTGGTGCAAATGCTGCTATAATGCTAGCAAAAATACAAGCTAAAAACAAGATTTTATAAGATGGTCGGTAACTTCTCATTTTCTTTTTAATATCTTTTAAATAAAACAAAGACGACCAGATCCCAAAAGATAACAACATGGTTATTGCTGTTATAAATTGTACCGAATTATAGCTGTTAAAGTCAAAATTAACTGCTGGATTTATATTTAGTGCTAAAAAATAATCATCGTAAACTACTATCGAAAAACTAATAGTCAAAACAACAACTGTTGCAAAACCAATAAACGGAACCAAGTAATATTTTACGTTAGTCTCTGAAAACAACAACATAGCAATAAACAGCAACGGGAAAAACAAAATAGCCCAAAAATAAAATAGCGACGCCATAGCAATTAAAAACCCTGAATCAAATAGCTTTTTAATTACATCTTTTTTTGACCTAACACTTATTAAACGTCTTAATGTGAGTAATATAAAAAAATTAGAGACTACAATTTTATAGTCCAAAAAGGCTTGCGGAATAGCCAAAAAAAACAGCGCAAATAATAAAATTTCGTAGTTATTTTGTTGCGATAATAAGTTTTTAGTAACTATAAAGTTAAGCAGTAATATAGACAAATACACTAAAATAAAAACAGCGATATTGGTCCAAATGGACGTTTCAGCATTAACCAAATTTGGGTACTTAAAAGGCAACAATAAAAAAGCAATTAGTGTGATACTAAAAACAATTAAAAAATTAATTGGTTTGGATTTGCTAAAAATTGTTGTAATCATTAACTCTTTTTGTATTTTTGTACTATAAATATACTATTATATAATTATGAAAGATTTTTTTGAAGCTATAGCAAGCCTTTTTGTTGACGTATTATTTGCTCCTTATGACGCATTAAGAGCCTTAGAACTAGAAAGCTGGTGGGCAGCAAACTTTATGTCTTGGATATTTATCATCATTGGTTTTGTAGCGTTTGTTTATTGGATGTTACAATTAAAAGGTTATGCAGCTAACAACGAAGAAGATAAAAGTATCTCTTCACACTCATATTTATAAAACTTATAGGTCAAAACCTATATCTTTTCTATAATTCATCTTATCAAAGTTTAGTTTATCTATACTTTGGTAAGATTTTTTTATGGCCTCTTGGTACGTATCGCCATAACTAGTTATTGCCATAACACGACCACCTGAGGTTACAATACCTCCATCTTTATTTTGTGCTCCTGCATGAAACACGATAGAGTCTTCAATATTTTCTAGACCTGTAATGACTTTTCCTTTTTCATAAGCTTCAGGATAACCACCAGATACTAACATAATTGTAGTTGCTGCTCTTGGGTCTACCTCAATAGTAATTTGATCCAAAGTTTGATTAGCAATTGCTTGAAAAACCTCTACTAAATCGTTTTTAAGTCTTGGCAATACGACTTCCGTTTCAGGATCACCTAAACGCACGTTGTACTCGATAACCTTAGGCTCATCTCCTACTTTTATCAATCCAATAAATACAAACCCTTTGTATGGTAAATTATCTTTTTGCAAACCAGCAATCGTTGGTTTAACCACTTGCGCTTCGACTTTATCCAAAAAGGCTTGGTTAGCAAAAGGAACTGGAGACACTGCTCCCATTCCGCCTGTATTTAAGCCAGTATCACCTTCGCCAATACGTTTGTAATCTTTAGCTGTTGGTAGGATTTTATAATTTTTACCATCGGTTAGCACAAAACAACTTAACTCTATTCCGTCTAAAAATTCTTCGATAACCACTTTAGTACTTGCTTGCCCAAACTTAGCATCCACAAGCATGCTTTTTAATTCGGCTTTAGCCTGATCAATATCATTTAAAATAACAACACCTTTACCTGCTGCTAATCCATCTGCTTTAAGCACAAATGGAGGATTTAAGGTTTCTAAAAACGCGTAACCATCTTCCACAGTGTCTTTATTAAAGCTTTGGTAAGCTGCTGTTGGTATGTTATGTCTATATAAAAACTCTTTTGCAAACTCTTTACTACCTTCTAAAGTTGCAGCTGCTTGTTGTGGTCCAATAACCGCTACGTTTTTAAGTGCGTTATCTGCTAAGAAAAAATCATGAATACCTAATACTAAAGGATCTTCAGGACCAACCACTACCATAGTAATTTTATTATTTAAAACCACCTCTTTTATGGCTTCAAAATCGGTTACACTAACAGGTACATTTTTAGCTATTTGTGCTGTTCCAGAGTTTCCTGGTGCTACAAAAAGCGAGCTACATTTTGGGCTTTGTTTAAGCTTCCATGCAATTGTATGTTCTCTTCCTCCTGATCCTAAAATTAAAATATTCATTGTAGTAATGTTGTGTTGTTGTTGTTTCCACAAAAATAATTATTTAAAAGAATTTGATTGACTTTAAATCCAATAGTTTTTTATTTCTTTATTTTACAGAAAATCTATTGCATTGAAACAATTTGAATGGTCTTTACGGTTAAAAGGATTTCCTGTTAATGAAGCTAAAAAAACACAAGCTATTATTGATGGGTTTACACAAGCTGATTATGCTAATTACCTAAGTAAGCAACTACAAGCCATTGTTGCGTTTCATTTAGAACACACACCATTTTACAACACTTTATGTCAAGGGATTGACACCAAAGATTGGAGTGCCTTACCTGTGTTAACCAAAGCTAACTTGCAACAACCTTTAGCTAATAGATTATCCGATAAGTATACTTTAAAAACCGTACATAAGCATAAAACCTCAGGATCTTCCGGAACCCCTTTTGAGTTTGCTAAAGACAATTTTGCACATGCTATGACTTGGGTGACGTTTATGCAACGTTATAGTTGGTTTAATATAGATTTAAACACCTCAAAACAAGCGCGTTTTTATGGCATTCCGTTAGATACCAATGGGTATTATAAAGAACGTTTAAAGGATTGGTTAGGTAACCGTTTTAGGTTTTCGGTATTTGATTTAAGTGATGCTGCTTTAAATAAAGTATTACATAAATTTAAACGTACAAAATTTAATTACATTAATGGTTACACTAGTGCTATCGTACAATTTGCAAAGTTTTTAAAACGAAATAATATTGTATTAAAAGACGTTTGTCCAACATTAACTGTTTGTATTGTCACCTCTGAAATGCTATTTGATGACGATAAAAAACTGCTTGAAACACAATTTAATATTCCTATTGTAAATGAATATGGTGCAGCCGAATTAGGGCTTATTGCTTTTGAGGACCAAGACGACAATTGGATAGTAAATACCAACCATTTATATGTCGAAATTTTAGACAATAACAACCAACCTGTCCCTTATGGTCAACCAGGTAAAATTGTGGTCACCGATTTATATAATCGTGCACACCCTTTTATACGTTATGAGCTTGGAGATTTAGGACAGTTGTCCACTAAAAGCACATTACAACGTCCAATTTTAGAATCCTTAACAGGACGTACAAGTGACTTTATTACGCTTCGAAGCGGAAAAATTGCAGCAGGCTTAACCTTTTATTATGTGACTAAAACCGTCATGACCAAAGAAGCTAATGTAAAAGAGTTTATAATTGAACAAATTGAAATTGATACCTTTAAAATTGATTATGTTGCTACCGAAGCCTTAAGTAAAACGCAGCAAAAAGCAGTACAATTAGCAGTTGACAACTACCTTGAGCCTAATTTAAATTTGATTTTTGAACAGAAAGCTGTTTTGGAACGGGAAGTTAGTGGTAAACTAAAACAGTTTAGGTCTGGATTGTAGATTAAAATCTATATTCTGCTTTTAAAAGTACCATACGTGGTAGTAATCTAACCTCTGTAGTAGAAGATCCTAAATCGCTGATAGAAAAACTAGTGTAACGCTTGGTATTAAATAAGTTTTTACCAGTTATGCCTAGCGTTAGTTTTTTATCAATCAATTTGTATTGCGTTTCAAAATCTAAAAAATAATAGGTATTATCTGTATCTAAACTCCCAAAATGATAACGTTCTGTTTTTACTTTTGCATCAAACTTTTTATTAAAGATAAAATCAAGATCTATAAAAGATTGATTATTAGTAAACTTACTATTGGCAAAGGTTTCAATTTTATTTGTTGTCCAAGCAGTACCTAAATGGTAATTAAAAACCCCTTTAAAAGCAGACCGTAACTCTAATCCATAATTATAATTACTAGACACCACTGTTCTTAAATTAGAATTATTTACGACGTTTTTAAATTCATTTTTGGTGTAACCTAAATCTAATTTTAGGTTAGATGACATAAACTTAAAATAGTAATCAAACTTGGTATTAATAGTTAAAAACTGACTGTCTTTAATAAGTGTTTTCTGTGTTTGCGTATAGTTTTGATTAATTAGGGTGTTGGTGGACAAAAAATCATGATTTTTAGTATAAAGCAGCAAGGTGTTTGCAAAAAACCGATTTGCCCAATTACCCAATTGATAATTAAGCATCACACTAGAGGCTTTTAATTGGTTAAACGTATTTGTTCCTTTATTAAACGATCTAAATCCCGTTAACACATAATTACTGTACACGTCTAACACTTTGGCATTAGCCGTATTGTAACTATAAGTGGTTTGTATTTTATTATTACTATTTATAGTCCACTCTGCACCTAGACTTGGATTAATATTAAAAGGAGTTTGTTGGGTAGACGTATTGTTACTACCTAATGTATTAAACAACTGATGCGCTTCAAGGTTACCACTTAGTGCAAAATTATCTAGTTTTATCTTGTATTTGCTTTTAAAATATAAATCGTTAACCTGATATTTAGTCTGGTTTTGATACTCTATTGGCTGATGTAACGGAACGTTATCTTCCAATAGTGTAAAACTAGTGTTTAATTTATCCTCTCTAAACTGATTACCAAGTTGCAACTCTAATAAATGTCCATTTGATTTACGATCTAAAATATGCGCATTTACACCAACAAACTGCATTTGGTTATTACTAACCTGAAAGACATTATTTGCAGTACTATACTCTGGAAATAAATCTTGATACAAAAATTGATTTATGGTGTAATTTTGTGGCTTTTTTTCGGTAATAAAACGACTTGTAAGTAACATTACCTTTTGGTCTTTAAATTTATTAGTATAGTTTAATTTTTGATCAAAAAAAGTAGTGTTTTGTTCTAAATTTTGGAGTGTAGACACACCATTAAATACTAAATTAGCATCATTATTATAATTACCACTATTGTACTTTGTGGTAGACTCTAACATTTTAGTTTTAGAAGGCTTGTAGATAACATCCACCTTTCCAAAAGCCAATTGCTTTTTATTATTCAGCTTATAATTTTCTGTGTTGGTAAAACTGTTGGTGTTGGTTATAATATTATCCACTTGATTTCTAAAAAAAGAGGTTTCATCCCAATTAAAAAAGCCTAAGGTTTTTATTTTTAATTTATCTGAAGGATTAAATATGGCGTTTAGTGACACCAACTCGGCATTATTAAAATTGGTACGTTCTTTTTTAAAATTAGAATCGGAAACCGATAAGCCTATTAAATTACTTACCGATTGATTATCGCCTGTACTTGCTGGTTGATTAAGTCTAAAAGGCTTAATTAATTGTTGAATATCTCCTGTAGCATTATAACCAATACTATTGGCATTGGCTAAAAAGTAGTATTTATTTTTTTTACCAAAATTCATCAAATTAGCCTTATAATGATAAAAACTATCGTTACCAATATTAGCCTCCAAATTACCAAACCAAATGCGTTTTGATTTTTCGTTTAATTTTAAGTTTAAAGCTACCTTATCGCTTACTTCTATATCTTTTAGCAAGTGGTTGTTGGAGTAGTTTTGTAACACCTCGACCGTTTCAATAGGATAAGCAGGCATGTTTTTGGATAATATTTTATACCCTTTTTCAAAAAGATCGTCACCATCAATCATTAATTTTTCAATCTCTTTATTACCAACTTTTATAGTGCCTTCGCTATCTATATTTAAACCTGGTATTACTTTTAGTAAATCCTCGACTGTATGTTCATTTCCTCTTGTAAAGTATTTAGTTTTAAAGGTTATGGTGTCCTTTTTTATTACCATTGGACGTTCTGATTTTATAACAACCTCTTCCAATGTAAAAGGTTGCTCTTCTAAAACTACGTTTATGGTTTTATTATTTTGAGTACCATCTAATACTAATGGAATTGTTTTGGTTTTATAGCCTAATGCATTAAAAACCATATTAAACTGACCTTGGTTTTTGGTAACCAAGGTATAGTTTCCGTTGTTATCTGAATATGTGTAATTTAAAACACGATTAGATAACGTATCTTTTATAGTTATGCTAACGGAATATAAGCTGCCATTACTATCTGAGACAGTTCCAGACAATGTTGTTTGTGAGCGACAAACGGTTTGAGACAATACTAGAAGCGTTATGAAAAGTAGTTGTTTCAATATTACTGTTGTTTGTTATCCTCCCATTCAAAAACCAACTCTCGTCCTTGTCTTTTACTATGGTCGGTAAAACCAACGGTTGTGCCTCTACCTTGTCTAGATTTAAGATTGTTTTTTAAATTATTCATTTTTTTATTAAATACCTCTTCTCTTAACGCTACAAATGCTTTTAAACCAATGTTTACATCGTGCTTGTCTTGATTAAGTGTCTTTTCATTAATCGTTTTTTTAGTTATTTTAGTAACAATCCATTCGTATTTATGTGTTTGGTCATACATATCTAAAATTAGACCTGGTAATCCATGAAACTTCCATGGTCCAAAAGTTATTGGGATGTCATTAGTATACCATGCTATATAATTTCGACCTCTAAAACTTGTTGTAGCTTTATTGCACATATATGTGCCAATTTTAAGGGTATCTGGATGGCTTAAATCCCAATCTAGTTTTGGAAGTGCTTCCGTTACTAAATACGTTTTACTATCAAAGGTTATATTCTCTGTAGACGATAACTTATGTGTATTAAGATTTACAAAGTTTCGTTTTATAACATTTTTTTTACCAATAACAATTGTTTCGTTTATCTCCGAATCATTAGTATCATCCTTTTGTTTGCGATCTTCATCAAGCGGAATTTCGTAATAATTAGATTTATTTTCTTTTAAATATGGGATTAAAATTCCTTTTTTAGAAATTGGTACATAGTTGTTAAAATTAACCGTGTATTCTATTTGGTATTGGTTGCTAAGCGAATCTGACAGACTTGTTTTGTCTGAATTTTGTGCACTTATAAGCTGTATTGAAAATAATAAAGCAATTAAAATTTTAATTTTCATGATTGATTGATTTATTAAAACAGCAATAGTATATCATGAGATATACCATTGCTGATTAATTAAAGATTAACCGAATAATTCATTATAAGTTTCATAAGTGTCGTCAATTAATTCGTTTGAAGCTCCTTTACAAGTTCCAGATGATATTGTAACGGTATAATGAACAGACATTATTAAATTTCCTTCTGCATCAACCACGTTGTGAGTAATGCTACAAGTTTTAAAATATATCCCATCGAAGGAAAATTCATAAAATGAATTTTTTTCTATTGAATTATCTACAGAAGGCAATTTTACAATATCGTTATGAGCCGATGCAAAAGATGTTATTAACATAAGTGCAAAAACAAAAATTAATTTTTTCATAATTTCTAAAATATTAAACCAGTTACATTGTTTAAACTGGTTGATAATTAATTAAGTTATTAGTCGATATTTAAATTAATAGTTGTCGCTATTAAATTTGTAATAAGTTGTCGAAAAAATAAAAAAACAAGTGCTTGTTAGAGATTAATCTTGCGTCTCTAGCTAGTAGTTAAAATTGACAACGTTTAACTATTATACTATTAACAAACCGAAGCTAAATCTAAAAAATAAAATATTGATATTTTAATCGTTTTTTTTTGCGATTTATCGAAAACAACATGTTTCGCTCATTTTGTGTTGTGGTTAAAACCACACATAATCAAATGTTTAGCAAAATACAGTGCATAAACTATTGTTTAGTAGATACAATTAGTCTTGACTTAACAAAAAAATGTTCGTAAATAAAAATAACCATCCTGTATATGGATTTTATTGTTGAAAATCCTAAGCCTTTTTTATACACCCAATAGTTATGTTTTAATAACTCTAATTTATTAGAAGAAATAGAGTTTGCTCTGACACGATAATATGCTAATGGCTGTTGGATACCTAGAGCAGGTTTACCAGACTTTTTGATGGCAGACAACCATAGTAACCAATCCTGTCGTTTGCGTAGGTTAGGCGCTGTTATTTTACCTAAGGCTTTGGCATTATACATTCCGGTAAGATTACCTATGTAATTAGTTTTTAAATATTTTTTATAACTGAGTTGTGGTAATGCTTTTACTAACTTGTTTAATGATTGTCCTGCCTCATTAATCTGTTTGTAACTACTAAAACTTACATCACAATTTTGGGTTAGCATAACATTAACTTGAATTTCCAATTTATTAGGCATCCACAAATCATCTGCATCTAAAAAAGCAATAAAATCGCCTTGTGAAGCTTCAATACCTTTATTTCTGGATATTGCTGCGCCTGCATTAGTTGCATTTGATAGTAATTGGATATTATCATGCATGGCAACATATTTTTTTACTAATGCAATGGTGTTATCTGTTGAGCAGTCGTCTATTAGCCATAACTCCCAATTAGTATAGGTCTGACCTAAAATACTTTTTATAGTCTGATCTATAAAAGCTTCTGAGTTATACATTGGTGTTATTATAGAGACTAATGGCTTCATGTTTAGTAGGCTTCTTTTTGACCTTTAAAAACGTTTATCATGGTTTGAAAAATGATTCTAATGTCTAATACTAGTGACCAATTTTCGATATAAAAATTATCATATTTAATACGGTTAATTATGTCTTCGTCATTTTTTATTTCACCTCTATAACCTTTGACTTGGGCTAATCCAGTAACGCCAGGCTTAACGTTGTGTCTAAATATAAAATTGTACTTATCAATTTTTTTTGAATAATCATCTGTATAAGATAGCATGTGTGGTCTGGGTCCAACAACACTCATGTCACCTTTTAATACATTGTAAAATTGCGGAAACTCGTCCAAACTAGTTTTACGTAAAAACTTACCAATTTTAGTTACTCGTTTATCATTTTGAGTGATATAGGTTCCTGCAATAGTTTTATTAGTTTTTAATGATCTAAATTTATAACAAGTAAACTCTTTATAATTAATTCCGTTACGTGTATGTTTATAAAACAATGGTCCTTTAGATTCTAATTTTATAACAATAAACAATAATGGGACTAGCCATGATAAGATAAAAATTATAATAAGTAAGGAAAAAACAACATCAAAAATGCGTTTAATAAATTTATTAAAATCATTATTTAATGTTACCTCTGGCATTGATAATACAGGTAGGTAATTATAATAATCTGTTTTTAATCTACTAGTAAGTAATTTGCTGGATCTTGGAATAAACTTAATGTTACAATGGTTAATCTCGGCATATTTGACATAATCATTGACTTGCTTCTCTGTCAGTTCATCAATTGCGCAATAAATCTCGTCAATACTCTTATCGTTAGATAAAAATTGAAAACTATCTGAAATATTTCCTGTATACGCTTTAGAATCTGTATTTGCAAAGGTCGCTTTAATGGTATACCCTAATTCTTTACGTTTAGTAAATAATTGTTTTAGCTCTTGTGCACCTTCATCCTTTCCAATTATAACGACACGTCTAACATTACCTTTTAAAAAGGAACGATACGATTTTAAAATATAATAGCTAACTAGTTTTGCAGTACTAATAAATAAAAACGATAGTAATAAGTATTTTAGGGTTGTAAAAGCTGGTGTATCTATACTTCTAAAAGCACCTATAAAGGCATATACGATAATACCAAAAGCTAAAAATTGCTTTATAATTAATGATATAATATTGATACTTGAAGTGTAACGATAAACCTCATAAAACCGCAATAAAGACGTCGATATCATCCAGAAAAATATTGAATACACCACATACAAAAAGTGTTTGTTATTCAATAGATCTATATCAAAATAGTAAAGACTTGATTGATTAAAGTTAAAAAAGTAAAACGCAAGTACATTAATGACAACTAGGTCAAAAATGATAAGTGCAGGTCTAAGTAACCAAGAGTACCTTCCGCGTTTATACTCCATAAAAAATTACTTATTATAATTTGAAAAGTCTTTGTGTTCGCTTTTATGAAGCTCTGCTTGCGTTAAGTTTTTAAAGTAGTCATAGGTTTTTTTCATTCCTTCAGCACGACCTACTTTAGGCTGCCAACCTAACAACTTTTTAGCCAATGCTATGTCTGGTTGACGTTGCATGGGATCGTCCACAGGTAGATCTTTATAAATTACTTTTTGCGTTGTGCCTGTTAATTTAATTATCTCTTCTGCAAAATCTTTAATGGTAATTTCATGTGGATTACCAATATTAACTGGGTTTGCGTAATCGCTTAAAAGTAGTCTATAAATCCCTTCTACTTGGTCTGTAACATAACAAAATGAGCGCGTTTGCAAACCATCACCAAATACGGTCAAGTCTTCACCACGAAGTGCTTGTCCCATAAAAGCAGGAATTACACGTCCATCGTTAAGTCGCATTCTTGGTCCATAAGTATTAAAAATACGGACAATACGTGTCTCTAATCCATGAAACCTATGATAGGCCATAGTTATGGATTCTTGAAAACGTTTAGCCTCGTCATATACACCTCTTGGTCCAATGGTATTAACATTACCATAGTAATCCTCTGTCTGTGGATGTACTAATGGATCACCATATACCTCTGAAGTAGAAGCAATAAGCAACCTTGCATTTTTAGCTTTAGCTAAACCTAATAAATTATGTGTCCCTAAACTACCTACTTTTAGTGTTTGAATAGGTATTTTAAGATAATCTATTGGACTTGCAGGTGAAGCAAAATGCAAAATATAATCTAGGTCACCTTCTATATTTATAAAATTTGTAACGTCATGTTGTATAAAAAGAAAATTAGCATTTGAAGACAGGTGTGCTATATTTTTAGGATCTCCTGTGATGAAGTTATCCATACCAATAACAAAATAACCTTCAGTTATAAAACGGTCACATAAGTGTGATCCTAAAAATCCTGCTGCTCCAGTAATTAAAACTCTTTTTTGACTCATTTATCTTCCTATTGACACATATTTAAATCCTTCATTTTCAACATCTTTTACGTCATATAGATTACGACCATCAAAAATTGAAAACGAGGACATTAATTGTTTCATTTTACTAAAATCTGGTGTTCTAAAAATACTCCATTCTGTAGAAATAATTAATGCATCTGCATTGTTTAATGCTTCATACATACTATCAGCAAAGTTAATTTTATCACCTAATTTACGTTTAACATTTGGCATAGCCTCTGGATCAAAAGCTGTAATATTACATCCTGCTTCCAACAATACGTCTATCATATATAATGCTGGAGCTTCTCTAATATCATCCGTTTCTGGTTTAAATGCTAATCCCCAAACAGCTATATTTTTCCCTTTTAAATCGTTATTAAAATGAGATTCTATCTTAGGAATTAATACTAGTTTTTGTCTAGCATTAACATTAATAACTGCGTCTAAAATTTTAAAATCGTAATTATTATCTAATCCCGACTTATGTAATGCTTTTACATCTTTAGGAAAACATGAGCCACCATAACCAATCCCTGGAAATAAAAATCGTTTTCCGATACGAGAGTCTGTTCCCATACCAATTCTAACTTTATCTACGTCTGCTCCTACTTTTTCGCAAAAGTTAGCAATCTCATTCATAAAGGTTATTTTGGCAGCTAAAAACGAGTTGGAAGCGTATTTTGTAAGTTCGGCAGACTTTTCGTCCATTATAATAATTGGATTTCCAGATCTTACATATGGTTTATATAGTTTTTCCATAAGCTTAGTTGCACGATCGCTACTAGACCCAACAACGATACGCTCTGGCTTTAAAAAGTCGTCTACAGCAAATCCTTCGCGTAAAAACTCTGGATTAGAAACAACATCAAAATCTACTTTTGCATTTTTGGATATGGCTGCTTTTACTTTATCAGATGTACCTACTGGTACTGTACTTTTGTCAACGATGACTTTATAGTCCTGTATTAACTTTCCAATATTATCTGCTACACCTAAAATATATTTAAGATCTGCAGATCCATCTTCATCTTCTGGCGTTGGTAATGCAAGAAAAATGATATCTCCATGCTCCAATCCTTCTTCTAAACTAGTAGAAAATTTAAGCCTATTAGCTTTAATGTTTCTTTCAAATAATACATCTAAATGAGGCTCGTAAATGGGCACCTTTCCAGATTGCATTTGTTTTACTTTTTCCTGATCTATATCTATGCAAAGTACTTCGTTTCCTGTTTCGGCTAGACAAGTTCCTGTTACTAAACCGACGTAACCAGTACCAATTACTGCTATTTTCATTTATTTTTTTTCTTTTAAACTATCTTTTTATCAAAAACCTCATAATCAGAATTCATACTTAAAAATTCAGGTACAATATCCTTCATTTTTTTTACGATTTCATTTTTATTGTCTTCTTTAGCTAAAATAAATAACTCATTTACATCTTTGTTAATTTCTGTATGTGTACAGTTATCTACTTTGGCAATCATGATTTTGCTATTATAAGTAGGCAATGTTGTAGATTTATCGCTTAACAATTCTTCATACAACTTTTCTCCTGGTCTTAATCCTACAACTTTAATATCAATATCTTTATAAGGTACAAAACCTGCTAAACGAATAATTTTTTTAGCCAAGTCAATTATCTTAACAGCTTCTCCCATATCAAAGATAAAAATCTCTCCACCATTACCCATTGCTCCTGCTTCCAAAACTAATTGGCAAGCTTCTGGTATGGTCATAAAATATCTAATAATATCTGGATGCGTTATTGTTAAAGGTCCGCCTTCTTCAATTTGTCTTTTAAATAATGGTACAACAGAGCCATTACTACCCAAAACATTTCCAAATCTAGTGGTTACAAAATTAGTTTTGTTTTTAGGATCTGCCATAGCTTTAACCTGTAAGGCTTGGACATAAATCTCGGCAATACGTTTTGAGGCTCCCATTACGTTACTTGGGTTAACAGCCTTATCTGTAGAGACCATGACAAATTTTTCTGATTTAAATTTATAAGATAAATCCGCTACATTTTTTGATCCCATTATGTTAGCAAAAATAGCTTCCGATGGGTGTTTTTCCATTAATGGTACATGCTTGTATGCTGCTGCATGATAAACTACTTGTGGATTATATTTTTTAAAAACATCTTCTAAAACATCTACTTTTCTTACATCTCCTATAATTGCTTCGAAGTTTAGATCTGGAAAATCATGTTTAATTTCTTGCTGAATTTCGTATAAAGGCGATTCTGCTTGATCAAAAATTAATAGTTTACTGGGTTTATAGCTAGCTACTTGTCTAACAATTTCGCTTCCAATTGAACCAGCTCCACCTGTAACTAGAATACATTTATTAAAAATTTCTTTTGCAACTAACTTATTATCTAACTGTATTGGTTCTCTCTCTAAAATGTCTTCAATTTGTATTTTTTGAATTTGATTAGAAAGTGTAGTGTTTTTTTCTATATCGGAAATTAAAGGCGCTCTAAAAACCTTGTAGTTAAACTCTAAACAGCTATCAACAATTTTAATACTTTCCTCTTTTGTTAAGGAGCTATCTGCTATAATAAGTGCTTGTGCATTATATATCCTAAGTAATACTGCGGTTTTACGTTTTAAATAAATAATTGGTAGACCTAATATTTCTTTACTTTTATTTTTACCATCCTTATCAATAAATCCTAAAACCTTGTATCGCGAAGGTTTTTCCGATTTTAATGCACTTGCTATTGCTATTGCATTTTCACTGGTACCATAAATTAAAACATTTAGTCTTGCTTCTTCATCATTGTAACGTTGGTAAACTTCAAAGACTTGTTTAACCAAAATCCTGAATAAAAATAAACCACAAAAAGATACGATGGAATATATAAACAGTTGAGGAATTGAAAACAACTCGTCACCAACCAAATAAAAATAACCGTAGTATAATGCTAAGGATGAAAGCAATGTAGCTAAAGACGCTAGGAAAAACTTAGCAGCATCAATAAAGGTTGAGTGCCTAATAAGCCCAGCATAAGTCCTAAATAGTATAAAAAATAAGACATTAATTACAACTATTAAAAGCTCCTCATTTGAAAACCCTAAATTAAAAAAAGCTGCATTTTTAATTTTGCTTACAATAATCTTAGTAAAAAATAAAGAAATTACTAAAATGAAACTATCAAAACAAAGTATTGCCCACCTTGGTAAGTAATTTACATTTTTAAAATCTATCTTTTTCTGACTAGATTCTAAAACTTGAAATAAAGCTTGTTTTAATTGTTTAAACATTTGGATCTTTAATAAAAGTTAACAAATATCTTAAAATATAATTACAATGTAATCAAAATTATATTTAAAGCCTTTACAACTCTAGTTTATGTAATAATTTATAAAAGCTTATTTACTGCTTTTTTTATTCTATCTAAATCTACTTGCTGTAAATTTGATCCACTTGGTAAACACAATCCTTTTTCAAACAGGGTTTTACTTAAATGATCACCAAAGTATAGCGCGTTTTTAAAAATTGGTTGCATATGCATAGGTTTCCATAAAGGTCTTGTTTCTATGTTCTCTGTATCCATAGCTTCTTGGAATTGTGCTTGTGTAAAAGGTGCGTCTTCATGAATTAAGATACAACTTAACCAAAAATTTGAATAAAAATCTTCATTTGGCTGTTTTTGAACTTCGACACCTTTTATATCTTTAAAAAGATTAGTGTAAAACGCATTCATGTCACGTCTTAATCCAATGTGCTTATCTAAAACCTCCATTTGTCCACGTCCAATACCAGCTGAAATATTACTCATTCTGTAATTATAACCAATTTTAGAATGTTCGTAATGTGGTGCATTGTCCCTTGCTTGGGTAGCATAAAAAATAGTTTGGTCCTTATCTTCACTTGTATTGCAAACCATTGCTCCTCCACCGGAAGTTGTAATAATTTTATTACCGTTAAAGGATAAAATTGAAAAGTCCCCAAATGTTCCGCATTGTCTACCTTTATATGTGGATCCTAAAGCTTCTGCAGCATCTTCAACTACAGGTATTTGATATTTTTTAGCGACCGCTAACAATTGGTCTATTTTAGACGGCATACCATACAAATGGACTATAATTATAGCTTTTGGTTTTTTACCGTTGGCTATTCTGTCTTTTATTGCTTCTTCTAGGTGCTTTGGACACATATTCCATGTTTCTGCTTCACTATCTACAAAAACTGGTATTGCACCTTGATAGGCTATTGGATTTGATGATCCACAAAAAGTAAAGGTTTGACAAATTACTTCATCATTTAATACTACACCAAGTTGTACTAAAGCTAAATGGATCGCTGCTGTACCAGAAGATAAACATGCTACTTTTTTGTCTTGACCTAAATAGGTTTCTAGGTCTTTTTCAAAACCATTTACATTAGGACCTAATGGTGCTACCCAATTAGTATCAAATGCTTCTTTTATATAATTTTGCTCTGTTCCTCCCATGTGTGGAGAGGATAGCCATATTTTTGTGTTCATAATGTTAATGAAATTTAATTGGTTTAGCTGGAATACCAACTGCAGTGCAATTTGCAGGTAATGTTTTTGCAACTACTGCTCCTGCGCCAACAATAGTATTTTCTCCAATACTTAATTGATTAATAATTTTTGCACCAGTACCAACATACACAGACTGATTAACATCAACCTCTCCTGAAATATTTACACTAGGCATAAAAGAACTAAAGGCACCTATTTTAGTATCATGACCAACTGTACAACATAAATTAAGAGTTATATAATCTTCTATAATTATATTACATGTTAAAATATTTCCGGCACAAATAATATTCCCTTTTCCTAGTGTTATGTCATCTTTTGAAATTATCACAGATGGATGAACTAAATTGGGAAAACTAATATTTACATTATTAATACTGGCAATTATTTTTTGTTTAATAGCAGGAACACCAATACCTAAAGCTACACTTAGCTTATAGTCTATTTTGTTCAAATCAGATAATCCTCCTAAAACTTTTAAACCATTAACTATAGTCCCTTTATCAATATTATCATCAAAAAACCCTATTAAATCATATTGATTTGACGATTCATTAATACTATCAACTAAGGTTTTAACCTCTCTTCCAAAGCCTCCTGCTCCTATTATTGCGATTTTTTCCATTTGAAACTATTTTCCTGTAAATTTTGTTGTAGTTGCTTGATTTTCAGTATTTATTCCTTCTGAATTAATCACTTTCAATATTGTTTTGAATAAAATCTTTACATCTAATTTAAAGCTAACATGCTCTACATACCACACATCTAAATCAAATTTTTTCTCCCAACTAATAGCATTTCGACCATTTACTTGAGCCCAACCTGTTATTCCTGGTTTTACATCGTGCCTCTTACTTTGTATTGAATCGTACAATGGTAAATACTCTGGCAATAATGGTCTAGGACCTATTAAGCTCATGTCTCCCTTTAAAACATTAATTAATTGTGGTAACTCATCTAGTGATGTTTTTCTTACAAATTTACCTAAATTAGTTAATCTTTTTTCATCCGACAGCAATTTTCCTTGTTCATCCCTTTTGTCATTCATCGTTTTAAACTTGATGACTTTAAATATTTTTCCTTTTTTCCCAGGTCTTTTTTGAAAGAAAAAACAAGACCCTCTGTTACTTATTGATAAAATCACTATTAACACAAGAAGTATTGGACTTGCTAAAATTAAACCTGCAAATGCGGTTAAGAAATCAATAATACGTTTGAAAAATAGTTTATACATCTTCTAGTTGTTTATATTCTTTTAAGATTTCTTGCCAAATAAAGTTTTGCTCATACCTGTCTTGGATACTTACTCTTGAGTTTTCTTTAAGTTTTAGATATAAATCTTGATTTAAAAGCAACTCTTTCATGCTAACAGTTAAGCTTACAGCGTCTTTAACTGGTATTATAAGTCCGTTTTTTTTGTCTTCAATAATTTCATTACACCCATTAATATTACTTACTATACTAGGCAATCCCATTGCACCTGCTTGCATAACTACATTTGGAAAACCCTCTCTGTAACTTGGAAAAACTAATGTATTTGCTATTAAAAAATAAGGTCTAACATCATTTACATACCCTATTTCAATAATATTTTTATTGGTTTTTATTTCTTTAAAATTTTCGGGTTTAATTGGATCCAAATCTGCTTCAAAGGGTCCAACTAAGACTAGTTTTGTATTAGGATTCTCAAGATTTACTTGAACAAAACTTTCTATTACTTCATTAATACCCTTATCTTTTACTATTCTACCAACAAAAATATATACATAGTTTTCACTTTTTATTCCTAATTGTTTTTTTAAAGATAAAACTTCTTCATCAGTAAAATTTTTAGGGTTAAAGTAATCTAAATTAATCCCGTTTGAACTACCGTAACCAATAACTTTAAGTTTATTTTGCTTTGCTAATTTATTATCGATTATAATATTTTTAAGTGCATTAGAATTTGGGTATACCTTGGTAGCGCACTTATAGGTAAGCTTTTCTACAAAGTCTAAAACAACTCTTTTTAGACCAGTGCTTTCTAGCAATGGTAATCCTGCTACTGTATGCAGTCGGTTTGGGACTCCTGCTAGCTTTGCTGCCAACATAGACACTAATCCTGCTTTAGGTGTGTGAGAATGTATTATAAATGGTTTTTCTTTTTTTAAAAAAGTATACATTTTCCAGACAGCTGCTAAGTCTTTAATTGGTGTGATTTTTCTCGTAAGCTGGATATAATAAGTATCAACGCCTTCCGTCACTCCAACTTCCTCAAGCTTCTCTTTGTCTGATGATACAGCAATTACGTTATAAAACGTTTTCATGTAAGACATCTGACCGCCTAATAGCTTTTCTAAGGATAAAGGTATAGTTGTTACTCTAATTATTTTTTTTTTCATTTATAGACGGGTTATTTGGATTGAACATTAAAACCATTGCCAAGACTAAAAATGGAAAAAACATCACCCTCATTCTAGAGGCTAAACCTAAGTTATACATATATATACTCAAAAACAGTATAATTAATAGACTAGTCACTAATAAATACAAAGTAATACTATCTATTTTAACTTTTGTTTTTATTGAGTAAAAAATTATAAAAATTATAAATAATAAAAAGCAAAAATTTTCTAGTGAGATTACAAATTGATACAAATTATTTGAATCAAAAAATAAGGGTCTAAATAAAACTATAATTATTCTATCCAAATAATTGGTATCCGCCAAAGCTAAACTACTGTTTCCTGTTGTGGTACTATATATATTAATTTTATTAATAAGCTTATCTATTTCTGCAATGCTATAAATCTTTATGTTGAGAAAATATTTTAAGATTGGAATTGATATTATTCCTAAAATTAAAAAAGAACTTAAATTATTTAAGAGTTTTTTTCTGGAAAAATTTTCGAATATTAAAAACTTAAAGCATAAACCAATTAATATAAATATAAAAACATAAGGTCTTATAAACAATATTATAATTAGTGATATTAAGGTAATTTTACTTAATGTTTTATGTTTTACTAATTGTTCTAAAATTAACGCCATAAAAAAAATAAGCAACGCTTCTTTAGTTAGACCAGAGGTCCAGAAATGTAAAGATGGAACGAACATAAAACAAACGCCTATCATTTTTATTTTACTATTTAAAGGAAAAAATAGCCTAGTAATTTTTAGAAGACCAAATAAACTAATGATAGCAAAAACTAAAGAAAGTATAAAATATCCTATACCTAAATTAACAAAAGGATATATTAAAAAAGAAATAAAACGAGTGCCTGGTCTAAGAAGCACGAGGTAGGAGTCTACATTTAATGCTCTTAAATAAAACTCATAACTATCAAATTGAGATTCGAAATTAAATTTATAATTTAGAATAAAAGTTGAAAAATGAATGCTATAAATGATAGAGAGGATTATTAAATTATAACCTTTATCTAACATCATTTTAAATGAATATATTATTACTGCTAATAATAAAATTGCAAGAATTAAATTCATTTAAAAAGAGATAATTACTTTATAACGTGTAAACTTAACTTATATATGTAGTAGTATTATTGTTTTATCAAATCTATCCCTTTTCTATTTAACCCTAAAATTGGAACGTGTTGCCCATCTATTGCTTTAGTAATTAACTCACCTTCATTTTCTCCAAACTCGACAAATTTGTTTATTGTAAAATACTCTTCAAAATTATTAGCTGTAAAGATGTGTGACTTGCCTTTATACGATATTTCTAAACTTTGAAAAATAACAGTTTTAGGTTTTACATATCCCAAACCTAAATATAATGTGGTTGGAAACTCAAAATCATATTTTGCTTTAACTTTTCCTTTAATTTCTTGAAAATCTTCAGACGCTTTTAGACTGGTTTTATCGATAGTTGTCTCATCATCAATATCTTTCATTACAAATTGAAATCTATCATCTTGATCCGTTTTTAGTTTTACAACTACAGTAAAATCATGATTAACTTCAACCACAGGCTCTGTAGGACTATCTTCTTTTTTCTTGTTATTACAGCCTACGAGTACAAAAATTAATAAAAGTATTGATACGTTTTTCATTTGTTATTTTTTTTCAAAGATAATGATTTGTAGAGTTTTAGTTAAAAATTATAAAATTAATTGTATTTATAGTCTTAATTAGTGCTTAACACTCATTAAGTTTTTAACTATTCTAAATTTCCCGCTTTTTTCTGTTGGGATAAGATCAACATAATTTAAATTAATTTTCATTGCTACACCTAGACGGTCTCTCCAGTTTTTTATAAATAGGTTTTCGTTTTTAGAATTAAATGTACTATCAATTTCTATTAAAATGGTAATTTCATCTACGACTTTTTGTATAACTTGAAATCTTTTAATACCACTAACTCCTTTTAGTGTATTAGATACGTTACCTAGATTAATTTTACCCGTTTCTTGAGAAAATACATAATCGTTTTCGCGTCCTAATATTTTTTTAATAATTGGATTATGGTTACCGCAATCGCAAATGTTACTATTTGATTTTTTAACGCTATCACCAATATCATACCTAATAAGTGGTGTTCCATGTGTTGTAAAAGATGTTACAACCAATCTACCCTCTTCGGCTTCAATATCATTATTATCTAAAATTTCAAAGACACCAGTTCTAATATCTAAATGATAATTCCCTTTTTGACATTGAAAAATAAAAGGAGCACCTTCTGAAGACGCGTATTGATCCAAAACAGTTGTTTTAAAATACTTTGATAAAACTAAGGCTGTTTCTTCTGTTACTGTTTCGGCAGTCGGAAAAATAGCCTTTACAGTATTAGATGGAAACTCTATATTATTACGCTTACCAAAATTGGCTATTTCTAGTAATGTGGAAGGAAATCCCACAAAAAACTCTGGTTTATAATTAATTAAATCTTTTAAATAAAACTCTAGGTATGCATCGTTGATATGAAATGTTGAATAGTATCTTACTTTATTTAAGTAATCATACTTCCAAAATCTATTTTTATTAATGTCTTTATTTGTCAATAATTTTTTTCCACTAAACCATGCTGTTTTTTTTCCTAAACTATAGCCATAGTTGTTTCTAAAATTATCCAAATAGCCATATCTTTTATTAGTATCATCTTTAGTAAATAAAACTTTTAGGGGTTTTCCAGTTGTTCCGCCTGTTTTAGAAACTATTCCATCCGATGCTTTTATTGTATAGACACTTTCTATTTGAGTTCTTAAATTTTCTTTATTTAAAATTGGTAGTCTTTTGATGTCTGAAACATCTTTAAAGTTGGCAACATCAATATCCTTATACGCGGTTTTGTAGTATACTGAATTTGCTTTAGCGTAGTTAACAAAATTAATAAATTGAGTATTTTGATAAGCTTTAAGCTGAGATAAACTAAAACTTTGTTGTTTTAGAAACTCTTTTTTATAGTACTTGTATTTACCACCATAACGTTTACTATATAAGTAACTATTATACAGGGCAATTATTGAATTTTGTAAAAAATTTGGTAAATTAAAAAACAACTTTTCCATACTTAATTTAAAACTTTATAAATTACCTCTTTGTCTTGATATTTAAAGTATCCAATTATTAATTGCATAAAATATGATGGGCACAGTAATAAAAAAAATATACTACGTTTTTTAAGAGTCCAAAAAACTAAAAAGCCTAGCATTAACAAAATTATTAATAACTTATATCCTAAGGCTATTTTTAAAAATAGCGTTGTTATTGCCAATAAAAAAACAATAAAACTTAAAATCGTTTCGCTATTAAAATAATATAAATATTGATAAGCAGAACCATGCTTTACAGCTGATTTTAAACCCATACCTGGTGCGCCATAAAATTTTTTTGCTTTAGACGTTAACGGTAAGTACAAATTTAATAACTGAATAGATAGTTTTGGATTATCTGTATAATGTTGATTTAACATTTGTCGGGACAAGACTACATTATAATTGTTTTTTAATAGTCGTGCGTATAGTTCGTTTTCCTCGTTTGCAATTACATTTGGATTCCAATTTCCTATTTCCAACAGAGCCTTTTTTTGCAATAATACAAATCCTCCAAAAGTGTCTGATTTTTCACCATCATTGTTTCTTTTCAACCTTAAACGCTCATCTCCATTATCAAATATATCTAATGTAAGACCTCCAATACCTACTGTAGGTCCTTCTATGTGTTTATTGATTAAGTCGTTAATAGTGATGCTTTTTTCAAGGTTTAACACCATGTCACAATCCATAAATAATATGTAGTCTCCATTTGCATGTTTAGCGCCAACATTTCTACCTGCTGCTGCAGACAATCTACTATTTGACGATAGGCTAATTACTTTCCAATTTAATTGTTTTGCAATAGCAATACTATTATCCTGAGAGTTGGAATCGACATAAATTATTTCTTTTGCAAAAGACAACTCATCATGTGGTCTATTAACGTAATTATTTGTTAACAGGGTTTCACAGTTTCTTCCAATTATTACTACACTTATTTCCAAATTTTAAATTTTTTAAGAATGTTTAATAATTCTACTTTATTAAAGACCAATATTGTAGTAATAGCAATAATACCGGTCAATCCCTCAACCACGAAATTAATAGTGCCTGCATAATATACAAGTATTATTAATGCAATAATAATAATGGTTTTAATTGGTAATACAAAATGATATTTAACTGTATTTAAAGCGTATTTGGTATAAATAACACCAAATACTAAAGATATAATTCTTGCAATAACCAATCCTTCTAAATCATATAATGGTAGTAACAAAAAGGCACTAATAAGAAACGTTATGTTTTTTAAAATTGTATTTGTTAGTACTTTTTTATCTTCTCCTTTAACTATTAAAATATTTACATTTAAGGTGTCATAAAAATCAATAAAAGCAGTAATTATAAAAAGTAATAATAAAAATCTGTATTCGCTAAAAGTTGAGCCAAATAAATTTAAAATTAAATCACTAAACAATATAATTACAATAGAAATTAAAGCACATATTAAGTAATTAGCGTTAATAATTTTTCTGTAATATACTTTAATTTGATCTACTGCATTTATGTGGATTAAGCTTGATAAGCTTGATATTAACCCTCTGTTAATAATTTGTGGTATCATTTTAGACACGAAGGCAATTTTCATTATCCCAAAATATATACCTAAATATTTTAAATCATAAACAAATAGAATAATGATTTGATCTAATTTTTCATACAAGAATGTTAAAAATGTAGAGATATACATTAAAAATGAATATCTCCAAAATCCTTTTGGAAAATTGTATCCTTTTGTGTTGAAAACAATAAAATCTTTACTGTTCTTTTTTAAGATAAAAGTGATAGAAAAAATAATTGCTACAATAGAACTGAAAAAAATTAGCTCCCAACTTCTTACACCAAAAAAGTAAAATATGACAAGCATTATAAATAAGATGAAAAAATACATCTTAGAAGCAATAGCAAAATCTTTTAGCCTTAATAATGCACTTTGACTACTATTTAATATATAATACAATAAATAAAGTACAGACCATAGTATAATCCATTTTATAAAATATAATGGTGGTGTACTTTTACCAAGTAAAAACTCTAAATCAAATATAGAAAATTGACTAAGTAGTATAAAAAATAGAAAAATACCAATTAATAGTAAAAACGAGTATTTAATATATTTTGAAATAAACAGCGCTATTTTATCTTGACTAATAGAAGGAATATATCTGATCATCAAATTAGGACCTCCAAACATACCTACAGTAATAACAAGATTTAAAAGTATTTCAAGAAAACCATACTTACCCAAAAGCTCTGGTGATATCCTACCTAACATTAAACTAATTAAAAATTGTACAGGCGCAGCAATAATATTAATAATTAAAATCCATTTAAATCCTTTCTTGGTTTTATTATTAATATCAGCTATAAGATCTGAATCTTTATTTATATTCATTTGGCTTAAAGCTTTGCTTTTTTAAATTACTATAAGTTAATATGATAATAATTACTGGTATTATCATAAATTTTTGCCTGTTTGCTAACCCTAAATTATAGATAAAATAAGCATTAACAAATAAAAAGATAATACTATAAAAGAATAAAACAGTCATTGTTACGTTTTTAAAAATTTGTTTAAACGAGAATGAAAACGCACCCTTTATAATTATTATTAATAACAATATATTTTCTATAGCTACATATCTTTGAATCAAGTTTTGTGCAGAGATTAAATCTGGTCCAAATAAATAAATAATTATTTTTTGAAATATATTATAATCCTTAGGGTTAATGTAGGATCCTAAATCTATTTTTCTGACTGCATATCTAGTTACAAAATTAAGTTTGTTTTCAATGTATTCAAATACATCAATATTAAACTTATACTTAGCGATAAAATATATGGCTGTAATTATGATAACAAAACCTATAAACCACAAAAAATACTTGGTTTTTTTTAAAGCGTTAATCGCGTAATAAAGCGTCAGACCTAAAAATAAATATACAACAATATAAAATCTAATAAAAAACAAACCCACTAATATCAATACGATACTAATTATTTTTTGTTTGTTTAAAAATATCATTTTATAAAAAAGAGCCATTGTCAAAAATAAGGTCAAACTATCCTTTCCCATTGGTGAGGTCCACAAGTGGAATCCTGGTAAAAACAAAACTATAGTAGCTATGTTTATACCTAAAATAGATATAGGCTTACTAGACTTTAATTTCATTAAAATTTTATTGAATATTAAAAACCCATAAAATGATATAGATGAAAAAAGGATAAATAAAAGTAAAAAATCAAACTTTAAATATTTTACAAACGGATAAATTATAAATTTTATAAAACTTGCTCCTGTCCCAAATAAGGAAGACCAACTACCGCTAGACATTGCTGTATTATAATATGTAATTGCATCACTAGATTCTCGGGATAACATCCAACTAACAATACACATTCCAAAATGTATAATGAATAGTAATATAAATTTTGTATTACTAATAAGGTAGCTACTTCGTTTTATGTAACCATAAGTAAATACAAATAGAAGTAAACTTATTTTTAAAATAAAACTATATAATAAATAAACTAATTCCATTTATAATTATTTTGATTTTCCTCTTTTACAAAAAAGTAGAGCATCGTATTAAAGATTGAAAAAAACAAAATACCATGCGAACGATATAAAATGTTTTCAAAACCCATGTTTACAACTATAACAACTAAAAAAGAGAGATATAAAAAACTGTTTTTTGATACAGATATACCGTTAATTATTAAGTATATAAAAGCCAAAAGTGCTAAAATACCTCCTGATAGATATAAATGAAAATAATTATTATGGCTGTTTAGTTTACCTTTTAACTCACTTGTAAAATTACTATCTTCATAACAATCCAATAAAACGTCATTTGCAGCACCCAATCCATAACCAAGTAAAGGACTATCTTTTACTAATTTTATACTACATTTATTAATTGCTGCTCTTCCACTTAAATCTTTGTCAGAATCACTAAAAGTGTTTTTTATAAATTGTGTAACCTGATTATAATTTACATTAAAAATAGAATTTGAATTTAATTTACTTTTGATAAAAGGACTTGCTATTAAAAGTATTCCAGACACTACCAATGCTCCGATAAAGATAATTTTTTTATTTAAAAATTTAAATACAAATAATACGGACATTAGCCCTAAAACAAAAATATTAGGCATTGAAAACCAATGTATCAATACAACTAAAAAAAGAAATATAAGTAAAACAGAAACCAGTTTAAACATCTTCTTTTTTGTTTTAGAAAATTGATAAACTAATATAAATATTGAGAATAAAACAAACATAGACATATACGCCTTATGAAACATTAAAGAAGGCGGTTGGTACTGGACATGTATTGCTTTTAGTAAAATTTTATTAAAAGGAATAAAAAAAGATTTTACAAACTTAACAGGGTAAATCTCATTTCTAAAACCAAACTCTTTATATGGCGAAAGTTTTAAAACAATAAAATTATATAAATAAATTATATAAATAAGGTTTGCAAACACAAACGTATTTAATATGACAGGAATTTTCTTTTTAATTTGATTTTTGTAACAAAAAAAAAAGACAAATGGCAGAAGGATTAATGGTAATATTTTTCTAATTTCTTCAATACCTTTACTAAAGTTACTTGAATATATTAAAGAAAAAATTAGGACTAGAACAAATATTGTATGTTTTAGAAAAGGTATTAAAGCTCCATTGTTATAATTCTCATTAATATTTTTATAGTTAAAAATTAAAGAAGCAACCACAAATAGTATTACTAAAATAGTAGATACTCCAAAGGGTAATACCGGAAAAAAAACTAAAAGAAACAGTAAATTTTCTGGTCGTTTTATATATTTAATTTTTTCAGAAATCATAGAAATTACTTTTCCAATGATAAAAAGTCTTTATTTTTTATAAACCAATCAAAAGTAATTTTTAAGCCATCTTTAAATTTATATAAAGGACTATAACCAATGAGTTTATTAGCTTTACTAATATCCGCTAACGAGTCCCTTACATCTCCAGCTCTGTTTTCTCCATAAATGACTTCGTTATTAGAATTAGCTAATGTTTTAATGTTTTGACATAATCCGTTTACACTAATTCTGTCTCCAACAGCAACATTAAACACCTCATGTTTGTCAAAATTTGAAAACAATGATTTAATATTTGCCTGAACTACATTTTCAATAAAAGTAAAGTCTCTGGTTTGTTCTCCATCACCATTAATTTTAATTGGATTTCCTTTAACAGCTGCATCCATAAATAAAGGTATTACAGCTGCATATGCGCCATTTGGGTCTTGTTTAGGGCCGAAGACATTAAAGTATCTTAATCCTACTGTATGAAAATTATACGTTTGCGAATAGATATCTGCATACAACTCGTTTACGTATTTTGTTATAGCATATGGCGATAAGGGTTTTCCTATAACATTTTCAACTTTAGGTAGTGTTTGACTATCACCATAAGTACTTGAAGATGCAGCATAAACCATTTTTTTAACAGTTTTAGATTCTTTTGCTGTTTGCATTATATTTAAAAACCCATTCACATTAACTTCATTAGATGTTAATGGGTCAGCAATAGATCTTGGAACAGATCCTAATGCTGCTTGATGTAAAACAAAATCAACACCTAACATGGCCTTATTACAAACGTTTAAATCCCTAATATCTCCTTCAATAAATTCAAAATTAGGAGCGCTTAAAAATTGATCAATATTTTTTTTGTGACCATTAGATAGGTTATCTAACACAATTACTTTTTTAGCATCATACTTTAAAAGATATTCAACTAAATTAGAACCAATAAAACCTGCTCCTCCTGTTACTAGAAATGTAAATTTTGATAAGTCTTGATTATGATATTTGTTTTGATACAGCATTTTATAATCTTTTATTTATTTTATTTATATCTAAGCTACCTTTAACATCATACACTATTGAGTTACGATGCTTTAAGCTGTCTAAATTAATTTCTGAAAACTCTTTATGTGCTACAACATGGACTATAGCATCATATTCTCCTGAAAGTGTTTCAATGGTATTAATTCCGTACTCGCTTTTAACCTCATCTGTATTTGCCCACGGATCATAGACATCAACATTCATATTAAAGTTTGTTAAAGCATTATAAACATCAATTGCTTTTGTATTTCTAATATCTGGGCAATTCTCTTTAAAGGTTATACCCAACATTAAAACTTTTGCGTTTTTGATAGTAATATCATTAGTTACCATTAGTTTTAAAACTTCAGTAGCCACATATTCTCCCATACTATCGTTTAATCGTCTTCCTGCTAAAATAATCTCAGGATGGTAACCAACTTCTTGTGCTTTTTGAGCTAAATAAAAAGGATCAACACCAATACAGTGTCCTCCTACTAAACCTGGTTTAAATGGTAAAAAGTTCCATTTTGTACCTGCTGCTTCTAAAACAGCGTGTGTATCAATATCTAATTTATTAAAAATCTTAGCTAGTTCGTTTACAAATGCAATATTTATATCTCTTTGTGCATTTTCAATTACTTTAGCAGCTTCCGCAACTTTAATTGTTGGTGCTAAATGTGTTCCTGCTGTTATAATTGATGCATATAGGTCATTAACTTTAATACCTATTTCTGGAGTAGACCCAGAGGTAACTTTTAAAATATTTGCTACGGTATGTTGCTTATCTCCTGGATTAATACGCTCTGGCGAGTAACCACAGAAAAAATCTTTATTAAATTTTAATCCACTTTCTTTTTCAAGAATAGGGACACACTCGTCTTCTGTTACTCCTGGATAAACGGTTGACTCATAAATTACGATATCATCCTTTTTTAATAATTTTCCGACAGTTTCTGAAGATTTGATTAATGGTGTTAAAATAGGTCTATTGTTTTTATCAACAGGTGTTGGAACTGTCACTATATAAATATTACAATCGGCTATTGCATTATAATCAAAACTTAACTTTAAACCCTTATCTGAATCTGATTTAAGAACATGTTTTAGGTTGTCATCACTAACCTCTAAAGTGGAATCATGTCCATTATTTAGACTATTGACTCTGTCTTTATTTATGTCAAATCCTACAACTTTATATTTTTTAGCAAACTCTACTGCTAATGGAAGACCAACGTATCCTAAACCTATAATTGCGATTTTATTATTCATGTTACTTTTTATTAAGGACTCTAAATAGAGTTAATTTATTTATCTATTATTTTCAAATTTAGGACACAAATATAGCTTATTGATATATCTTACGTAATTAAATTCCTATAATTAAAGTTTTTCAAACTTTAAGATCCATGGTTATTTAAATGATTTTTTAAACTTTTTTCCCAATCTAAAACCTTTAAATCAAAGGTGTCTATTATTTTTGTTTTATCCATTACACTGTACTTTGGCCTAAGTGCTTTGGTTACATATTCCAAAGAGCTTACTGGTATAAGTTTGATTTTGGTATTAGTTAATTCAAATATCTTATTCGCAAAATTAAACCACGTTGTTTCACCTAAGTTACTAAAATGATATAGCCCAAATGCATTTTTATCGCTATTAATTACCTTTACAATAGCTTTTGATAAATCGTTTGCATTTGTAGGAGTCCCTTTTTGATCATTAACAATACTTAATTCACTTCTTTTTGATGCTAGATTTAGCATCGTTTTTACAAAATTATTTTTAAATTCAGAATATAACCAAGAAGTTCTAATTACATAATAGTCGGTTAATATAGATTGAATTTCATGTTCTCCTTGCAATTTAGTTGTTCCGTAAACACCTAAAGGGTTTGTTATATCTGTTTCTTTGTATGGCGTTTCCGCTTTACCGTTAAAAACAAAATCTGTTGAAATATGAATTAAAATTACTTTAAATTTTTTAGAAGCTTCAGCTAAATTTTTAGCTCCTAAAGTATTTATATTATAAGCTATATCACTATCTTCTTCTGCTTGGTCAACTGCTGTATATGCAGCACAATTAATACAGTAATCAAAATTGTTTTCACTAAAAACTTTGTTAATCTGGTTGACATTAGTAACATCTAACCCTTTACTATCTAAAAAAACAAAATCTAAAGTGTCTTGTTCTTTAGATTTTATTTTTAAACATGATCCTAGTTGTCCGTTTGAACCTGTTACAAGGATTTTTTTCATTTGTAAAGTGCTTTTATAGTTGGAAGAATCTTATCTTTTTCTGAAACTATAAATTGATCAGGACTAAGTTTCCAATCTATATTTAAGTCTTTATCATTGTATATTACACCGTTTTCAGAGTCTTTATTATATACATTATCACATTTATAATTAAATACTGCTGTCTGACTTAGTACTATATAACCATGTGCAAATCCTCTGGGTACAAAAAGTTGTTTTTTATTATCCGAAGATAACTCAACAGCTATATGTTGTAAAAAGGTTTCGGAATCTGGTCGTAAATCTACTGCTACGTCCAATACTAAGCCTTGTGTCACCCTAACTAATTTAGCTTGGGCAAATTCACCTTCCTGAAAATGAAGCCCTCTTAACGCTCCTTTATTAGAGAAAGCCTCGTTGTCTTGAATAAAATCAATTGCTTTACCTATTAATGATTCAAATTTACTTTTATTATAGCTTTCAAAAAAATAGCCTCGAGTATCACCAAAAATGGTTGGTTCAAAAATGAAACAATCTTTAAGTTTTGTATTGACAATATTCATTTATTATTGATTTACTAAACTAATTAAATGCTCACCATAACCACTTTTTAGTAATGGTGTTGCTAAATCTATTAATTGTTGTTTAGAAATAAAACCACTACTATATGCAGCCTCTTCTATTGCTCCTATTTTTAAACCTTGACGCTCTTCTATCACTTGAACAAACTGTGATGCTTGCATCAACGAGTTAAATGTCCCTGTATCCAACCAAGCGGTACCTTTATCCAGAATAGATACTTGTAATTTACCCTGTTCTAGATATGCTTTATTTACATCTGTAATTTCCAATTCACCTCTATGACTTGGTTTAATGTTTTCTGCAATTTGGATTACATTGTTATCGTAAAAATAAATTCCAGGAACTGCGTAATTTGATTTTGGTTTTTCTGGTTTCTCTTCAATGGATAATGCTTTACCTTCTTGATCAAAGTTTACAACACCATAACGCTCAGGATCTGTAACATGATAAGCATACACAATACCACCATCTGGATTGATATTTGATTTTAATAAATCCGATAGACCTGTTCCATAAAATATATTATCTCCTAATATTAATGCTACTTTATCTTTTCCGATAAAATTTTTTCCTATAATAAAAGCTTCGGCTAATCCGTTAGGAGCCTTTTGCACTTCATATTCAAAATTACATCCTAATTGGCTACCATCACCTAACAATTGTTTAAATAAAGGCAAATGGTCTGGTGTAGATATAATTAAAATTTCTCTTATACCTGCATGGATTAACGTGGATAAAGGATAATATATCATTGGTTTATCATAAATAGGCATTAATTGCTTACTTAATACTTTGGTTAAAGGATGTAACCTTGTACCTGATCCACCTGCTAATATAATTCCTTTCATTAATGATAATTTATTAACTATTATATTTTTTTTAAATACCAGTCAATGGTTTTTCTAATTCCGGACTCAAAATTCTCGTCTGCTTTCCAGCCTAGATCGTTTTCAATTTTTGTAGCATCAATAGCATATCTTAAATCGTGACCTGGTCTATCTTTTACAAAGGTAATTTGCTCTTTATAAGATTTATTTGCTGGCTTAATATTGTCCAAAATTGAACATATAGTATCCACAATAGTTAAATTGTTACGCTCATTTCTACCTCCTATATTGTAAGTCTCACCAGATTTACCTTGTGTAAAAACTAAAGCAATACCTTTGCAGTGGTCTAGAACATACAACCAGTCTCTAATATTTTTACCATCTCCATAGATAGGAATATTTTCTCCTGAAAGCGCTTTTCTAATTATTGTTGGAATTAATTTTTCATTGTGTTGTTTAGGTCCATAATTATTAGAACAATTTGTTGTAACAACATTAAGACCATATGTATGAAAATAGCTTCTAACTATAAAATCTGAGGCTGCTTTTGAGGCGCTATACGGACTATTTGGTGCGTATGGTGTATCCTCTTTAAATAAACCTGTATCACCCAAAGAGCCATAAACCTCATCCGTAGATATATGATGGAATCTATTATTTTCTTTTCCTTTTTTAAATTGAAAAGGAGCTGACATCCAATAAGATTTTGCTACATCTATTAAATTAAAGGTTCCTGTAATATTAGTATCTATAAAAGCTCCTGGATTAGTAATTGAATTATCCACATGAGATTCTGCTGCAAAATGTATAACACCATCAAATTGATGCGTATTAAACAACTGCTCAATTAAACCTCTATCGCAAATGTCACCTTTTACAAAAGTATAATTAGGATTATTTTCAACTTCATCTAAATTAGATAAATCACCAGCATAGGTTAAGTTGTCTAAATTTACCAGATTTACGTTAGGGTTTTCATTTAAATAATACGATATAAAATTAGAACCAATAAAACCTGCTCCTCCTGTAACAAGTATGGTTTTATTCTTCATAATTTAAAGTAAAAGTGATTATTTTTTTAATCATGAAAAATAATATCAGTATTACTAAAGATAGTATTGGGAAAATAATTGAATATTTTTCTTTCCAATGACTTGATATGTTACCAACTTCCTGAAAGCTAGATATTACCTCAAATACAACATCTTCTTCTATTTTTTGTTCCTCTAACTTTTTTAACTCGTTTCTTATTCTTTGTTCTTCTTGTAATAGCTCGTATTCTCTAGTTTTTTGACCATCACTACCTGATATAGATATGTCGCCAATTTTAAAGCTTTTTTCTTTATTATTAGACTCTCTTTCTATTACATTAATATAAATATTTTGTAAATCTTTTACTTGTTGTAATTGATCTTCAAGATTTTCTTTTTGAATATTAATTAAATCATCACGCCTTTTCATGGCTTTGTTTGAATAATTATTTACAAAAGAAGTTAATATACCATCTTCCAAATCTTTAAATACATTAGCTTTTGAGGCATATGCCTTAATTAAAAAGAACTTTCCTGCATACTCACTTCTATTACTGATAAAGTCATCAAAAGAATATTCTTGAGATCTTACACTGTCTAATTGCGCTATAAATTTCTCGTATTGCAACAGCTTGTCATTTTCTGTTTCAGGTCCAGGCTCTATACTAAACCCATTAATAGCACCTACTGTTTCTTTATCAATCTTAAATATTTTTTGTAAAGATTGCGTGTCACCACTAGCTATTAATGCGTTAAAATAATCAATATTATTAACCAATTGAAACTTAGAGTTAAAATAAGGCTCTACCAACATCTCTGCTTGAAAAGCAGTAGGTTTAGTTTTCTCTAAAGCATATCCAATGACAGCAGCTAATAGCACAATACCTAAAATAATTTTCCATTTAGTAATAAAAAACCTAAGCGTAAAAATTAATACTGAAAATATATATTTAAGTATTCTAAATATATTGTTTAATAATTTATTAAAAGCATTACCTATTAGGTTAAAAAAAACAACTAAATCTACTTCTTCGTTGTTTGATTTTATTTCTTTATTATTTTCACTCATTGTAAAATATTGTACTATTTAACACCTATTTATAATTGACTACATGCTTATAAAACTTTATAAAAGAGCCTACTAAAGCTAGTAAAACTAATGCTATAAGGGGAATTATTATTTTATATTTTTTATACCAAATGTTTTCTAAAAGTCCTTTTTCTTTAAATGAAGAAATTTTTTCAAATATTTCGTCATTAACTACCAGCTCTTTTTTAAGTCCATTTAACTGTTTTAAGATGTCCAATTCTTTTGTCAATAATTGGTCCTCTTTTGTTTCTGTTTTCTCTACTTGAAAACCTAAAGAACTGCCTAGATTGGAAGATACTATATTTTTTTCTGATTCTTTTTGTAATACATCCAAGTACGCATCTTTCATCTTTCTAACTTCAACTAAAGATAACTCTAAGTTTTCTTTTTCTAAAATTAAAACAGAGTCTCTTTTTTTCTTTTCTATATCAGAAAACACGTTGTTTATAGATTTAGACAAACCACCTTCCAACTTTTTAAATATCTTATAATTGTGGGAACGCGCTCTTAACAAAAATACATTGGCAGTATAAATATTTCTATTATCTATATAGTCTTCAAAAGTAATTTTAGTCTTTGTTGTACTATCTAAGGTTTTTAAAAACCCATTAAAGCTTTCTAATTGTTCGTTTTTTGACTCTGGACCTATCTCTGCTTCAAAACCTATAAGAGATTTTGCTTCTGTTTCATTTATTCCAAACTGGGATGTTAATTCTTCTGTGTCGCCAACTGCAATCAACGAGTTGTAATATTTTATACTGTTTATCAATTCATATTTTGATTGAAATTTAGGTACTACAAACATTTCAGAATAATACACCTTTTCTTTTTGTGTATCTAATACATAACCTATAATTATTGCCACAACAGCAACTGCAAGTATAATTTTTATATTAATAAATATGGCTCTAATTAATGCTATAAACAGACCATAAATACCAACAAAAATTGATTTGACAAAAACCAATAATTTATTAATCGTATTTCCAATTAAATTGAAAAAAACAATTAAATCCACGTCGTCCTTATTGTTTTTTTCAGGTTGTAACTCTTTACTCATACTTTTTATATATTTAATTAAATATTTGTTGTAAAATTTTCCTAGTAATTAAATAGGTTGGTTTTACACCTGAAGTACCTAGTCCACCAGAAGCTAATGTTCCACCAGATTCCAATGGATTATCACTAGCATAGTATGCGTATCTTACTTTTACGTTTGGATTTATACTACCTCTAACTTTAGATGCTGCTTGTATTGCTTTTTGATAATGCGCACCTTCCATTTCAAGTCCAATTACATTCCAAGTAGAATTATAAAAAAACTTTAATATATCCTTATTTTGAAGTGATGTTCCTAAAACGGTAATCATACTTCCTTCATATACTGCAACACCTTGATTTTCTAAATCAGACTTGTTTAACTCATTTTCAAAAGGATAATTATCTGCTGTTCCTTCAAAAATATGTGCCGAAGGTATCATTATATCTCCTTTTGCGCCTTCTAATATACCTGCTTTACCCATTATTGATATAGACTCGATATTTAGATGTGTTTTGGTGTCTCCTTCTCTAAACGGTTTTAAAAACTCGTCAATTGTTTCATACGCTTGTTCTCCAAAAGCATAATCCATAACAAAAAGCACAGGTGCTTCAGAATTTTTATCTTGTTTTGGTAAGTTTAAGTCTGTCTTTGATAAGTCAAGCTTAGCAGTATCAAAAATCTGAACATCTATATTTGTTCCAGAAGTGTCTGGAATAAAAATCATACCTTGTTGCAACGCCTTTTGGGTGACCTTATTACGCAATGCTTTATTATCGCTTTGGCTTAAGGCTTCGTACACTTTAAAAATTTCGGTTTTAGAGGTTTCGGCTTTTAATGCAATTGGAGAGTATAGTGTATTCATGACACTATGTAAATTGGCACTAATAATATGGATTGGTCTTTCTAAAAGACCTTCTTTTTTAAGTGTATTTTTTATCGTGTTAGCCCAGATTTCACCATGGATATGGTGACCTAATCGTTCTCTTAACACTGGACTAAATGTTACAGTACGTTTATTATTATTAACAACCTCATCAATTGCTAATTTACCTAACCAATATACAATATGTAATAAACGCTCTGGTTTATTTGGCAATGCAAAAACGTTATAAACGGTAGACAGCTCTTTAAACGTGCGTCCTAAAATATTTGCGGTATGCGTGATCGCAATTTCACGTTCTTTTTGCGTTAATTTTTTCTTGTTTAATACTGCTGCTTCTAGCTTTTGCCAATCTCTTGTTGTTGCGCCATTTTCATCAATAATAACTCGCTTACTAATTTTATGAGATTCGACAAATAAAAAGGTTAAATGCGTTAATATATCATAAATCTCAGAGCGACCTCTAGTGATTTCAATATTCATTTGCTCATCATCAATACGATAGCAGTTTCTTCTTCGTTTTGGAGGAATTATAGCTTCAAAATGAGAATCCTTATAGCCTTCATCACTAGTTAGATTAATAAATCGACACTCTTCAATACCATGAGGCAATCTATCAATTACGTAAAGTAACCCTTCAAGCTCTGCTTTTTCTTCAGATATAGACCCATAAATTTCTGGTCTAAGCACTAATAATGCTTCACGAAGTGTCTCTCCAGACACACCCATTGGCTTGTAAAACCCTCTATTAAACAAGTGACGCATAGTAATATACATACGTTCTATTGCATTTGAGCTTTCTTGAGCTCTCGTTCTTTCATGTTGTTTTATCATACTACTCATGTAATGTGTTTAATGGCCAAAGATAATATTATTTAGCTAAAATGTGTGGTTTTAAAGCGTCAGCTATTTTGCGGTCATTAGCTAGACGTGGTATTTTATTTTGACCTCCTAATTTACCAATAGATTTCATGTAATTTTGAAATCCATTTTTATTAACCTTACTAATTTTTAAAGGTTGTAATACTTTTCCCTCTATCAAATCTAAGTAATAACTGTTTTGTTTTTGCAACGAAGCGTCTATTTTTTTTGCTAAAGCAGAAATGTCTTTTGGTGCGTTTTCAAATTCTACAAACCATTCATGATATGGTAATCCTACTTCCGGATTAATTTGTGGCGCAACTGTAAACTCATTTATTCTTATATCTGTCCCTTGTGTAGCCTCTTTCATGGCTTGTTCGACCTCTTTACCAATAACATGTTCTCCAAAAGCCGAAATAAAATGTTTTATCCTACCAGATACAATTACTCTATAGGGTTTTGTGTCTGTAAACATTATAGTATCTCCAATATTATAAGCCCATAAACCAGCATTAGTAGATATAATCATTACATAATTAACGCCAACCTCCACATCTTTAATTGTAATACGTTTTGGATTGTTATCAAAAAACTGATCAGCTTTTACAAACTCGTAAAACATTCCAGAATCAAGTTGCAATAACATTCCTTTTACATTTTGTTTGTCCTGAAAAGCAAAAAATCCTTCACTTGCTGGATACAACTCAATACTATCCACTTTTCGACCTATTAAGTTTTCAAATTTTGCACGATAAGGTTCATAGTTAACACCTCCAAAAATAAATAGGTTGAAATTTTTAAATATGTCTCCTACTTTTTTACCTGTTTTTTGTTGCAGTTTTTCAAAATACATTTGTACCCACGAAGGTATTCCGGATATTATTGACATGTCTTGATTAACTGTCTCCTCGACAATCGCTTCTACTTTAGTTTCCCAATCCTCAATACAATTAGTTTCCCATGATGGCATTCTATTTTTTTGAAGATATTTAGGGACAAAGTGCGCTACAATACCAGATAGTCGACCTAGTTGTATCCCATTTTGTTCTTTTAAAACTGGGCTTCCTTGTAAAAAAATCATTTTTCCGTCTACAAACTTGGCGTTTCCTGTTTCATGTATGTAAAGTAAAATAGCATTTCTAGCTGCGTTTACATGGTTTGGCATACTGTCTTTAGTTAACGGAATATATTTTGCGCCTGAAGTTGTACCTGACGTTTTTGCAAAATATAATGGTTTTCCTGGCCACAAAATATTCTCTTGACCAGCCACAACCTTGTCCACATAAGGTTTAAGGTCTTCATAATCCCTAATTGGTACACGTTTTACAAAGTCTTGATAATTATTAATACTAATAAAATCGTGATCAATACCAAAGGTTGTACTTGAGGCTTGGCTAATAAGATCTTTAAACACTTTATCTTGTGTTTGAATTGGGTTATTGGCCCATTTTTGCACTTTTTTATAAATGCGTTTTGCAAATGGTTTAGCTAAAGCTGCTTTAATTGATGGCATTATTTAAAATCTATAAAATTAGTTGGGTTTACTGGATAACCGTCACTCCATAATTCAAAATGAAGGTGTGGACCTGTAGATAACTCGCCTGTATTTCCTGCAGTAGCAATCACTTCTCCTGCTTTAACCAAATCGCCTTGCGCTTTAGTTAAAGAAGCGTTGTGTTTGTACACAGATATTAGACCTTGACTATGTTCGATTATAATAACGTGACCAGTTTGAGCAGTCCACTCGGCAAAAATTACAGTTCCATCTGCAGTAGATTTTATAGGCGTGTCTTTAGCAACGACAACATCCACAGCGTAGTGTTTAGTTTTAACGTTATAGTTTTCGCTAATTGTACCATTTACTGGTGGAAATAAAACAAAGTTTGCTTTGGATGTAGCGGTTTCAAACAAGCTATATTTATCTTCTTTATCTACTTTTTGTCTAAGAATCGAATCTTCTTTAATTGGATTTAAATCAACTTGACTGGCTTCTAATTTAGCAGCCTGTATGATAGAATCTTTATTAAACTTAACCGAACTTACTTCGCCTTGTAACACTTGTTTTATAGACGCAAAATATTTTTCGTTTAAATCAATTGTACGTTGTAAAGAATCTGTTTGAAAACTTAATTTAACAGCTTTCTTTTTAAGCGTTGTGGATGAATATCCTGGAATATATTCCTTTAAGGGTGTGAAGGCTATTAAAATAGTAGTTAAAACAATTAATAAAATAGCAGATATTGTTCCAAGTATAAACACGTTTAATCGTGTTAAATTAAGTGAAAGACGTTCTTCAAAAGTATCATCGTTTAAAATAACTAAACGGTACTTGTGAAGTAGTTTCTTCTTAATTTTTTTAGATTTTTTTTCAGATTTTACCATATTAAAAACAAAAGTAAATAAAAAATTGTGCTAACATCTTTAGCTAAAGCTAAAGTTAGTGTTTTAACGTTATTATTAAAGTTTAATTATTAACTTTGTGGTCTAAATTTTTAGTTATGATTTCAGCAAGTATATTTTTAGGTATGATTGGACCTTGGCAAATCGCAATTGTAGTGGTTTTGGTTTTATTATTATTTGGAGGAAAGAAAATTCCAGAATTAATGCGTGGACTAGGTAGCGGAATTAAAGAGTTTAAAGACGCTAGCAAAGAAGAAAACGAAGAGAAAAAGTAAATTTTACTTTATCATATAAAAAAAACCAATGCAATGCATTGGTTTTTTTTATGACTTAAAACTGCTTTAGTTAATTTTCAAGGATTTAATAATAGATTCTAGCTCTAATATATAATCACGCTTATTAACTGATGGTGCAAAGGTAAAACCTTCTAATACTACATAACGGTTATTAATTTTATCTTCTACCATGTAGTTAACAAATGGTCCTGCATTATATGTGCCTTCAATATCCCAAGTGCTTCTTACTTCATAAGTTGGTTTATTATCAATTATAGTTGTGAATAGAAAGGGTGTGTAAGCTTCTTCGGTTTTCATGTATGAGCCATCTATTGGCCCAGGAATATACTTTTTACCAACACTATCTCTAATGGTTATAATTTGCTGTGTAATATCACCTTCTTTATCTATAGCATCTAATGGTACTTGGTACACCATAAAATTATTAGTTCCTGTTGTTAAATTTTTTCTAACCCAGAAAAAATCACCATCCTCTTTAGCTATTCTATAGATAGATGGAAACTTAACAGAGATTCCTAATTTTTTTTCTATATTATTATTTGTGTGCAGTGAGTTGCTTGTCAACGCTTGACGTGCTTCAATTTCTTGGTTTTTAAACGTATCTAAAATTTTATCTTTATTAGCCTTTAATACCTCAATTAGCTTAGTATCATTTGGTCCAGATATAACTATAACTTTTTGTGGTTGTGCATAGGCATCTGTTGCTATTTTAATCTCAGACTTGTCGCTTTTTTCTATTTTTAAAACAATTCTATTTTTTGCAGCAAATCCCGAAAAAACTTGTGGCGGAATTTGATTAATATCAAACATAGGCTCTGGTTGTGGTAATCCAGGTACAACAGTAGTTAATACGTCTCTAATAGCGTCTCCAACACTACCTTTCCATAACTCGTTATCTACAACAACACTAACGTTATATAAGTTTCCTGAAGATTTTGGGACCATACGCTGATTTTGTTTTGTCCCTTCGTTGCACGATAATATTGTGCATACTAATACAATTAATACAGCTAATTTTTTCATTTTATTATGCTATTTAAATGATTACTTACCCTTTAGAAACTAAAAGTTTCATTCCTGGTTTTAATTTAGTACCACTAATATCGTTCCAATCTTTAATATTTTGGACAGAAATACCAGAAAACTTTTGAGAGATACTCCATAGACTATCGCCTTGTTGCACAGTATATGTTTTTCCGTTTACTGGCTTAGTACTTTTTTTAGCCGAAGCTACAGCTTTAGATTGGCTTACTGGCACTCCGTTTCTAGGATATATGGTTAATCGCTGACCTATTTTAAGGTTATTGTTGCGCATCCCGTTCCATTGCTTAATTTGACTTACTCTAACGCCAAATTTCCTGGCTATTTTACCTAGATAATCTCCTTGTTTTACCCTATATCGTGTTTTGGTATCAGAATCCTGAAATTGAGGTAAAGGTTTTTCTCGTTTATCCAATTCTGCTTTTGCATGAGCATACAATTGGTCCTCGTTGTTTACAAAAGCTCCAATAATATTTCGTGGTAAACGTAGTGTGTAATTTTTTCCTTTTATATAAGGTATAACGTCTAATTTGTATGCTGGATTTAAAAACTGAAGTGTCTCTATCTCCACACCTGTATACTCTGACACTTGGTCTAGAGTAATCATTTGTTTAACGTGAATTGTATCTGTTTCTATTAAATGAAACTCTGGTTTATGTTGTACAAAGCCATGCTCCTTTGCGTATTCAAAAATATACATAGTGGCTAAAAAAGCTGGCACATAACCAGCAGTTTCTCTAGGTAAATTAGGTCTAATATTCCAATAGTTTTGATAACCACCAGAGCGTCTAATAGCCTTGCTAACATTACCTGGACCAGAATTATATGCAGCTAATGCTAAATCCCAATCTCCAAATAATTTATATAACTTTGATAAATATTGTGAAGCAGCAATAGTCGCTTTAATAGGATCACTACGCTCATCCACATAACTACTTACATCCAAACCATATTCCTTACCTGTTGCAAACATAAACTGCCATAAACCGGTTGCTCCAACTCTAGATCTAGCTCTTGGTTTTAAAGCAGACTCTACAATTGCTAAATATTTCATTTCTAAAGGAATGTCGTAATTATCAAGTTCGCGCTCAAACATAGGGAAGTAATAATTACTTAAACCCATTAAGCGCTCAAATGAATGATGACGATTTTTTAAAAAGGACTTAATAACGCTTTCTAAACCAGGATTATATTCAACATTAAAAGGTGTTCTTGCGTTTAAGCGAGAAAGCCTAGCTTTTAAAGTATCTGTAGTCAACTCTGGATAATAAACTGCATCATATTTTAATCCTGAAACGTCTCTATAAATAGTATCATAAAGTGTGTTACTGTATAACTCTTCAAGCCATTTTTTATCAATTTTAGAAGCAAATTCGTGATCTTCTAAAACTTGTGGTAAAGGTTGTAATCCTTCTACTGTTTTTTTAAAGTAAGCTTGACCATCAATTATTGTATCAATAACGTAGTTTTCTCCTTCTATCAGTTTATCCTGAGTTAATCTTGTTTGCGCTTGTAATGTGTCTTGAGCCACACTAAATGTAAAGCCAAATAGGACTAATAAAAAGGAAATATATGTTTTTAAATGCTGCATTTATTATTTGTTTGATTTTATGCTGTAACGTTTACTTTTAGTCTAAAATTGCAGCAATTCCTGGAAGGGTTTTACCTTCTAAACTTTCTAGCATTGCTCCTCCTCCTGTACTTACGTAACTTACTTTGTTTTCAAAACCAAATTGCTTAACTGCAGCAACAGAGTCACCACCTCCAACTAAAGAGAATGCTCCATTTTTAGTAGCTTCTGCAATGGAGTTACCTAACTCTATCGTTCCGTTTGCAAAATTTTCCATTTCAAAAACACCTAAAGGACCATTCCAAAGTATTGTTTTGCATTGCATTACAACATCATGGAATATAGCTTTGGATTTTGGACCAGCATCTAAACCTTGCCATCCGTCAGGTATTTTATTAACATCCACAACTTGGGTGTCTGCCTCGTTGCTAAACGCATTTGCTGCCAAAACATCTACTGGTAAATGTATCTGTACGTTTTTTGCTTTAGCTTGTTTTAAAATGTCTAATGCTAAGTCCATTTTATCATCTTCGCAAATGGAATCTCCCACACTACCTCCTTGTGCCTTAACAAAGGTAAAAGTCATACCTCCTCCAATAATTAAGTGATCTACTTTGTCTAAAACGTTTTCTATTATAGTAATTTTAGAGGATACTTTTGCACCTCCAAGCACTGCTAATACTGGTTTTTCGCCAGTTTTCATTACTTTATCAATACTTTTAATTTCTTGCTCTAATAAGTAACCAAAACATTTTTTTTCTGGAAAAAACTGTGCGATTATTGTTGTAGACGCATGCGCTCTGTGTGCTGTACCAAACGCATCATTTACATATATGTCTCCTAGTTTGGCTAGTTTTTCCGCGAAAGCGACATCGCCTTTAGACTCTTCTTCATGAAAACGTAAATTTTCTAAAATAAGTATTTTTCCTGGTTCAAGGTTAGCTGCTGCTTTTTCTGCAGCTTCACCTACACAGTCCGAAACAAACTGAGTCTCGACACCAATAATATCTTCTACTTTATTTGCTATGTGTTTTAACGAAAACTCCTCTTGAGCACCTTTTGGTCTTCCTAAATGAGACATTAAAATACAACTTCCACCATCTTCTAATATTTTGATTATGGTTGGTTTTGCTGCTTGAATTCTGGTAGCATCTGTAACATTAAATTGTGCATCTAAGGGAACATTAAAGTCTACACGAATTAAAGCTTTTTTGTTTTTAAAATTAAAGTCGTTAAGTGTTTTCATTTGTTTGCTATGTTTTTAGTTTAGGTTTGCTTTTAAAACCCAAGTATCTCTATATCTGTAATTTGTTTTTAAATCTTCTGCCATTTTAAAGGCTTCTTCTGCGGTATCTCCTCTAAATAAATAAACGTAATTCCAACTGTTTTTAGGGTTAATAAACGCTTTTGCTGTATACCCTTTATTAGTTAAATAATCTGTCCATTTTCTTGCTCTCATATTTTCTGCAAAGACACCTGCTATAACATAATAGCCACCTTCTATTCCTGCAATAGTTGTCGCTTTTTTATTTTTTAAATATTTAAATGCTTTGGACTTTAATCCACGTTTTGTGTAACTATACGGTTGACGTTTCTTTTTAGTATTATAGCTTGGTACTGTTTCTGGTTGTGATCTAACAATCTCTGGAGATACATTAGCTGTTTGACTTGCACTTGGGTTATTATCTTGTACAATGTCGTCAAAATAATTTTGAGCTATTTCTGTTTGAAATGCTGTAAAATATAGGTAAAATCTATCTGCTTGTGTCTTTAATCTAAGCGTTGTTTGACTTGTACTATTATTAATTATTGCATTATTATAATTAGGAATATCAAGTTGTGCAATATCAAATCCAAGCGTATTCTCACTATTAGGTAATCGATCCCTATTTTTTATACTATTATTAGTAATTGAACTATTGAAAAAGTTTTGTTGATAACGTGCTCCATTACTTAACGATTGGAAACTACCATCACGCTGCTTTATGATTGCAAAATCATCACCTTCTAATGCGGAATCTCCTTCCAAAGCAGATAGTATTACCGATGTTTTTACATTTCCTTTTTCTACGGATTTAAAATTTTTAAATTCTAAATCCAAAGGTTCTTGCTTATTAATTAAAGCAAAACCATGATAGGTTGATATGTATCTTGGATTGTCTGTAGGTGATTGGTATACTACGTATAACATCCAACCTGCTGCACTACCACCAGACAAATAGCCTTCTGTAGCTTTTACATTAGCAACGACATAATCGCCTGATTTGTTTTCTGCTTGTTTTAATAACGATGTTACGTCTGCATAACACACATAAGGTGCATTAATGGCGTGTGTTGGATCTGTAGAGCCATCATATATTACTTCTCCTGTTAAATCCTGATACTCTTGATTAGGTAATTTAAATTTAATCTGATTAATTACTGCAGATCGCTCTCCACTTCCACGATAATCGTAATTACCTTTTTGCTCTTTACGTGTTCCTTTTTCATAGGCATAGGTTGCTGACCAATATAAACCTGCATATGCTATTTTTTTAAAGTCCTCTGGTAAGGTTAGCGTTGCTTGGCTAGAGCTAAAAGTTTCGGTGTCTCTGTCAATGTCAACATAACGCATTTTAGTATCGTCGTTATTAACCGTTAAATCATTAAAAGCATCTTTATCATCCTCACTTAAAATGTTATTACCAATTACTGCTGTATCTCCAAAAATGTAGAATTCGTTTAAAGATTTAAATTCAAGACCTCCATTGGTGACTGAATTTACTTGTTCAGTTTCTTGCGCAATAACATGGTAAGATCCTGTTATAATAAAAAGTAAGCCAAATAACTTTTTCATTTTAAAGATATAGAACAATTAATAATCCTCAAATATATACAAATACTGCCATACTTTAAATTTGTTAAGCTAAAATCAATTTTTAATAAAAATAGTTTTTCAATAATAGGAAAACTATATTTGCCTATGCTTTTCAGTGATATTTTAGGATTAAATCATATTAAAAAACACTTAACCACAAGTGCTAATAATGGTCGTATACCACATGCTCAACTTTTTGTTGGACCTGAGGGTTCCGGAACCTTGCCTATGGCTATTGCTTATGCACAATATATTTTGTGTAAAAACACTTTGGGTGAAAACACCGGAGAAAACGAAGTTTGTAATTTAAAGTTTAATAATTTTTCTCACCCAGATTTACACTTTGCGTTTCCTGTTACCACTACAGATAAGGTTAAAAAACATCCAGTTTCTTCTTATTTTTTAGAAGAATGGAGGCAATTACTTAAAGAACAACCTTACGGAAACTTATTTGATTGGTACAGACTATTAGGCGTTGACAATAAACAAGGTCAAATAGGTGTAGATGAAGCTTTAGATATTGTAAAAGCGTTAAGTTTAAAATCTTACGAAGGTGGTTATAAAGTCATGCTAATTTGGATGGCTGAAAAAATGAATACACAAGCTGCTAACAAGCTGCTTAAATTAATTGAAGAGCCACCAAACAATACCGTTTTTATTTTAATTGCAGAAGAGGAAGAACAGATTATTAACACCATAAGATCGCGTTGTCAAATTTTGCATTTTCCTCCATTAGCCGAAGATGATATTAAATCGGGAGTTATTAAACAATTTAATCTGGATGATGCTACTGCTACAAAAATAGCACACCAAGCGGATGGAAATTATAATAAAGCGTGTGATTTAGTCTATCATGATAGTGAAGATGACCAATTTGAACAGTGGTTTATTTTTTGGATTCGTGCTGCTTTTAAAGCTAAAGGAAATAAAGGTGCAATCCATGATTTAATTGGATGGAGCGAAGACATTGCTAAAACTGGACGAGAAACACAAAAACAGTTTTTAAATTTTTGCTTAGATTTTTTCAGACAGGCCATGTTACTAAATTATGGTGCTGAAGAATTAGTTTACTTTGAAACTAAAAGCAAAAATTTTGATATAGCTAAGTTTGCTCCTTTTATTCACAATAATAATATAATGGATATTTCTAACGAGTTAAACGATGCTATTTACCATATAGAACGTAACGGAAATTCTAAAATAATACTAACAGACTTAAGTATTAAGCTAACACGATTACTACACGCTAAACAAGACTAAATTGACAGCAAAACGTAATTATTTTGTAATCATTAATCCTGTTTCTGGTAATGGACATGGTAAAAAGGTTTGGCTAGCTATACAGTCCAAATTAAATCTTTATTTTAATATTGAGTTTCGTTTTACAACTCATTCCAATCACGAAATTGAAATTACACATACAGCTATTAAAAAAGGCCATAAACAATTTATAATTATTGGTGGTGACGGTACATTAAACAATTTTATTAATGGTGTATTTAGTCAGGATAATAGTAATTACAAGAGCATCATTTTTGGCGTTATACCTGTTGGAACTGGTAATGATTGGGTAAAGACACATGGTATATCAAAAAACATAAATAAGGCTTTACAAACTATTTTAAACGGAACAATTAATACTCAAGATGTTGGTTGCATTAAATACTTAGATCAAAACATTTCAAGTAAATATTTTTTAAACCTAACCGGAATTGGCTTTGATGGTTTAGTGGTAAACATTGTTAAAAACAACAGGACTTTTGGTCAATTAACCTACATTTTAGGCGCTTTAAAAGGACTTTTTAAATATCGTTTTTTTGAAACCAAAATAACTACAAATTCTGAGGTTATAAACATAAAGTCATGCTTTATGATACAGATAGGGATTTGTAAATACACTGGTTCTGGTATGCAATTAACGCATAAAGCAAATCCTAAAGATGGCCTATTTGATATAACCTTTGCTAACCGTTTTTACAAATGGGATATTATAAAAAATATCTTTAAATTATTTAATGGTAAAATAGTGTTTCATAACAAAGTAAAAACCTTTAAGACAAATAATATTTTAATAGAAAATAGCAATACTAATACATACTTTCAAGCCGATGGAGAACAAATTGCTCCTGGTAAAATCACGATATCTATTATTAATAACGGAATCCAGTTTTACTGCTAAAAGTGACTAACTAATTTTGAAAACCAACTTTTATGAATAACGTACTTAATAACATTACAGAGCTAATTTTACTACTGTTTTTAGCTATAACTTTTTTACAATCGGGATACGATAAAATAACCGATTGGAAAGGTAATATGGAATGGCTAAAAGGTCATTTTTCAAAAACATTTATGGCTAATATGGTACCTTTAAATGTCGCTATAATATTAATTTTAGAAACCATTGCAGGATTGTTTGCTGTAATAGGTTGCTTTACGTTAATAATTGATAGTAATACCAGTTTTGGTTTTTATGCTGCAATTTTAAGCGCTATAACACTACTGCTTTTATTGTTTGGCCAACGTGTTGCAAAAGATTATGATGGCGCAAGAACTATTGTAATTTACTTAATTCCAACTTTAATGGCCTTGTATATACTTAAGTAGTTAATAGTCAATCATATTAACTTTAAATACCCAATTTTGATTAAAAAGAGCGTTATTAAGTAATGTTTTATGTTGCATGTAAGCATCATAAAAATTTTGAGTATGAAAGACGTAAACATAAAATAACTGTTCAGTTTCATCAATAAGTATCTGACTATCGTAACCTTTTTCTTTTAAATATTTTTGCCAATTAATTGCATTTTGGGATTCGGAAAAAAACTTATTTATAACATAATAACCTTCTTTTGCACCTTCTATAAATGCTGCGTTTTTTTCCAATAACAATTTAAATGCTTGTGTTTCTAAAGGTTTGTCTTCTATTTTTAATGCGCGCACATAATTAGTAGATGAAATTAAAACATCTCCTTTAGATAGCGCTTCATTTTGTGACTTAGACGATAGTATCTCACTAGACATAGGCACAACCAATTCTTGCTTTAGCTCCTTATTAATAATTACTGGTTGTTTTAAAGCAAAGGATTGTGCAGTAATGTTAAAATTTTCGGTTTGACCGATAGTTTTAATATCCGTTTTAGAAATAGCTTTTACTGTTTTAATATTAGACTTAACTGACTGATTATCAGATATCGATACAGTATTTGGATTAATTTTTTCTGACGTTAAAACAATAGCATTTACAGGTGTATTTGATTGAATTTCTTTTAAAAATGATTCACTAATTTCAGTATTAAAAGCAGTAAAAAACAAGTAAAAACGATCCTGTTTGGTATTAAAAATAAGGTCTACTTTTTCTGTTCCATTTACTATTACTGCCTTATCATTATTTGGTAAGGTAACTGTTGCCAAATCAAATCCTAAAGTGTTGCTACTGTTTGGATATCTAACAGTATTAGCTGTGGATACAGAAGTTATTTGACTACTAAAGAAATTATCTTTATCCCTATTTACAGCTTGTAATTGCCACGCTTTGTTAGTTACTGGGTTAGCGACAATGCATTGATCTCCAGACAACGCAGAATCACCTTCTAAAGTTGCTAATACAATTGCTGTACTAGTTGCTCCTTTATCTGGTGTTTTAAACTCGTCCAATGAAATTATTTCTGGTTGATTACCAATATGAGAAAAACCATTAAAAGTAGTAATATACTTAGGTTTGCTAGTTGGTGCTTCGTAAACCACATACAACATCCAGCCAGCTGCACTTCCACCAGCTACGTATCCTTGGGTTGCATTAATATTAGCAACTGTGTATTCTCCATTTACTTGTTTAGCCTCTTGTAATTGTTTAGTAACATCTGCAAAGCAAACGTAAGGAGCATTTAAAGCAAACGCTGGAATTTTTGCTCCATCAAACAGCACATTACCTGTAATATTTTGATAATTTTCTCCAGGTAATTTAAGTTTTACCTTGTTAATTAATGACCTATTTTTTTGTCGATTACCTTGAAAATAAAATTGCGCATCCTCTTCTCTTCTTGTACCTTTTATATAACTGTATGTTGCAGACCAATATAAGACTGCATATGCAATTTTAGACTGATTATCAGGTAATTTAAGATTGGCAGAACTAGATGAAAACGTCGTTTTATCCTGATCAATATCCACATAGACCATATCAATATCATCGTTGGTTAACAGATAATCATTGTACGGTTCTTGTTTATCTTTACTTAATATGTTATTACCTATTACTGCAGCATCACCATAAATATAAAACGCTTTTTGCGTTGTAAATGGTACTGTTTGCTGAGCATAAGTAAACGAAAACATAGAAATGAAGATAGCAAAGCGCAAAAGCAAGCCTCTCATAATCTTTATTGAAAATAATTAATAGCGCAATAAATATAGCTATTTATATCAAAAAGACTGATATTTAAAGTATTATAAGTCAAAAAAGGCGATTAACAGTAGTTAATCGCCTTTTTAAAAAAATCTATAAAAATCTTACTTTTTATATGCCGCATTTAAGTCTTCAATGATTTTTTGAGTCAAATCATTCTCTTCTTTTCCATACATTACACTTGGAGAATTCTCTACAGTCCCTAAAATGTAATCATAATTATTAGTTTTTCCGTAATCCTTTACAAAACCTTTAACTTTAGATATTAAAGAATCTATTTCTACTTGATATTCGTTTTGAAAGTTTTGCTGTTCTGCTTGCCAAGTTTGTTGTAAGCCTTGTGCTTTTTGGTTTAAAGCTTGTAATTCTGATTCTTGTTGACTTTTAGAAAGCGTTGCTACTTTTTGATATTCAACTTGAAACACCTGACGGAAACTATCTACCTTTTTTTTAAAGGCTTCATCCTTTTCATTATATCTTGCTTCTAAATCTACTTTCTCTTTAATTTCATTAATTACAAGACCATTATCAACGTAAGCAATTTTTTGCTTTTGACAAGATGTAAATACTAATGCAACAATTGCTAAACCTATTATTTTTTTCATTTTAATTTATTTTGATTTTGAGCAAATGTAAATAATTAAATATGTCAAATTTTATTTTTTTTAACAGATTTTAAAAGAATAAGATTTTTTTATAATAATTTTAATTCTAAATAAGAAATAGTTATTAAAAATGACCTCATATAAGCGTGTTTAAGACGTTTTTGAATAAAGGCAATATATTTATATGTTAGGACTTGAAATCGTTTAATCCTGATTTTTAAATTACTTTTTAGCTGTTTTAAGCGTATAAATCAATGAAGAATATTGCCCAGAAGACCTTGCTTTAAAATTTGAGACACAACCAATCCAAAAAGCTTTAAATATATTCATTCGTCCAGATTTATATTTCTCAGATAATAGACTGACATAATATGAATCAAAAAGCATAGGCTTAGTAAATTGAACTTTTAAATTTACTGTCTTAAATAAATTAGAAATAGAAATTTGATTAAAATGCCATAAATGTCTTGGCACATCATAAGCTGCCCAAAATTGTTTATAATGTTTAGCGTCGTAACTATTGTAATTTGGTACAGCAATAATTAAAACACCGTTTGGTTTAAGTAACGTTTTAAGTAGTGTGATTTGTTCTTCTAAATTTGGAATATGTTCTAAAACATGCCACAAGGTGATAACATCAAAACTTTGAGTTTTTAAAGTTTTTATTTGTGACAGATCTAATACAGCGTTTTTAGTTTTTTGATTTGCTATTGATCTTGCTTCCTCATTTGGTTCAATTCCGGCAACATGCCATCCATTATTTAATGCAGTTTTTAAAAAATCTCCTGTACCACAACCATAATCTAAAATATATTTATCGTCAGTTTGAAATGAATCAATCAACTTTAGTTTACGCTTTAATGCTATTTCCCTGACTGCATGATAAACGTTTTCTAATAGATTTCTTTTAGAATCTGTATGAGAAATATAATCTTCAGTTTTATAATATTCTGGTAATTTATCTAAAGTTGGTTTAGGAATCGTTTCCAAATAACCATAAGTTTTGTTTTCAATTAATTTAAAAACCTCTCCAGAAACTGAGTGATCTTTTACTTCTATAAACACATTTTGATTATTTTGACTAGCCACAATTACTTATATTTTGATTGATTTTTTGATAAGAATACAATTATATTACACATCAATAAATAAAAAAAACAGAACGTTCCACGTGGAACGTTCTGTTTTTTTGTCCAATTTATCTACCCATATACACCAACAAAACAGAAATATCTGATGGCGACACACCACTAATTCTTGATGCTTGAGAGATGGTTACTGGCTGTATTTTTTTAAGTTTTTCTCTTGCTTCAAAACTCATAGACTGAAGTTTTGAATAGTCAAAATTAGGTGGAATTTTTATATTTTCTAGACGAGTAAGTTTATCTGCATTGTTCTTTTCTTTTGCAATATAGCCTGAATATTTCACTTGAATTTCGGCTTGTTCAATAACCTCACTATCCAAATTATTATCATTAATATAACTTGAAACAGAATCAATTTGCTTCATATCTTCAATGCCAATATTTGGTCTAGCAAACATTTTAAACATCTTATCTTGCTGTCTAATTGCAGCAGAATCTTTTGCTTCTAACACAGGATTAATTTCGTCTGGCGTAACACTTGTGTCTCTAAAAAATTGTACAAATTTTTCAGCTGCATCATGTTTCTCCTCCATTCTTCTTAAACGTTTTTCGCTAGCTAAACCTAAATCAAAACCTTTTGGTGTTAATCTTATATCTGCATTATCTTGACGTAATAACGTTCTATATTCGGCTCTTGAAGTAAACATTCTGTATGGTTCCTCAGTTCCTTTAGTTATTAAATCATCAACCAAAACACCTATATAAGCTTCATCTCTTTGTAGTATAAAAGGATCGCGTTCTTGCACTTTTAATGCTGCATTTATACCTGCCATTAAACCTTGAGACGCTGCTTCTTCATAACCTGTTGTACCGTTAATTTGACCAGCAAAATATAAGCCATCTACCAACTTTGTTTCTAAAGTATGCTTTAATTGTGTTGGTGGAAAATAATCGTATTCTATAGCATAACCTGGTCTAAAAAACTTGACGTTTTCAAAACCGACTACAGAACGTAATGCTTTAAATTGAACATCTTCTGGAAGCGAAGTTGAGAAGCCATTTATATAATACTCGCAAGTATTCCAGCCTTCAGGTTCCACAAATAATTGATGTCTATTTTTATCTGCAAAACGATTAATTTTATCTTCAATAGAAGGACAGTATCTAGGTCCTAAACTTTTAATACGACCATTAAACATTGGCGAACGATCAAAGCCTTCGCGCAATAAATCATGAACCTTTTCACTTGTATAAGACATGTGACAAGAACGTTGATGAGTTAATGGTTTTGTAGTGTCTAAATATGAAAATTTTTCTGGATTAACATCTCCAGGTTGCTCGACCATTTTAGAAAAATCTAAAGACCTTCCATCCACTCTTGGTGGTGTTCCGGTTTTCATCCTACCAGATTCAAAACCCAAATTAACTAACTGTTCAGTAATTCCAGTTGCAGCTCTTTCTCCTGCTCTACCTCCACCAAAATTTTTATCTCCAATATGGATTAAACCATTTAAAAAAGTACCATTAGTTAAGACAACACTTTTAGCTTTTATCTTAACTCCAAGTGATGTTGTCACACCTGTAACTTTTCCATTTTCCACAATTAGACCAGAAACCATTTCTTGATAAAAATCAAGGTTTTTAGTTTGCTCTAAAATCAAACGCCAATCTTCAGCAAAACGCATTCTGTCACTTTGGACCCTTGGACTCCACATTGCAGGTCCTTTAGATTTGTTTAGCATTTTAAATTGAATAGCAGAGGTGTCACTTACAATACCAGAGTAACCTCCAAGCGCATCAATCTCTCTTACAATTTGCCCTTTAGCAATTCCACCCATTGCTGGATTACAAGACATTTGAGCAATGTTTTGTAAATTCATGGTAATTAGCAAAGTCTTGCTTCCCATATTAGCTGCAGATGCTGCTGCTTCACTTCCTGCATGACCAGCTCCAACTACAATTACATCATATACTTCGTTAAACATAATTTTAATTTGAATTAATACCAAGTAAAACCCAGTATCATTATATTGATTGTTCCACGTGGAACGTTTTTATTATTCTACTTTTAAAAGCGTGCAAATATACAACAAACAATTACATTGCTTTCAATAACGCTAATGCCTCGTTTTCTTTAGTGCGCATTAAGCTAGCATCAGCTTCAGTCTTATCTTTATATCCACAATAATGTAAAATACCATGAATTATTACACGATGTAATTCTGCATCAAATGAAACATCAAAATCTTTCGCATTATCCGCAACACGTTCTACAGAAATAAAAATATCACCTTGTAGTGTTTTTCCTACCGAATAATCAAAACTTATAACATCGGTCAATGTATCATGTTGTAAAAACTCTACATTCAATTTATGTAGATACTCGTCATCACAAAACACGTAGTTTATCTCGTCCTCCTTGCAGTTTTCTTTTAAAATAATAGAAGATATCCATTTAGAGATTTTCGCTTCATCTTGAAGCTTAAAATCGGTTTCGTTGTTAAAACTAATCATTTTTGTTGTTTAAAATACTGTTGTGCTTTTTGCTTATAAATTTGCTGCAAAGGTAAGGTTTGCTTATTCAATATCTCAGTTGTATTAAAATATTGTTTGGCCTTATCTATTTGATTGTTAGTTGTATTTTTAAACACTGTTGTATTAGTTTCAGATTGTCGCTTTTGTTCTTGACCTTGTTGTAATACTGCATTTTCGAGTTTTAATAACTGATGCTGAATATTCATCATTTTACTAAGCGTTTGATTAGTAAAACCTTTGTTAATTAAATCCACCTCAACCTGCTCCATGTCTTTTAATAATTGCTTTGCTTCTCTACTTTCGCCTAAACCTTCTTTATCCAATCGCTCTTCTAAAGCTTGACGCAAAATTTGCTGTTCTTGATAAATTTTAAATAATTCAGCATTACCTTCTTCATTTAATCCATTATCACCTTGTGGACTTCCACCTTGACCTTGACCGTTTTCTCCTGGTTTACCACCTTCACCTTGTCCTTCTCCATCGCCATTTTCTCCTGATTTACCGTCTTTTCCATCCTTCCCACTTTCGCCAGCTTTTCCATTTTCACCAGATTCACCTTTATCACCTTCTTCTCCCTTTTTACCTTCTTTTCCTTTTTTCATGGCTTCACCCATTTTTTTAGCTAACTCTTCTTGGCTAATAATAATATCTGGCATTGGCATACCTCCTTCACCTTGTCCTGGAGATGGCATACCCATTTGGTTTTGCATATTGTCTAAAGCACCACTTAAAAAATCAGCCAAATTATTAGCAGAAGTAACTACATATTGTTGTGACGATACACCTTGATATAATTTGTTTTCCGAAAATTCTTCTAAAGCCATATCTATATTATAGTATACCTCGTTAATTTCTCTATTTATGTCTTCTGAGAATTTTGGTTGTCTCAATGAAATTGCAAAAAGACTATCATCCACATGCTCAAAATGTGTACGAAGTTCTTTTTGTTTTTTAAGGTAACTCGCATACTCATTATGATTAATTTCTATGCTTTTAAATTGTTTCATCAAAGCTTCTTCATCCATAGAAAAAATTACCAAATTATCCAAGATCTGACGTAACATAGCAATATCTTCCTCTAGTTGCTCTTGCGCAGCACCTGCCATTTGCCTCTGCATACTTTGGCTCATTTTTTTCATTTTTTGAGCTGCACTTTTTTGCTTTTGTTTTGCTGACTGTTGTTTATCTTTTTTTTGGTTCTCATCCTTAGCAGCTTCTTTTTCTTGTAACTGGTCACTTGCCTCTTGCTGCTCTTCCTTAATGTTTTCCTCGTTATTTTTGTCTCGAGGTACATCCATCGGATTTTTTAAATCTTGATTATCCTTTTCTAAATCCCCTAATTGTTTTTGTAAATCTTCAAATTTTTTATTGATCTCGTCTTGTTTGTCACTAGTATTTTCTTCCTCTTTACTATTAGCTAATTTGTCTTGTTCTTTTGCCAATTTATCAAGCTCGTCACTAATTTTTTCCATTTTTTTAGTCACATAATAACGTTTAGTAAGCTCTACCAATTGTTCTAAACTTCGTTTTTGACTTTTAGCCTTTTTAGCAAGATTGTCCAACTTTTTTGTAAATTGCTCTTTACTAAATTTGTCTTTTAGTTTTTCTAATTCTTCAAGCAATTTTTCATCCTGCTTAAGTTGCTCTTCATTATCCTTAAGACGTTGTTTTAAATCTTCCTTGAACTGATCGTCTTCCTTTTTATCTTTTTGAAATTCGTCTAAATTATCTTTCAACTTTTTGTTGAATTGCTTCATCATTTGTTCTTGTTCTTTCTGACGTTTTAAAAAATTTTCAAATTTTTTCTTATCATTAAAGTTCAATTCAGCTTTTTCTTTTTGCGTTTTAGATAACTCTTGTAATTCCTTTTGCTGTTTGTCAAATTTTTCTAAAGACTTGTTTAAATCCTTAACGGTTTGATTTTGCTCTTGTAATTGCTTTTCTTCTTCCTCATCCTGTGTACGTTTTCTAAAATTAAACACAGTACTTTTAGTACTTTTAATACTATTAACAGCGTCGTTATCAAATACCTCAAAATACAAATCATAAGACACACCTGCATCTACTGATAAGTTATTAGGAAAGCTGGTTATAAATTGATCAAAATTAGATTTTGTGACTGGAATGTTTAGCGTTTTTTTACCAGCTGGATTATCCTTTGGATAATATACCAATTGTAGCTTACTTAAACCATAATCATCACTTACTTGTCCTTTAAAATAAAGGGTTTGATCATCTAAACTATCCACCTTAACTTCTAACTTTAAATCAGGATATTGATCTTTGATAATAGTAATACCGTAAGCTAAGTTTTCGTAATGTTTAATAGACTTATTACTGGTGCTAATGTTGTAATCAAAATTAGTATATACCTTTTTTGAGGTCTCAAAATAACCAGATTTTATGCTAGAAAAAGCAATAGTATCTGTACTTATTAAATCGACCTTTTCCGTCGCTTTAGTATTAAGTTGCCATGTAATTTTGGTTCCTTGTGGTACAATTGCATTACCAATACCTTTTAAAGTTTCGTTACGTTTGTTAGTATAGTTTGGATACTCCAAATGCATATCAAAACCAACCAATGTAGGTACTTCTACAACTTTTAAAGTGTATGGTTTACTTGTAACACCATTAGCAGTAAAATTAAAAGTTATATCTTTATTGGGCTGTTCAAAAACGTATTCAAAAGTTCCGGATTGACGTTGTTGCAAAAAATAAGTTTCGTTATTGTAAGTAATTTTAACATTATCAGGTACTACGTCGCCTTGCGTTGTTGCTAATAACCTAAATTCTTTATTTTGAGTAGTTTGTAAGTTTTCATTTAATACAAAAAAAGCAAAAGGAGCAGGAGGCTCATAAGCAGTTTGATAATTAACAACCCTTTTGTAGCTGTCGCTAAACCAATTTAACTTACCAGAAATAGCAGCAATCACAAATATTAAAATAGGTATAGCTGCATATTTTAAATATTTTATATTTTGTTTAAAATTTACTGCTAACTTAAACGGTATTGGGCTTAATTCTACTGATTTTTGATCAATACTTGCCAATAATAATTCCGATTGACTACCAGCTTCCTTTAATTGTAAAACATTAAGTAACTTATCGTTAACTTCTGGAAAATGATTACCAATAATTGAAGATGCTTTTTTATAATCAATACCTTTTTTAAGTTTAAATAATCTAGCTAATGGTAGGACAATAAATCTAACAAACAGCGTTAATTCGACAATTATAAACAACCAAAACAAAACGGTTCTAGCGGTTGGACTTAGCCATAAAAAATGTTCGATTAACAGTGTAAAAATAAAATACAGCAAGCCAATACTAAAAAATAATAGCGCACCTTTAATCAACTCATTAGTATAATATTTTCTAATAAATTGCTCTAATTTGGTCTGTATAGTATTAAAATTATTCAAGTAATTGCTATTTAACTGACTAAAATACATTTTTATTTTTACACCTAAATATTTAGGATTATAAGTTATTGTTAAAGGTAATCGCTTACGCGGAAAAAAAGCCTGTGTATAAAGCTGTTCTTTATCCTTATTTTTTTGCTGTTTCTACTACTCTATTCTATCTTTGCAAACTCAAACGAAACAAGATGTCAAAACAAGTCAGAGTGCGTTTTGCACCAAGTCCAACAGGACCTTTACATATTGGAGGTGTACGTACAGCTCTTTTTAACTATTTATTTGCCAAAAAACATAACGGAACTTTTGTATTACGTATTGAGGATACAGATCAAAATCGTTACGTAGAAGGTGCAGAACAATATATTGTAGATGCCTTAAATTGGTGTAATATTCCTTTTGACGAAGGACCAGGTAAAAACGAAAAATTTGGACCTTACAGACAAAGTGAGCGTAAAGATTTATATAAACAATACGCAGACCAATTAGTTGCTAGCGGAAATGCATACTATGCTTTTGATACCTCTGAAGAATTAGATTTTCATAGAACTGACCATGAGTCAAAAGGTAAAACATTTATCTATAATTGGCATAATCGCTTAAAATTAAGCAATTCGTTAGCACTTACAGAGGCACAAGTCCAAGCTAAATTAGATACTGGAGACGATTACGTTATTAGATTTAAAAGTCCACAAGATCAAACACTACATTTAAAAGATATTATTCGTGGTGATATTAAAATAGATACCAATGTTTTAGATGATAAAGTATTATTTAAAAGCGATGGTATGCCAACCTACCACTTAGCAAATATTGTAGATGACCATTTAATGGAAATTACGCATGTTATACGTGGTGAAGAGTGGTTACCTAGCTTAGCTTTACACTATCAATTATACCAAGCTTTTGGTTGGGAACAACCGGAATTTGCACATTTACCTTTAATATTAAAACCAACAGGAAAAGGGAAATTAAGTAAGCGTGATGGAGACAAATTAGGCTTTCCAGTGTTTCCGTTAGAGTGGAATCCAGAATTTGGTGATAGTGCTACTGGTTATAAAGAAGAAGGTTATTTTGCAGATGCAGTTATTAACTTTTTAGCCTTTTTAGGTTGGAATCCAGGAACAGAACAAGAGATTTTTGATTTAGAAGGATTAGTTGCTGCTTTTGATTTAAACAGAGTAAATAAAGCAGGAGCACGTTTTGATCCAGATAAAATTAAATGGTTTAATCACCATTACATGCAAGAGCAGTCTAACGACCATTTAGCAGAAGCTTTTCAAAAAAACCACAAACAATTAGAAACTATTGATGTAAATTATATTGCATTAGTTGTTGGCTTGATTAAAGAACGTGCCACATTTGTTAATGACTTTTGGGATTTAAGCAGTTACTTTTTTGTTGCTCCAGAAAGTTTTGACGAAAAAGCCTCTAAAAAAGCATTTAAAGACGATACTAAGGCTATAATGACAGATGTTTTAACTGTTGTATCTAACATTGAAGATTTTGAAGTGGAAACCCTTCAAAAAGACATTAAAGGATGGATTACTTCAAATGATATCGGTTTTGGTAAAGTAATGATGCCTTTACGTTTAGCTTTAGTTGGTGCTTTACAAGGACCAGATGTTTTTGATATCATGTATATGATTGGTAAAAATGAAAGCATTAAACGTCTAGAAAAGCTTATACAAGCGCTATAAAACAAAAAAAGCCATCTAACATTAGATGGCTTTTTTTATGTCTTTTATGTTGTTTTAAAAAGTTAGCATTCCTGTAAAGGCAAACATACTTTGGTTTCCTTTAAAATCTCTACCTAAAACTTGGTTAAAATCAGAATCATTTAATGCACCTAAAATATTAGTAAAACCATAAATATATTGCGCTCTTAATTTAAAAAAACCAATACCTAAAGTTGCACCAACAGTACCATTAACATTAAAGTTGTTTAAATCTTTAACAGCTTTAGCCTGAACTGTATCAAAATCTGCTAGAATAAAATCTTCTTGCTGCTCATCACTTAGCTCTAAATCACTATTGTATTGCAACATTGGTCCAAAATCTATAGTAAAATGAGAGCTTCTAAAAGGTTTAGCATGCCATAAAAACTGTACTTGAGCAGTAAAAATTTTATACTCTACATCTTGAGCAATACTGGATAATGGTGTATCAAAACCTGAAGTACTAATAGTGTTTTCAGACAGCTGCATTCCATAACTAACATTAAACCATTTTTGAGGTATATCCACTGTAGCAGTCATGTTAGCAATCCAACCGTCTCCTTTTTTAGTTTCAAAATTGTCTGTAATGATATCAAATTGAGTGACTCCTCCACCCAAAGAAAATCCGTTTTTAATTTTATAACTTGTATGTTGACCAAAGTTTTTTGTAACAAAACCTATAGTTAGTGCTACTAATAAGATGAATTGAATTTTTTTCATAGTAAATTAAGGGGTTTGTCCGCAAATATAACTTAATTTAGTAACCATAGTAGTATAACCATTAAAATCCATTTTTCATGAATCCAACACTTATTATCCTAATAGTCCTTGTACTATTTGTCTTTTTATCCTCATTTTTTGTTGTAAAACAACAAACAGCTGTTATTGTAGAGCGTTTTGGTAAATTCCATAGCATACGCCAATCAGGATTACATCTAAAGATTCCTGTAGTAGATAAAATAGCAGGTAGATTAAGCTTAAAAATCCAACAATTAGATGTCATTATTGAAACTAAAACCTTAGATGATGTATTTGTACGTCTTAAAGTATCTGTACAATATCGTGTAATTAGTCAAAAAGTTTATGATGCTTTTTACAAATTAGATTATCCACATGAACAAATTACAAGTTATGTATTTGATGTGGTACGTGCCGAAGTACCTAAAATGAAATTAGATGATGTTTTTGTTAGAAAAGATGATATTGCAATTGCAGTAAAAACTGAATTAAATGATGCCATGTCAGACTATGGTTTTGATATTATTAAAACCTTAGTAACAGATATAGATCCAGATGCTCAAGTAAAAGCTGCAATGAACCGTATTAATGCTGCAGACAGAGAAAAAACTGCTGCACAATTTGAAGGAGATGCTGCACGTATCTTAATTGTTGAAAAAGCTAAAGCTGAAGCAGAAAGTAAGCGTTTACAAGGTCAAGGTATTGCGGACCAAAGACGTGAGATTGCTAGAGGTCTAGAAGAGTCTGTAGATGTATTAAATCGTGTTGGTATTAACAGTCAAGAAGCCTCTGCTTTAATTGTAGTTACACAACATTATGATACATTACAAGCTATTGGTAGTGAGACTAACAGTAACTTAATATTATTACCAAACTCACCTCAAGCAGGTAGTACAATGCTAAACGATATGGTTGCAAGTTTTACAGCAAGTAATCAAATTGGAGAAGCGATGAAAAACGCAAAGAAAAAGGAAAACTAATCCTTTAATTTATACTAAAAAAGCCTCACAAAATGTGAGGCTTTTTTTTATGAGTTAGATTTATATTTATCAACCATTTCATTTAAACTATTTAAATAATTTTGTAATGATTGGGTATCCACTTTAGCAGCACTATTATCACCATGTGGTAAGGTAATCCTGGTTTCATCTAGATACTTTTGAAGCTCTGGATAGTGTTCTTTAATTTCAATTGTTTTTTGAGATATTTTTGTCAATAATTCTTGAGACGTAGTCATAGCTGTGTGATTTTAAGTTATTTACCTAAATTAACCTAAAGACGTTTCAAAACAAAAAATATAATGCTAAAGATTTACTAAAGTCTTATTTAAATGGATGTCTTTCCTCCCATTTTAAAGTAGGATTTAATGTGTTTACAATGTACTTTAAAGTTGGATTTAAAATAAAATTGTCAGTATGCTTAATATAAATACTCATAGCAGTAGGCTTAGCACCAACTGAGCTTTTAATCTCCATAGCAGTTCTAGCATAAACCACCTTTTTAAACCCATTTACAATTGCAAAATCTAACATATCATACAACATATTTAAATACAATTGGTACTTGGATTGAAAATCCGGATTATAACCTAAAAAGTAAGTTTCTAACTGGTTATTGTTTAAAATTAAGGTATAAAACCCTATTAATTGATCATTTAGATAATACCCAAACAGCCTAAAATCTTGATCTAATTCTTTTTTTAAGTTGAAAAAATGCCTTTTATCCAACACAAAAGAATTAACCTTAGCATTATCCGAAACGTTTTTATATAACATATATATAGCTTCCGAAGCTAAATTTATTTCATTTAAATCTAATTCCTTTTTAATAACATCTGATGCTTTTTTTAAAGCAGATTTATAACGACTTCTGTACTTTTTGTTTAATGCTACAACATACGCTTGACTACTACTCCAACTTGATGGAATTGTTAAAACCATATTAGGCTGGACTTGTAATTTATACAATTTATTTTTAGTAAATAAATGTTGATTTTGATGGATACTATCACTTTCAAAATAGTCTTTAAAACAAATCATTCTAACACGTTTATTGTCTTCTTTTTTAATTTGAATTGATAACGCGTCAATAACTTTAAAAATAGTATCCAAAAACAGGGTTTGAGAAATCATTTTAGTATTATAATACAGACCATGTTGACCAGTATGCATCAAATTACCAATAATTAAAGCATTACCTCTAACTACAGTAGCTATTAAAGCTTTTGTAAGACGTTTTAAAGCATTATCTGTAGGATTTCTAAAGACATCATCAAGGTAAAGTTTAACGCGTTGTATAATTGCTATTCCTACCAAATTATTATCCTTAAAAATGCCAATATAATTAGTACTAATATTTTTTGGACAAGAGTGTTCTAAGGCTTTTAAAAAAGGAGTTTTTAAAAACAAATCATTAGTCGGTAAAGCATCCCAATAATCAGGAAGATCTATAACCGATTTATAAATTTTAAAGTGAATCACGAGTATAAATAAAAGACTAATAACTAATTAATTAGTCTGTATTAATATAAAACTTTACAAAATACATGCTGTAAAAGTCTCCTAAAGTATTACCAACTACCACTTGCACCTCCTCCAGAGGATCGTCCTCCACCTCCAGAATAACTACTGCTTGAAGATGATGACCTTGACGAAGAATAAGACGACGAGGAATAGCTTGATGCACCTGACGAGGAATACCCTCTAGCAGAACCTGGATTTAATGTAATTGATAATTTAGCATCGCGCTTAAAAAATGAAAATCCAAACGACTTATTATATTCTCCTTTAATTTGATAAATAGCAAAATATATGGCTATAAAATGAAACAGTATAATAACAAATATAAAACCACCTAAGACATAAATAAAATCTACGTTTGCCATTACACTGTTTATATCTTTATTAAAAACAATATCAAGCAAAAAAAAGAAACCCATTACAATTGGCATTGAACCAAATATAAATCCTGCAACAAATAAAAATACTGTTGTTGGTATATAAAACAGATAAATAAAAGCACCTAATTGTCCTGTAAAAAGACTTTTAAAAATAAGTATTGCTCTAGTAAAAGCTAATTTTAATAACACAAAATAGCCTATAAATACAAAAATGGATAAAAAGCCTGTTATCAATAAACCTAAAAATAATTTCAGGAAAATAACGTAAAAACTATTAATAACTAATAATGCTAACGTAGCATAGACTATAAACTTAGTCCTATGATCGTTATATAGTAATTTAAGTTTAAATGTTTTAAAACTTTGTTTAATAACGAGTCTGTAATACGCATAAATACCTATCCAGAAATAAACAAATAATAAGATAATAGATACAATAAGCTTGGTTATAACATGTACACCATCTGTAGACTTATCGTTTGTTGATACTGCTTCTTTATTTATAAAATTAGAAAACTCGTTAGCATAAATTGGATCATCAATTAATTTAATAAGCTCTGAGGTTGCATCATCAATACCTTCAAAAAAACGACCTTGTTTAAAAAGTGGTGTTATCCTATGTCTAATAACTCTAGATGCAAAAGCGTCTGTAATAATAGGCTCTAAACCATCTCCTACTTCTATCCTAACCTTCTTGTCATTAATAGCTATTAAAATTAAAATACCATTGTCAACATCTACTTTACCAAAGTTATTACCTTCTTGATTAAATACAGAATACGCATAATACTCAATATTTTCACCATCCAAATCTGGTATGGTTAGTACAACAATTTCATGTGTTGTTCTGACTTCAAAAGCAGTTAATTTATCTCTTAAAAGTTGGGCTTGTTTAGTACTAAATATAGAAGCATTATCTGTTACCATGTCACTAATAACAGGATACTCTTGTGCGTTTGTATTATATATACAAACTAATAAAAAAAGTAGAAATGCTTTGAATTGTTTCAATAGAAAAAAAATAACCTATCAAATTTTTACATTTGATAGGTTTTTAAATTGTTAGTTAAGCGCTTTAGCTTCGTTTACTAAAAGCTCACTTTTGTCTTCCAACGCTTTGTTAATAAAGTCGGTTATCGCTTCGTTTTTATCTAAACCATTATCAAGTAAAACACCTAAGGTTATCATAGTAATAACACGAGTGCCTACTTTTTTAACTGCTGTACCAAATAGTGGTTCTAAATCTTGATAAGCAACGTCTTTTGCTAGTGCTTGTATTTCGGCTTTAGCCTTATCTTGTTGTTCTGGCTTCATCCTATCATATTTTTTACCATATGATTTTATTTGCTCTATAGCAGGACGATTGTTTTGTTGTGGTTGTTTTTGTTGGTTATTTTGCGCATTAGCAGCTGGTTTTTGTTTTGCCCAACTATCACGTAAACCAACAGTTTTATTAAATACTAAAGCGTCTGCTTTAGAGTCGTTATCCACATTAAAATATCCTAAACGTTGAAACTGAAACTGCTCTCCTACCTTAGCTTCTTTTAAACTAGGCTCCACAAAAGCGTCTATAATTTTTAAAGAGTTTGGATTAATAAACTCCATAAAATCTTTATCCTCGTGACTATCTGGTGCTTCGTCTAAAAATAATCTGTCGTATTCTCTAACCTCAGCTTTAACTGCATGTTTAATACTTACCCAATGTAAAGTCCCTTTAATACGACGTTCTGTGTCTTCAGAGTATGTACAATGTACTTCAGTTATATTTCCATTAGCATCTTTAACAACGCTATCTGCTTTAATGATATAAGCATTTTTAAGACGCACTTCTCCGCCTAGTTTTAGTCTAAAAAACTTACTACTAGCTTCCTCTTTAAAATCTTCTTTTTCTATATATATTTCTCTAGAAAAAGGTACTTTTCTAAAACCTGCTGCATCATCTTCTTGGTTATTTTCTGCTTCTAACCATTCTTCTTTGTCTTCAGGATAATTTGTAATAACCACTTTTAAAGGGTCTAAAACTGCCATTACACGTGGTGCTTTTTTGTTTAAATCCTCACGTATACAAAACTCTAAAAGTGCAACATCAATAATATTATCACGTTTAGCGACTCCAACAGTTTCAACAAATTTTCTGATAGCTGTTGGTGTAAAACCACGACGACGTAACCCAGAAATTGTAGGCATACGTGGATCATCCCAACCGTTTACAATACCTTCTTCTACTAATTTAAGTAACTTACGTTTACTCATGATAGTATAACTAAGGTTTAAACGTGCAAACTCACGTTGTTTAGGTTGCATTGGATACTCTGATTTAGAATAATCATATACTTGCTCCTTAAACCAGTCGTAAAGCTCTCTGTGAGGCTTAAACTCTAGTGAGCATAAACTGTGTGATATTTGCTCTATATAATCACTCTCTCCATGCGTCCAGTCATACATTGGATAAATACACCAATCATCTCCTGTCCTGTGATGTGCTTTCTTTAAAATACGATACATTAATGGATCACGCATTAACATGTTAGGATGTTGCATGTCTATTTTAGCACGTAAAATATGTTCCCCTTCATTAAACTCGCCATTTTTCATGCGCATAAAAAGGTCAAGATTTTCTGCTACAGTTCTATTTCTAAATGGTCCATCAACTCCTGGTTGTGTTGGTGTCCCTTTTTGTTCTGCCATAGCGACAGAAGATTGAGAATCTACATACGCTTTACCATCTTTTATTAACTGTACAGCCCAATCAAATAGAATTTGAAAATAATCTGACGAGTATACCTCGTTTGCCCATTTGTAACCTAACCAAGAGATATCCTCTTTAATAGCATCTACATACTCCTGCTCTTCTTTTGCTGGATTAGTATCGTCAAACCTAAGGTTAACTGGTGCGTTATATTTTTCGCCTAAACCAAAACTAATACCAATTGCTTTAGTATGACCAATATGTAAATACCCATTTGGTTCTGGCGGAAATCTAAAACGTAGTTTACTTTGATCTAAACCATTGGTTAAATCTTCTTCTATAATTTGCTCTAAAAAATTGAGTGACTTTTTATCTTCAGACATACGTGCTTTGCTTTATTGTAATTGATTATTGCTATTACATCAACTTAATAATAAGCTGTAAAATTAGTTATTTTTTAGTTGAAATGAATTTAACCACACTTTAAAAATTTAGTAAACTACTATTTTAGGTACTTTTGCTCAAAATTTAAAGAAAATGGGAATAATTAAAGTTGAAAATATACGCGTTACTGCATATCATGGTTGTTTAAAAGAAGAAACTGCTATTGGAAGCGACTATTTAGTAAATTTAAAAGTAAAAGCAGATTTACAAAAAAGTACAACATCTGATAAATTAGAAGATACAGTAGATTACGTATTTTTAAACAAAGTTGTGGTTGAAGAAATGGCGACACCAAGTGCACTTTTAGAGCATGTTGCTAAGCGTATTTTAGATCGTATTTTTAAAGAAGATACATTAATTACTATTGCAACGGTTGCTGTAAGTAAAATAAATCCTCCAATTGGTGGTGATGTACAGATGGTTACAGTAGAATTAACAGAAAAAAGAAAAAACTAACAGAAATAGGGTAAAACGGTAATTATTTTTATATTTGCTGTCCTATTAAGGGTGTCGTGGCCGAGTGGCTAGGCAGTGGTCTGCAACACCATCTACAGCGGTTCGAATCCGCTCGACACCTCAAGAAAGCGTTACTTTATAAGTAGCGCTTTTTTTTATGTCTTTATTTTATATGAATTTTAAAAGATTAAAAGCAGGTTACACAATAACAATCATGTAATTATAAAACTTAGATAAAACATTTATTTTTTCTAATTATGATTAAAAATTATGAAAAGATTGCTACGTATCTCGCAATGACAAGTTAGTTAAACCAGACTGCATATTTTTTTCGACGTAAGTCTAAAGCTAATGCTTCTTCCATTTTTAAAGCTTCTGCTCTAGTTGCAATTGGTCCAATATGATTGTATAAACTAGGTCTTAAATACATGCCATATTTCTGGACAATGTTAGACGATAACTTATGTCCCTTTTTGTTTACGTAGCCAGTTTTATGTTGTAAAAAACGCTCTTTGGGCGTTTTGCTAGTCATACCAACATATAAACACTCTAAAACACCATTAAACTGTGGATTAGCAGCTCTAAACTTAGTATTTTGAGTAAATACTTTTTTTGACAATTCCACAACGTAAATATGATATTGCGTTTTAGACATATTCCGTTTTGCGTCTTACAAAATAGTCTACAATTACTAATATAGAAGCCAAAAAAACACCTAACGTAAATAATACATTAGCGTAAGGCCAATGTTGAATTTTAAAAAGAATTCCAAAAGCAATACCACCAATACTAATAGCTATAAAGCCGTAATATACTTTTTGTGCAATATTGGAAAGGACAAGTTTATTGTTATTAAAATAATTAGCACTTTCTGTTAATAACCACCAACCAAATAGTATTATTAAAATACTAAAACCAAATACTTGATTAAATCCAAGAAGAAAGTTTAAACACCACAAAACAATCATAATAACTTTAATATAATCCATGGTTTCTTTGTCTTGTTTAAAATAAAAACGAATGGGATATAATATCAAAATACCACTAAAACTAAAGGTCAATAAATCATATGCATTTGGCCAATGCATAATTTTAAATAAGATACCTAAAAGTAAAATTGAAATACAAATACGAAGAAGTAAGGTATTTTTTTTAGGTTGAAAAGTACTCATAAAACAAATTATAATGGATTAATTTGCTCAAGCTTTTCTTTAATTTTTTCTTTTTCTTCTGGAAAAAAACCTTGTGCTAACAGCAAAATACCAAATCCTAAAATAACTAAAGCAATAATTTTTTTAGTTTTAAAAATAAGACGTGGCGTTAATTTATTTTTAAGTCTTTTAGCTGCAATAATTTTTACTAGATCTGTCACAAAATAGGCAACCAACATGGTTGTAACAAAAACAATTACTCCGTTATGCGAAGTTGTAATTTTACTTGCCAAAACTATAAAACCTAACCAACCTAATAAGACACCAATGTTAATAAAGTTAAGTAAAAATCCTTTGACAAATAATTTACCGTAGCCTTTTTTAAATTCTACTTTATGATATTCTTTAACAATGGATCTAAACGATCGCGATGTTTTAACAAACGAAATTATGCCATAAAACACCAATAATACACCACCAAATATTATAAAATTAGGGTCATTTTCAATTTTACCAAGTAACCTTTCAGTACTAAAAAAGGCGACTACAATAAATAAAATATCGGCTAAAATTACACCAGCATCAAATATTAATGCACTTCTTACCCCTTTAGTAGCACTAGTTTCTAACAATACAAAAAATACAGGTCCTACGGTAAAAGAAAGTATTATACCAAAAGGGATAGCTGCAAGTATATCGTCAAACATTGATTTTAATTGTGTTTATTACAAAGTAAAGAAAATATTTAATTAACACATAGTACTATAGCTACAAATAAAAAAAGCTTCAAATTAAATTTGAAGCCTTATTATAAATCTGGTTAAGTTATTTAATCATTTTTTACAGAAATAGAACCTCCAAACGTGTGCTTTTTAGTTACTATTTGTGGATCTCCATAAATATCAATGGTTCCACCTGCTGTAATACGTGCATCTACAGAATCGCTTGCTTTAACCTCTGCTTCACCAGCTGCTCTAACTTTTACTGTTGTATTTTTTGTTTCAAAATCACGACCTTCATAAATACCTCCTGTATTAAGCGTAATGTCTTGCGTGTTGGCTTTACCTCTAGTTTCTACAATACCTCCAGAAACAGCTCTTACATTAACTGTATTAACGTCTAATCCAACAATTATAGAAGCACCTTCTTGTGCACGAAGCTCTATACTGTCCTGAGTTATTAACTCGTTACCAACAACTATGGCTCCTTCATTAGCATCAATTACTTTTAAATCTGTGTAATGCACAGCTACAAAAGTTTTAGTACCATCAAAACTACGATCAAATTTCATGCGTACTTTTAAGGTATTGTTTTTAATTATAATCTCTACGTCATCTATATCCTCTCCAGTAATCATAACTTTATTTTCGTCTGATTTTACAAGACTTACTTTAATTAAGTCAAAGACTTTAACTTCGTTAAAATCACCAACATTTTTGTTTTTTGGATTTTGAGCAAAAATTAAAGTTGTTGCTAAAAAGAAAACTGTAACTAATAAATTTTTCATTTTAAAAAAGGTTTTGTTTTAATAAAGAGGCTTCTTTTTTGCAAGTGTTACACTTTTAGTAATATTAGTTTTTATTTATAAACACACTAAAAAAATAAAAAGACTAACTATTTATTTTTGAGGCGCTACGCTTACTGCTGTTCCTGTTACTGAAACAAAAAAATAAGAGCCATTTACGGTTTCAAAATCAACATTTATGCCAACCACTGCATTTGCATTTAAATTGCTTGCATTGGTTTGTAACTCTTGAAAAGCATGTTCCTTTGCTTCGTTTATAACGTCTGTTGTTAACTCTTTATTTTTTTCGGTCTTAAAAGAAAATTTTGTTTTAGTCTCAAAAGAGGTTCCGGTTATAATCCCTTTGTATTCAATTATTCTAAATCCTTCAATAGAATTTGTTGTTGTTAATATCATGGTTATTGATTTTAAATATTAGTAGTTAAATGTAATAAAAAGTTACTGTTAATAACGAAAACTATATACTGGCTAAAAAAAAATGTATCAAAAACTTAAAGTTAATTGATACATTTTTTAAAATTTTTAAGGGTTAAAAAAGGTTAGTCACTATTAACCTTCGTGCTTACCAATTAGGTTAAAGTCAAGATGACGTTTTACTAAATCGGCTTGTTTTACTTTAACAATGACCTCATCTCCAAGTTGATAAACTTTTTTAGTATTACGTCCAACTAATGCAAATTGCTCTTGATCAAAATCATAATGATCGTCATTAATATCTCTAATTCTAACCATACCTTCACATTTATTAGAGATAATCTCTACATAAATTCCCCAATCGGTTACACCAGAAATTACACCAACAAATTCCTCGTCTTGATGGTCTTGCATAAATCTAATTTGCATGTATTTAATCGAGTCACGTTCAGCTTTAGTTGCTAAATATTCCATGTTACTAGAATGTTTACACTTCTCTTCATATTCCTCTTGATTAGCACTTTTTTCGCCATCTAAATAACGTTGTAACAATCTATGTGCCATGACATCTGGATAACGTCTAATTGGTGAGGTAAAGTGAGAATAATCGCCAAAAGCCAAACCGTAATGTCCTATATTTTTAGTGGTATACTCTGCTTTAGACATGGTTCTAATTGCTAAAGTATCTACTAAATTTTGTTCTTTTTTACCTTGAACATCTGTTAATAACTGGTTTAAAGATGATGCAATTCCGGCTTTACTTTTAAAGTTTAGTTTATGACCAAACTTTGCAACTACGCCTTGTAAAGCAGCTAGTTTACTTTCATCTGGCTCGTCATGAACACGGTAAACAAAAGTTTTTTCTGGTTTCATTTTAGAAACAAACTCTGATACTTTTTTGTTAGCCAGAAGCATAAATTCTTCTATTAACTTGTTAGCATCTTTACTAGTTTTAAAGTGAACACCAATAGGATTTGTATCTTGATCTAAAGAGAATTTAACTTCTACTTTATCAAAACTAATAGCTCCTGATTGCATACGTTTATTACGCATTTTTTTAGCTAGCTCGTCTAATTTTAAAACCGCTTGTGCTATTTCTGGAGTTGTATTATACTGTTTACCAGTTAATGATACTTCGTTTGGAATGGTTGTATCTATTTTTTCTGGATTAGAAATAATTTCGGCTTTGTTAAAAGTAATGTTATTTTCAATGATTGCCTGTGCTTCTTCATAAGCAAAACGAGCATCACTATACGTTACTGTACGACCAAACCATTGGTCTTTAATTTCGGCTTTATCATTAATTTTGAATACTGCTGAAAACGTATATTTCTCTTCATGAGGACGTAATGAACAAGCACCATTAGATAAAATTTCTGGTAACATAGGTACTACTCTATCTACTAAGTATACTGAAGTTGCACGCTCATAAGCTTCGTCATCTAAAACAGTATTTTCCTTAAGGTAGTGTGATACATCTGCGATATGGATTCCTATTTCATATAAACCATTATCTAAAACTGTAAATGATAGTGCATCATCAAAATCTTTAGCATCTTTTGGATCTATAGTAAAGGTTAAATCTTTACGCATATCACGACGTTTTGCTATTTCTTCTGCAGTAATATTTAAGTCAATAGAATTTGCATAATCCTCTACTTCAGTTGGAAACTCGTATGGTAAACCATATTCTGCTAGTATAGAATGTATTTCTGTATTATGCTCACCTGCTTTACCTAAAACTTTAATTACACGACCATTGGGTGAATCTGCTTTGTCTGGCCAATCCTCCATTGTAACCACAACTTTATCGCCATCTTGGGCTTTTAAAGTTTTATTAATTGGCACAAAAATGTCAGTTTTCATTTTATTACCATCTACAACAACAAAAGCAAAGTTTTTCTTTTCGTGTATTTGTATAATACCAACATACTCAGTTTTAGCACGTTTGATAATATTGGTAATCTCGCCTTCAAGCTTACCTTGTTTTCTTCGTTTATAAACGTATAATTCTACTTCGTCACCATTTAGTGCTTTATTAACATTGTTAGAAGCTATATAAATATCGTTCTCAAAAGCATCGCAAATAACGTAACCGTTACCACGTTGTGCTGCATCAAAAATACCAGTATGATACTCAGTGTTAACAACTGCTTTAAATTTTCCACGATCTGTTTCTATAATCTCCTCTTTAGCTTTAAGTTGCGCTAATTTTTTAATAATCTGATTACGACTACTAGCATCATTAACTCCTATTTTAGCTGCTATTTGCTTATAGTTAAAGCTTTGGTTTCTTTCTTTTTTTAAAATACTTAAGATTGTATTTGTAAGGTTGGAAATCTTATTATTTGAAGGTTTCCTGTGTTTCTTTTTTGTCATTTAATTTGTAATCTATTGAATCTCTAAGATACTTGAAATTCTGTTATTTATAACTTAATACAAGGAGAAGATTGGTTATTAAGTTTATACAAAGCTACGTTATTATAATTAAATGGATATTAAACTAATATTAAATCTTGAATTTAGAGTTATTCACATATATACTATATATCATTTATTTTCTTTTAAATTTAAAAAAAAAAATAGTGATTATTATAGCTTGTTAATAGCGGTATAACTTTTTTAGATTTTGATTTGATTTGTTTAATAATAGAGTCTATTAACAAGTTATTAGCTATCTAAAGTATTTGGTTTTAAAGTAAATACTTATGTTATTAACAACTGTTAATAACGACTGTTGACAACAGATTTTTGATAAGTATTTTAAAAATTGATGTTGGTATCTGTAATTTTTTTAATGATAAGTATGCAAAAAAAAAGGGCTAACTTTTTTGGTTGTTAATAACCAATTTTGGTTTGTAAAATTAACTGGATAATCCTAACAAAAGTTTTAAAAAACAATCACAAGATATTAACAAGTAATTAATACTTAATCCTGAGTAGTTAACAATTTAATAATAGTGATTGATTTTTAAATAATTACGAATTTAATTTTTATGAATAAGTTAATAGCTATTACTTATTAATACTTGTAATCAATTATTAACTTTGAAATCTAATAAACAATAACACAACTACTACTATGAAAATATCAATTGGTAACGATCATGCAGGCACAGACTATAAGTTTGCTATCGTTAAACATTTAGAAGCAAAAGGTTATACTGTTAATAACTATGGTACTGACCAAACAGACAGCGTAGATTATCCAGATTTTGTACATCCTGTTGCAAATGATGTTGCAAATAATACTGTAGATTTTGGAATTTTAATTTGCGGTAGCGCAAATGGTGTGGCAATGACTGCTAACAAACACCAAAAAGTTAGAGCTGGTATTTGCTGGACTAAAGAGATTACAGAATTAACAAGACAACATAATGATGCTAATATTATTTGTATTCCTGCACGTTATACAGCTGTACAACAAGCTATAGCTATGGTAGACACATTTTTAGAAACTAAGTTTGAAGGTGGTCGTCATCAAAACCGTGTCGATAAAATACCAGTTAATTGTTAATAACCCTATATTAGACTACAACCTTAATAAGCTTGTAGTCTAATTTATAACTTTACTTTAATTATTTACTATTATGTTAGACATACAAACTAAAACTTTTGACCAATTAACAACACAAGAGTTGTATGATATTTTACAATTACGAAGTGAAGTTTTTGTGGTTGAACAAGATTGTGTGTATCAGGATATTGATGGTAAAGATCAAAAAGCACTACACATTATAGGTTTTAAAAACAAAAAAGTGGTGGCTTACACACGTGTTTTTAAACCAGGTGATTATTTTGAATTTTCTAGTATAGGTAGAGTAGTTGTTGCTAATAATGAGCGTCAACACAAATATGGTGTTGCTATAATGAAAGCCTCAATAGAAGCTATTGCAGCATATTACAACGAAACTAAAATTAAGATTTCTGCACAGTGTTATTTAAAACGTTTTTACAACGGTTTAGAATTTTTTGAAATAGGTGAGGAGTACCTAGAAGATGGTATACCACACGTAGCGATGATTAAAGATTAATTAATCTTCTTTACCTACATAAGTTACTAAAATTTCCACACGTCTGTCTAGTTCTGGAGCACCACCAAGTGGAAATTTACGACGCATTCCTACGTATTTCATTCGTTTTTTATCAACGCCTTTTCTAGCTAAATAATCATAAATATATTTAGCTCTGGCTACAGATAAATTGCGTTTTTTGGTTTTTTTATCTACCGCATCACGACTCATTTGTGTGCAACATACATGACCTTGTATTGTAAAATAGATGTTTTTTTTAGCGACTAAAATTTTAGCCAAATCCTCTAAAGTCTTTTTAGACTCTGAGGTTACATAACTATAACTGGTTTTAAAATAAATTTTATCAAGTGTTATTTTATCTCCTTTTTTTATTGTGCCTTTAGCTATGTCATCTGTAGTTTTTTTACTGTCTTCTGTATCATTTTCAGTGACTTCTTCAGGTTTAATAATGGTCTTTTTTTCGGGAAGTTTTGGCGTAACAATAATTTCTACCTTACGGTTTAATCCTCTTATTTGGTGGACTTCTTCTTCGTTTAAAACTTTTAGTAGTATTTCACCTTTTCCGTTTACATTGGTAATTAAATTTTCGTCAATTCCGTAACCGGAAAACAACTCTTTAATTGTATTTGCTCTGTTTTGTGATAACTCTAAATTATAGTCATTAGAGCCTCTATCATCGGTAAAACCATAGATAGATATTTTTTGAATTGCTATAGTGTCTAGGTTAGAAATAAATAGTAAAATACGGTTTTCTTCAGTTAAAGGAACGTCGTATTCGTCTGTATTAAAATACACATCATGTGTTAATTCGCTTTGCGAAAAACCTAATGTTGTACTTAATAGTAATATTAAAAATAAATGCTTCATGATTTTAAACTAGCATTAAATATACCAAAAATTTAATATGTTAAAATGTGTAGGCTTAATTAGTTTAAATATCTATTGTATTTAGAGGTGTTTGATAAAATATCTGTTGCAGTTTTAATCTCTTCATTATGAGTTTTATAGTACTCATATAATCCTTCTCTGTAGACGTAACGTTTAACGATTTCGTCTGTTAATAAGTTAATTAATTGTTTTTTATTGTTCTCAACTGCTTTAGCTTTAGAATTGTCTAGATTAGTTATTAAGGTTTTATAATCCTTGCTAATATCGTCATCTAAATTTTCAGATTTTGAAACTTCCATTGCTTTTTTAAGTGCTTTTTCAGTTTCAGTTTCAAACTCAAAACCTGATGTATTTAGGTAGTTTTTAAAGGTATTAAAGTCGGTATCTGTTAATTTAAATTTAGAAATATCTTCTATCTTATTGTTATAGTAATAGGTTGTTGCAAAATCAAATATGCTTTGACTATTTAAAATAGCGTCTGTTATTGCTGTATTTTTAGTCACCTCTAACGCTTCGTCAGGAAAGACACCACCACCATCAAACACTTTACGACCATTTTTAGTTTTAAAGACATTGTAATTTTCTTGTTTAACTCTTACAGCGTTACCGTTGTCATCTCTGTTCCAATAATCTAAAGCCTGTATACATCTTCCAGAAGGTGTGTAATATCTTGATATTGTTACTTTTAATTGTGTACCATAAGTTAGTTTTTTAGGACGTTGTACTAGTCCTTTACCAAAACTTCTAGAACCAACTATAACTGCACGATCAATGTCTTGTAGTGTCCCAGAAACAATCTCTGATGCAGATGCACTGCGACCATCAATTAATACTACAATTGGGATGTTTGTGTCTATAGGTTCTTTTGATGTGTAATAGGTTTTATTGTATTTTTTTACTTTAGATTTTGTGGTAACTACTAATTGTCCCTTTGGTACAAATAGGTTAACTACATTAACCGCTTCGTTTAATAAGCCACCAGGATTACCTCTTAAATCTAAGATTATTTGTGTCGCACCTTGTGCTTTTAAATCTTTTAAAGCATAACCAGTTTGTAAAGAGGCTTTTTCGTTAAATTTTTGAAGCACAATATAACCTGTTTTAGCGTCTATCATGGAAAAGTGAGGAACAGCATCAATTTCTATTTCAGATCGTGTAACAGTGGTTGTATTTGTTTTTCCTTGACGTTTATAGGTAATTTCTAATGTAGAGTTTGGTGTTCCTTTTAAAAGGTCTGAAGCATCACCATCAAAACCATCTAGTATTGTGCCATCTACTGCTGTAATTTCGTCACCAGCTTTTAATCCTGCTTTGTCTGCTGGATAGTCTTTGTAGGGCTCAATAACCAATAATTTATCTTTTAGTGTCTTAATCCTTGCTCCAACTCCTGTATAATCTCCTGTACGACGTATACGCTCTGCTTCTACATCTTGCTCGTTATAAAATTTTGTATATGGATCCAAGTCGTTAAGCATATTTTTAATAGCATTATCCATTAATTCTGCAGGATTAGTTTCATCCACATAGTTCATATTCAACTCTTTAAAAAGGGTAGTGAATATTTCTATTTGTTTAGCTATTTCAAAAAAATCGCTTTTAAAAGCAGTACCTGTAAATAAAATGGTAACAGCCAATATTGGAATTATAAGACGTTTTTTTAATATGTTTTTCATGATATTTTTTTTGAACTAAATGCAATAAGAATTTTGAAAATAAAAGTCCTTATGGTTTAGAAATTTGGTCATTAAATTTAGATAATAACGTTTTCATTTTTTGATTAATTACCTCAAAATCTGGCATTTCTTTACTAAGATATAAAATCATAAGCGTGAAATGGTCATTATTATTGTCTATTAATAGATTTTTATTTAATCTGTAGCCTTCCCTAAGTAAGCGTTTAACACGAATCCTATCTACAGCTTTTTTAAAATTACGTTTACTTGCAGATACACCAACTTTTAAAGTAGTATCATTTTTTAAATATACCATACGTAATGGATAAGCAGACACTGATTGACCTTGTTCAAACAATTTTTCGATTGCTTTTTGGCTTTTAAGTTTTTCGTGTTTATTATAAGTAAGATGCATTATTAGTTATTTTTTAAGTCTTTTTTTAATACTGAATCTTGTAATTGTACTAATTTAGTTTCAAGTTCATGCAACCTATCGTAGACATCAACAGGTTGAGCTATTTGTTTAGATGCAAACATTTTTACGTGCCAAATTTCCATAATATCTTCAATGTTTATTGAAAAATCAGGATAATTTCCGTCCTTGTTATCACTTTTTAAAATCAGTTTTTTATCCGTTGTAGAGGTGTCAATAATACGCTTTAAAACAATACCATCATTTTTGCTAATTACAACATAAATTTGATCGTTTTTAATATCCTCTAATTGTTCTACATATTTAGCAAATACTAAATCGCCATCAAAAAATGTACTAACCATAGAGTGACCTTGGACCTCAAAACACCTAAACGTACCATGGGCAAGATTAGGCATATAAAAAGAAGGTAAGGTTTGAATATACTGGGTGTCAGCATAGCCATTTAAGTAGCCTGCTCTTGCTTTTATAGGTACATAAATTACATTTTCGTTATTATCACTTGTTACCGAAATTACCTGAGGCACACTAGAAAATGATGGACTACTGGGTAAATCTTGATTGAGCATAACTTTACTTTTTCCAAATAGATAATTTGGATTGATATCAAACACATTAATAATAGCGTTTAATACATCATAACCAGGCTTAGTTTTTTTACGTGTACCATCCTTTTGTAAACGTCCATTTATAATACTGTCAATAGTTGTACCAGTCACACCTATACGTTTTGAAAACGCATAATTATTAAGATTAAAATGGTTAATTATTGTGGTGATTTTTTGATCAATCTGCTGCATGGTTCAAGAAGTAATCCTGTTTAAAATCTAATTAAAGGCTAATATACAAATTATTAAAAGTTTAACATTTGTACTATTTAAAACAAGTATAAGATACGCTCTTGATTATCTGGTAATCCAATGATATTATTACAATAATCATTTTGGTAAATTAGGTCTCCTTTTTTAATATAACCTTCTGCTTTTGGCATGCAAGCATCCCAAGCATTTGATGGTTTACAGTCTTTTAAATTTAGTTTAATTATGGTATGATCTTCCACTGTAATAACTGCATAGGTATGTTTTTTAGCTAGGTTTAAACTAGTATTAAGATTGTCATTAGTTATATATATTACTTCTTTTGCTTGTGTACTTGCAGATTTTTTGAATGCTTCTATAGGATTAGTTGCAATATCTTTTTCTAAATTTTTTACATTTTCTAAAAAAGCTTGCGTAGTGTTAGGTTTCGTGTTTTTTTTATTAATCTTAGTGGTCTTGTAGCTGTTAGGTATGGTAGTATCGTTTGAATTTTTTTTACAATTAAAGATTAAGACACATAAGGTAAGCAGTATAATTTTTTTCATAATAATGTATTGCTCTAAGTTTATCAAATATATCGTTTAAAAAAGCAAAAAAGCTACAACTTAAGTTGTAGCTTTTTTAAAATAAATTAATCTAAATCTATCTACTGTTTTACAGTATTATTAGTTTTATCTATATCTGCCATTAACTGATTTGGGTCTATAGTTATAGATTTAATCATGCTTTTTGGCTTACTAATACTAAAGCTATAGGTTGGATATGCCCAAGCCCAATCGTTTATAATTTTAGTTGTTGATACGACTGGTTTTTCACCACGCATCATTTGTAACGGGATGTAATATTGCTCTGTTGTACCATCAGTATATTCTACCTCAATATCTAAAGGCATTGGCATTAATCCTATACGCTCTAAATTAACGGTTGTAATGCTATTATTTTCTTCTAGAGATGTAATAGCATAGTCAATCGTATTTGTAGTCTGTGTCCAGTCCATTAGATACCAATCTAGCTCTAGACCAGAAATCTTTTCAGCAGATCTAATAATATCAAGTGGTCTAGGGTGTTTAAAAGAAAAATCATCAAAATATTTTTTAAGCGTTTTCTTTAGGTTATCCTCTCCAATAATATATCCTAATTGAGATAAAAATACAGATCCTTTATTATAAGCAGTAATACCGTAAGCCATATTAGTTTCATAACGATCTGCATGAGTTGACTGTGGTTTTTCTTTACCTGATTTTACTAAATAGTAATACCCATTATATGCTCCAGCAGCTGGATTTTTTAGGTTAGTATTGTTAATAGCATCCATTGCATAATCACTTATGTAACTTGTAAAACCTTCGTCCATCCATTCATGTTTAGCTTCATTGGAAGCTAATAAAAATTGAAACCAAGTATGTGCCATTTCGTGTGCAGTAACACCAACTAAACTACCAAAACTACGTTTTCCTGTAATTAAAGTACACATAGCGTACTCCATTCCACCATCTCCACCTTGTATAACAGAGTATTGATCGTATGGATATTTTCCAACGTTTTCAGATAGATATTGCATTAATTGTACTGTTTTAGGCTGTAAATCTTTCCAAAACTGTAAATTTTCTGCTGGTAAATCGTTTTTGTAATAAAAGTGCAGCATAGGACCATTAGGAACTTGCATAGTATCGTGGATGTAATCTGGATCTGCAGCCCAAGTAAAGTCATGTACTTTAGGTGCTTTAAAACGTAACGTTTTTTTGTTTCCTTTTACTTCAGCTTCGCCTTGTTGGTAACCTGTACCACCAACAACGTAATTTTTATCAATAGTTAAATTTACTTCAAAATCTCCCCAAACACCATGAAACTCACGTCCAATGTATGGGTCAGCATGCCATCCTTCAAAATCATATTCTGCTAATTTAGGATACCATTGCGTCATTGATAAAGCAACACCTTCTGCATTATCACGACCAGAACGTCTAATTTGTTGTGGTACTTGTGCATCAAAATCCATTGTAAAAGTTACACTTTCTCCTGGCTGAATAGGTTTTGCTAAGTCAACTTCTAGAACTGTACCAACAGTCTCATGGCTTAATGTTTTACCATCTTGCTTTAAGCTTTTTACTTTAATGTAACCAATCTCGTTTGGAGCCAATTTACTAATACGATCTCCAACACGTCTATCTGGATCTTCAATGGTACGAGAACGTACATCCATCTCGCTACCTGGTTGGAAGGCATTAAAATATAAATGATAGTACACACGATTTAAAACATCTGGCGAGTTATTAGTATACACTAACGTTTGTTTACCATTGTATTGATACGTGTTTACATCCATATCAATATCCATTTTATAATCTACATGTTGTTGCCAATAGGTAGATTTAGAATCTGTTGCGTTACTAGATGAACTAGCAACTTGTTTGGTAGAATTACAAGACGATAAAATACCAAAAGCGGAAATTAAAAGAAATAATTTTTTCATTGTTTTAAATTGAAATAAAAAAGCCTCAACATAATAGGTTGAGGCTTTTTTGAATTATTAATTGTTATTTAGAAATTTGTGAAGCCATAACCAAAGCGTTATATGCATTTACAATTTTAGCCGATTGACTTAGCTGAGAAAATGGTTGAATGTTTTTAGCATCTCCACCAACAATTACTTTTGATGGTACAGCTAAACCAGAATCCATGATAATTTGTTTTACTTGTGCACCTGTTAGTTTTGGATATTGTGACCAAACTAAAGCAGCAACACCTGCAACAGCAGGAGCAGCCATACTTGTACCACCTTTAGTATCATATTCGTTTTCTGGAGTTGTAGAATATACTTGAGCTCCTGGAGCAAAAACATCTACATTTTTCTTACCGTAGTTAGAAAAACCAGCAACTAATTTTGTACCATAACTTGGTGCTAATGCACCAACACGAATGTAAGTGTTTGATAACTCTACATAATCAATATTGTCATCAGGGAAGTTTGCTTCAACATCTACATCTTTACTATCGTTACCAGCAGCATGTACAAAAATTACACCTTTATCACTTGCATATTTGATAGCATCTCTTACCCATTCTGGGTGCATAGAAAAGCTTTTACCAAAACTACCGTTAATTACTTTAGCGCCATTGTCTACAGCATATCTAATTGCTTTTGCAATATCTTTATCGTACTCGTCACCATTTGGTACTGCACGAAGGGACATAATTTTTACATTATTAGCAACACCATTTGCTCCTAAACCATTGTTACGCTCTGCAGCAATAATACCTGCAACGTGTGTACCATGACTTTCAGATTTTTTTACTGGCATAACGTTTCCGTTTCCGTAACCTGGCTTATCGTTAAAATCGTTTGGATTATCTCCTGTTTTACGACCGTTAAAGTCTTTGTTTAAGTTAGCATTTAATTGGTCTGTAAAATACTCTACACCACCTTTAATTTGCTTTTCAGCTTCTGGAATAGATGTCATCCCGTTAGCATACATAAATTTAGCTGTAGCTACTGCTGTTGCTAATTCAGATCCTTCTTCTGCAGTGATTGCGTTAACTTCTGCAGGTGTATAATCTTCTTTTTTAAAGTGTGCAGTTAATACTTTATTTGCGCTGCTTACTTGACCATATATTTGGTCGTAACGTTGCTTACCACTTAAGGCTTGTTGGTAGTCTTTTTCTAGTTTTTCTGCTGCTTCAGCATATCTTGGGATACTTGTGTCTCCAGTTGCAACAATACGCGTCATTTCTAACTGCTCGTCATAACCATCTCCTAAAAAGTTCCATCCATGAACATCATCGATGTAACCATTATTGTCATCATCTTTTCCGTTTCCTGCAATTTCTTTAGGGTTAGTCCAGATAACACCATCTAAATCTTCGTGTGTAATATCTATTCCAGAATCAATAACAGCAACAATTATTTGCTGTCCTTTTTTACCTTTAATAATTTCGGCGTAAGCCTTATCAACACTCATACCAGGAATTGTATCTTTTACTAAATCTAAGTGTCCCCAATTGTGTGCTTCTGCGTCTGTTAAAGCAGACTCTTTCATTGGTGTGTTATCAATATTTTCTATAGGTGTAGATAATATTGGAGCACTTCCACCGCAACTAGATAAAACTATCGCAGCAAAAGCCGAAAATAAAATTGGTTTATAGGTAATCTTCATTATAAATTGTTTTGAATTGTTAATTAAAAATATCGTTACAAGTAAAGGTGTCTTTTAATCGCACGCCCTTTTCTGTGTGTTGCACAGTCATTATTTCGTTGTGTGCATCGTGTTCCAAAAATAAGTAATAATTGTTATCTGCTGCTAGATTCAGGAATTTTTCTTTTTCGTCTAACGTCAACAATGGTCTTGTATCATAACCCATTACAAAGGGTAAAGGTAAATGTCCAACGGTTGGTAATAAGTCTGCCATAAAACAAATGGTTTTACCTTTGTAATTAATCATTGGTATCATTTGTTTGTCTGTATGTCCATTGGCATAAAATATATCGAAACCTAAAGCTGAATTTTTTAAAATATCATCCTGCGGAAGGTCTGTAAATTTTAGTCGTCCACTTTGTTCCATTGGCAATATGTTTTCTTTTAAAAACGAAGCAACTTCACGTCTGTTAGGTTCTGTTGCCCATTTCCAATGGTCTTTATTGCTCCAAAAGTGAGCATTTTTAAAGGCAGATTCTAATTTTGTACGGTCTTTATTATAATTAAAAGCACCTCCAGAATGGTCAAAATGTAAGTGCGTTAAAAACACATCTGTAATATCGTCTGTAGAGAAACCTACTGCTTTTAAAGATTTTTCAATAGTATCATCTCCATATAAGTTGTAATGACCATAAAACTTTTCGCTTTGTTTGGTTCCCATTCCTGTGTCAATTAGTGTCAAACGGTTTCCGTCTTCAATTAATAAACAACGTGCAGCGATATCTATTAAATTATTAGCATCTGCTGGATTGGTTCTGGTCCATAATGATTTTGGGACAACACCAAACATGGCACCTCCATCTAGTTTAAAATGACCAGCTTGTATTGGGTGTAATTTCATTATAAAGTATTAGTATTAAAACTACCTGCAAATTACTAAATAAGTGTTAAACACTTAAAATATTAAGGTTTTATTAAGAAATAACCGCTTTTAGACGTTTACCAAAATCGTAAAGTGCTTTAATTTCTTTTATACTAGCTAATCGTTCGCGTCCAAAGACCAACAAATCTTGACCATTAGACTCGATATGGTAGTAGGGATTACTTTCAAAAAAGTGTGTGATTTCATCTGTAAAAAACTGTTGTATAGCTTGCGTATCTTCACCTAATAAATAAAAGCGATTGGAAAAATCTGTGTGGTTTTTAATAGGAATATCTTTAAAACCTGCAAAAGCATAGACTTTTTCTAAAAACCCTTCTCTGTCTAGAGTAAACTCTGGAATTTGTTTGTTTAGTTTAATATGAAGCATTGTACTACGCACGACTTCTTTAGCAATAAATTCTCCTTCAGAAAACTCGATATCAAATAATTTTAAACCATTGTTTTTATTAATGGTTTGGTTATAGATGTAGTTGATTTGTTTTACCCTGAAAAATAAGAAATTGTTTAAAAAGCCCGTTTGTTTTTCTTTTTTAGCATTGTAGTCTAAGTTATAATCGTTTGCTAACTCCTCCATGGTGGTTTGTCGACGCGTCAAGCTATTTTTAATAACATTTGGTACAGGAAGTAAGCGACGCAATGCAAATGGATGTTCTGAGTCTGTATCGTGTAAATCTAAGCCTAAAACTTCAAAATTTCCACCACGTTTTGCAAATAGCTCTTGATAGTTATTAAGGTTTTCCATAACGGTATGGTCCACAAATTGGCATAGCGAAAAATCAATAATAACGTCTTCGTTTTCTGGTACTGCGTTTAATTTAGCTTTTAATTTATAGAAATTTAAAAAGCTACAAAAATGCTTAACACTAATATAATAATGACCATCTTCTTGAAACATTAAAACGTTTGGTTTAAGCCAATTTCTGGCAAAAAGTGATATACTTTTATTTAAGACAATATGTATAATAAACGTGATTAATACACCTGATAAAATACCTGAAATTAAACCAATTTTTAATGTAACAATTAGGGTAACAAAAAAGATGATTAATTGTTCTTTTCCAATTCTAAAAATTTTTTTAATATTTTCTGGAGACGCTAGTTTATATCCTGTGTAAACTAAAATTGCCATTAAAGCTGGTAATGGTATACGTGCTAATTGCGTACTAAATAAGACAATAAAAATAACTAAAAAGAAAGCATGAAAAAAGTTGGAAGACCTATTACTACCTCCATTGTTAACGTTAACTGAGCTTCTTGCAATTACAGTTACGACATTAAGACCACCTAAAAATCCACTTCCTATAGTTGCTAATCCTAAGGCTTTAAGATCTCTGTTTACATTACTTCTTCTTTTTTCTGGATCTAATTTATCTACAGCTTTGATGCTTAATAAGGACTCTATACTAGCAATTAATGTTAAAGCTAATACACTAGTCCAAAACGGAAATGTCCCGATTTTACTAAAATCCACAGTTGGTATTTGCGATATAATTTCTGAAAATTTTGGTATGCCAGAAATCATGTAATTTATTGCAATTGGGTTGGCTTTATGCGCAACCAACTCAAAGTAATAACTAAATCCAATAGAAAGTATAACAATCCACATTGGAGCAGGTATAAGTTGTAAGTATTTGTTTCTTAGTTTAGAATAAAATATCATAATTAAAAAACTAATAACTCCAGCTAATGCAGCATAAATTAACCCTGTATTATCGTAATGTATAGCATCGTTTATAGTAAATGGGATTTCGAATAAATAATCAACCGTATCTTCCCTTTTAATCCTATGCGCTAACATAATATGAAACTGTTTTCCTAGTATAATAAGACCAATAGCAGCTAGCATACCTTGAATAGCAGAGGATGGAAAAAAATCTGCTAATTTGCCTAATCTTAAAAAGCCTAAAAGTAATAGTAAGGCTCCAGAGCAAATAATGGCAGCATAAGCACTTTCTATACCCAAGGTTAAAATAGTACCTAAAAGCACACCAACTAATCCGTTACCTGGACCAGAGATAGTAACGTGACTACCACCTAAAATAGAGACTAAAATTCCACCAATTACAGCAGCAATTACGCCAGAAATTGGAGGTGCATCACTAGCCATAGCCAAGCCTAAACCTAAAGGTAAAGCAATAAGACTTACCACAAAACCAGAAAATATATTTTTAGGTAATGCTTTAAAAAAGACGGTTGTATTATTTTGTTTTGGACTCATTGAATAATTAAAACATCGGTTGGTAGCTCAGTTAAAATATGTTCAATATCATGCGGAAATAAACGATCCCAAAACGTCATTTTTGTTGGCGCATTCATGACTAACAAATCTGCTCGAGATATTTGGGCATAATGACCAATGGAATACCCTTGGGTTCCAAAAATAGGTTGAGATTTTATGGCAATAGTATTAGTATGTTCTTGTGGTAAATCTTCAATTATATGATTAATTCTTGAGGTTTCACGATTACTAATACGTTCTCTGACAATATTAGCATGTCTTAAAGATTTATCATCATCTACATTAACTGCAATTTCATTGGGCTTGATTTCTTCTACTATTGTTATTTTTTCGGCTTTAAGTTTTGATGCAACATAAAAGGCAGTCGCTATGGTTTGTTCGGTTTTTGGATCTTCTAATCCATTAACAACTATGTGTCTACAGACAATTCTGTCAATAGATGGATTAATTAATAATAGTAGACTACACTTGGCTTGTCTAGTTATTTTCCTAGCAATAGAACCAACATAGTATTTTAATAAATTTTCACGTTTAGCAGCTCCAATAATTAAAAGGTCTATATCTTTTTTATTTGTAGTGTCTAATATAGCAGCAACTGGGTTTCCTGATTTAAAGACGACTTCATACTTTAAATTATCTTTTTTAAAGCTACTTAATATACTATATATGGTTTTTGACTTATCATCAGATTGTGCTCCAATATGAACCATAATAAGTTTAGCATCAAAAAATAAAGCGAGTCTAGCAGCTTCAAAAATATTAGCTTTAAGGTTGGGCGAAAACGCGATACCAATTCCTATGGTTTTAAAGGGCTTTATTGTCAATTAGGTTAGTAGTTTTTTGATGAAAAATTGTAAGATACCATTTTTTTAAGTTTAAAAAAATTGAGTTAGATAGTGGTCTAGGCTTAAAAATTTAACTTTTTACTCTAAATTTGGGTTAAATTATAGAAGTAGAATTTTAGAATTAGTATTTTCACCAAAACGATAATTGAATGATAGAATTAGGAGGAATCATTATTTTAGGAATACTTGCACAATGGGTTGCTTGGAAATTAAAAATACCAGCAATTTTACCTTTAATATTAATTGGTTTGTTGGTTGGTCCAATTGCAGCCGAGTTTTTAAGTGAAGATGGAACTAAATGGATAGAACCAATATGGAATGGTGACGAAGGTTTATTTCCTGGCGAAAGTTTGTTTTATTTTGTATCCTTAGCCATTAGTATTATTCTTTTTGAAGGAGGTTTAACCTTAAAAATGAGCGAAATTAAAAATGTTGGACCTGTAATTACCAAGTTAATATCTGTAGGGTCTTTGGTTACCTTTTTTGGTGCTGGTATTGCAGCACATTACGTTTTTGGGTTAACATGGGAGATTTCATATTTATTTTCAGGATTAATTATTGTTACAGGACCAACAGTAATTACACCTATTTTAAGAAACATTCCGCTTAAAAAAGACATCTCTGCAGTTTTAAAATGGGAAGGGATTTTAATTGATCCAATCGGAGCATTAGTAGCAGTATTAGTATTTGAATTTATTAGTGTTGATGCAGGTGGAGAGTTTACTAAAACCGCATTAATAGAGTTTGGTAAAATTGTGTTATTTGGAGCTACCTTTGGATTTACTTTTGCACATGCTTTAAATTTTATTATTAATAAAAAGTGGGTACCTCATTATTTATTAAATGTCTTTGCATTAGCAGCTGTTTTAGGTGTTTTTGTATTGTCTGATGTCTTTGCGCACGAGTCTGGATTACTTGCGGTAGTGGTCATGGGAATGGTGTTAGGTAACTCAAACTCTCCATACCTAAAAGACTTATTATATTTTAAAGAATCTTTAAGCGTATTATTAATTTCAATATTATTTATTTTACTAGCAGCTAATATTAATTACAGCGAGCTATTACTAATTTATAATTGGAATACAGTAGCGCTTTTTGCTATAATAATATTAGTTATTAGACCAATTGGTGTCTTTTTAAGTACGTATGGATCTAAGCTTAAATTAAACGAAAAACTGTTTATTAGTTGGGTTGGACCACGTGGTATTGTAGCTGCAGGTATCGCTTCGCTTTTTGGTTTAAAATTAGCTAGTAAAGGTGTTGAAGGAGCCGAGTATATTACACCTTTAGTATTTGTAATTGTTTTAGGTACTGTACTTTTAAATGCAACAACAGCTAGACTTTTTGCTAAGTTAGTTGGTGTGTTTTTAACGCAATCTAACGGAATACTAATAGTAGGTGCATCAAAAGTATCTAGGTTAATTGGGCACTATTTAGAGTCACATGGTAGACATGTGGTCCTAATTGATAGTAATCAAAATAACATTAATAAAGCTAAAGAGCTTGGTTTGGAAGCTATAAATACCAATATCTATTCTGAAACATTAACTGATAATATCGAGCTTAATGATGTTGGATATTTAATGGCTTTAACAGGAAACAACGAAATTAATAAATATGCTATCAATAAATTTTCAAAGCAATTTGGAGAAAATGGTGCGTTTAGATTAGTGTCTACAGAAGAGATGTTAGATGAAAATAATAATCCACATGAAGGTTTATTTTCTCATACAGATGACTTTAACACACTTTCAGATGTGACTAGAAAATTTCCAAGTATTCAAGAAATTGAAATTATAGATAAAGCACATCTAATGGATTTAATTAAAACCACAAATGAAGACCGTGAAATAGTCCCATTATTTATAAAGGATGACGAAGGAGAGTTACACATAATATCGTCTTACAACACTAATTTTGAAGACGTAAGTGAAGGTTATTATCTAGTCTATTTAGGAAAACCTTTAGATGTAGAAAAAGTAGACACAGTCTAACTAAAAGTATAAGGCATAAAAAAACCTTCATTTTAATAATGAAGGTTTTTTTTTATATCTAATAGTTAACTTAATCGTTAAGCTTTAAAACAGCCATAAATGCTTGTTGAGGTATTTCTACATTACCTACTTGACGCATACGTTTTTTACCTTTTTTCTGTTTCTCTAAAAGTTTACGCTTACGCGAAATATCACCACCATAACATTTTGCGGTAACATCCTTACGTAAAGCCTTAACGGTTTCTCTAGCTATGATTTTTGCTCCAATTGCAGCTTGAATAGGAATATCAAATTGTTGACGCGGAATTAATTCCTTTAACTTCTCACACATCTTTTTACCTATGTTATGTGCGTTATCTGCGTGTATTAAAGCAGACAAGGCATCTACAGGCTGTGCGTTTAATAATACGTCTAATCGTACTAATTTAGACACCTTCATACCTATTGGATGGTAGTCAAAAGACGCGTAACCTTTAGACACTGTTTTTAATCGGTCATAAAAGTCAAATACAATTTCAGCAAGAGGCATTTCAAAAGTTAATTCTACACGTTCTGGTGTTAAATAGGTTTGATTAATAATCATCCCTCGTTTTTCAATACATAAGCTCATTACATTACCAACAAAGTCTGATTTTGTAATTATCGTTGCTTTAATATAAGGTTCTTCAACACGATTTACTGTTGAAGGATCTGGTAAATCCGAAGGGTTATTAACTATAAATGCATCTTCAGGATTTTTATTTGTGTAGGCATGGTAGGATACGTTAGGTACAGTAGTAATAACCGTCATGTCAAACTCACGCTCTAAACGCTCTTGGATAATTTCCATGTGTAACATTCCTAAAAATCCACAACGGAAACCAAAACCTAAAGCTGCAGAGCTTTCTGCCTGAAACACTAAGGATGCATCATTAAGTTGTAGCTTTTCCATACTGTTTCTCAGCTCTTCATAATCCTCTGTATCTACTGGATAAATACCAGCAAAAACCATTGGTTTTACGTCCTCAAAACCTTCGACAATATTAGTTGTTGGATTAGCAAAGTCCGTAATAGTATCTCCTACTTTTACTTCTTTGGCAGTTTTAATACCTGTAATTAGGTAACCTACATCTCCTGTTTTAACACTTTGTTTTGCAACCTGAGTTAGTTTTAAAGTACCAACTTCGTCTGCATTATACTCTTTATCTGTAGCGACAAATTTAATTTTTTGTCCTTTTTTAATTTCACCATTAAAGACTCTAAAATAAGTTTCAATACCTCTAAAAGTATTGTAAACTGAGTCAAATATTAAGGCTTGTAAAGGCGCATCAGGATCACCTTTTGGTGCAGGAATACGCTCAATAATTGCTTTTAAAATGTTTTCTACTCCAAAACCTGTTTTACCACTTGCATGAATAACATCTTCTGGTTTGCAACCTAATAAATCTACAATATCATCTGTAACTTCTTCTGGATTTGCACTTGGTAAATCTACTTTATTTAAAACAGGAATAATCTCTAAATCATTCTCTAATGCTAAATATAGGTTAGAAATAGTTTGTGCTTGTATGCTTTGGGCAGCATCTACAATTAGTAAAGCACCTTCACAAGCTGCAATTGATCTTGATACTTCATAAGAAAAATCTACGTGACCAGGTGTGTCAATTAAGTTTAAAACAAATTTTTCGCCTTCATAAATGTAGTCCATTTGGATGGCATGCGACTTAATGGTAATACCACGTTCGCGTTCTAAATCCATACTATCTAATAATTGGGCTTGTTGTTCTCTTGCTGTTACAGAGCCAGTAGCGTCTAGTAACCTATCGGCAAGTGTACTTTTTCCGTGATCAATATGTGCAATTATGCAAAAATTTCTGATGTTCTTCATAGTCAAATCTCTTTATAAATAAAGATATTGCAAATATATAGTAATTATTGGGCTTTTTTTCTTTTTTCTTAGGAATACAAATTCATATAAATTTGCGGTTTTTCCCACACTTTAATGTTAATTACAATTATTATATTGCAGGCTTAACTTATTATAAATGAATCGCTTTAATTTTATTATCGTTTTTTGTTTATCTATGACTACTTATGCTCAGGATTTAACCATTTCTGGGAATGTTGTAGATGATGCAAATCAACCCATTTTATTTGCTAACGCAATCATGTATTCTTCTGATCAATCGCAAGTTATATCAGGATCAAGTACTAATGAAGATGGTCAATTTAATATTGACAAATTAACCTCTGGAGAGTATGTTTTAAAAATCTCGTTTTTAGGTTTTGAAACCGAAACTAAAAATATAACATTGGCTAATGATGTTAATTTAGGTACCATAATATTAAAAACACTACCAGAAACTTTAGGCGAAGTAACCGTTAATGCAAAAAAACCAACGTTTACAAAACAAGCGGATCGCATGATATTTAACGTTGCAAACACTGCTTTAGTGGAAGGTACAATGCTTGATGTTTTAAAAAGTACACCAGGTGTTTTAGTTTTAGAGGATAATATTTTGGTTAAAAATAGTAGCCCAACAATTTATATAAATGATAAAAAAGTAAACTTATCAGCGTCAGAGTTAGCTATGTTGTTAAATGCGTCTTCAGCAAATGCTATCCAAAAAATAGAAGTTATTACCAGTCCATCTGCTAAATACGATGCCTCTAGTGGTGTTGTCTTAAAAATTGTGATGAGTAAAAACCTAATTATGGGTTACAGAGGAAGCCTTACAACGCATTACACACAAGGTGTATATCCTAGATATGATGGCGGAATAAATCAGTTTTATAAAACGGATAAAATAAACGTTAATCTTAATTACAGCTACAATCATAATAAGATAAATAGACATAATTTAGACGAAATTAATTACCAAGAAAACAATACTGCAACAGAATTTTGGAGAACAGATTTGGACCGAAACACAACGTCTAAAACACACAATGCAAATCTAAATTTTGATTATTATATTAACGATAATAATACCCTTAGCTTGTCTTCAAACGTATTGTATTTACCATATTTTGATTATCAAACAAACGGAAGCACTTTTGTAAACGACTTACAAGGGTTAAATGACTACAATTTTAATTCTTATAACTCATCTAAAGATGATAAGTACAATATTGGTACAGATTTAGACTATAAGCTTAATTTAAAAAATGGAGCTAAATTTTTAGCAAATGCACATTATACGACCTATGATTTTAATAGAAGTCAACATGTTAATTCTGACTATTTTTTCCAGAATAACGCTTCAAACTTTAGTACTGCTTTTAATACCAGAAATAATCAATCTACAGATATTTTTTCTTTAAAATTAGATTACGAACTACCAATCAATGATAGTTCTAACCTATCCTTTGGTGTTAAATCCTCTAACATAAATACAGACAGCGACATTGTACAGTTTGACATAGACCAAGCCACAGGTAACCAAGTATTAAATACAGCTAATACAAATGCGTTTAGTTATGACGAGTCTGTTTATGCAGGATATTTAAATTACGATAAAAGTTGGGATAAATGGAGTATGTCTGCAGGTTTAAGATTAGAACATACTAATCTAGAGGGATTTTCTCCTGCAACTAATTTAAGTCAAACACAAGACTACTTGGAGTTGTTTCCAACACTAAATGTAACTTGGCAAGCGTTTGAAAAAGCTAACCTTTATGTGTCGTATAAAAGATATATACAACGCCCTAATTATACAAGTTTAAATCCGTTTAACTTCTTTTTAAACGATAACATTATAGTTTCAGGTAATCCTAACTTACAACCATCGTTTACAACATACTCTACCATTGGGACGTCTATTAACAACACCTTTACTATAGAGGCGTTTTACAAAACAGTATCCAATCAAATTAACGAATTACCTATACAAGATAACGCCAATAATTTTTTGATTTATTCGCCGACCAATATTCAAAATGTTAGAGAATATGGACTTGATTTTATGGCAGATTTATATATCTCAAACAAGTATTCAGTCTTCTTTTTGACTAGTCTATTTAATCACGATTTTGATATCGATTTTAATAATCAAACGTCTAATTTTAATCAGTGGTCAAACTACTCCGAAATTAATGCTGGGTTTAATATGCTAAAAGATAACAGCCTATCTGTTAACCTTTCCGTAGCTTATTATAGTCAATTTTTACAAGGTACTTTATTAGGAGAGTCAATAACATATTCTAATTTAAGTTTAAGTAAAAAGGCCTTAAAAAACAAAGCAGTAATTAGTTTAATGTTTGCCGATTTATTTAACCAGCAAGACCTTGGGGCAAGATCTAAATTTGCTAACCAAAACAATTACAGTTATCATAACATAGATAACCGTTACGTTAAATTAGGCTTTAGTTACAAGTTTGGAAACACTACGTTACAAACAAACGAGCGTACTAAATCGCTAAGAGAGCGTGAACGCCTAGAGAAGTAGTATAATAGCTATTTTTTATTGTATTAATGGTTTATAGGCATTTTATTTAATTGTTGTACCACATTTTGAAAACCAATTGAGAAATGATAAAGAAGATTGAAATAAGAAATTTTAGAAGTATCCTTAAATCTTCTGTTGATTTACAAAAATTAACAGTCATAGTTGGAGCAAATGCTACAGGAAAAAGTAACCTTATTAAAGCAGTAGATTTCATTTCTGACCTTGCCGAATATGGCCTTCAAGAAACGGTCTATAAGAGAGGTGGTTTTGGAGAAATTTTACCTAAGCAACACAATACAATTTATGACCAAGAAATCTTTATTAAATTAAATTTCGAGTTGGAACCGCCCAAAAATTGGCTAAAACATAATTTATTACCACTTTCAGCAGAATATGAAATTGGGTTTATTAGAACTAAAAGAAATCCTTTAAAAATCACAAGAGAATCACTGACAGCTAATTCAATATTGTTATTGAGTCATTATTTAGATAAAGAATTAGATAATGAAGATAAAGTTGATGAAAAACTCACTATTGATAGCGAAACGCTAGCTAAATATTATGATAGTAAAGTTGTTTTTACAAGAGATAAGAAAAATAATATTCAGTATGATGTTAATTTCAAACTAACAAAAAGTAATAATTCTCTTTTTATGGGTTGGCTTGGTTTTAGAAGCTTTTTTCAAAGAAATGATAAAGCGTTCACCAGCACTGAAATCAAAAAAATAATAAAATCATTATTAAATAATTTAAAATCAGACGAAAAGAAATCTGAACTACCAATTCTATCTTCAGATAGAGGAATTATAAATTTTAATTCCCATTTAAGAAAAATATTAAACGAAATAACCTCTTATGGTAGATATGACTTATTAATTAATGAGTTAAGACAAGAACAATCTATTTCTTCCGAGGATAAAGTTTCAGTGACTGGTAATAATATGCCTTCAGTTGTAAAAAGATTTGCAAAGGATAATAAATTAGGTTGGAAAAGAGTAATAACAACTATGTCAAATATTTCACCGTATTTCTCAAATGTATATTCAGAAAGTCTAAGAGCAGGAAAAGAATATTTATTATTTAAGGAAGTTTTTGGTGGTAGAAATATTGAAGCTTGGGAATCATCAGATGGAACATTAAGAGCTTTAGCAATTCTTATTTCTCTTGAAGCTCATAAAAGTGGTTCAACTATATTAATTGAAGAACCAGAACACGGACTTCACCCTTGGGCAGTTAAGGAACTAATTTCACATATCAGAGAAGTTGTACAATTAAATAATTTACAAGTTATACTTACAACACATTCTCAACAGGTTCTAGAAAATATTGAAAAGTCTGAACTACTCATAACTGAAAGAGACGAAACAGGAACACATTATTCAAATATCGATTCAATTATTCCTAATGCAGAAATTTCAATGGGAGAAATTGGAGAATTATGGACAAGAGGCCTTTTAAAAGGTGTACCAACAACCTTTTAAACAAAGTATATGAGAGTTCCATTAGCACTAATAGTAGAAGGTCATTGTGAATATGATACTTATCCAGCAATAATTAGCAAAATTTTAGGTCCTTCCTATTATCCAATTTCTAATGCAAAAGGAATTGGAAATATCACTAAAAACACAGGGGAAGAATTACTAAGATTAATCAAGTTATGTAAACCTCACAAAATAATTATAACATTAGACTATAGAGAAGCAATTAGAGAAGGTTTAGTTCAAAATTGTATTGAATTAAAAGAATTGGTAATTGAAAACTGTAACCAATTTATAGAAAGTCAAGCAAATGGAACATTAACTCTACCTGATGAAATTGTAGTTATAGTAGCAGATAAGACTTATGAAAGCTGGCTCTGTGCAGATTATGAATCACTTAAAACTTGCGAGATTGTTGATGAAACTTTAATTACCGAAGAGTACCAAAATGTTGATTTAGATATTCCAAACCCAAATAAATGGTTGAATAGCAAATTAAAAGAAAATGTTGATTTAAAATCTAAAGCCAACAGAAAATTAATTTCGAATAAATTACGTCCTGAAATTGCTCAACAGAATAGTCGTTCATTCAGGAAGTTCTATGAAGAAATAAACAAGTTAAACGTGGTACAACAATGTATATAAAAAATAGCGCAAGTCTTTACTAACAGGAAGGTTTGGGCATTTTTGGAAAGTTGCCAAATTTTTAAATTTGACGATTTACAATAAAAATATAAATAGTAAAATTTAAAAATTCAGCTTGTGTTAATCCAAAAAGTAACCGCTTATATTCAGCGCTACTTTTCATATACGAGACGTTGTACATAATATGAGAAAAACGCTAATATTGATATTTGGAGTTACAATTTTACAGTTGAATTTCTCTTGTAAAACTCAATATTCTACGACTGAATTAAAAAACAACTTTTCAACTGACCAAATCTCTGACTTGAATAAAATAACGGATTTTTTTAAAAACCAAATCTGTGAAAATAAAAACTCTGATTTCAAAACGTGTTTTAATAAAATATTGCCAGAATTATTAGAAAATGGTTTGTTTTCACTTTTAGAAAGAATTGATTATCAAAATCAAAAGGAACTTTATGATTCGATTTCCGAATCTACATTTAATGAAATTTGGGGTTTCGGAAAAGAAACTTATCGAGATACTGGATTAGAATTAAAAAGTCTTTCCTCAAAATATAATGGCAAGTACCAAAAGTTTTTAACTGAACTTGGAAGAACTAATAATGAATTAAAAGAATATGCAGATAGAGTAATTGGTGCTGGAGATTTTGAATCAATGGGTTGGTTACAAAATAGAATTTACTTAAACCCATCTAAATTTGATTTAGATAATCAGAATATTCAGTTATTAATAGCTATTCATTTCCTAACCATAAATGACCAGAGAAATAGAACTGACAAATGGGAAAAATAAAAAATACTATGCACAACAAAGAACTGAGTTAAAAAACAAGCCATTTTAAGCTAATCTTGAAACAAAATTTTCATCATAAGGTTTCCCACTTTTAGCAATAGCAAAAGCCTGTTTTAATAACTTATTACCTACTGCTATTAATGCCAGCTTCTTACTTTTTCCTTTAGCGACTAATCGTTCATAAATCTCTTTACAAGCCTTATTGTGCTTACACGCTGAAAAAGAACATAAAAACAATAGATTCCTTAGTTTCTTGTTGCCTACTTTACTTATTCTACTTCGACCTCTTACACTACTCCCTGATTTTCGTATAGTGGG
>NZ_JBAKAO010000005.1:0-209044 GCF_038154885.1 Olleya sp. Ti.3.14
CAAGCTCCCTGCTACCCCTCGACTTGCATGTGTTAAGCCTGCCGCTAGCGTTCATCCTGAGCCAGGATCAAACTCTTCATCGTTAAATTTTAAGTCTTACGACTATGTTTTAACAATTAATAATGTTCTCAGTACTCAAAATGGTTTATTCTCGTTTGTTTAAATTAATCGTTTCCAATTAATTCTTACGCTGTCAATTCAATATGTTTATGAACTTTTTTCTTTATCTCTTAAGATGTTATTTCCTTAAGCGGGTGCAAATATAATTCGCTTTTTTTAATCCCACAAGCTTTATTTGAAAAAAAGTTTTTTTCTTTTTTTTAAACTTCACTTTCAATATATCTTAGAACGTTTTCCTTTACTCTCAGTAACATCAGTTACGTCGTTTTCGGGGTGCAAATATACAAGCCTTTTTGGTTCCCGCAACCCTTTTTTTTAATCTTTTTTTAATTTACAGGTAACATACGCCTTTAATCCTTTGTAATTAGCGTGTTACAGTATTATATTTTTTATTTTTATTTTAGGATTGAATTACCTCAAGATTACAAATGTTAGCTGTATCGAATATTGTTTATTGATTTGCAACACGTTAGGGATAGAACGGTCTGTTTGAGCTCTTTTTTTTATATACCCTATAGTATTATGACTTTTGATTATTTTAAATACTATAACATATATAAGGTATATGGTTTGTAAAAAAAAGCGAGTAGTGATAGCCCGACCCTTTGGGTAACGCCCTAATTATTTTAAAATGGCAGAATTTATTTAGTATTACTTAATACTTGTATTGCCAGTCTATTATTATCCTATTATATTTGTAGCTTAATTTGATATTGATGATAAAAATTACTTTACCTGATGGTAGTGTAAAATCTTTTGAAAAAGATTCTACACCTATGGATGTTGCTAAGAGTATTAGCGAGGGATTGGCAAGAAATGTTATTTCGGCAAGTTTTAATGGAACAACCGTTGAAACATCTACGAAATTAACAACGGATGGATCTTTGGTACTTTACACTTGGACTAATGATGAAGGAAAGAAAGCATTTTGGCATAGTTCTGCCCACGTATTAGCTCAGGCGATTGAGGAGTTATACCCTAATAGTAAATTAACTATTGGTCCTGCTATTGATAATGGTTTTTATTATGATGTTGATTTTGGTAATGACACCATTACTGATAAGGATTTTAAGACTATTGAAACTAAAATGTTAGAGATCGCAAGAGGCAAACATGAGTTTGCTATGCGATCTGTTACTAAAGCCGATGCTTTGTCTTTATATAAAGACAATGAATATAAGACTGAATTAATTGAAAATTTTGAGGATGGGACTATTACTTTTTGTGACCATTCTACTTTTACTGATTTGTGTCGTGGTGGACATATCCCAAACACAGGGATTATTAAAGCTGTAAAAATATTATCTGTTGCAGGTGCTTATTGGAGAGGTGATGAAAATAAACCTCAATTAACACGTGTTTACGGAACATCTTTTCCAAAACAAAAAGAATTAACTGAATACTTAGCATTATTAGAAGAAGCTAAAAAACGTGACCATAGAAAGTTAGGTAAAGAGCTTGAGCTTTTTACTTTTTCTCAAAAAGTTGGAGCAGGTTTACCTTTATGGCTACCAAAGGGTGCTGCTTTACGTGAGCGTTTAGAAGATTTTTTAAAGGCTGCTCAGAAAAAAGCAGGTTATGAAATGGTTGTTACTCCGCATATTGGACAAAAAGAACTTTATGTTACTTCCGGTCACTATGCTAAATATGGCGAAGACAGCTTCCAACCTATTACTACGCCAAAAGAAGGTGAAGAATTTTTACTAAAACCTATGAACTGCCCACATCACTGTGAAATATATAACAGTATGCAATGGTCTTACAAAGATTTACCGAAACGTTTTGCTGAATTTGGCACTGTTTATAGATATGAACAAAGTGGCGAATTACATGGTTTAACGAGAGTTAGAGGTTTTACGCAGGATGATGCACACATTTTTTGTACTCCAGATCAATTAGATCAAGAGTTTAAAAATGTTATTGATTTAGTGTTGTATGTATTTGGATCTTTAGGATTTGAAAACTTTACTGCACAAGTCTCTTTACGTGATCCAGAAAAGCCAGAAAAATATATTGGAAGTTTAGAAAACTGGGAAAAAGCAGAACAAGCTATTATAAATGCTGCCAAGGATAAAAATTTAAATTATGTTATAGAAACTGGCGAAGCTGCTTTTTACGGACCTAAATTAGACTTTATGGTTAAGGATGCTTTAGGTAGACAATGGCAATTAGGAACTATTCAGGTTGATTATAATTTACCAGAACGTTTTGAATTATCTTATAAAGGTAGTGATAATGAAACACACAAACCTGTAATGATCCATCGCGCTCCTTTTGGAAGTATGGAACGTTTTATAGCTATTTTACTGGAACATACAGGAGGAAATTTCCCGCTTTGGTTAATGCCAAATCAAGTTTCTATATTAACTCTTAGTGAGAAATACGAGAAATACGGCGAAAAAGTTTTAACTTTGCTAGAAAATCACGAAATTCGCGCACTTGTAGATAACAGAAGCGAGACCATTGGTAAGAAAATTAGAGAGGCTGAAATGAGTAAAACGCCTTATATGATTATCATTGGGGAACAAGAGGAAGCAGAAAACAAGATATCTGTACGACAACATGGTGGTGAAGATTTAGGCACGATTAGTGTAGATACCTTTGCAGAAATTGTTAAAACAGAGATAAATAAAACAAAAAGACAATTTTAAAATTAAGTTTAACTAAAATATATAAGTCATAGCAATACGTAGAAAAAGATCAAGAGGTCCGGCAAGAATCATTAAGGAAGATCAGCACAACATTAACGGTAAGATTAGAGCAGAGAAAGTGCGTCTAGTTGGAGAAAATGTTGAAGTAGGAATTTACACCACTAAAGAAGCAAGAGAATTTGCAAGAGAGCAAGAACTTGACTTGGTAGAAATTTCGCCTAAAGCAGATCCACCTGTATGTAAAATAATGGATTACAAGAAGTTTCTTTATGAACAGAAGAAGCGGGAAAAAGCATTAAAATCCAAGGCTACAAAAGTTGTTATCAAAGAAATTCGATTTGGTCCTCAAACAGATGACCATGATTACGAGTTTAAAAAGAAACACGCCGAGAAATTCTTAAAAGAAGGTGCAAAGCTAAAAGCTTTTGTTTTCTTTAAAGGGAGATCAATTGTGTTTAAAGAGCAAGGACAAATATTATTATTACGTTTAGCTCAAGATTTGGAAGAATTTGGAAAAGTAGAACAAATGCCAAGACTTGAAGGAAAGCGTATGACTATGTTTATTGCTCCTAAAAAGTAAATAGTATCCTTTATTAAGGACAAAAATATTATAAGCGAAATAATTAAAACTAGGAAACAAAATGCCTAAAATGAAAACAAAATCTAGTGCTAAAAAGCGTTTCAAGCTTACTGGTACTGGTAAAATTAAAAGAAAGCACGCTTTTAAAAGTCACATCTTAACAAAGAAGTCTAAAAAACGTAAGCTTAAGTTAACTCATGACGGTTTAGTACATAAAGCGGATGAGAACAATATTAAAGTAATGATGCGTTTAAAGTAACATTACCTTAATTGGTTACAAATTATTTATAAACCCTGGAGTTAGGCCTTTACAAAGTGTTAATTAATTAACCGCCTACTACAAAAAAACAATTTAAATTATGCCTAGATCAGTAAATTCTGTTGCCAAAAGAGCCAGAAGAAAAAAGGTGCTTAAACAAGCAAAAGGTTACTTTGGACGTCGTAAAAACGTTTGGACAGTAGCAAAAAACGCGGTTGACAAAGCTATGCAATATGCATACAGAGACCGTAGAAACAAAAAGAGAACTTTCCGTGCATTATGGATCACGCGTATTAACGCTGGAGCAAGATTACATGGAATGTCTTACTCACAATTTATGGGTAAAGTAAAAGCTAATAATATCGAATTAAACCGTAAGGTTTTAGCTGATTTAGCAATGAACAATCCAGATGCTTTTGAAGCAATTGTGAACAAAGTAAAATAAAGGGCATTTTGCCATTTGTATAACAATACTTCGCTTATAAAATAGAAAATCCGATTCTTAATTGAATCGGATTTTTTTATGCTATTTAATTATAACTTAACTATAATAATTGTTTTATAACAAACTTATCCACTAGCTTTACATTTTAAATATTGAATTGCACATGTCTTTAAGTCAAATTAAATTAATAGTATCCGATTTAGATGGAACTTTATTAAACACTAATCATCAAGTAAGTGATGAGTTTTTTGAATTATTTAAAATCTTAAAAGAAAAAAACATATTGTTTGTAGCTGCTAGCGGAAGACCTTATTATAGCATGCTTGAAAAATTAAAAGTTATTAAAGATGATATTATTATAGTATCAGAAAATGGTGGACTAGCAATAAAACAAGATCATTTACTAATTTCAAATACTTTTAAAAAAAACAGCTTAATTACAATTTCTAAATTAGTAGTTGGATTACAAGATACTCATCCTGTATTTTGTACAAAAAATAAAGCTTACGTAGTAAGTAAATCTGAAAAATTGTTATCACTTTTAAGTGAGTATTACTCAAATTACGACCTTATTGATGATGTGTCTGAAATTACAGAAGACGTTTATAAAATAGCATTATATCATGAAGAAAGCTCTGAAAAGTACATCTACCCTTCCGTTAAACATTTGGAACATAAATTTAAAGTAAAGGTATCTGCCAATCACTGGGTTGATATTTCAGAAAATATAGCTAATAAAGGCTATGCCATTAAACATATTCAAGAGCTATATAATATTACTGAATCTGAAACTATGGTTTTTGGAGATTATAATAATGATATAGAGATGCTAAAGTTAGGACACTATAGTTACGCTATGGATAATGCACATCCAAATGTAAAAACCATTGCTAACTACTTAACTAAATCAAATAATGAAAAAGGGGTAGAAATTGTAATCAAGCAGTTAATTGATAGTTTGATTAATTAAGTTTATTAATTGAAAATAACTTAAGTGTGCTTTCTTTACCTTTTAAAGTAATGTCACCCATTGATGTTAGCTTATATTTATGTAATTTAAGTTTTTGAAGTAATGATTCAGATATAAGAAGCGTTTCATCATACTTATTACACTCTCCTTGTATTCTTGCAGATGTATTTATAACATCTCCATGATAAGCAATTTCTTTTTTAATAGTCCCAACTTCTGTCACTATTAATGTTCCTCCATGCAATCCAGCTTTAAACTTAGGTATTAAACCAAACTGTTTGAGGTATAATTTTTCTTTTTTAACTAACTTATCTTGAAATTTATAAAATAATTCGACACAATTATTTTGTTTTACACCTTTATCAAAAGTCCAACTAATCACAGCCTCATCACCAACATATTGATATATATTTGCATCAAAATTATTTATTACCGAGTTAAGATCATAAAAGCATTGTTGAATCAATTGACTGTATTTATAGTGGCCTAATTGCTCTGCAATTGTGGTAGAAGATTGAAGATCTAGAAACATAAAAATACGACGTTCTTCTCTTGGTCTTTTATATTTTCCAATTAACTGATTTAATAAAACGCCATGACCAAAGTTTTCTATCGCAATTTTTAAAAAAGAAAATATTAAGGAGCATATATTAAAATACACAACTATTAGCCAAAACACTTTATTTTCCATCCACCAACCAGGTTCATTTGGAAGGTTTCTGTCTATTTGAACTTCTATTAAACCAACCACAAAACTTGTTGAAAGTATTAATAAAAGTAAATAAACTATTGTTTTAAGTAATATTAGTAAACCAGTAGAAAATTTGTACAGCAATAATTTATCAGAAATAAACTCGATTATCCCATAAAAAAAACCAACAACCACACCTATTAAAATGCTAAATTGTAACCATTGTGTTATTGGTATTACTTGGTCGTAGTTAGTTACAAATGCCTTTCCTCCTTCCGTGCCTATTTCAAAATAACGGATAGTAATAAATAAGCAAAACGATAATACCCAAAAAAGTATTGTAATGATTTGTAATTTTAGGAATTGAAGTATTGATTGTTTCAAAAAAAGAAAGAATTTAAAGTGCTATTTCGTCAATTGCAGTTTTAAATTCTGACCAACTTATTTGTTGATCTCCATCTAAATCATAACCTTCTATTAATTTTGAAGCGACTATACCTCTAATAAAACCACTAATTTCTGCTTCTTGCAATAGGTTTTTAATTTCTGATTTTGATAATTTTTTATCACCATCTTCGTCAAAAAAATCAAATGCATTTTTTGGAGATTCGAAGTGGTTGGTGATTAATATTTCAATTTTTTTTAAGATTTGATCTTTTGTTGACATTTTAAGACTGTTTTAGATTAACTGTAATGTAGTAAAAATAATATTCTTATATAATATTGTTTAGTTAAACAACTCTAAAAATTAATAATTTGCTATTAGTATCCGCTAATTATAAAGCAAAAAAAAGCAGTGTTGTAAATTACAACACTGCTTCTCGAACTTTACTAAACTTCCTTAGTGTTTAATAACTCGATTAATAGCTTCTTTTTGATTAATCTTAGTCTTAATAATATATATACCATTTTGATAATCTGTTAAATCTAATAAAAAAGCATCACTTCTGTTTTTTGTGTTTAAAAGTAATCTTCCGTTTAAGTCGTATACTGATATTTCAAAATCTTGTACTTTAGATAAAGTAACCTTAACGTTATCTGTTGTTGGATTTGGAAATACCTTTACTTCATTAATTAAAAAATTAGACACTGACAGTGTTTCATCTGTTACAGTAACTTCATTTGAAATAACATTACAACTAGCAGTACCATTCATTACAACTCTAAATTGTAAACCAACGATAAATGAAACATTATCTCCTGAAATTGTTAGCGTATTAGTTGTAGAACCCGAAACATCCGGATCTGTAAATGAATCGTCTAAAGGCATCCATGCACCACCTTCACCATCTTCGAAAAACACTTCCCATTGGTACGAGGTGACATTAGATGCTGAAACAGTAAAAACAACAGCAGTATCTGTTTCTGTAATAGTTTGATCCTGAGGTTGCATTGTAACTATAGGTGCTTCTCCAATAGGAGAACCAGCTAACCAATTACTAGTATTACCTGTTAAACTAAAGTTTATCAAATTACCATTGTATGCATTTGTTGTCGCATCTATTAAAGTTGTTACTGATGTATTATCTGTAGCATCTGTTCCTTGATTGAATTGATAGTATGCTAATAGGTTAGCTTCGTCACCTTGCAATTGACAATTACCTGTTGCATTAACATCGTCAATAGCTAAGGCTGTATTCCAAATTCTAACTTCATCTATTTCTCCTTCAAAATAAACTCCTGGAGTTAAATTACTTGCTCCTAGAACCATATATCCAAAATTTTGGTTAGAAAAACTAGTATCTGTTCCTATTAATGTACCATCCACATAAAGACGTCTTTCTGAAAAAGTAACAATCTCTGTAACATGATGCCAATTATTATCATTAAAAGTGGCTGTTGATGTGATATAATTTTCTGTATTGTTATAAACATAAGACACTAAGTTTCCGTTTTGTAAATAAATGGTTTTATTAAAACCTCCAGAGTTAGGCATTCCTGTATCGGAAAAGTTAAAAATTGTACTGTTAGCACTTGTAGTTTTAAACCAAAACTCATGTGTGTAGTTAAAGTTTTGAGTAGTAAATGTTCCTATGTTTATATTAACATAGTCGTCAATACCATCAAAATTTAAGTGTGTTGCTGGCTCTAATACATTTACGACAATTTCAGTTCTTTCACTTTCACATCCATTGGCATTTGTACTTGTTACCCAATATGAAGTAGCTCCAATAGTTGTAGTACTTGGTGTAGGTGCGGTTGTTGATCCAACTTGTCCAGTTTCTGCTGTATACCATACTAATTCTGATCCATTGGCTCCTAAAGTAGCAGTTAATGGCATTGCACTATCATTTTGAAAATAAATTACTGGACTACTAACAATTGCTTCAGAAGGAACAATTGATCCACTTACAACTGGAGAACCTGCTAACCAATTAGAGGTATTTCCTGTTAAAGCAAAATTATTTAACGACCCATTATTAGCATTGATAGTTGCATCATTTAGAGTTGTGAAAGCTGCATTTTCATTAGCATCAAGACCTTCATTAAATTGATAATAAGCAATAAGACCTGCTTCATCACCTTGTAACTCGCAATTTTTACTACCATTAATTTGTTCTTCTGTTCTTACGACATTCCAAATACGAACTTCATCAATAGATCCATTAAATAAGTTACTTGCATCATTATAAGAACCTATATGAATATCATTACCATTATTTGGTGCTGGAACATTATTATTTAAATCTATCAAAATTCCGTCTTTATATAATTTTAAAGTTTGAGTAGCGTAATCATAACTAACCACTACATGATACCAAGTATTTAGTGATAATACATTTGTATCTTCGACAGTATTCCAAGTACCATTATGACCAGCAGATAACACTCCATTAGGTACCCAAAAAGCATTTTGTCCAGAACTGTCTGAGCCTGAAATTATATTACTTGTCTGATTAATTGCATCTATAGAAATCCATGCCTCTTTTGTGTATGACTCTGGCAATATATTACCACAATCAATAAAATCATCCACTCCATCAAAATTTAAGTGTGTTGCTACTTGTGGTTGACCTATAGTACCAAAGCTTTGCCAAACTGACTCTGATTGATAAAGTGCCTCAGTGCCAACAGGAACATAAAGGGTTGCGCTTCCAATATTTACATTTTGAAAAACATTAGCATTTATAGCTAGTGGTGTTGACCAATTAACAGTAACTGTATTTAAATTAGAACAGTCTTGAAATACAGTATTAGAAATACTTGTCACTGAACTAGGAATTGTTACCGAAGTTAAACTTGAACAAGCTCTTATGGCATCTTGTCCAATACTAGTTACTGAGTTTGGAATATTTAATGACGTTAAACTAGTACAACCTGCAAATACATTAACTGACAAACTAGTTAACGAATTAGAAATTGTTAGAGAAGTTAAACCTGAACAACCAGCAAATCCATCAATACCAATAGAAGTAACTGAATCAGGTATTACAACAGAAGTTAAACTAGTACATGCGCCAAATGCCAATTGTCCTATACTTGTAACAGAATTAGGTATTATAACAGAAGTTAAATTAGTACAAAATCGAAATGCTCCATTACTTATAAAAGTTACAGTATTAGGGATTTCTATTGAAGTTAACGTTGTACTATTTTCAAAAGCACTATCTAAAATAGCAATTACAGTATAGTCAACACTTGCATTATTAACGGTTGGAGGTACTACTAATGCACCTTCAAAACTTGCAGATGACACCACACCAACAGTGCTGTCAGCTGCTGAAATGACATAATAATTAACGCCTCCTTCTTGAAAGGTTTGGGCTGAGAGAATACCAAAAAATAGGACAGCAAAAAAAGTAAAATAATTTTGTTTCATAAATAATAGATTAGATAGATTTGTTAAGGACGCCAAATCTAACTTTTAATCTATTATTTTTTACTGATATGGGACAAAGCGCATCACTTTGTATGTAAACTGCTATTTAAATTGTTTAGCATACGTCCTTGATAATGGAATATCCAAACCATTTATAACTACTGCGTTTGAAGTGACACGTTCTATCTTATTTTTGTTAACTATATAAGAGCGATGCGTTTGTTTAAAACTATCTGTAGGAAGTTTATCCATAACAGCCATTAATGATTGTCTAATAGTAAATCTTTTAGTTAGCGTATAAATATTTACATAATTACCTTCTGCAACAAAATATCTTATATCCGAAAAATTTAAATTAATAATATCGTATCCATCTTTAAATTGAAAGATTTGCGATTGCTTTTTATAAATCGCTAAATTTATGGTAGCTAAAAGGTCCAGTCTTTTAATTGGTTTAGTTAAGTAAGCTGCTGGATTAGATTTTAGTGCTTCATTCATTAATACTAAGTCATTTTGACCTGTAATAAAAACAACTGTTGCGTTGTTATTTTTAGATTTAGCTAACTGAATGCCCTCATTTTTCCCTTGTAAATTAATATCCATTAAAATAATATCAGGTAAAAAAACAGTCATTTTATTTAAAGCTGCTTCTTTATTATTCGAAATAGCTATGTTTGTAAATTGCTCTTCAAGTAATAACTCCTCTATGTAATCTGCTATAATAATCTCGTCCTCTACGATTAGGATTTTTGTGTCCTGTAACTTATTCATTATTTATTTTTTTAGACATCAAAAAATTAAAACCATTATCTGTATTTATATTATAATCCATTTCTAATTGACGACAAATTTTATCTACTAGTTTAGGTTTTATTGATTTATTAGCCAAGCTTATACCATTATCACTATATATAAATAATAGCAACCCATTATAAACCCTTAATGTAAAATCTATCACCTTATAATCTTGTTCATTAAAGGCATGTTTGATAGAATTAATTAATAACTCAGTTAGTAATAATCCAAAATACATTGCTTGATCTGTGGCTATTTCTAAAGAATTGACATCAAAATTAGTAGTAATATCATTTTCTTTAAACACATCAAAAAAACTAGTTTTTACATCTTTTAAGTAATTAGCAATATCTATAGTTTGTTTGTCTTCGTTTTTATATAAATGTTTATGTAAAGTAGAAATAGCTTCTACCTTTATTAAAATATTTTTTAGTTGAATTTTTTCTGTCTCTGAGGCTTTTTTTAGTTGATTATTAATAAGTATTACTACTAATTGTAAGTTATTATTAATCCTGTGGTTTGCTTCACTTAATAAAAATTCGTTTTCCGAAGACAGTATTTGTAATTGCTTATTGCTTTTTTTTGAGCGCTTAAGAAAATAAGCTATTAGGACTGCCACTGCAATTGAAAACACAAACAATACTAGTGCAATATATAAGTTAACCTTATTGGAGGCTAATGCTTTTTTTTGATTTATAATTTCCAAATTATTAATCTTAATCTGACTCTCCTTATCTGCTAACTTGTATTGTGTTTCTAGATTAAATAATAATTCTTCTTTTTTTATTTCATCATATTTTGTTGTTAACTCTAATCTTTGTTTTAAATACTCGTATGCTTTTTCGATATTATTTAGTCTAAAATATAAATTTTGAATATTTTGATAGAAGATAATCTCATTGTATAAAAACTTATTTTTTTTAGAAAAATCTGCAGCATAAAGTGACGCTTTTAATGCTTTTTCTAATTGATTGCTTCGTGCCAATACCATTACATAACTAATGTAAGCATCTGCTTCTTGCTGCTTCATATTATTGCTTTTAGCAAAATCTATAATTTCATCCAAATATTTTAGAGAAGTTTTATAATCCTTTTTACGCTCATAAACCCCAGAAATCTCTAATAATGAATAAAATATAGCATCATTATCCTTTATTTTTTTTGCAAGTAATAAGGATTTATTTGAATAATAAAGCGTGGAATCATTCAACTGGTAATGTTCTGTAAAAAGTGCGGCTTTACGATTGTAATACTTGGATAAGTATAAATCATTTATAGGCGTATTTTTTAATATAACTAACGCCTTATCTAACTCTTTTACTGCATCAATATGCATCGCTCTTTTTCTAAAAAACTCTGCTTTTTTTACATAGTACAAAAACTCTAATTGCTTGTCTTTAATTTTGCTTATCGTAATAAAAGACTGGTTGTAGTTTTCATTAGCATTAGTATAATCTAATTTTAATTTATAAGCATCTGCCAATCCAAAAAGTAAGTGTACCTGTTGTTTTTGACTGCTTGGTCTAAGCAAGTGCTTTTTGTAGTAAATTATGGCTGTATCTAATTTATTTTGATCAATTAAATTTTGACCGTAATCTTGAATGCTATCTGATTGAGCAAACGAAATTTGGAGAAAAAAGATAGAAATACATAGAAATAAATATTTCATATTACGTTTTCTGCTTTTTCTTTTTAGCAGCAGGAAATAAGACATTATTTAAAATAAGTCTATAACCAGGTGATGTTGGATGCAAGGATAACTCGGTTTTTGGATCACCAACTTGGTGCGTATAATCTTCTGGATCATGTCCACCATAAAAAGTAAAAAAGCCTTTTCCTTTTATACCATGAATGTATTTAGCTTCACCATTTGTTTTGTTTTCTCCCATAACTAAAACATTTGACTTAATTTGGTCTCTAGTAAAAGAGGTTGTTTGTCCCATAAAACCTTTTACTAAAGCTGTATGATTTTGACAAAGCATAGTTGGTATTGGATCCCATTTTGCGGAAAAATCCATTAATGAAAAATAATCTGTCTCTTTAGGGATTTTACGTTTCATAGTCATATCTATGCTAGAAAACTCATACACTAAAGGACTACGCTCTAAAGTATAATCTTTAAAAGCAAATGTTTTATCAAAATCAATTTTAGCTTGATAGTTACCATCACTTGAATCTCCATCAAACATAGGTTCGCAAATATCAATTCCATCTGCAGACAAGGCAATATCAAAGCTTTCTGTTGCGCTACACATGGCAAACATAAAGCCACCACCAACAACATAATCTCTTATTTTTAATGAAACGTCACGTTTCTCTTCAGATACTTTAGTGTAACCTAATTTAGTAGCTAATGCCTCTGCGTCTTTTTTTTCTTGAATATACCATGCTGCTTGGCGATATCTTCCATAAAATTTCCCAAATTGTCCTGTAAAATCCTCATGGTGAAGATGCAACCAATCGTACAACAGTAATTCGTCCTTTAATACTTCTTCATCGTAAATGGTTTCGTAAGGTATTTCGGCATAACTTAATACCATAGTTACTGCATCATCCCAAGGTAATTTACCTTGAGGTGTGTACACAGCTATTTTGGGTGCTTTTTCCAATACTACAGCTTCCATATTTTTACTTGGACTTGCTATTTCTTTTAAAATTTGCTCTGTCTTTAAGTCAGAAATAATTTCGAAACTAACACCTCTAATTTTACACTCACGCTGGATTGACTCACTATCAGGTAATAAAAAAGAACCACCTCTATAATTAAGTAACCACTTAACTTTAACGTCTTTTTCTAAACTCCAATACGTAATTCCGTAAGCTTTTAAATGATTTTTTTGGGTGTCAGCATCCATTGGTATTAAAATATAGGATGCAAACCCTTTAGAAACAAACAGAAAAAAGAATAGAAAGACTGTAAATTTATTCATTTAAAAATACTTTTTTATAACTTGAAAGATACTTAAAAAAGCAACTGTTATAAAAGGATTAATAATAAATTAACTGGTAGAGCCTGAGAGTAATTCTGAAATAATTTTTGTTCGAGGAAATTGTTCAAAAATAATTTTAAGAAATACTGTAATTGGAATAGCCATAATTAAACCAGGAATACCCCAAATATAACCCCAAAACATTAACATCACTAAAACAGCAATAACATTAATAGAAAAGGATTTACCCATAAATATGGGTTCTAGAATACTACCATATAATACTTGTGTTCCTGTTATTGAAATTATAAAAAATAATAATTTACTAGATGTTTCTAACTCGACAAATGCAAAAATAGATAGCAAGATTACTGTAATAAACGAACCTACCATTTGAACAAAATTAATTAAAAACGCAAATAAACCCCAAAATATTGGGAAACTTACATCAAAAAAGTAACATGCCACACCTGTAAAAACACCAGTTAAAAAACTTACTAAAAACTTAACTTTAATAAATTTAATCAAGTCTTTTTCTATTTTCATAAACGTTTTAATAGACGTATGCTTTTTTCTTAAAATGGTCCTATTAATTAATTTTTCCACATTAATAGACTCTGCTAACCATAAGACCACAAAAAACGTCGTCATTAATAAAGCTGTCAAAAATTTACTAATAAAACTAATTGTTGGTGATAAATTATCTAGCAAGGCTTCTTTATTAACTAACCTAGTTAAAGACCTGCTACCTTCTACTTTTTCTACACCAAAAAAAGCTTCGACATTATCAACTAGTGTGTTGATTTTTGTTTCTGCTTTAGCAAAAAATTGAGAATCTGATGCTAAAATTTCTCTACTTGATAGCTTTACTAATTCTACCCCAAGCTTTACACCTAAGGCTATAACTACTAATACAATAAAAACACTGACCGCTTTAGGCAATTTGCGTTTACGTAAAAAACGCATTAATGGTAAAAACAACAATGCTATAAACATTGAAAAAACCAGAGGTACAAATATAAATGACAGCACTTTTAATAAGTAAAATATTATAGGAATTACTATTATTAAAAGTAGGTAGTTAGTTGTTTTTATTTTATCCATTTAAATAGTTACTTATTATTAAAAAGGCACGTCGTTATCATCCTCTTCTGGTGCACCAAAAGCATCATTAGCTGACGGGAAATTGTCTGGAGCAAATGTATTATCATTTGCAGCAGCATTCATTTTACTATGAAATTCTTGACCAAATGGTGTATCAAAATCATCAAGATTATCAAACTTACCTAAATGACCGATAAATTTAAGTCTAATACTTTCCAATCCACCATTACGGTGTTTTGCAACTATAAACTCACCTTGACCTTCTGTAGGAGAGCGTTCTTCATCATCCCATTCGTCAATTTTATAATATTCTGGTCTGTAAATAAAACTTACAATATCGGCATCTTGCTCAATCGCACCAGATTCACGTAAATCTGATAGTAAAGGACGTTTACTTCCTCCACGTGTTTCTACCGCACGCGATAATTGCGACAGTGCAATTACAGGCAAACTTAACTCTTTAGCCAATGCTTTTAAGTTACGAGAAATAGTCGATATTTCTTGTTCACGGTTACCTCCAGATCCTGCAGCTGTCATTAACTGTAAATAATCAATCATGATCATTCTAATACCATGCTGTGAAGCTAAACGTCTAGCTTTTGCACGTAAATCAAAAATAGAAAGCGAAGGTGTATCATCAATAAAAAGTGGTGCTTTTTCTAACGCTTTTACTTTGACGTTAAGCTGTTCCCACTCGTGTTTTTCAAGTTTTCCAGTTCTTAATTTTTCTGAAGACAGTCCTGTCTCACTAGAAATTAAACGTGTAATTAACTGTACCGATGCCATCTCTAAAGAGAAAAAAGCTACTGGAATATTTGAGTTTACTGCAACGTTTCTAGCCATTGTTAAAGTAAAGGCTGTTTTACCCATACCTGGACGTGCTGCAATAATAATTAAATCACTTTCTTGCCAACCAGAGGTTAACTTATCTAGTTTATTAAAACCAGATGGCACACCACTCATTCCCTCTTTTTTGGAGATTTCTTCAATTTTTTTCTTAGCTTGAATTACTAAGTCTTGTGCAGTTTCACTGGATTTTTTTATGTTTCCTTGTGTGACTTCGTATAATCTAGATTCTGCTTTATCTAAAAGGTCAAATACATCTTGAGTTTCGTCGTAAGCTTCTTCAATTATTTCAGAAGAAATTTTAATTAAACTTCTTTGGATAAACTTTTGCAGAATTATACGAGCATGAAACTCGATATGGGCAGAAGAGGATACTTTTTGTGTTAAAGAAATTAAATAAAAATCTCCTCCTGCTAAATCTAATTTTGAATTTGTTTTTAATTGTGTCGAAACTGTTAATAAGTCAATTGGTTGACTTTCTTGAAACAACATAAATATCGCTTCAAAAATGTGTTGATGTGCTTCTTTATAAAAGGCATCAGCACTTAAAATGTCAATCACTTCATCAACCCCTTTCTTGTCAATCATCATTGCACCAAGTACTACTTCTTCCAGATCCAACGCTTGTGGTGGAATCTTACCTTTTTCAAGGTTTATAATAGTGCTCCTGTCAACTTGATAGCCTTTTATTTGATTGGGTTGCTTCATTTATTGAATATAGTTTTGAGTTATAACTCAGTAATTTATTGATTAAAAATTTTTAAAAAACCAGATGAAAATTCACCTAATTCTTGACTTAGCGAAAGTAAATAAATTGTTAAGAAATATTAGGATACAAAGTTACTCAATCTTAACAGGTCGTCAACATTTATACTGTTAATAAGTCTGTTTTTTTGTTAATAAGCATAAAAAAAACCTGAAGCATTACACTTCAGATTTTGTTAGCAAATGGTTTTATAAGGTCTACCCTTTAAAAACACCCATATCACAATATTTTTCTATACGCTTATTTACTAAATCTTTTGGTGATAAGTTTTTAAACTCGTCGTATGCACCAAGAATAGCTTCTGTTACAGATTTAAAAGTTGTTTCTCTATCAGAATGTGCACCTCCTAAAGGTTCTTTAATGATATCATCTACAATCTTCATTTTTTTCATGTCTGTAGCTGTTAACTTTAAAGCTTCAGCAGCTAATTCTTTATATTCCCAGCTTCTCCATAAAATTGAAGAACAAGATTCTGGAGATATAACAGAGTACCATGTGTTTTCTAACATCATAATCTTATCTCCTACACCTATACCTAAAGCTCCACCTGAAGCACCTTCACCTATTACTATTGTAATAATTGGCACTTTTAAGCGTGTCATCTCTAAAATATTTCTAGCAATAGCCTCACCTTGTCCACGCTCTTCAGCTTCTAAACCAGGATAAGCACCAGGCGTATCTAATAATGTTACTACTGGTATTCCAAATTTTTCAGCAGACTTCATTAATCTTAAAGCTTTACGGTAGCCTTCTGGATTAGCCATACCAAAATTACGGTATTGTCTAGTTTTTGTATTAAACCCTTTTTGTTGACCAATAAACATAAAGCTTTGGTCACCTATTTTACCTAGTCCACCAATCATGGCTTTATCATCTTTAAAGTTTCTGTCTCCATGCAACTCTAAAAACGACTCTCCACATATGGCTTTAATATAATCTAAAGTATAAGGTCTATCAGGATGACGTGACATTTGTACTCTTTGCCAAGGCGTCAGGTTTTTATATATATCTTTTTTGGTAGCAACAAGCTTTTTCTCGATTTGCTTGCAAGTTTGTGTCACATCTACATCACTCTCTTCTCCAATAACTTGACACTTTTCTAATTGCTCTTCCAGTTCTTTAATTGGTAATTCAAATTCTAAATATTCCATAGGGAACGATAGTTTTGTTTATATGTTAGCATGCAAAATTACATTTTTTTTACATCAAATTTTAGGATTATGATTAAAATACACAGATTTTAACGTTAAAATTTGATAATCAATTAGTTTGTTGAATTTTATTCTTTTTGAATTTTTTTAAATTTTTAAGGACTCCATTAAGTAATACAACCCCTAAAATTATAAATGCACCTATGTAAAATGAAGAGGACATGGTTTCTGATTCTGGAAATAGCATCAATGCCAAAATGATTCCGTAAATAGGCTCTAAATTATACGTTAATACTACTGTGTAAGGACTAATATATCGCATTACATAAACTGATGCAATAAAGGCATATGCTGTACAAACCGATGCTAATACAAATAACCACAAACCATCTGACAATGAGATATTAAAGTGATTTAGATTAAATCCTTCTCCAAAACATAAAATATACAGTGATATAAAAAACACACCACTTAAAAACTCGTAAAATGAAATTTTGGTTGCAGAATGCTCCTCTAAAAACTTTCCGTTTAGGACTGCAAATAATGAGGACAAAAATGCAGAAATAATTCCTAAAATCATTCCGTCAATATATTTAAACTCACTTTTCACAATTAAATACACACCTAAAATCACGATAAGACCAAAAACAATCTCATAAGCAATAATTTTACGTTTATATATTATAGGTTCTATAAAGGATGCAAAAAAAGCACCTGTAGAGAACATTGCTAAAGCAATAGAAGCATTAGCTACTTGTATGGCTCCAAAAAAAGTAATCCAATGTAACGCTATTATTACTCCTGCAATGGATAATTTAATCAATGATTTTTTGGTAATAGAAATATCGACTTTAGCAATCTTGATGTAAACAAACATTAAAACCGTAGCCATTAACATCCTATACCACACTAAACTAACAGCATTGATAGTTATTAATTTACCAATAATAGCAGTAAATCCAGCTATAAAAACTAGGACATGTAAGTGAAGGTAATTTTTTAATTTATCGTTTTGCATTGCGTAACAGGAAAAAAGCTAAAACCCCAAAAATTATATTAGGAAACCAAACTGCTAGCAATGGTGAAAAGTTAGACTGAGAGGCTAGTGTACCAAATATCTTATCAAAAAAGACAAAAACCATGGCTATGCAAATCCCAAACGCTAAATTGACTCCCATTCCGCCTCGACGTTTTCTAGAAGATACAGCTACTGCAATAATTGTAAGTATAAATACTGAAACTGGTAAACTCCATTTTTGATATTTAGCTAATTTGTAACGACCTATATATTTAGAGCCTCGTTTTTCTTCTCTATCAATAAATCTAACTAGCTCATCGTACCTTAAGGTTTCAGCTATGTAACTCTCAGGTGTTAAATCTTCTAAATCAAATGAAAAAATTGTGTCTTTTTTTCTTTGAATGTCCAACACATCATCGTTATCTCCAATGGTTCTTTTAAAGTAATTACGGAGTATGTAAGCTGAATCCTCTTCGATATATCTTAGGTTAGATGCACTAATTTTATAGGTCATTTTACCTTCTTCAAAATGCTCTAAAGTAAAATTCACTCCTGTTTTATTTTTTGTATCAAAGCTAGTAACGTAAATAATATCGTTATCATTAATCTGCTTTAATACATTGGTATTATTATTTTCTTTTTTACCTGAGAGGTATTTATATTTAAAATTATTAAACCCTTTACTAGCGTTAGGTGCTAGATATAATCCTAAAACAATGGATAATAAAGCAACAATTACGCCTCCAATTAAGTAAGGTCTTAAAAATCGTGTAAACGATACACCTGAGCTTAAAAACGCTACAACCTCTGTATTATTTGCTAATTTTGATGTAAACCAAATAACTGATAAGAATAAAAATAACGGAAAAAGTAAATGTGCAAAGTATATTGTAAAGTCTAACAAGTACTGCATGACTTCGCCGAAAGGCACATTGTTTTCTAGTATTTTACCAATTTTTTCTGCTAAATGCACTGTAATACCAATTGGTATAAACAACAGTAGCATGACCGCAAAAGTCATTAGATAACGTTTTAATATGTACCAGTCTAATATTTTCACTTATAGACGATTATTCATTTGTTTTACCATTTTATCTTTCCAAGCTCTAAAGTCGCCTGCTAAGATATGCTTTCTTGCTTCTCTAGTCAACCATAAATAAAAACCTAAATTATGTATGGTTGCGATTTGCTTACCTAATAATTCATTTGTATTAAATAAGTGACGTAAGTATGCCTTGCTATATTCCGTGTCTACGTAAGTAATGCCCATCTCGTCAATTGGCGAAAAATCGTCGCGCCATTTAAGGTTTTTAATATTTATCGATCCGTAGGCAGTAAATAACATTCCGTTTCTTGCATTTCGTGTTGGCATTACACAGTCAAACATATCTACACCTAATGCAATATTTTCTAGTATATTAATTGGTGTACCAACACCCATTAGATAACGTGGTTTATCCCATGGTAGTATATCTGTTACAACCTCTGTCATAGCATACATTTCTTCTGCTGGCTCACCTACTGACAAACCACCAATTGCGTTACCTTCTGCTCCAACACCTGCAATATACTCGGCTGATTGCTTACGTAAATCTTTATACGTACTACCTTGAACAATCGGAAAAAAGGATTGTGAGTAGTCGTACTTTAAAGGTGTTTTATCAAGATGTGTTAGGCAACGCTCTAACCAACGATGCGTCATGTGCATGGATCGTCTAGCATAGTTATATTCACATGGATAAGGTGTACACTCGTCAAATGCCATAATAATATCTGCTCCAATACTACGTTGGATTTCCATTACGTTTTCTGGCGTAAAAGTGTGGTAGCTACCATCAATATGAGACTTAAACTTAACACCTTCTTCTTTAATCTTGTTATTTCCTGATAAAGAGTAGACTTGATAACCTCCAGAATCCGTAAGTATATTACGATCCCAGTTCATAAATTTATGTAATCCACCTGCTTTTTCTAAAACATCTATTTGAGGTTTTAAATATAAGTGATAGGTATTACCTAAAATAATATCTGGATTAATATCGTTTTTTAATTCTCTTTGATGCACACCTTTTACAGTTCCAGCAGTACCAACAGGCATAAAAATTGGTGTTTCAATTACACCATGATCTGTAGTTATTACTCCTGCTCTAGCGTTACTTTGTGTGTCTTTTGCTTTTAAATCGAAAGTCATTATATCTCTTTAATCTTCAGCTAGCAAATATATGTAAGAAAAATGCAAAGGGTATTAAATACTTCCTAAAATTGAAAATTTTGTTAATACTTTTTTTAAAATGAATGAATTGTTAAGAAATCTAGCCATTTGGTTAATAAGTGTCCTCAATAATCTTGGTTGTGGGCTATTAAAATCCTAATTTTGGAACAAAATATTTAACCCATAAAACATGGCAAGCACACAACAATTAGAAGATTTAACCACACAGGTACGTAGAGACATTTTACGTATGGTACACAAAGTAAATTCTGGACATCCAGGAGGATCATTAGGTTGCGCAGAATTTTTAGTAGCTCTTTATGATAACATCATGGATAGAAAAGAAGGTTTTGATATGGATGGCATTGGAGAAGATCTTTTCTTTTTATCAAATGGACATATTTCACCTGTATTTTATAGTGTACTTTCTAGAACGGGTTATTTTCCTGTAGAAGAATTAAACACCTTTAGATTAATTAACACAAGACTACAAGGTCACCCAACAACACATGAAAAACTACCAGGTGTTAGGATTGCATCAGGATCTTTAGGTCAAGGTTTAAGTGTTGCTTTAGGTGCTGCCCAAGCAAAAAAATTAAATGGAGACAAACATTTAGTATATAGCTTACATGGAGATGGCGAAATGCAAGAAGGTCAAAACTGGGAAGCGATTATGTATGCATCTGCTAAAAAAGTAGATAACATTATTGCAACTATTGATCTAAATGGACAGCAAATTGATGGATCAACAGATACTGTATTACCAATGGGAAGTTTTAGAGCTAAATTTGAAGCTTTTGGATGGACAGTTATAGACATTGAAGCTGGTAATAATATTGATGCTATTTTAAAAGGAATGGCAGAAGCAAAAAGTGTAACAGGTAAAGGAAAACCTGTTTGTGTATTACTAAAAACAATAATGGGTAATGGTGTAGATTTTATGATGCATACACATGCTTGGCATGGTAAAGCTCCTAATGACGAGCAATTAGCTATTGGATTAGAGCAAAACCCTGAAACTTTAGGCGACTATTAATCAACTTGAATTAAGACAACATGAAAACATATACAAATACAGGAAGTAAAGATACAAGATCAGGTTTTGGAGACGGATTAACAGAGTTAGGAAGAACAAATCCAAATGTTGTAGCACTTTGCGCAGATTTAATTGGGTCTTTAAAAATGGATCAGTTTATTGAAGAAAACCCAGAACGTTTTTTTCAGATTGGAATTGCAGAAGCTAATATGATGGGTATTGCTGCAGGTTTAACTATTGGAGGCAAAATTCCTTTTACAGGTACATTTGCTAACTTTTCTACAGGTCGTGTTTATGATCAAATTAGACAAAGTATTGCATATTCTGACAAAAACGTTAAAATATGTGCATCTCACGCAGGTTTAACTTTAGGAGAAGATGGTGCAACACACCAAATACTTGAAGATATTGGATTAATGAAAATGTTACCAGGTATGACTGTAATAAACACTTGTGATTACAATCAAACCAAAGCTGCTACTATAGCAATTGCAAGTCATGAAGGACCAGTTTACCTACGTTTTGGACGTCCAAAAGTAGCTAACTTTACTCCAGAAGATCAAACTTTTGAAATTGGTAAAGCTGTACAATTACAAACAGGTACTGATGTAACAATTGTTGCTACTGGACATTTAGTTTGGGAAGCTTTAGAAGCTGCAAAAACCTTAAATGATAAGGGTATTTCTGCTGAAGTAATAAACATACATACTATAAAGCCATTAGATGCTAATGCTATTATAGAGTCTGTTAAAAAGACTAAATGTGTTGTTACTGCTGAAGAGCATAACCACTTAGGAGGATTAGGAGAAAGTGTTGCACGTGTTTTATCACAACATCAACCTACACCACAAGAGTTTATTGCTACAAACGATACTTTTGGTGAGTCAGGGACACCAGCGCAATTAATGGAAAAGTATGGTTTAAATGCTGATGCTATTGTTAAAGCAGCAGAAAAAGTGATTACAAGAAAGTAAAAATATTATCTCATTACATAGTAAAGCGTTTAAAACATAAGGTTTTAAACGCTTTTTTATTTTGTAAAACCCTGTCTATTAACCATTCAAATAATTTGGCATAATTATCGTTATAACTAGTGTTAATCAAAAAACGACAATTATGAACATTTTACAAAAATTTCAGAATGGCTTAGGTTATAATTCAAACGTAAGTAAAAAAGTAATTTTAGCATCTATTGGAATACTTATATTTTCAGCTTTAGGTTATGCTCAAAATGGAAATGGATTTGGTTTTAAAGGTGGTGTAAATTACAATGGTAATGGAGATTACTTTGAGTCTATTTCTAATAGTTACCAAAATCCAGACAGAAGCGTTGGCTACCACGTTGGTGTTTTTGGAAAAATAGGCACCAAAATATACTTTAGACCAGAATTGGTTTATACTACTACAAAAAGCGATTATACTGCTGGCGAATTTGAATTACAAAAATTAGACGCTCCATTGTTAATTGGCTTAAAAGTTTTAGGTCCTATACATGTTTTTGCAGGTCCATCTTTACAATATATAATGGATAGCGAATTTGAAAATGCTACAATTGACACTATACAAGATGACTTTTCTGTAGGATTAAATTTTGGAATAGGATTAAGCTTGGATAAGATTGGTATAGATTTAAGATACGAGAGAGGCTTTAATAATAACGAAGCGACTATTATTAATAATAATGCATCAGTATTAAATCCTAATAGATTAGATACGCGACCAGAACAACTAATACTTAGTATATCTGTTATGTTATAAATTTCAAACAATCATAAAAAAAAAGCCACTTTATAAAGTGGCTCTTTTTTTTGTAATATTTAATTTTTAGTTTGATAAATTAGTATCAAAATCTAAATAGTTTGGTATTCCGTCTCCATCAGTATCATCATTAGTTGGGTCTCCATCTTGATCGATATCTTCATCAATAGTTAATACACCATCATTATCATCGTCATTATCAATAAAGTTAGCCACACCATCACCATCAGTATCTTCATTTAAACCATCACCATCACCATCTAAATCTTCTAAATGTGAAGGGATTGAATCTAAATCATAATCGGTATCAATTCTAGTTAGTAATCCAAATGTAAAATTAATAGGAGAATAACTTGGTATAGATGTCGTTCCTGTTGAAAAATAACCTAACCCAGAAGGAATAAAAGCTGCTCCAATACCATAATTATGGTTTGTTGTAGTTCCATCACCATTTTCAGTATAGCCATCACGCATTCTAAATTCAACTAAAGCTTCTCTAAAACCATCAACTACTCCAAAAGAAGAACCTACAGATGATAAATTAAAAGTAAGACCATCAACATCTGCTCCATCAAACTCTGTCCCATCCAATAAAGTACCGTTATATGTTACATTTACTGCATCCAAAGGGTGTGTTGCTTGTCCTAAACCTTCTCTAACACTTAAATAATATAGTTTATAATCTACATCACCTTGAGTAACCGTTTTAAATAATAACTCTGGTCTATCTAGTAATGCTATCGCATCTAAATTGTTATTTGCTTCACTAATTGTATCAAAAACAATTTTAAACGTATCGTTAGCTAATGAGTATGGATTAGCAAAATCAAATTCATCATAATTATATGTATGTGTTGCTAAAAATGCCTCTATCTCAACAATGTTCTCATCATAAACCTCTTGGCTATCTCTAGGCACAAAAGTAAATGTATCTCCATCATCTGTACCACATGAAAATGCAGTAACTAACACAACTAATAACGCAAAAGTGATTTTTCTTAAATTCATTATTCTTATTTTTGATGTGCAAGATACATTTTAATATAATTTTGCACAATAACCTTAACGTCAATTTTAGATAATTTGTATGCGAGTAGATAAGTATTTATGGTGTGTTAGACATTTTAAAACAAGAAACATAGCAACGACTGCATGTAAAAAAGGCCACATTAAGGTAAATGGTAGTGTAGCTAAAGCTAGTAGAGAAGTTTATCCAACAGATATAATTGAACTTAGAAAAGACCAGGTTAACTATAAATTGACCGTTTTGGATATTCCTCCAAACAGGGTTGGTGCTAAACTTGTAGATATTTATCGTGTAGATAACACTCCAAAGTCCGCTTTTGAAGCACAAGAAATGCTTAAATTAGCCAAGGATTATTACAGAAAAAAAGGTGTTGGAAGACCAACAAAAAAAGACAGAAGAGATTTAGACAATTTAAACGCGGAAAACGAGCAATAGTATTATGAGTGTTTTAAAAGATGTAATATTAGATAATAGTGCCATTAACAATAAGTTAAGACGAATTGCTTTTCAAATATATGAGGCAAATATAAACGAGGAAGAAGTTGTCTTAGCTGGTATAGATGCAAATGGTTATATTTTAGCAAAAAAACTGAAAACCATTTTAGCAAAAATATCTCCAATCCAACCAACGCTTTGTAAAATATCCATAGACAAGAAAAACCCAAGAGACCTAATAAAGACCTCTCTGAAACCGGAACAATATCAAAACAAATCGGTTGTTTTAATTGATGACGTATTAAATTCAGGTACTACTTTAATTTACTGTGTAAAACACTTTTTAGAAGTCCCTTTAAAACAATTTAAAACTGCTGTTTTAGTAAACCGAAATCATAAAAAATTTCCGGTTAAAGCAGATTATAAGGGTATATCGTTGTCAACCTCGTTAAATGAGCATGTTCAGGTGGATCTAGAAGGTAAAGAGTGGAAAGCTTATTTAAATTAACTTTTTTAAAATATTATTTATTGTCTCTTCTTCATTATTAGTAGCTTCAACAACTACACTTGCCTGATTATAAAAATAAGAGCGCTCAAATAAATGTTTAGCAATAAAGTCTTTTAAAGCAACTTTAGTCTCTAGATGACTAATTAATGGTCTTGTTTTATTTAAAAATAAACGGTCTGTCAAAATATCTAAATTAGTTCTTAAATATACGGTCTTAAAATTATCTAGTTTATTTAACCATTCCATAGTATTGTAAAAACAAGGTGTACCTCCTCCTAACGCAATTATTGTTTGATCTGTATTGGAGGTTATTTGTTTTAAATAGGTCTGCTCAAGTTTTCTAAAATGTATTTCTCCTTTAGTTTTAAATATATCAGAAACACTCATTTTTTCACACGCCTCAATATAATCATCTAAATCAATAAATTTAAATCCCATTTTTTCTGCCATTTTCTGACCAATTGTTGACTTTCCGGAAGCCATATATCCAATAAAAATTAAATTCATTTTTAAGCTTATAAATTGATTATTAAAACCATACATATTTGAGAAACAAAAAAACAAAAAAAAAATCAAAAATAGCCTTGTATTATTAATAAAAGCTATTATATTTGCACCCTCGTAAAACAAATGACCAGATAGCTCAGTTGGTAGAGCATCTCCCTTTTAAGGAGATGGTCCTGGGTTCGAGCCCCAGTCTGGTCACTTATTTTCAAGCTATAGTTTGAATTTATTTTGTGACTATTACAAAATATAAAAATTGTTTTACTGACCAGATAGCTCAGTTGGTAGAGCATCTCCCTTTTAAGGAGATGGTCCTGGGTTCGAGCCCCAGTCTGGTCACAAAAAGCTAAGCATCTTGCTTAGCTTTTTTTTTTGCTTCACACCTAACTTTAGGAACCTATATACATTCTATTTCTTAAAAACATTTAATCTAAAACCGTGTTAAAAGATGCAGTTTGTTAATTATTTCAAAATGTTCACGTTTTTATAGCTAAAATTCATTTTGTTTAATTAATTTAGCTAAACAATGAACAATATAAAAACTAAATTTAGTATTAAAGATCTTGAGAATCTCTCAGGTATCAAAGCGCACACCATCAGAATATGGGAAAAGCGCTACAATCTATTTGAACCTAACAGAACAGAAACTAATATTAGATATTACAGCTTATCTAGTCTTCAAAAAATATTAAACATTAGCTATCTAAACAATAATGGTTACAAAATATCTAAAATAGCTAATTTGGATAGCAAAGATATACCAACTATTGTAAGACAAATTGCCGAGAAAAAAGAGGGTAATAACCATTACATTAATGCTTTAAAATTGGCTATGTTCAATTTTGATCAATCGTTATTTTTTACTACTTACGAAGATTTAAAAACAGAGTTAAGCTTTAGTGATATTTTCTATAAAGTATTTGTACCATTATTAGATGAAATTGGTATGTTATGGCAAACAGACACCATAACGCCTGCTCATGAGCATTTTATAGTAGAACTTATTAAACAAAAGATTGTTTATAACATTGAGACCTCTTTAAACAAAAAGAATCTAGTAGACAGTAGTGAAGTGTATGTGTTATTTTTACCAGATAACGAAGTACATGAATTAGGTTTATTATTTACCAATTACGAATTAATTAACAAAGGATTTCACTCAATATATCTAGGACAAAGTGTCCCTTTAGACAGTTTAGAGTTTTTAAAATCACAATACGATAGCATCACTTTTATTTCGTGTTTTACGGTTAAGCCCGAAAAAGACGACATAAACCAATATTTGGCTGATTTTAATTCCAAAATATTGAAAAACACAAACAACAAATTAATAATTTCAGGAAGAATGACTGCTTTTATAGACAATTCTTTTAACCCTAAAATAGCATCGTATCAATCCACTAAAGAGGTTCTTGAATCTTTACAACACGTTTTAGCATAAATGGGTAAAAATATCGCAATTATTGGATCTGGATTTTCAGCACTTTCAGCCTCTTGTTACTTAGCGCAATCTGGACATAACGTAACTATTTTTGAAAAAAATAGTACTGTTGGTGGTCGTTGTAGACAGTTAAAAAAAGAAGGCTTTACCTTTGACATTGGTCCAAGTTGGTATTGGATGCCAGATATTTTTGACAAGTTTTTTGCAGAATTCAATAAAAAGACATCTGACTTTTATCAATTAGATAAACTCTCGCCTGCATATAAAATATTTTTTAAAGATGACGAAATTACTATTGGTGATACCCTAGAAAAAATATGTGCCGAATTTGAACGTATAGAAAAAGGTAGTTCCGTTCCGTTAAAAAAGTTTATTAATAAAGCTGCCACTAATTATGATATCGCTATTAATAAAGTCGTATTAAAGCCTGGAATATCACCTTTAGAATTAGTTACACCAGAAACTATAATGCGTGTTGACCAATTTTTTAAAACCATTAGCAGAGATGTTAGAAAAAACTTTAAAAACCCTAAATTAATTTCAACTTTAGAGTTTCCGGTTTTATTTCTTGGTGCCAAACCAAACAAAACACCATCGTTTTATAATTTTATGAATTATGCCGATTTTGGTTTAGGTACATGGCATCCTAAAGGCGGAATGTATGAGATTATCAAAGCCATGTCATCATTGGCTAAAAGCTTAGGCGTTACTATAAAAACCGATAGTCCAGTAACTAAAATTAATGTGTTAAACAAAAAAGCAACAGCAATAATTGTTGGCAACCAAACACTTCAATTTGATGTAGTTTTAAGTGGTGCAGATTATCACCATTCCGAAACATTGTTAGACATACAACACAGACAATACTCAGAAAAATATTGGAGCAAAAAGACATTTGCGCCTTCATCTTTACTTTTTTACATCGGTTTTGACAAAAAATTAAACAATGTACAGCATCACAATTTGTTTTTTGATACAAATTTTGAGACACACGCTGAAGAAATTTACGACAATCCAAGTTGGCCAAAAGACCCTTTGTTTTATGCTAATTTTCCATCCATAACGGATCACAGTATGGCACCAAACGGTTGTGAGACTGGCTTCTTTTTAATACCAATAGCTCCAGGAATTGAAGATACTACTGAGATAAGAGAAAAATATCTAAATATTATTTTAAAACGTTTTGAGAAATTAACAAAACAAGATGTTAAAAATAATATTATCTTTAAAGAGTCCTTTTGTGTTAAAGACTTTATAAAAGAATACAATTCATATAAAGGTAATGCCTACGGAATGGCAAATACATTACTACAAACTGCCTTTTTAAGGCCTAATTTAAAAAGTAATAAACTGAAAAATCTCTACTTTACAGGACAATTAACAGTTCCTGGACCAGGTGTCCCTCCTGCTCTTATTTCGGGTAAACTAGTAGCAGAATTAATTAATAAACATCATAACGTTTAAAATGAAAACATTATTCGATTCTGTATCATACGACTGTAGCAAGATTGTTACGCAATCTTACAGTACCTCTTTTTCTTTAGCTACAAAAATGCTTGCCAATACTATAAGACAAGATATTTATAATATTTATGGCTTTGTAAGATTTGCTGATGAAATTGTAGACACTTTTCATGAGTACAATAAAAAAGAGCTTTTTAAGCGCTTTGAAGACGATTTAGAATTTGCACTTAGAGATAAGATAAGCTTAAATCCTATACTTAACGCTTTTCAACATACCTACCATAAATGTAATATTGACAAGCATATGGTTGACTCTTTCATGAAAAGTATGAGACTAGACCTGTCCAAAACTAAATATACTACTGATCAAGAGTATAAGGATTATATTTATGGATCAGCAGATGTTGTTGGGTTAATGTGCTTAAAAGTATTTGTAAAAGGAGATAACGAAAAATATGAAGCCTTAAAAAGCACAGCAATGTCCTTGGGTTCTGCTTTTCAAAAGGTAAATTTTTTAAGAGATTTAAAAGCTGACCACGAATTATTGGATAGAACCTATTTTCCAAACACAGACTTAACCAATTTAACTGAAGCGGATAAGCTATACATAATCAATGATATAGAGAACGATTTTAATGAAGGCTTAAAAGGTATAAAACAATTACCTATTGAAGCTAAGTTTGGAGTTTTTATGGCTTACCGTTATTACAATCAATTATTAAAAAAATTAAAGAAAACACCAGCTTTAGAAATCAAAAACACACGTATAAGAGTGCCAAATTATAAAAAAGCAGAACTCTTAACACGAAGCTATGTTAAATATCAATTAAACTTATTATAATAATGCATGCAATATATTGGATATTAGTTTTTATAGGAACTTTCACTGCAATGGAGTTTATGGCGTGGTTTACACATAAATATATCATGCATGGTTTTTTATGGAGTCTACACAAAGACCATCACCACAAAGATCATGACAGTTGGTTTGAGCGTAATGATGCCTTTTTTATATTTTATGCTATTGTAAGTATGACCTGTTTTTATCTGTGGAATTACGAAAACGTTTGGTATTGTTTACCAATTGGATTAGGTATCATGGCATACGGTGCAGCCTATTTTTTAGTTCATGACATTTTTATACACCAACGTTTTAAAATATTTAGAAACGCTAATAATTGGTACGCAAAAGGTGTAAGACGTGCGCACAAAATTCATCATAAACATCTAGGTAAAGGTGATGGTGAATGTTTCGGGATGTTATTTGTACCGTTTAAGTATTTCAAAAGATAAATTATTATATACTTTTTAAATAATGCCTAAAAACCATTATGACTATATTATTATTGGTAATGGTTTAGCAGGCTTACAACTTGCTTTAGCATTTAACAATGATAGCCATTTTACAAATAAACGCATCGCTTTAATAGACCCATCCACTAAAACAAGTAATGATAAAACTTGGAGTTTCTGGGAGCAAAATACAGGTTTATGGGAAGATATTATTCATCAAAAATGGTCAAAAGCCACTATTTTTGCGTCAAACAAAACTATTGATTTAAAGCTTAATCCTTACAGTTACAAAACCATTCGTGCTATTGATTTTTATTCGCATGCTTTAGCAATTCTTAAACAGAATAAAAATATAACATTTATAACCGAAACCGTAAACTCTGTAACGGATGACAGTATTATTACGGTTAATACTAATAAAAATTCGTATACTGCCAATCATGTATTTGATAGTCGCATAGCTAATGATGCATTATCAAGATTGGATCAATACACAACTATAACACAACATTTTAAAGGTTGGATAATAAAAACTAACACAGACGCTTTTGATCCTGACACTATTACAATGATGGATTATAGATTAAAGGATGGTGATCAAACCACTTTTAATTATGTATTACCTTTTACTAAACGTGAAGCTTTAGTAGAGTTTACTTACTTTACTGAACATACAGTAGAAGAACATGTTTATGATAGTTATATTAAAAAATACATAAAAGACTTTTTAAAAATTGAAGATTACCAAATTATTGAAACCGAAATGGGTCAAATACCAATGACCAATTTCCCTTTTGAGCAATCTAACACCAAAAACATTACTAAAATAGGAACAGCTGGTGGTTGGGTAAAAGGTAGTACAGGTTATTCTTTTAAGCTAACAGAAAAAAAAGTTGCGACAATAATTGCTAATATTAAAGCAAACAGTACACCATCAACAGACTTATTTACAGCAAAATATAAGTTTTATGATAAAATATTTTTAAAAGTTTTAAAGGACGAAAACCATAAAGGTGAATGGATTTTTGAAAAATTTTACTCTAAAAACTCAATACAAACTATGTTTAGATTTTTAGATGAAGACTCGTCGTTTAAAGAAGAATTACAAATTATGACCTCGTTATTTTCTTGGAGCTTTATAAAAGCATTTATTAAAACACTTTAGTCTTTAAGCAATTTATTAATAATTAATTTAACCGAATCACTATTCCAATTTGCTGCACCATTTTTATCGATTACAACTTCTCCCTTTTGATTAATTAAAAATGTTCTTGGAATGCTATTTACATTAAATAATTCTATGTTAGGTGCATCTAACGGACTAAAAACCTTAAAAGAATAATTGTTTTTTTTCATGAAGGCTTTAATGGTTTCAGGTTTTTCATTGGAAACAAAAACAAATTCAATTTTATCTTTATAGGTTTCATATAATTGTTGCATACTTGGTAGTTCTGCTATACAAGGTGGGCACCATGTAGCCCAAAAGCTGATCAACACGATTTTATTTTCCGCTCGACGGAAATTGTATACCTTATTATCTAAATCTATTAAATTCCAATTGTAATTAATAATTTGTACTCTATCTGTTTCATTTTCTACGTTTGGAGCAAACAAAGCTAACCCTTTGTGGATTTGAATTTGTACAAACTGTCTACTTGACGGAATTACTAATATTAAAACTATAGCTAAGTAAACTATATTTTTAAGCGAAAACAACGGTTTTTTCATGACTATAAAATAAAAAAAGCACCTAATAATTTAGGTGCTTCAAAAGTATCAAAACTATTTGTTTTTATCTGTTTACTGTTCCTGATAATGATTGTACAGGTCCTGTTCCCATTGCTATAGAGGTATGCACAGTTGCATCTGTTGCTACCGTTTTTAATAATGGTTTTAGCGTAAAAGGTGCTGTACTATTATCTGGACTAGGCTCTACTGAAATTACAATAGTTTTTCCTCTTAAATCAGTTGGAAACGTAAATCCTGTAGGTGCATTTTGTAAATAATCTTCACCTGGATAACCTGGTCCATTTCCTAAATCGCCTTTATAAGGTGATGATGCAGCGTTAGCATCAGCCATAGCAGGATCTGTAAATGTACCAGTACTTATTGGTGTACCATTAATTACAGCCCAACCTTCATAAACCCAACCGTCAGATAATGCTGGTAAATCTAATCCAGCAACAGCTGTTCCTGTAGTATTATCTAAAAACCAAACACCACTTTCTTCATTAGTATTATCAGCATCTGTAGGCGTTGCTAAAATAAATGTACCTGCTGCTGCAGAGAAATCTGCTACTAAATTAGAATTTACATTGGCTGAACTATCCACAAAGTCTCCTGCTAAAATTTTTGTTGCTGCTGGAGCTGGATCTAAATCTAAAGCTGGCTCGATGGACAACACAAATGTTGACGCTGATGCTAATTGAGCACTTAATACTTGAAAGGTTTTTGGAAACGTAACATCGCTAAATGTTCCTGTGGATACTGGAGATCCATCAACAATAATCCAACCTTCATACACAAAATCGTTACCCAACGCTTCTAAATCAGATAGGTTTAATGTTAACGTAGACGTTTCTGGTTGTTGTGCAGTTGCGTCGTCATCACTACTGCATGATACGCTTAATACTCCTAAAGCTAATACTGCTAAATACATTTTTCTAATCATAATCTTGGTTTTAATTAATTAATTTTTCTTTTAAAAGTCGATTAACAAATCAAAACCTTACGTTTTAATTAAAAAAACTGCAAATTACTTAGTAATTGTTTAAAATATCATAGCAATGCGCTAACTAATACTTAATAAACAAAGTAATTATTATCAAATGTACAAAACAACAAATCATCACTCTAAACCATTAATAATCAACGCTATATACAATAATACGCATTAAATTATGTTCATAAAAAAACTCCTGATAAAAATCAGGAGTTTTAAATTTATAAAAAATCAAAAATTATGCGTTATTCTCTTTTTTAATTAAGTTTAGCGCACTTCCTTCGTTATACCAAGCTATTTGAGCTTCATTATAAGTATGGTTTAATACAATTGTATCCTTGCTACCATCTGCATGCACTAACTCTAAAGTTAATGGTTTATTTGGCGCAAATTCATTTAAATCTATAAAGTTAAATGTATCATCTTCTTGGATTAAATCATAATCAGCTTCATTTGCAAAAGTTAATCCTAACATACCTTGTTTTTTAAGGTTTGTTTCATGGATACGAGCAAAAGATTTAACTATTACCGCTGCAACACCTAAGTGTCTAGGCTCCATAGCTGCATGTTCACGAGAAGAACCTTCACCATAGTTATGGTCTCCTACTACTACAGTTTTAATTCCTGCTGCTTTATATGCTCTTGCTGTGTCTGGCACTCCTCCAAACTCTCCTGTTAATTGATTTTTAACAAAGTTAGTTTTCATTCCAAATGCATTAACAGCTCCAATTAAACAGTTGTTAGAGATATTATCTAAATGACCTCTAAAACGTAACCATGGTCCAGCCATACTAATATGGTCTGTTGTACATTTTCCGAAAGCTTTAATTAATAATTTAGCACCAGAAATATCGTTACCAATTGGAGTAAATGGTGTTAATAATTGTAATCTTTCAGAGTCTGAAGCAACTTTAACTTCTACTCCACTTCCATCTTCATCAGGAGCTAAGTAACCGTTATCTTTAACTTCAAATCCTTTAGGTGGTAATTCCCATCCTGTTGGTTCATCAAACATCACTTCTTCTCCATTTTCGTTTAATAACGAATCTGTTAAAGGGTTAAAGTCTAAACGACCAGCAATAGCAATTGCTGCAGTAATCTCTGGAGAGGCAACAAAAGCGTGTGTATTAGGGTTACCGTCTGCACGCTTAGCAAAGTTTCTGTTAAACGAGTGTACTATACTATTTTTAGGTGCATTTTTAGGATCGCTATATCTTGCCCATTGTCCAATACATGGACCACAAGCATTAGTAAATATTTTAGCATCTAATTTTTCAAATATTCCTAAAATACCATCTCTATCTGCTGTATAACGTACTTGTTCAGAACCTGGATTAATTCCTAATTCTGCTTTCATTTTTATACCTTTATCTAAGGCTTGTTGAGCGATTGAAGAAGCACGAGATAAATCTTCGTAAGACGAGTTAGTACAAGAACCAATAAGTCCCCATTCTACTTGTATAGGCCATTCATTTTCAGTTGCTTTTTCTGTCATTGTTTTACCAACTGGAGTTGATAAATCTGGAGTAAAAGGTCCGTTTAATAATGGTCCTAATTCTGATAAATTAATATCAATTACTTGATCAAAATATTGTTCTGGATTTGCATAAACTTCTTCATCTGCTGTTAAATACTCTTTAACTTGATTAGCAGCATCTGCAACATCTGCTCTGTCTGTAGCACGTAAATAACGTTCCATAGACTCATCATAACCAAAAGTTGAAGTTGTTGCTCCAATTTCTGCTCCCATGTTACAAATTGTTCCTTTACCAGTACAAGACATAGCTTTGGCACCTTCACCAAAATATTCAACAATTGCACCTGTTCCTCCTTTTGCAGAAACAATTCCAGCAACTTTTAAAATAACGTCTTTTGGTGCAGTCCATCCAGATAATTTACCTGTTAATCTTACACCTATTAATTTAGGAAATTTAAGTTCCCAAGCCATACCAGCCATAACATCTACAGCATCTGCACCACCAACACCAATAGCTACCATACCTAAACCACCAGCATTTACTGTGTGAGAGTCGGTACCAATCATCATTCCTCCTGGAAATGCATAATTTTCTAAAACTACTTGGTGAATAATTCCTGCACCTGGCTTCCAGAAACCAATACCGTATTTATTAGAAACAGATTCTAAAAAATCAAATACTTCACTACTTACACTATTAGCGTGTTTTAAGTCAGTTGCTGCACCATCTTTAGCTTGGATTAAGTGATCACAGTGTACTGTTGTTGGTACAGCTACTTTATCTTTACCAGCTTGCATAAATTGCAATAAAGCCATTTGTGCAGTAGCATCTTGACATGCTATTCTATCTGGAGCAAAATCCACATAGTCTTTACCTCTTGTGAAGGCTGTATTAGGTGTTCCGTCCCAAAGGTGAGAATACAAGATCTTTTCAGAAAGTGTTAAAGGTTTACCTACAACTTTGCGTGCTGCGTCAACACGTTCTGTCATTTGGCTGTATACCTTTTTTATCATGTCAATATCAAATGCCATATAGTATGAATTTTAAGGGTTGTTAATTTGTTTTAAAGTCTTGCGAATTTACGAAAAATTGAAGCATTTTAAAAATATATAAGGAAATTGAATATTCATTGAATTAAATTCAATAAAAAAGAATAATAACTACTTAAATGTAGTAAAGTGATAAAATAAGATGCTATAAAATAATAAATTAACAAGAAATCTAATTTTCAAACCATCGCTTGTACCTTTTAGAATCTCTAAATTTTAGAATTGGATATTCAAAAAAGGTAAATAGTAGGTAGGAAAGCACAAAAGTAATAACTAAATATAAAAATAAAAGACCAAACTTACCTACATAAGTTAGTTCTAAGTTTTTAGTAAAATGTTGGATACTTAACAATACAATAGAGTAATTGATTAAATATATTGAATACGACCACAAACTAATATTAGTTATAGTTTTTGATAAAAATTTACTTGATTGCCAATTGGAAAACATAGGAAATGTAAGCAGTATACTTATGGATAAGAGCGATAAATAATAAACATTAAAAAACGTACTAAAACTATCTGGATTTAATTGATTAAATAGTATTGATAGATGAATTCCAATAAATAATAAGACACCAATTATAAAACTTATGTACTTGTAACGCATCCAAGTACTACTGTAATAAAAAGAAAAAAAAGCACCAATAAAGCCATAATAAATGCTATCTATCCTGTAAACCACGACTTTACGTAGCGACTTACTCCATGAAAAATCTTGAATAGCTATTGATGCTATATTATCAAACAAAAACCTGTGATAAATAGCACTTGCTATAATGATTAATGCAGTTAATAAAAACATCCATTTAGTCACCTTTTTAAAAATTACTCCTAATATAATAAGACAAAATGGTCCTATTATATAAGCAAATTCCTCGATTGTCAAACTCCAAGATTCAGTGAAAAAATCAGGTTGTTTTTGAGATAAATTTTGAAGAAAAAAGAAATATTTATATAATTGATTTGGAGGCTCCAAATTAAACAGGAATAACAACCCAATATTTATAATTAAAACCAGATAATAATTTGGCAATGTCCTTAACCAACGTCGTAACCAGAAATTAATAAAATCTTTAATAGAAGTTTTATTACGTGCTATATACTTTATTAAGATGGTACCAATTAAAAAACCACTTAAAACAAAAAATAAATCAACACCAATAGTTCCAAAAAACTGTATAGTTTTTATGATACTGGATTGAGAATCCGGAAATAATAGCAACGTGGCATGAGAGCAGATAATTAAAATAATAGCCAATGCTCTAACGACATCTAAACCAAATATTCTTTGTTTATATGTTGTTATAGTTTCCAATAAATAAAGGGTAAATAACTATTGTCTAGCTACTTTAATTAATTTAATAATACCTAAAAATATAGCGCAAAATTCTATAAAAGTACCTGCTGTTAATAATATACTACCATAAGGTTTATGTTGTATTTTAAACATGGCTCCTACTATGGTTAATATTATACCAATAACTAAAAGCACCAACGGAACTTTAAATTGCTTCAAACTCATATTAAAAAAGGCTTTTAATAATATGTTCGATGGTTACACCTTCGGCTTCAGCCTTATAGTTTTTAATCATTCTGTGACGCAATATACTTGTTGCTACAGCTTGAACATTTTCTATATCTGGAGAAAATTTACCGTTAATAGCAGCATGTGTTTTAGCTGCTAAAATTAAGTTTTGCGAAGCTCTAGGACCTGCTCCCCAATCTACATACTGTTTAACTAGGTCTGAAGCAGCTTCACTAAGAGGTCTTGTTTTTCCAACAATAGTTACAGCATACTCTATTACATTATCTGCCACAGGAATACGTCTAATTAGTTGCTGGAAATCTGTGATTTCTTGAGCTGTAAATAACGCATTAACTTTAGGTTTATGATCTGATGTAGTTGCTTTAACCACATCTACTTCTTCTTGAAAAGTAGGATAATCTAGGTTTATAGCAAACATAAAACGGTCTAATTGGGCTTCTGGAAGTGGATAAGTCCCTTCCTGCTCTATTGGGTTTTGTGTTGCTAAAACAAAATATGGTAAATCTAATTTATAATGATGTCCAGAAACGGTTACTGCACGCTCTTGCATAGCTTCTAGCAAAGCAGCTTGTGTTTTAGGAGGTGTACGGTTAATCTCATCTGCCAATATAATATTAGAAAATATTGGTCCTTTTATAAATTTAAATTGTCTGCTTTCATCTAGGATTTCGCTTCCTAAAATATCACTAGGCATTAAATCTGGTGTAAACTGTATGCGTTTAAAGTCTAGGCCTAGTGCTTGTGAAATTGTATTAACCATTAACGTTTTAGCTAATCCTGGAACACCTATTAATAAGGCATGACCACCAGAAAAAATAGAAATTAAAATCTGATTAACAACATCATCTTGACCTATAATAACTTTTGCTACTTCTTGTCTTAATGCGTTATATTTTGTTACCAGAGATTTTACTGCTGCAACGTCTGACATATGTTTTACTTATTTTTTTAACCAGTTACTACTAAAGTCACAATCTCTGTGAGATTCGCTAATTTTAATGTAAGTATCTAATATTTTTTCGTTTTGCCATTTACCGATAGCATCAAATTGCTTTTCGTTTAAAGCTAATTCTTTAATTTTCAAATAGTCACGTGCATAATCAGCATCATGCTCATCAATTCTATCCGTTACTGTTACTAACTTAAACTTGATATTACCTTGTCTGTCAGTATCTGTTAACACCTCACTAATTGTGTTGTTTTCTAGACCTTGTAATTGACCATATAATTCTGGATCCATTCTAGTTAGTTCAAAATTATAATCCTGAGTTTGTGGATTAATTAATTGACCTCCTTGGTATTTAGTTTCTTTTTCGTCACTAAACTCTCTTGCTGCGTCAGCAAAAGTATAATCACCTTTAGCTATGTCTGCTTTTATTTTTTCAATTTTTTCTTTGGCTTCTAAAATTTCTTCGTCAGATATTTCAGGAACTAATAAAATGTGACTTACATCATATTCTTGACCTCTAATTTTTTCTAAATAGATAATGTGGTATCCATAATCTGTAGCAAAAGGTTCTGATATTTCTCCTTCTTGTAAAGAAAACGCAACATCTCTAAACTCTTTAACCATTCTTGGTTTAGATCTATTCATTGGAGGTAATTTTCCTCCTGCTTTTTTAGAACCTGGATCTGCAGAATAAAAAGCTGCTCTAGATCTAAAACTTTTACCGTCTTCTTCTATTTCTCTCTTAAATTCTTTTAATCGATCTATAACACGTTGTTTTTCCTCATCGCTTACTTTAGGCTCCACAATAATTTGTGCTACTTTTAATTCTGTTCCAAATCTTGGACGTTCTTCCTTTGGTATTTTATTGAAAAACTGACGTACTTCTTCTGGAGTAACTTCTATATCTGCAATAATTTTCTTTTGCATCTCAGAAGCTAACTTATTGCTTTTGTTAATTTCAAACATTTCTTCTCTAAAACTAACTTCGTCTTCTTTTTTATAAAACTTAAGTAACTCATCCATGTTACCATTAGTTTGTTGTAAAAATTGTTGAACTTGTTGGTCTACGTATGAACGAATTTCGGCATCACTAATAACAATACTATCTTGGATGGCGTGATGTGCATATAATTTATCTTCTAATAATTTACCAAATAATTGACAACGTGATACACCTTGTATAGATGCACCTTGTGCTTTAAGTTGTAAAATCATTTTGTCAATATCACTATCTAAAACAATGTAATCACCTACTACTGCAGCAACACCATCTACTTTAAGTGCTCCACCTGTATTAGTGGTATCTTTAACTTGCTCTTGTGCTGTTTCGTCAATTATTTCTTGAGCCGAAGTAGCAAACGTTGCTAATAATATAAACGCTAAGGCATTTAACGTTTTACTTTTAATTGTAAATTTCAAATTGTTTGTTTTTAATGGCATCTTTAGTAATGTCCTTTTCTAATTGTTTTATTAATTCCAATTTTCGTTTGTTAACAACGATTTGGTTAATGGTTGGTCTAACGTACTCCAATGGAGCCGTATCGTTTCGTAACAACACATTATTTATTTGCATCAAATATAATCCTAATGAGTCTTTGAGTTGTATAAAATTAGATTTTTTTAACAATTCATTTTTGTTATCTAATGTCACGACAGGTATTTTATTAATAGCCTGATCAACCCTTATCCATAACGAATCTTTTAATGAATAAGATTTAAATTGTATTGAAATTGAATCTAACTCTTTTTTATCTGACTTATTAAAGCGTTTAAATTTGGTTTTAATTTTTTCTAAATCTAAGCGATTTGCTTCTACATTAATATATCTAAACTGAATTAAATCTTCATTTAACTTAAAGGCGTCTTTATTTAAATCATAATATGCAGCAGCTTCTGTTACAGATACTGTGGTGTCTAAGTTTTTAGATACCAAGGCTTCCACATAGGCTTTACTATACAAATCATTTTTGTATTGTTGTATTAACCTATCAAACTTTTCCAATTTTGCATCAGACAAATTAACTTGCGCATTTTGCACAAATAGTTGTTGTGTTGCCCATTTATTAATAAAGTTATTAGCAAAAATAGTACTGTCTGATTGGCTTAAATTTTCTGGCAAGGCCTTTTTTAAATCACTTGAATATAAAAAAACTTCTTCTACTCTAGCAATAGCATTTTCTTGTTGTGCAGGTTTAAAATAGTCACAAGACCATAAAACACCTAACATTATTAATATGTAGCTTAGTTTTTTCAATTTATTTTAGTTCTTCTTTTACTTGTTTTAATGCGTCCTTGCTTATTGTAACCTTATACTTTTTAGTTAATTCTAAAAGCCAGTCTTTTTCTTTTTGCTCCTGAAAATCTGATACTACGCTACCTTTAGCTTGCTCAAATGTTTTTTGAGTTTTAGGCAATATACTATTTACTTTAACGACACTGTAAGCATCATTATGCTTAAAGACTTTAGAAACTCCAGTTTTTAGACTCAACCCTTTTGGTAATGCTTGATGTGTTGTATCTAATGTATCGATGATAAAACTAACATTTATTTGGTTGTCCGCGTTAATTTGTTTTTTAATATTATCTGTAGCTATATTTTGCTCTAGTAATTTTGATACTTGTTTAATCACACTTTTTTTAGCAGAAGAGGCCACAATCGCATCAACTCTGGTGTCATAATAGTAATTAAATTTGTGTTGATTATAATAGTCTAACAGTCCTACTGAATCTTGTTTTGCAGCATTCCAAATTTGGTTTTCCATCAAATCAAACAACAACAATCCATCACGATATTCGCTTAACACTTGTGCATATTCTTGGTTTTCAGACTCTAGGTTTTCTTCTTGATACGCTTTTAAATTACTTTCAACAAAAACTTTAAAATTATCTTCTGCCAATTGTTTTAATGACACTTTAGCTTGTCGTCTACGTTGACTTTTAAATAAAAATTGAGCAAATTCAATTTCTGGTATTTGCTTTGTTCCTATAGTTAATAGTGTTTTTTCACCTTTAAATGTTGCAGGAATAGTCCAATTACTTGCAAAATAATCATCCGATAGGATATTAATAATAGGCGTTAAGTCTACTGTTGTCAAATCAACATTATATGTTTGTAACAAATTTTCAATACGCTTATCACTAATGACTTTAGATCTAGAATCACGTTTAATTTTATTTTTTAATTCCAATTCTAAAGCCTCAAAAGGTTGTATTCCATTTTTTTCTATCAGTTTAATAATATGGTAACCAAACTCTGATTTAAAAGGTTTAGACACATCACCAACGTTAGTTAAGCCAAATGCTTGTTCTTCAAATATTTTTGAACTTAATTGACCAGCTGAAAACGCATTTAATTTCCCACCATTACTACTTGAACTTTTATCATCAGAAAACTGTTTAGCTAAAGCACTAAAGTCTTCTCCTTGCTTTAGTCTTTTATAGATTTCGTTTATACTATTCTGGGCTGTTTGCTCTGCTTTATCATCCGTTAACATAATGTGTGCAACGGTAACATCACCTCTGTTTTTACGTTTGTTATTTACAAAAACTACATGGTAACCAAACTGCGTTCTAAAGGGTTGTGACCATTCTCCAACCGCTGTATTATATGCAGCATTTTCAAATGGATATACCATTTTAAAAGCGGTAAAAAAGCCCAACTCTTCTGCAAATAAAGTTTGACCATTATGTATGTCTTTTTTTACTGGCTCAAAGCCTTCTTTTATAGTTCGATCTCTTAGTTTTTTAATTTCTTGATAGGCTAACAATGTATCTTTTGGGCTTGCGTTTTCATCTATTTTAACCAAAATATGATTGGCATCCACTTCTGTTAAAAGTCTTTGGTAACCTTCTTCAATTAACTGATCTGTTACCTTACTATCATTTAAATAATTTTTAGCCAATTGGCTTTTATAGCTTGAAAACTCTCTTAAATAAGCTGGTTTTTGATCCATTCCTAAAGCCTTAGCTTCAGCAATTTTAAGTTTATACTTAACAAATAAATCTAAGTAATTATCAATATCCTTTTGAGAGTCGTCTTTGACTAAATCTAAGTTTTTGCTATATACACGCTTAAACTCTGTAGTGTAAACTGGCACATCATCTACTGTAAATAAAACGGTATTTGTTTGCGCATTTGCAAATAAACAGGTAAAGAAAAAAGAGAGGAATGTAATACGTAAAATATTCATTTTCATAATTAAGCCACATTTGTTAGCAATGTCTGCAAAAATAGTAATATTACACTATTAAACAATGACTTTTAAAACGATACTTTAAAGTAATTATTATAGTTATTATATTAGTTATTTTATAAAAAACTAAGTCCTCAAATTATTTAAAATTTTAGACTTTCTTTAAAAATTAATTTACAACAAAAAACTTATATTTACCATCAAACACATATTTATAGATTGTAATTATACAATTGCTTTTATTTAAGCTTACGTGTTATTTTTTTATATGAAATATACAATTACAGTATTAATAAGAAAACCTATTGAAGAATGCTTTAGGCTTTTACAAGACCATGAATCCAGAAAACATTGGCATCCTGGTTTAACTAGTTTTGAGCATTTAAGCGGTTTACCTAATGAAGTAGGTGTACAAATGAAACTAAACTACACTTTTGGCAAACGAAAATTGAGTGTTATAGAAACTGTAACTTATATAGAAAACAATAAAACGGTTCATTACAACTTTGATTCTGCAGGCATGCATAACATCCAAGAAAACCAATTTAAAGTCGTTGATGATAATAGCACATTATGGACATGTAACAACGAGTTTATACCAACTACGTTTTCTAAACGTCTAATGTTACTTTTAATGCCAAAAGCAATAAAGTTACAATCGGAAAAATATTTATACGATTTTAAAAATTATATAGAAATAGGAAAGTCTGTTAAAAATTAAACATGAGAAAACTTAAATTAATTTGGGACTTTAGAGGTCCTGATGCTTTAAAAATTGCCCAACACCACGAAATACATCTTAAAGAGTATATAACTTTAGAAAAAACTGAATTAAATATTACAGGTTTTGAAACACTTAGCGATATGCATAGCATTGCTTTTATGGTGGTTAATGAAACAGAAATGAAACCCATACGTGATGCATTAAAACCACATCGTGGACAAGTTTACGCAGAATAGTTATAAAATTAGTAATAGTACACCATAGTTTTAAGCTATTTAAAACATATTATATTAGTTAAATATTTATTAATTATAATGTTTCCTTTTTGATAGACAAAATACGCTTAAATCACCTATCATTACTTATGTATGCTAGGTAACAACACTGGCTATTCTTCTTTTAAAACAAATCTAATTATTGTACCTTGCACTCCTATTTTAAAGGAGAAATTATGAACAATAATAAAATGATAAATTATCTTAAAGATGTACTTCAAAACATGCCAACTGGCTGGTTGAATTTAACAACGCATCGCTTAGATATCTATAACGAAAAATTAGCTAAAACTGAATTTTTAAATCAATTTGAGAGTTTATATAATAACAATAATGCTGAAGCTTCCGCTTTAAACCAATTACCAACTGCTTACGATTATATTAGACTTGGTCATCCACTATCTTGTGTATTAGAATGGGTTATTGCTGATTTAAATAATTTAAAACCTGAAGCGGTTATAAGTTTTTCATCTAAAACAACTCCAATATTATCTGTTTTAAGAAAAAATCTTTTAGCGGATAAAAAAACACAAATCAACTACATTGGTCAATTACCAAGTATTTTTGATGCTGAAGTATTACGTAGTGTTTATGGTTATAATTTTGAATTAAAGCAAGTAGATTCTACTCAAGACATAACTGATTTTAATGGTAGTACCATCTTTATCAATCAACAAAACGATATATGTCATGCAAATTTAACCAGTAACATAGACTTTACGGTTAACTTACATAGTGATTTAGGAAGTGTATTATTAGTAAATGGTGCAAAAAACGAAGCTTATATTTCTGACATACAACATGTAAGACGACGAGAAACCATTGCAATGACACCTATTAATTGCTTAGCTGCTTTACAGGATTTAATTAACACAACAACATCAGACTATACAAGTAGCACACTACAGACAGATAAAGCTAAGGTCCTGGAAACTATTAAAGCCATTACAGGATCACCTTCTAAACCGTTAGTAGGCTCTAGTGGATTATCAATCCAGTATGCTATCATGATGGGACTTATACATGATGCGTTAATTAACCACAAAGGAAAAGACATTAAGTTTATTGTTCCTCCAAACTGTTATGGTGGTACTAACGATCAAGCTAGACGTGTTGCTGCATGTATTAACAATGTAGAAGTAGTAGATTTACCTGTGGATGGTGACAATGACATGGTAACAAGTATTGATACCGTTTTAAACACTATTGCAAGTCAAGATGCAGTACCTTATATTATTGCAGAAATTCCGACAAATCCTAGAGTTGAAGTTCCAGATCTTTTACAATTAAAAGCTGCATTAAGTAAAGTTAGACACACACCAAATGGTGATATAGCAATAGACCCAGTTTTTATTTTAGATCAAACCTTTTGTCCAAATGTTTTATTTTTAGGTGAAGATAAAATACTATCTAGCGTACGAACAATATCTTATGCAAGCGGATCAAAATTTCCTAGTGGTGGACATTGTACTGCTGGGTATTGTGTAGGTAATACTAAAACGCAAGATTTAATGGTTCACATAGAAAACCATTTAACCCTTTGCGATAATGAAGCGACTAATCTTCAATATGAAATTTTAGCAAAGCAATTACCTTCAATGAATCAAAGAATAAAAGACGCTTACAGCAATACACGTGAATTTGTTAATTTTATACACGATACGCTACCAGAAGCTAAAATCAATTTTGTATCAGAAGCACTTGCTGAGCAAGATTTTACACCTTCTGTTTTCTCGTTAGACCTTCCAACAAAAGGAAACACAGCACAAGAAAAAGAAGACTATAAACGCGCTTTAAACTTAAAATTAATTAACCTAATGATTACTCAAATTCCAGATGAGAGTAAATATTGCGTTAGTTATGGTCAATTAAATGGTTGCTACTGGACTATTCCTGCAACCTCAACACAAGGCACTACTAAAGAAGGTGATAAAGATTACATCGTACGTGCCTCTTTATCTCCAAATCTAGATTTAGAACTTCATAAAAAAGTTTTTCTAGACTTTGTAAAAAGTATGTAAACTCTTTTTCTTAAATAAAAAAAAGCACGACCTATAATCGTGCTTTTTTTTATACCAATTTTAAACTTTACTAAAATAGATTAACTTAGTATTAATCTAATTTAAAATTCCAATGTATGTCTCAAAATAAAAACAACATAATTTTACTTTTAAGCTTAATACTATTAACCTGGTCCTGTGCCAATACCAAAAACGACACTTCTAATTGCTTAAACAGTGTAAAAGGTACATTAGTTAATAAGACTGGTTTAGATGGTTGTGGTTGGATGATTGCATTAAAAGATGGTAAAACAGTAAATCCAACTAACCTAAATAGCTTTGATATAAAATTAATAGATAATACCAAAATCAAGTTTAGTTATATAGAAAAAAACGACCTATTTGATACTTGTATGTCTGGTAAAATTATTGAAATAACATGTTTAACCATAGACTAGCTAGTAAGGCTAAAACCTTGTTAAAACAGTATAAATAGTTTAAAAAAAACAACATTAATCTTACCTTTAAATAGTACTATTTAAAACATTAAAACTATTATTATGAAACAAATCCCCTTAAACGATGGTAATCAAATTCCACTAGTTGGATTTGGAACTTATAAATGCACAGAACAAGAAGGTATTAAATCCGTTTCTACTGCTTTAGCTAAAGGTTATCGGTTGCTTGATACAGCTGCTATTTATGGAAATGAAGAAGCAGTTGGAAAAGGCATTAAAGTTAGTGGTATTGACAGAAAAGACATTTACATTACCACCAAGCTTTGGCGAGAAAACTTAAGCTATCAATCGGCTAAAGACCAATTTAATAAATCGTTACAACGGTTAAATGTAGACTATATTGATTTATATTTAATCCATTGGCCTGCTAACGCTAAAAACTACGATAATTGGCAACACGCTAATGCAGAAAGCTGGCGCGCAATGGAAGAATTACAAGCTGAAGGTAAAATTAAATCCATAGGAGTTAGTAATTTTTTTCAAGAATATTTGGAAGCGTTATTTAAAACTGCAAAGGTTATTCCTGCTGTTAATCAAATCGAGTTTCATCCTGGGTATTGGCAACAAGAATTAACCGAATATTGTCAATCTAAAAATATAACTGTTGAGTCTTGGTCTCCTTTAGCACGAGGAAAAGTATTTGAAAATCAAACTTTAAACGACATTGCCAAAACACATCAAAAATCGGTTTCGCAAATATGTCTACGTTGGATTATTCAACATAACGTGGTAATTATTCCTAAATCTAATTCGCCAGAAAGAATTGAAGAGAATATTAATATTTTTGACTTTGAACTGTCTGAGGACGAAATGAAACAAATAAACAACCTACCAAAAATGGGGTTTAGTGGAGAGCATCCTAATTTTTGGCCTGACCGTATTAGTTAATTAAGATTAATGTGATGCTATACTATTTAAAGCACAATCTAAGCATTGTGCTTTTTTTTATCGTAATGTGTTAAAAAACATTAGTAAAAAGTTAAATCATTTTGACTTAAATTATTATCTGTTATCTTATTTAAATAAGATTAATTAACCCATTTTAATAATACTAATGACAAGCCTATTATATCCTAAAGCCATAATACCAAAAACAATAATAAATGAAGTAGAAACTGCTTTATCATACTATCCTGAATTAAAAAACACAGCAATAAACTTTGAATTTAAAAAGAATATAAAAAAATCTACTATGCAAGCACAACCAACTGCAAGTAGTTTTTTAAAAAGAAAAGGACAACGATCTTATAATATTTTTATAAGTGAAACTGTAAAAATTTCTGGTGAAGTTTTATACACAATAGATATGCCACAAGAGGTTTTAATTGGCTGGATTGGTCATGAGCTAGGTCATGTTATGGATTACAAAAACCGAAGCAACCTCAACCTGATTTGGTTTGGTGTAAAGTATTTATTATCCGACAATCATATTGCAACTGCAGAGCGTGCTGCTGACACATACGCTGTGCAATCAGGAATGGAACAATACATTTTAAAAACAAAGGACTTTATATTAAGTCAAGCAAATTTAGAGCAATCTTACATTGCACGAATTAAAAAATATTATTTATCTCCAGAAGAAATCATGGACATTATTAATCAAAGAGATGCAAAACTTTCTGAGTCTTAATTTTTAGCAACAAAGGCTTCCCAATCTTTAAACTTATCCTCTCCCATAACACGTTCCATTTTAACCTGACCTCCTTTTTTCTTATTAGCACCACTCCATTCTGCAAAAATCTCTGGACTAATTACTTCTACTTTTACGCCTTCTAAAGCTTTACCTCTTGCAACTTTGTAGTTTTTATTAGCATTTTTTAAAAACTCATCTAAAGCGTTTACAATACTACTATTTGTTTGGTTTAAACCTTCAGAACCTAAATACCAACTATGGTAAAAACCATCTTCAAAACGTTTAGCACATAAAGTATATTCTGGGATTGTAGTATTAAATTTTTCTTCTAAGTGCCCAATAGCATCATCCAATTTATTTACTGATAATTGCGATCCTACAGTGTTTAAAAAGAATTTAGTACGACCAGTAATTTTGATTTCAGCACGCTCAACATCAGTAAACTCAATAGTATCTCCAATTAAATAACGCCAAGCACCACTTACTGTACTAATAACGACTACATAATCTTGATCTAATTGCACGTCTTTTAAAGTCACACTTGGTGCTTCGTTTTTTAAAGATCCATCTGGATTAATATATTCTGGTTTAAATGGTACAAACTCAAAATAAATTCCACCATCAGTAACCAATTGCATCGCATCAGTCTCTGGTCTAGCTTGAAATGCTAAAAAACCTTCTGAGGCTAAATAAGTGTCAATCACAGTTACTGGTTTTCCTAATAAAGCATTAAAACTTTTTTGATAAGGTCCAAAAGCAACACCTCCAGAAGTATACACTTGAAGGTTTGGCCAAACCTCGTGAATGTTGTCTACTTTATGATAGTCGATAACCGTTTTTAACATTAGTTCCATCCAAGACGGAATTCCGCTTAAAGCACCAATATCCCATTGCTTAGCTCGTTTTGCTATGGTCTGAACACGCTTATCCCAATCTTCAATTTTAGCTATATCTTCTCCTGGTTTATAAAACCCTTTAAACCATGATGGAATATTACTAGCTGTAATACCACTTATTTCTCCTTCTAAATGATCATCTTTTTCTTTTAAATCTGTAGAGCTTCCCAACATCATCGCTTCTTTGCTAAAAAACTCGGCAGGCAAATCAAAATTACTTAATGCTGTGACTTGGTCTATTCCTGCTTGCTTAATTGCAGATAACATATCATCACTCACAGGAATACGCTTACTAGTTTTTCCTGTGGTACCAGAACTTAATGCAAAATAAGACGGTTTTCCAGGCCAAGTGACATCCTCTAACCCTTCATGTAGTTTAGACCACCATTTGTCATTGATTTGGTTGTAATCAAAATAAGGAACGCTATTGGCAAAAGCTACTTCTGGATCCTCTATATTGCTTATTGCCTCAAAGTCATAGGCTTTACCAAACATGGTGTCTTTAGCAGTAGTCAATAATTTATGTAACACTTTGCGTTGCGCTTCTACAGGATTAACCTCAGGCGTTAATGCCTCTTTAATATTTATGGCACCTTTAATAATGTTTCCTATAATTTCCATGTTATTTGATGTTGATTGTTTTAATATATTCTAAAAGAATACCATTAATAGATTTATAATTTGAAATTAGAAAGATTTGCGCACTTCTCAAGTGTTGTTATAGTAAAATTAACACTTAGTTTGGTTGAGAATTTTTAATATAAAAAACTAAAAGCACAACCAATGGTTGTGCTTTTTTATAAAATATTTACTTTAAAATCTATCTAGAATAGTTAGGCGATTCTTTAGTAATGGTAACATCATGTGGATGACTCTCGTTAATACCTGAAGCGGTAATTTTAACAAAGCGTCCTGTGTCTTGTAAAGTAGCTACGTCTATAGCACCACAATAACCCATTCCTGCTCTTAGACCACCTATAAATTGGTGTAAGCTTTCATATAATTCTCCTTTATAAGGTACGCGTCCAACAATACCTTCTGGTACTAGTTTTTTAATATCGTCCTCTACATCTTGGAAGTAACGGTCTTTGCTACCTTGCTTCATAGCTTCAACAGATCCCATACCTCTATACGATTTAAACTTACGACCTTCGTAAATAATAGTTTCTCCTGGACTTTCTTTTGTTCCTGCTAGTAAGGATCCTAACATAACTGTATCTGCTCCTGCAGCTAATGCTTTAGGAATATCTCCTGTATATCTAATTCCTCCATCTGCAATTACTGGTACTCCACTTCCTTTTATAGCAGCTGCTACTTCTAGTACTGCACTAAATTGAGGAAAACCAACACCTGCAACGACACGAGTTGTACAAATAGAACCTGGTCCAATACCAACTTTTACCGCATCTGCTCCAGCTTCTACTAAATACTTAGCAGCTTCTGCTGTAGCTATGTTACCTACTATTACCTCTAGTTCGGGGAATTTTTTCTTAATCTCTTTTAACACATTTACCACACCTTTAGTGTGTCCATGTGCTGTATCTATTACTATTGCATCTACTCCTGCATTAACTAAAGCTTCTGCACGATCTACAGCATCTCCTGTTACACCTATTGCAGCTGCAACACGTAAACGACCAAAAGTATCTTTGTTTGCAATTGGCTTTTGTGTTAGTTTAGTAATGTCTCTAAAGGTTATTAAACCTGCTAGCTTATTTCCTTCAACTATTAAAAGCTTTTCAATTTTATGTTGTTGTAATATTTTTTCGGCATCTTTTAATGACGTTCCAACAGGAGCTGTCACTAGATTTTCGCTTGTCATTACCTCAACAATTGGTCTGTTTTTTTCATGCTCAAAACGCAGGTCACGATTCGTCACAATTCCTTTTAATAGTCCATTGTCATCGACTATTGGGATACCACCAATACCATGCTCTCGCATTGCATTGTTAGCGTCAGAAACTACTGCAGTCATTGGTAAGGTTACAGGATCTATGATCATACCACTTTCGGCACGTTTTACTTTACGTACTTTAGTAGCTTGCTGCTCTATAGTCATGTTTTTATGTAATACACCAATACCACCTTCTCTAGCCATAGCTATAGCCATTTGGCTTTCTGTAACGGTATCCATAGCTGCAGAAACTATTGGAACGTTAATAGTAATGTTACGTGTAAATTTTGTTTGAATGTTGACTTCGCGAGGAAGAACTTCAGAAAAAGCAGGTACTAAAAGGACGTCGTCGTAAGTTAATCCTTCTCCTACTATTTTATTTTCGTGTGCTGTCATTGCAATTAGAATTAATTGCGAGTAAAGATACGTTTTATAAATTAATCTAACCTTATAATTAACGGATTGTTGGTTAAAATTTAACCTCTAAGGTTGTATAAAAATTTCGGTTAGCCGAAGGAATGATTCCTGGTCCTGGATATCCTGTTGCACGTCGCGTAAAATAAGCATTATCCAATAGGTTGTTTACACCTGCTTCTAATTTAAATTGTTTGTACTTATACGACAAAGACACATCTAACACATCGTATGCAGGAATCTCTCCAATTACACCACTTAAATTTCCCTCTGTCGCATTAGTCGCATCTGTAAATTGAGAGGACAAATAGGTATATTGAATATTAGATAAAAAGTCTTTATAACCTAATCTAACACCTGTTTTAAAGTTATAGTTTGGTATAAATTCCACCTTATTACCTTCTACTCCAACCTCTTCAGATTTTGTATACTCTGAGTCAACATATGAAAAGTTAACATAGTAATTAAAGATGTAATCTTCGTTTTTTAGCAGCAGGTTTTCTAAATTAAATTCTACTAAACTCTCAATACCATACATCATGGCATCTCCAACGTTTCCTCTTTCACTTTTAATATTTCCGTCTGCAAGTACACGTTGCACAAATCCTATTCTGTCATTATAAAATAAGCTAAAAGCACTAACGTCGTAAGATATATTGTTAGACCATTTACCTCTTAATCCTGCATCCACAGTAAACCCACTTTCGTCGTCAATATCTGGACTAATAATAAATGCTGGATTATTAATACTTATATCAGAAAATGTTACTGATCTGTAGTTTTGCGAAATATTTCCGTAGACCTCAAACGTTGTACTTGGTTTATAACTAGCACCTAAACCTAACAACACAAATGAGCGTTCTTTGGTTAAGTCATCTTCAATTTTTTCGTTTAAAATAACATTACCTGCAGCATCTGTATTTATACGTCTAAAAAAACCATCACTTTGGGTGTTAATATATTCAAATCTAAAACCTGGTGTAATGGATAGCTTATCGTTTAAATACACAATGTTTTCTCCAAAAACAGCAACATTTAAATTAGGGTAAGTAAAATTAGATTGGTTACTGTAATTTGGAAATGCATCATACTGAAAATCAAAATTTGGATCTGAACCATCACTTCCAGGACCTTGCTCAGAGGTGTTTTCTGCTTTATAAAACTTAGCACCAAGTAACCCAATGGACTTTTTATTAAACAGATTATAATTGGTTAATACTCTGGTTTCAAAACCAAAATTATCAAATTCTCCTTTTATTAAATCTCTTTCTGTATTAGCATCAGGTTGATCCACACGGTTAGTTCTAAATCCTAAAGCGTCTCTAGATGCATTTAATCCAAATGCATTAAATGTAAAGTTTGTGTTTTCAGAAAACTTATGAGACAGTTTTAAATTATACAGCAACCAATCCACCTGAAACCAGTTTCTAGAACGATTACTTTGGTATGGATCTGCTTCAAACTGATAATCGTTTAATCCTCCACCTTGTTTAGCTAAGTATCTTAAATAAGTTACCTCTCCTTCCAACTTAGTATTATCATTAAACTGATATCCTAAATGCGCGTAAAAATTTTTAGATTCAAAATTAGAGTTTGGTCTAAATCCATCTCCTTTTTTATAGTTAAAAAACGTGTAATAACTAAACTTACCTTTGGTACCACTTGCGCTAGTAAAGTTGGTGTATAGTCCATTACTTCCAACCGTGTTTCTTGAAATCAGTTCTAATGGTTTTTCAGTATTTGGCGTTTTCATTTTAAAATTAACCAAACCACCAAATTGTGTTCCGTATTGCAATGAGGCTGCACCTCTAACAATTTGTATTTCTTGTAATGCCTCTGCAGTAGGTGTGTAATAACTCTCAGGATAACCTAATACATCTGCACTAATATCGTATCCATTTTGACGTGTATTAAAATTAGCAGTACGGTTTGGATCCAAACCACGTCCACCAATATTTAACTGTAAACCAGCGTCATCGTTTTGATAAATGTTTAAACCTGCTACTTGACTGTATAATTGTCTGGCATTATTAGCACCAAGATTAGCCATAGATTGGTCTATTAAAACCACTTCTGTCTTTTTTCCTGCGTAAATAGCAGTGTCTTCAACGTCTGCTAATTGTTTTAAGCTAAATAATTTTGCTTTTCTAACAGTAATTTCTACCTCAGATAGTGTTGTTTCACTTAATGGTAATAATATTATTTTTAAGTTTTTAGCTTCGGTTGACGACACTGTTTGCTCTAAAACTTGATATTCGTAATTAAAAAAGGTTAAATCAAGTGTTGCTTTTTCGGTTTCAAAATTAAAATTACCGTTAGCATCAGACTTGGTTATCAAACCCTTAACTGTATCATAAACGCCAACATCGCTTAATGCTTCGCCATTTTGATTAGTAATTGTACCAGAAATTTGCTGTTGTGCTAACATGCTAAAAGCAGATAACATCAATAATAGTAATAGGTTATAGTCCTTTAATTTCATCTGTAAATGGTAAAATCCAGTGTTTATGTTTAAACGATTCTTTTTCTTGGTACAAATTTACGCTTTCGTCAATAAATAATTGGCTTAAACGTCCATTTAAAGCCACATAACTTTTAGCATAAACTTGCACACCTTTATAACCTTGTTTGGTAAAATGATCGCCTAAGTAATGTGCATATTCTAAAATAAAATCAGGCTGAAAACTCATTTGTTTTTCCTGTAAAGGGGTTAAAAAATCGGCATTATTGACTAAAAACGCATTCCCTTGTTCGTCCTTAATTTTAAAGGTTGTGTTTCCCATTTTTTCCATTAACATGACTCGCCATGAGAAGCGATAACCTTCTTCTGTCCAAAACAATTCGCTTGGATACAACAGATATCTAAACGGAAGTAACAGTTGTAACGCAAAAAACATTCCCAGAATTGATAGTACTAATTTACGATGACTTACTATGTAGACTGATTTAAATGTTATGGGTTGCGCTTTCGCGGAAATAAAGCCAAGCAGCGATTTTATTTTGTGTATTACTTTATGATGAAACGAGGCATCAAAAAAGATTAATGCACTTACTATCATGACAAACGGAAACATTCCAATAGGAAACAAAACACGTGTGAATACATGGAAAAACATGACCATTATAAAAGCTACAAATCGTGTACGTTTGTACAATAAAAAAAACGGAATTAGTAAATCATATAACATACCTGACCAGCTCATAGCATAATGAAACCAATCTTGCTGCATAATAGTTTCGCCAATAAATGGTAAGTCGTATTTAGAGCGTAACCAAATTTTTAAGGGTTGGGCTTTTAATAACCAATCGCTGTTTATTTTGGCTAATCCTGCGTAAAAATAAACAATACCTAACAGTAGTTTTATAGCGTCTATACTCCATTTAGGAATACTTTTATAGCTAATTTTTGATGTATAGTTATCTAATGAAAAATAAGCATTAGCTGGTAAAAACAACATTAAAAAGCTAAGAATACTTATAAAATAGTAATGATTTAAATAGGTGGTTTTTTCGATTAACTCTATATAAGTAAAACTAATAAAAAAGGTAATTATGGCTAATCTGTATTTATAACCAATAGCGACAAATAAAGCTGACAAACCACAAATAAAAAATAGTAAATAGGTATACTCACCTAAGGATTTAACCCATTCAAAACCGTAATACTTAAAATGAAATTGAGGTTGTACATAAACCTTATCAATCCATCCTTTTAACCAATAACGAATCATGCCATAACACATCATTAATCCAAAACCAATCCTGAACACAGCCAAAGGAGCTGCATCTGTGGTTTTGTTTAGATATGTTTTTAGGTTTAATTCCATAATATAAAAAAAGGTTGACTCTTTTAAATCAACCTTTTATTTATTATTGTTACTTGATATTAATCTCCATCTGCATCAACATAATCTACGCTTACATTAAAAGCTTGTAACATATCTACTTTTAAAGATATAACTACTAGTTGTAAGGCGTCATACGCTTCAGTCATTTTTACACTATCAACTTCAACTTGTGTTTTTAAATCCGCATTTAAATTTTGTATTTTTTGTCTAGCATCATCAATTCTTGTATTAATTAATGTTGCTAAATCTGTTCTGTCCAATGCTACTAAATACTTATAAAAACCTTCTCCAGTTGGAGTTGTACTAGATGCTTTACCATTAAAGATATTTTGTACATTATCTAAAGCTATAATTGCTAAATCTCTGGAGATTGTCCCATTATAAATAGCTTCTGCTTTGTCTGATAGTGAGGTTGCAGAAAATACACCTGCAGGAATACCAAACTTATTAGCACGTAATCCTTTTTCGAAATAAAAAATATAGTCGTTTATAAATTTATTTACTGCACTTGATGCTGTATTTTCTGTACTGTTAATAAATACAGTTCTGTAATTTGTTGTCCAATCTGTTAACACGTTTTGTGTTGAGCTATTCATTTGTGCAATTAAATCTGTTAAGTATGTTACGTAGTTTGCGTTTGCATACTTATTTAAAATGTCTGCATCTGTTGCTGCTATACCATGTAACATATAGTCTATAGCAGGAAAACCTACAGCATCATTATTTGCAGCTGCTAATAAATCGTAGTTTCCGTTGGCGATATTAGCTTCAATGTCTGCTACTGTTGTAGGATAGACATTCATTTTAAAGTTATATTGTAATATTTCGGCTTGACCGATATTAAAAGGCTCTACTAATTGCCAATCTTTATATGCACTTACAAAAGCAGCTCTAATATTATCCAAATTAGCTTGGTTTGGCGTTGCTGTAAACGTATTATTTACATCAGATAACGTTTGTAAAGCTGATTTTAAATTTTGAATCCTTGGTATAATTATATTGTCTGCTAAGTTGGTTTGCATAGCAACCCTATTATAATTATCAGTCGTAGCACTAGTGCTGCTTCCTGTGTCATCAGACTCTGAACATGCTACTATTACTAACATAATAGCAAAGATGTAAACTAATTTTTTCATAATTAAAATTTTTTTCTTTTTCAGTGTGCAAAAATAAAACATAGCAGTCGTTTAAATAAACGACTGCTGTAATAAATTATATATTTTATAAACTACTAGCCTGACCTGCAGTAAAATAAAACTGAGCAGCTATAGTATTAGAAATGGCATCTAATGAAGACGCTGTTACATCCCAAAATCCATCTCCTAACATTAACTGATCTAACATTTGTTGTACCTCGTCTTTAGTAAAGTAAGGATCATTAGTACCTGGTTGTCTTGTAAATTGTAAGCTATAGATAAATCCGTAAGCTTCTGACAATGCATGAAATGCTGATGCCTTATCTAAATCTAAATTAGCTTTACCTTGTTGTAAATAATAGATGGCTCTAATACCAATAACTGCAGATATTTTTCCTCTAATTACTTGTGCTTGTACATCACGTAATTCATAATCTTTAGCAACGATTGCTGCACGACCTAATTTAAAGGCGTTATAGATATCTAATGCTATACCTTCAAAATCAGGATCTTCATTTACCTTAGCAACATATTCACTTAAAAATTTATCTGCTTCGTATACTGGTACAGCTGGATTGTCTTCATTACCATATAAGTAACCGTAAGCCTCATCCCATTTGTGCTCCATTGTAGTGTAGTTATTTGTACCATCTAATACACCAGCCGAATTATTAGCTTTGTTATCAGCTTCGTCTAAAACAGATAGACTTAAATAATTATTTAACATTTGGTCTACCATCAATGCACCAATTACACCTTTTGCAAATGCTTGATTGTACTCTAAACCTCTGTCATTTACATAACGTATTGCTCCACCACCTACTTGTTGTAATTGCCCAGCAACTCCTGCTGTTGCTGTTGTTGACCAATTAGGGAATACTGTATTTACTTGTTCTTCAATAAAAAAATCAAAAGTCGCTTTGATATTATTGGCATCTGTTGTGTTTGCAGAATAAAAATCTGTAGATGCTGCAATTTTACTTCTTACGCTTTTATCTGATGCGTTTAAGTTTGCGTCTGAAAAATCGTTAGCATCTTGCACGTGTGCAAACATATTATCTAGAATAGCTTCCGTATTAGAAGGATCTACCATACCTGAAACAATTTCTTGTGCCATTTGGATACGTGTTGTTTGACCACCAAAGCTAACTGTCGAGTTTCCATCTCTTTCAAACGTATACGTATCTGGAGCTGTTACATTGTTAGTAAAAACTTGATTGTTGTCATCGTCACTGCTACAAGACGTTAGTGCTAACGTGGCAAATGCAGCTAATCCTAATGCGATTTTTTTCATTTTTTTGTGTTATATTAAGTTTAATTGTTATTTAGACTAATTACAAATAGATTTGCAATTTGACTGCAAAAATAAAAACGAAAAGCATTTCATGCAAGTTTATTTAGAATAAATTTAAATTAAAAACACACTAAGCTATTAACAGTATGTAAATCAAAAAGTTACAGCTGTTAAAGTTCTTTCATTTTTAATGAAAGTTAATGAGTTATAGGATGGTTAGTGGTAGGCTTTAAATATTTTAGAGGCCTCATTGTAAGCACTTTCAAAAGACATCGCATTTAAATTATTGACCTTTTTTGAAGTTAAATAGGATAACACTTTTTCGGTTGGCATATTACCAGTTAAATCGTCTTTAGCCATAGGACAACCACCAAAACCTTGGATGGCACCATCAAAACGTTTACAGCCTGCTTTGTAAGCAGCGTCAATTTTTTCAAACCAAGAATCTGGTGTGGTGTGTAAATGTGCACCAAACTCGATATCCTTATAATGCGGAATTAAATTAGAGAAGAGGTACTCTATATTTTCTGGATTTGAGGTTCCGACAGTATCACTTAATGATAAAATTTTTACTCCCATTTTACTTAAACGCTCAGTCCACTCTCCTACTATTTCCACATTCCATGGATCTCCATAAGGATTACCAAATCCCATGGATATATAAACTACAACTTGTTTATTAGCTGCATCTGCTTGATTTAAAATATCCTGAAGTAATACGATTGATTGCGCTATAGTCTTATGCGTGTTACGCATTTGAAAATTTTCTGAGATAGAAAACGGATAACCTAAATAGTCTATTTCTGGGTGTTTACAAGCGTCTGCTGCACCTCTAGAGTTTGCTATAATAGATAACAATTTACTACTAGTAGTACTTAAATCTAGTTTAGATAATACCTCTGCAGTATCCACCATTTGCGGAATTGCTTTTGGAGATACAAAGCTACCAAAATCAATTGTATCAAAACCAACACGAAGCAACGATTGTATGTATTGCACTTTTTGATCTGTAGGTATAAACTGTTTAATGCCTTGCATGGCATCTCTTGGACATTCTATAACTTTTACTTGATTTGACATGTTGTATATAATTCTTCTATAAAAATAGTTTAATTTTCTGAAAGGAATATAAAAACAGCTATACCAATAAACACAACAATCTGTAACCACTTTAAAACCAACCCAATATTTTTACTTTGTTTTAAATAATCCGAAATAAATCCTGCTAAAATTGCGATTAATGCAAAAACTATAAAAGACGTAGCCATAAATAATAAACCTAACACATAAAATTGCGTAACAGTATTAATAGTATCACTATATAAATACGCTGGAAAAAATGCCAAAAAGAAAATAGATACTTTAGGATTTAGCACATTCATGATCACACCTTGTTTAAACAACTGCATCAAGCTTTTTTTTGGAGCAGCATCATTACTTAAGCTCACAGTTGCATCACTTTTAAAAACTTTAAAAGCCAAGTATAGTAGGTATATTGCACCTAAGCTCTTGATTATAAAAAACAACGTATCACTTTCTTTTATAATAGCAGACACTCCAAAAGCAACTAAAGTAGTATGCACTAAACAACCAGAAATTAAACCGCAAACGGTCGCTATACCATATTTACGTCCATTAGTAATGCTTTGCATTAAAACGTAAATATTATCAGGTCCAGGTGATAAAGCTAATGCTGTTGTGGCTAAAATAAATCCGAAAAGTATTTCGTAATTCATTTACCCTTTGTTTAAAATAGCTTTATTAATTTTTTTAATAAGACTTGGTCCTTCATAAATAAAACCTGTATAAATTTGGACTAAGTCCGCTCCTGCTTGAATCTTATCTAAAGCATCTTGTCCAGAATGGATACCTCCTACGCCAATAATTGGGAAGGCTTTATTGCTTTTATCTGCAAGGTATTTAATCACTTTAGTAGATTTATCTTTAACTGGTTGTCCGCTAACACCACCATTACCTATTTCGGCTAGCCTTTCTGCGGAAGCTTTTAAATTAGTGCGATCCACAGACGTATTACTTGCAATTACACCATCTAAATTAGTTTCGGCAATTAGCTCTATAATTTCATCTAATTGAATAGTATTTAAATCTGGTGCAATTTTAAGTAAGATGGGCTTCTGTTTATCAAAAGTTTTGTTAGCCTTTTGTACATTACTAATTAATTCTAATAAATAATCTTTATCATTTAACTTAGCATGACTGCCCACATTTGGACAACTTACATTAAGTACAAAATAATCTACATATGGATGTAAACCATTAAAACACTCTAAATAATCCTTGGTATAATCCTCAGGCTTAGTTTGTGTGTTTTTTCCAATATTACCACCAATAATAAGTTTGCCTTTATTTTTTTTAAGCTGAACGATAGCTTGCTCTAAACCTTCGTTATTAAAGCCCATTCTGTTTATAATCCCTTGGTCGTCTTTTAATCTAAAGAGACGTTTTTTAGGATTACCCTCTTGGCCTTTTGGAGTCACAGTACCAATTTCAATAAACCCAAAACCAAAATTTGCCAATTCGTTATACAAAACCGCATTTTTATCAAAACCTGCTGCTAATCCTACTGGGTTTTTAAAGGTTAAACCGAAAAGTTTTCGTTCTAATTTAGAATCTTCAATAGTATACAAACGTCTGTACAATGACGCCATACCTGGAATCTTAGACGTTACTTTTACTAATGAAAATGTGAAATGATGAATTTTTTCAGGATCGAAACTAAAAAATAAAGGTCTTAGAAGGGATTTGTACATCTTAATAGGTTTGCACAAAAGTAATTCTAATTAAAAAAATGAGCAATTCAAAAGCTAAAAAACTTAATAATTGTAACTTTATACCCTGAATTAAAAGTTAAAGAAAAATGATTTCAAAAGAAGATATAATTAAAAGATTTGTAGGTTACGTAACTGTAGATACTGAGTCTGATCCAGCAAGCGACACAACACCTAGTACTGCTAAACAATGGGATTTAGCAAATGCATTAGTAGACGAGCTAAAAGCTATTGGTCTAGAAGAGGTCACTATAGATAAGCACGCTTATATCATGGCAACTTTACCTAGTAATGTGGATCATGATGTGCCAACTATTGGATTTATCTCTCATTTTGATACAACTCCAGATTTTACAGGTGCTAATGTAAAGCCTCAAATTATTGATAAATACGATGGAAAAGATATTGTTTTAAATGCAGCAGAAAACATTGTATTATCTCCTGATTATTTTGAAGACTTACTATTATACAAAGGTCAAACATTAATTACTACAGACGGAACAACACTTTTAGGTGCAGATGACAAGGCTGGAATTACAGAGATTATTTCGGCAATGGAATATCTTGTGGCTAATCCACAAATCAAACACGGAAAAATTAGAGTTGGTTTTACACCTGACGAAGAAATTGGTCGTGGTGCACATAAATTTGATGTTGAAAAATTTGGTGCAGATTGGGCTTACACAATGGATGGTAGCCAAATTGGAGAATTAGAATACGAAAACTTTAATGCTGCAGGAGCGGTTGTAAAAGTAAAAGGAAAAATTGTACACCCTGGTTATGCTAAAGGAAAAATGGTCAACTCCATGTACATCGCTACAGAGTTTATCAACTCGTTACCAAGATTAGAAACACCGGAACATACTGAAGGTTACCAAGGATTTTTCCACCTGTACTCTATCTCTGGAGAAGTTGAAGAAACTGTTTTAGAATACATAATTAGAGATCACGATTTAGGTCATTTTGAAGCTAGAAAAGAAATGATGCAAAAACTAACCGATGAGCTTAATGAGCAATATGAAAGAGAAGTTGTGACTATTGAGATTAAGGATCAATACTTTAATATGAAAGAAAAAGTAGAACCTGTAATGCATATTGTTGATATTGCAGAAGAAGCTATGAAGCAATTAAATATCAAACCGCTTATCAAAGCAATACGTGGTGGTACAGATGGATCGCAATTAAGTTATATGGGCTTACCTTGTCCAAACATCTTTGCTGGAGGACATAATTTTCATGGTCGTTATGAGTATGTTCCTGTGGAAAGTATGATTAAAGCAACGGAAGTGATTTGTAAAATTGCCGAAATTACTGCAGAACAAAACAAATAAAATAAACAACTATGAAAAAGTTATTTCTTTTATCCTTTATTACGTTTAGTCTTATTGCCTGTAAAACAGATAAAACTAAAACAACATTAGATACCGTAAATAAAACTGTGAAGCAAGATAGCATTAAAGTTACTAAAGTAGCGGAGTTTACAGGTCAACAAGTTACAGGTGTTACAGTAAGCGATTCTGGTCGTATTTTTGTTAACTTCCCACGATGGAGACCTACAGTTAAACATGCTGTTACAGAAGTAATAGGTCAACAATCGATCGCTTATCCAAATCAAAAATGGAACAGTTGGACCACTGATGCTAAAATAACAGATTCGGTTTTTGTAGCTGTGCAATCTGTTGTAGCTTCTAAAAATCAATTATTTGTAGTAGATACTAGAAATCCATTTTTTAAAGGTGTGTTATCAAACACAAAGCTATTTGTTTTTAATTTAGACAATAACAGTTTGCAAAAGGTCTACACCTTTACTGATACTGTATTTTTTAAAGACTCTTACATAAATGATGTTCGTATTGATAGAGAAAATAACATGGCTTATTTTACAGATTCTGGACATGCAGGTTTATTAATTTTAAATTTAGAAAGCGGACTTTTTAAACGTGTATTAACAGACCACAGCTCTACAACCTCTGAGACAGACCATCTAACTATTAATGGTACACAGTGGAAAAATACCGTTCACTCTGATGGTATAGCGTTAAATCCTTTAGACAACAAACTTTACTATCATGCTTTAACTGGTTATACTTTATATGCTATACCAACAACCTTGTTGATTAATGGAACTGATAAAGAGATTGAAGCTGGTGTAGAAACTATCGCTAAAACAGCTGCTCCTGACGGAATGATATTTGACAAATATGCCAATTTATATTACGCAGATTTAGAAAATAATGCTATTATAAAAAGAACTCCAGATGGTCAAACAACAACAGTAGTTGAAGGCGATTTAGTCCGTTGGGCAGATACTTTTAGTATTTTTAATAATGAGTTATATTACACTAATTCCAGGATAAACGAAATCACAGGACCAATACCTACCATGACGTTTCAAGTAAATAAAATAGCTTTAGAGGAGTAGAAAAAAAACACTTATTATAGTAATAAAAAGCCAAAACAAATGTTTTGGCTTTTTGTTTTGTAACCCTTTGGTGTTCTAATAATTTAATATATTTTAGTTTAAATTAAAAATAAAATATCATCAAAATCAATTCGCTTTAAATCAAATAATTAAAATTAACAACCAAACCAATGAAAAAACATTTACTACTTTTTTTGACCATTATTTTAAGCCTAAGTAGCTATTCACAAATCACTTTTAATAATGGCTACTACATTAATAATGCTAATCAAAAAATTAATTGCCAAATTAAAAATATTGACTGGAAAAATAATCCAACTGAATTTGAATATAGATTATCAGAAAATAGTGATTATCAAACAGCTTCAATAACAACAGTTAAGGAGTTTAGTATTAATGACGATATAAAATACATTAGAGCAAAAGTAGGTATTGATAGATCTAGTAGTAAACTAGAAAAATTAAGCAATAATAAAAGACCTAGTTTTAAAGAGGAAGAACTTTTTTTAAAAGTATTAGTTGAAGGTGAATACATATTATATCAATATGTAGATAACAATCTATCACGATATTTTTATAGTAAAAATGACAGCGATATTGAACAGTTAATTTATAAATCTTATAAATCTGATTACAATAAAGTTAACACTAACAATAGGTTTAGACAACAGTTATGGAATGATTTAAAATGTCCATCATTTGAATTAAATGACATTGAAAATTTAAAATACAAAAAACAATCGTTAGTTAACTTTTTTGTAAAATATAACACTTGCAACAACTTAGAGTATAAAGTCTTTGATCAAAGTGAAAAGGACATGTTTAATTTAAATATTAGACCTCAATTAAGAAATACATCTCTTGCTTTTCAACACGACAATACTGACAATAAAGACACTGACTTTGGTAGTAAAACAGGTTTTGCGATTGGATTAGAAGCAGAATTTATACTTCCTTACAACAAAAACAAATGGGCTGTAATAGTTGAGCCAACATACCAAAATTTTAATGTAGAAAAAACCTCAAATGTAAGAGAAGTTTCTGGAGGCATTTTAATTACATCAATTAAATATAGCTCTATTGAAATTCCATTAGGGTTAAGACATTATTTCTTTTTAAATAATGATTCTAAGATATTTTTGAACGCCTCTTACGTTATTGATTTAGGAACAAATTCCATAATAGAATTTGAAAGAAAAGATGGCTCTAAATTATCACCTTTAGAAATTGAAACTAGACCAAATGCAGCTTTTGGATTAGGCTACAAACATAATGACAAATATAGTTTAGAAATAAGATACCAAACTAACAGACAGTTTTTTGGTAATGACCTTTCGTGGACTTCTGATTATAAATCACTAGCTGTAATATTTGGGTATACCCTATTCTAAATAGTAATACAGTGATAAAACAATATAAACCTAAGCTATATTTTTATAGCTTAGGTTTTTCCAAAGCCTTATTTTTAATGACTATTAATTTATAAGTTGTTTTTATCCAAAACAATTTAAATTAACAATACTTACTTATCAAAACATCAATTACACAAAATAATACTATTGAAGCTTCAGAAGCAGACTATTTATACGTCAAAACCTCTCAGATACCTAAAGCAGGTCATGGATTATTTACAGCAATAGATATTTACAAGCATGAAATTATTGCTCTTTTTAAAGGCGAAATAATTGATGCTACAGAAGCAAAATATAGAGCACAACAAAAACAAGATCGTTATTTTATTAATTTACTAGATGGTCGTATCATGGACAGCATGCATACTAACTGTTTTGCTAAATATGCCAATGATACTAAAGGAACAACAGATGATAGTCCATATAAAAACAATGCAAAAATAGGCTTAGACGATAATGATAACGTGTGCATTATTGCAACAAAAAAAATTAGGTCAGGTGAAGAAGTGTTTTGTGGTTACGGTAAACGTTATTGGAAAAAACATCTGTAAACTAAAACCCATCAAAGATTTATTAATAATTTTAAAATAAACATCTATAATAGATTTTTTGTAAGCAAAGAAAAAATTAAATTTGCAACAAAAAGCAACTAACCCTATTTTAATCTTACCCTTTGGAAAATAAACAAGCCATTACAGTAATAGACCGTATTCTAAAAAACTTAGACGCTACAGGTATTAATACAGATACATTAATAGACGATATTAAAACTTTAAGAACTTATACTATTGAGGTAGAAAACCCTTTAGCTGTAAAAGTACTTCGTTACACTTACGAGCATATCGAAAATAACGACTCTTTTCTTATTCCAATACCAGAGGATACACCAATAGAGGATGAAGCATTAGAAGCTGATACAGAATATTTTATAGAAACAGAATTAAATCCAATAGAGAGTTTAAAGTATGTGATTTCATTAATTAGAAATCTTGACAATGCGTCTAACATTTCAGATTTAAAATATTACAAAAAAGCTTTAGTAGATTTTTAATTTATAAAAAGCAATTATAAGTTTAATAGACTTATTTATATAAATAAAAGCCTTTATCAGTATATCTGTTAAAGGCTTTTATTATTTTGAAATTATATTCAGACATATCTTAGAATAAATAAATTTATAACGCATAAAAAAACCTTCTTAAATTTAAGAAGGTTTTTTTTTAATGTGGGGAGAGCAGGATTCGAACCTGCGAAGACGTAGTCAGCAGATTTACAGTCTGCCCTCGTTGGCCGCTTGAGTATCTCCCCAAAACTGATTGCAAATATATTTAAGTTTTACTATTAAACAAACAAAAAAGTACTGTTTTTTGATGTCATTTTTTTCGGTATTGATTTTTAATAAGTTAGCTTCAAATTATTTTTAATTAAAAATAATAAACTAAAAAAAGCGTAACATTTTTAGTGTTACGCTTTAAAGACTAACTCAATTTATTTAAAATTTGTAGGTCAAAATTCCTGCAAAATTTCTTGGGTCTGTTTGATTAATATAGCTTGTTCTATAAGCGTTGTAACCTATTGAATCAAATACATTATTAACCAACACCCTAAAATTCCAATGGTTATTTAAAGTATAAGCAACTTGAGCATTGACCTGTGTATAAGCTTCAACATTAAAAGGCTCTTGATTTGGAACAATACCTTGGTGTGTAACTGCACCTGAGCTCCAATCATTAATAGGACGCTCTCCAGTATAATAAACTCCTGCTCCAACAGACAAACCTTGAAGTTGCTGTTTAAAACTGTAATTTGCATAAACGTTAAAAGTGTGTTTTGGTGTATTTAAAGGTGCAGAGCCATAAACATAAGAAGTATGTTCTTTATATTGAGCATCAATATATGAATATCCTGTAATAACCTCTAAATTGTCTAAAATACGACCTGTAAGTTCTACTTCAATTCCTTTTCTTTCATCATTTCCTCCTTTTGCATAATAACCCGTTTCTTCCCAATTAACATCATAAACAGGTAGATTAATATCTTTATTATTAATTTTAAAGTAGGTTAAATTAAAACGTAATCTGCTATTTAACCAATTAGTTTTAATACCTGCTTCAAATTGGTCATATCGCTCATTACCTAAATCATTACCATTAACATCTAACCTAGTGGCTGTTCTTGGATAAGAGCTATTTGTATATGATGCAAATACATTTACATTTTCTAATGGCGAAATGATTATACCTCCTAATGGATTAAAAGCATCACTTTCAGTAGTTTCAGTTGCTGTTATAGTTCTGGTTTTACTGTAACGTAATCCAAAAAATGCTTTTAAGTATTTATTAAATGTCACAACGTCTTGAGCCACAAACCCTATTGCTTTGGATTTAGCTCCTTGAACTGTAAGTGCTGAATAGTCTAAATCACTTGGTAAAGCACTAGTATTACTTGTAAAAACATCAATTGTATCCACAGTAGTAACACGTTGCGATGTTGTATTGTAATTATTTGTACGATAGTCAAAACCTACTTGAAAAGTATGAGAAATATTTCCCGTTTTTAATTGATCACCTATTAAGTCAAATTGTATGACACTATTGTTATCTTCTCTTGTACTAATGGAGTGTCCTCTTAATCTTTGATTATAAATTGGATTACCATCTACATCATTTATTACACCACCTAAACTTGCGCCTTTATCATCAAGCTCTAAATTAGATGTATAGTACGCTCCTTTTAGACTTAATTTGTTTGATAGTTCTCTATCAAATCTAACAGCATACGTTGTATTAGTTGTTAATGCTTTATCATCTTCAAAACCTAAAAATTGATCATATGGTAAATCATATATTAGATTCTGATTATTTTCGCCAAGATTAACCGTTCCTAAATCAGGTGATCTGCTGTCTTCAAAATAATCTAATTCTAAAGTAACTGTAGTTTTATCGTCAGCTTTCCATTGAAACGAAGGATTGATATAAAATCTATCAGAAGTAATTCCGTCTCTAAAACTATCAGCACGCTCTAAAGCACCATTTAATCTGAAAGCTGTCGTTTCAGTTTTAGCTAAAGGTCCATAAACATCAAAAGTTGTTCTAGCTTGACCAAAGCTACCACCTCGTAATGATACATTTCCACCAAATTCATATTTAGGCGTTTTAGTTACAAGATTTATTATTCCTCCAGGACTTCCTAAATCAGTTGCAACACCTTGTGTGATTGACGCAGCTCCTTTTAAAACCTGAATATTATCCACACCTTGCATATCTGTCAAAATACCTTGACCTCTAAAATCTGAATGCACTCTAACGCCATTTTTCAAAATTGGAATACCTCTAAAACCACGAGAAGACATACTTTCTCTTTTATTACCATAAGTAGCAAATGTATAAACACCCGGAACGTTTTTTGTAGCATCAGAAATTGTTAAATTTCCTTGTTGCATTATCAATTTATCCGAAATTATTGATATACTTTGAATTTGCTCATAAGGCGCTAAAGGCAATCTGGTTAAAGCCTCAATTTTATCTGGATGTGTAAAACGATTACCAAAAACTTCAACTTCCTCTAGGTTACCATCAAATTGTAACTTAAAGGTTAAAGCTTTTGTTTCATTATCATTAATACTTACTGTTTGGGTTATCGTGGTGTAACCTACTGATGAAACTTTAATGGTATAATTTCCTTTTTTAATAGTATCTAAAGTAAAAAAACCATCAATATCAGCAGATACACCTGTATTTAATTCTTCTAAAAAGATGGTTGCAAAAGGAATTTTTTCGTTTGAATTATTAATTACACTTCCAGTAATCATTGACTGAGAAAATGATAGCTGAGCTATTAAAATTAGGATAAAACTTATTTTTTTATACATGATGCTATTTAGATTTATTATAAATAAAGCGCAAATATAAATCTCATTTTAATAATCACAAAGTTTATTTAGACTAAATATAAATAAAAAGTTGTACTTATTTGATATAGAATTAAATACCCTTTTAAAAAATATTATCTTTAAAATTTAACTTAAACAGCAAATGAAGAAAATATCATCCATAGAAGAGTATATACAAGATCATCCCAAGTTTATAGATTCCCTCAACTATTTAAGACTCTTACTTTTAAAGGCTGGATTAAAAGAAACTATAAAATGGAATGCTCCTGTTTATATGATTGAAGGGAAAAATGTGATTGGTTTAGGTGCTTTTAAACACCATTTTTGTTTGTGGTTTTTTAATGGTGTTTTATTATCTGATACACATAGTTTATTACATAATGCACAAGAAGGAAAAACAAAAGCTTTAAGGCAATTACGCTTTACTAATAAAAATGAAATAAATAATGCTATTATATTAGAGTATATTAAGGAAGCAATAACAAATCAAGAGTTAGGCAAAGAGGTTAAGCCTACTAAAACAAAGCTTAAGGTTATAATTGTACCTATAAAGTTGCAAACTGCATTTAACAACAATAGTGCATTACACAGTTCTTTTAAGCTATTATCACTGTCTAAACAACGTGAATACTGCAATTACATTACTGAAGCCAAAAGAGAAGCTACAAAGTTATCTAGGATAGAAAAGATAACACCTATGATTATTGAAAATAAGGGTTTACATGATAAGTATAAAAATTGCTAAATAAAAAAGGCGACCAATTGGTCGCCTTTTATTATATAATCTAGCTGTAAATTACTTTTTTAATTCAACAGCTGGCTTGTTTAAAGATTTACTCATTTCCATAGAAATAGCAGAACGATCAAACTTTAATTTTCCAGACATAGTTTCTATAACGCAACTATTATCCTTATCATTAAGCTGTGCAATTTTTCCATGCATTCCGCTTTTAGTAATTACCTTATCACCTGCTTTTAAATCCGAAGCAAAACGCTTTTCTTGTTTAGCACGTTTCATTTGTGGTGCAATCATAAAGAAGTACACTACAGCAAACATTGCTATTATAGGTAAAAATCCGCTAATTCCTTCCATTATTGTGTAAGTGGTCCTGGGTTAGCATTTGGATTTGTTCTAAGTGGTGCCTGCTTAACAGGTGCGTTAGGGTCTGGAGTAATAAAAGCTGATATTTTTACAGACTCTTTACCAGTAGCTGTGTTAGCTGTGATGTTAATTACTTTAGATGTTTTATTAGCTCCTTTTCCGTTAAATTTAACAGTAAAAGAATCAGACTCTCCAACAGCTAAAGGTGCTCTAGACCAGTCTTGAGGAACTGTACATCCACAAGTACTTTTAATATCTGTAATAACTAATGGCGCTTCTCCTTTGTTTGTGTAAGTAAATACTGTCTCTTGAGGTGTACCTGATACTATTTGACCAAAATCATGTTCTTTTTTATCAAACTCGATTACTGGTAACTTACCTGATTGTGCATCTCTCTCTGAAGCTGCTACTACATTGTTTGCATCAATTTTTGCTGCTGCATCTTGCTTACAAGATGATAAAGATATTAAGCATACTGCACTTAATAGAATCATTACTTTTTTCATAATACTTATTTTAGAATTTGTGTAGTTTATTTTTAAACTGCCACTTAAATTAATTTTTGGTTTGTAAAAATAATAATATTTTTTGACTACATCAATCCTCGACCAACTTTATTTAATTTTCCTTCTTCTTGATATTCTTTTAACAATTTGTCTAGAATTCCGTTAATAAAAATACTGCTTTTAGGCGTTGAGTATTCTTTAGCTATTTCTAGGTATTCATTAATTGTTACTTTAGTGGGAATTGAAGGAAAACTAGTTAACTCGCAAATAGCCATTTTTAATAAAACCATGTCTATAGTTGCGATACGTTCTGTATCCCAATTTTTAGTTTTATTAGCTATTTCTTCGCTTAATTTGGATTGGTTTAACATTGTTTTTTTAAACAAGTTAATTGCGTATTGTTTATCCTCGATATCTTTGTACAACTTAGGGGTAAGGAAACGCTCGTCTGATGTTTCTTTAATTTTTCTAAGTAATTTTAAAATAGCTGTATTTACTGTTGGAAGATCATCTAACCAAGTAAGGTTTTTATCTTCAATATAATCGTAAAGTTTCTCGTTAGGAGCAATTATTTCTTTAAATACATCTACTATAAAATTTCTATCCTCTTTAAAGGTCGAGGTTTTAGTTTGCATGTATTCTTTATATAAATCACTAGCAATTATTTCTTTATAGATAATATCTACATACTCATTATCTAGTTGCCAATTTTTAATATTGTTGACTTCAAAAGCTGTTTTTAAAGCCACGTTATTAGAAATTAACTCTAAAACTTGATTATTTATAAATTTTTTGTTGGGATTTTTTTCTTCTGCTGTAGCTAAATGCTTTTTCTGAATAGTTTCTAACTGCGTTTTAGATTTTTTACCGACCTCTATCATTAGGGACAGTGTCATTAAATATAAATTATACATATTATCTATACTGTATAATAAAAATTTTTGGTCTTTAGAAAAATCATCACTTTCTGTACCATCAAATGCATATAAAACTTGCATTACTTTAACACGAATATGTCTTCTACTTAGCATACTTACAAAGAACTTTAGATTTCAATTATATTGAAATACTTTTAAATTATTAATTAAAAAAGGCGAAAGCTTTCGCTTTCGCCTTGCAAAAATAGTCTATTTTATAAGATATCTATTGCTGATTTTCTTTTTTTCTAGCTTCAATTCTGCTTAAAGCTATATTTAATGCTGCTTGATGTGTTGTTATATCATTAGTTTCAGCATTACTTAAAATCTCCAAGGTTGTATTGTAGATGTTTTCTGTCTTTCGCATTATTTCTTGTTTACCGTAGTTTTCTAATTCTGCGTAAACATTAATAATTCCTCCTGCATTAATTAAAAAGTCTGGTGCGTATACAATACCTTTTTCTTGTAATATACGACCATGCTTAAGCTCGTCTGCTAATTGATTATTTGCTGCTCCAGCAATAACTTTAGCTTGGATACTGTTAATTGTAGCATCGTTAATTGTTGCTCCTAAAGCACAAGGTGCGTAAATATCTACAGCCTCTGCATAAACATTACTTCCTTTGTATATAGATGCTCCGTATTTTTTACTGATTGCCTCTAAACGCTCTTGATTAATATCGTCGATAATTACTTTTGCACCATCATTAGTTAGGTGCTCCACTAAAGATTCTCCAACATGTCCAATACCTTGTACAATTACTGTTTTATCTTCTAGGACGTCTGTACCAAATTTGAATTTAGCAGCTGCTTTCATTCCCATAAAAACACCATAAGCTGTAATTGGAGATGGATTACCTGCTCCACCTTTGTCTTCAGAAATACCAGTAACATAAGGTGTTACTTCTCTAACTAAATCCATATCTGCAGTTTCCATTCCTACATCTTCTGCAGTAATATACTTTCCGCTTAAGCTATGCACAAACTCTCCAAAACGCTTCATTAATTCTGGCGTTTTTTGTGTTTTTGCATCACCAATAATTACCGCTTTACCACCACCAAGGTTTAAACCTGTAATTGCTGACTTAAAGGTCATTCCTCTAGACAAACGTAAAACATCATTAACAGCTTCCCATTCGTTAGCATATTGCCACATTCTAGTACCTCCTAAAGCAGGTCCTAAAACTGTGTTATGTATTCCAATTATTGCTTTTAATCCTGTATCTTTGTCGTTGCAAAAAACGACTTGTTCGTGATTATCAAATGATAATTGTCCAAAAACAGGATCTGCTTTTGATAATTGATTAGTGTTGATTACTTCTGAAACCATTTAGTTGACATTTAATTAATGTATTGAAATTACACTATTTGTAATTTCAGCATGCAAAATTAGCTTATAATTAATATTAAAACAATAATTAGCATGTTAAAATGTGAAATTGTTAAAAACTTTTTAAACTTAGGTTTTCATTTAAATGAAAGAATTACAACATCTTAACAAATACTTTTACAAATATAGAACACAAATTATAATTGGTGTTTTAATTACCATCGTTTCTAAACTATTTACTGTATTTGTTCCCAAATTTATAGGTTCTATTATAGACGTGGTTAACGATCAATTACAAAATCCGGAAAGTAGTGAGGTTGCTTACAAAGCCAAACTATTAAAATACATTTTATTTTTGGTAGGTTCTGCAATATTGTCTGGAATATTAACCTTCTGGATGCGTCAAACAATAATTAATGTATCGCGTTATATTGAATATGATTTAAAAAACGAAATCTACCAACAATACCAAAAACTATCTTTAAATTTTTATAAAAAAAATAGGACTGGTGATTTAATGAATCGTATAAGTGAGGACGTGACCAAAGTACGTATGTATACTGGTCCTGCAATTATGTATAGTATTAATACCTTAACATTATTTATTGTAGCTCTAGTTTTTATGTTTAGACAAGCGCCAATGTTGACGCTTTACACAATTATTCCGCTTCCAATTTTATCCATAATTATTTATAAAATTAGCTCAGAAATACATAAACGTAGTACCATTGTACAACAATACTTATCCAAACTATCCACGTTTTCTCAAGAAACCTTTAGTGGCATTTCTGTAATTAAGGCTTATGGTATAGAGCCACAAACCTCAGCTAATTTTGATGAATTATCAGAAACTAACAAAGAGAAACAATTAAGTTTAGTACGTATACAAGCCTTGTTTTTTCCGATGATGATTTTGCTTATTGGGTTAAGCAACGTGTTAGTTATATATATTGGAGGTAAACAATATATGAATGGCGAAATTAGCTTAGGTACAATTTCAGAATTTATTATGTACGTTAACCTTCTAACTTGGCCAGTTGCAACTGTAGGTTGGGTAACCTCTATAGTACAGGAAGCAGAAGCTTCTCAAAATAGAATTAATGAGTTTTTAAAAACCGAACCAGAAATACAAAATAACAACGCTGAATTATCAGAAATTAATGGCGAAATAGAATTTAAAAATGTGTCTTTTACTTATGATGACACCAACATACAAGCCTTAAAAAATGTTAGTTTTAAAGTAAATACAGGTCAAACTTTGGCTGTTATAGGAAAAACAGGATCCGGAAAATCTACAATCTTAGATTTAGTTGGACGTTTGTACGACGTAGATTCAGGCACTATTTTAATAGATCAAAAACCTATAGAAACCCTAAACTTATATAGTCTAAGGGATGCCACAGGTTATGTACCACAAGATGCCTTTTTATTTAGCGACTCCATTAATAACAACATTAAGTTTGGTAAAGAAAACGCTACAGATCAAGAGGTTATAGATGCTGCTAAATTAGCACAAGTACATAAAAACATAATCAAATTTAACAAACAATACGACACTGTTTTAGGTGAGCGAGGCATCACACTATCTGGAGGACAAAAGCAACGTGTATCCATTGCTAGAGCTATTATTAAAAAGCCTCAAATCATGTTATTTGATGACTGTTTATCTGCAGTTGATACTGAAACTGAAGAGAAGATTTTAAATAACTTAAAAACAATTACTAAAGGAAAAACAACTATAATTGTAAGTCACAGAATCTCTTCTGCTAAAAATGCAGATCAAATTATAGTTTTAGACGATGGTCAAATTGTGCAATCAGGCACACATGAAAACCTTATAAACACTGATGGTTATTACAAAGAGCTGTATTTAAAAACAACTAAGTAAAAAGATTTACACTAAAATGTTGTTTCATTCAACTTTTTTTTTGACTTTTGAGTTTACGAATTAACTAACAACACAAATCAAGGATTATGCATAATAACGAGATGATGGAGAAGGAAGAAATTTTTTCGAAAGTATTAAGAGCAGGAAGACGAACTTATTTTTTTGATGTAAGAGCTACTAAAGCAGATGATTACTACCTGACTATTACAGAAAGTAAAAAGTTTACAAATGACGATGGATCATTTCATTATAAAAAACATAAAATTTACTTATATAAAGAAGACTTTAGTGAGTTTAATGACATCCTAAAAGAAATGACAGATTACATCATCAACGAAAAAGGAGATGAAGTTATTAGCGAGCGTCACCAAAAAGATTTCAAAAAAGAATATGACACTCCAGCTACTCCTACTTCTGAAGTTAAGACTGAAACGTCCGAAACACCAACTGCTGAAAGTAGATTTACAGATGTAGATTTTGACGATATTTAATATAAAAATCACCTTATATCAAAAAAACCTTTTCTAAATTTAGAGAAGGTTTTTTTTATGCTTTATTGTAAATCAAAATTAAAATTAGACTTCCCAAAATAAATATAAGACTTGCAACAAAATTAAAGGCAAGCCAAATAATAGCAGATATTACAAATAACCAAAGTGGTACTAAAGTTATACTTATGGCAAACCTAAAGGTAGATAAAAACTCAGCTTCCTTAATTTTTGGTTTTATGTTATGTCTCCAAACCAGAATAGGCACACATAATAACAAATAAAGGATTGGCTTTATTAAGACCTTAAAATTAAATTGTTTTACACGTTTAACTTGACACGTTTTAAACTGACTTACAATACAATGATTAACACTATTGGGATTGGTAAAATCCACATTTAACTTATTAAGTTTTTTTATTATAGAAGCATAATTACTTTGTGGTATGTGAGTCGTTAAACTTATTAACGAATTAAATACATCCTGTTTCATTTGTTTAGTCGCAATAAAATCGTCTAAATGATTATAAGATTTAGACGCTAAAGCTTCTCCAAAACAAATAGAAACAGTACTACCCATTGCTTTAGGCTCTTGATAATTTAAACCCACCGGAATTAAATATATTGACTGCTTAGGATACGTTTGCCTGTGTTTTAAAATAATTCTGGTAAACCCTTTACTTAATGGTCTAACTCGTCTTTCTAAATTGTGATTTCCTTCCGGAAAAATAGTCACTACTTTGTTATCATGTAACAAATTAACAGTATTACTAAAAACAGATTTATTTTTAGCAATCGTGCTCCAGCCATCTCTAACACGATAAATTGGTCGCATATTCAAGCTATGCAATAACCTACTTACAAATGGTTTTTTAAAAACACCAGCTCTAGTTAAAAAATAACTTAAGCGTCCTGACTTTGTAGCCAATAGCAAAGCATCTATTAACGCATTTTGATGATTGGATAAAAATAAAACGGTTTGGTCTTTTGGGATGCTTTTTTTTCCGTTTATAATTATTTTTTTATAGTAAAAAAACAATCCTAATTGAATATAAATCCTAACGGTATGTAATCCTATTTTATTCAAAAATATTAACCAGACTACTATGATACAGAAGTACCGTTAGGAACTTTGCTTTCTGGATTTAACAAAATAACATCCTTAGCATTAACCGCTCCCAATACTAAACACTCACTCATAAATTTTGCAATCTGCTTACGCGGAAAATTTACCACTGCGACAATTTGCCTATTTAGTAAGTCTTCTTTTGTATAAAGCGTTGTGATTTGCGCACTAGTTTTTTTAACTCCCAAACCTCCAAAATCTATGGTTAATTGATACGCAGGTTTTTTGGCTTCTGGAAAATCATTAACTTCTAAAATGGTACCTACACGTAAATCTACTTTGGTAAAATCTTCAAATTGAATAGTGCTCATAATTACCCTTGGTTATAATTTAATTTAGGACTTTAAAATAAAACTAATTTTAAGCCAAAACAAACAATTATTAATCTAAATCCAGCCTTTACTTTTTAAAACACCTTCTATATGCGCGTAATGATGATTACTATGCCAAGCATAATTACCTAAATTTTTATCTAAAGCTATCATTTGATTGTTTTCTGGATGAATAAAGGTACGTTGCAATTGTTCTGCTGTTAAGCCTTTTAAATAATACACCAATTTAGCATGTACTACTTTAATATGTAATAGAGATAGCGCTATTGGCTGATTATAATCATGCTGAGAAGCCCAAGTGTTTTCATCATAGGCTTTAATTACTGGGTTATCTTCTGTCATTGCCCATTTAAATCTTATATAACTATGATGGTGACTGTCTGCAATGTGGTGTATTACTTGTCTAATAGTCCAGCCTCCTAACCTATAAGATGTATCTAATTGCTTGTCTGACAAGTTAATCACCAACTGCTCCAACCTATTTGGAAAATGTTTTAGTATAGATAACCAAGCATCAATAGTCGCTTCCGTTATTGTTGTTGGACATTCAAATTTTCCGATAGGATACTTTAACCTTTCTAATTTTTGATCTAACATGGGATTAATTTAATTAAAAAACCTCAAAAGATATAACTCTTTTGAGGTTTTAAATATTTATAATTTTTGTTTTAGAATATCTAAATAGAACAATAAATAATTAATTATTATTTAACGTCTACAAGTTCTACATCAAATACAAGTACAGCATCTGGTGGAATTGCTCCTCCTGCACCTCTTGATCCATAACCTAAATCTGAAGGTATAACAAAACGGGCTTTATCACCAACTTGTAATAATTGAATCCCTTCATCCCATCCAGAAATAACTTGACCTACTCCTACCTGAAAATCTAGAGGTTGATTACGCTTGTAAGAACTATCAAAGACAGTTCCGTCTGCTAATTGTCCTTTGTAGTGTACAGAAACTTGGTTACCTTTTTCAGCTTTTTTACCAGTTCCTTTTTGGATAATTTGGTAACGTAAACCACTTTTAGTTTCTTCAAAACCTGCAGCTAATTTATCTAATTCTGCACGTTTAGCTTCACGTTCTGCAGCTACACGTTTTTCTCTTGCACCTTCAAATGTTCTAAAGGCTTCAATTGCATTAAAGTTTTCTGCATCTGCACCAACTCTAACAATTTCTAAAGTTTCAATCTTATCTCCTTGTGCAATAGCATCAACGATGTCTTGTCCTTTTACTACGTTTCCAAAAACAGTATGGTTACCATCTAACCAATCTGTAGCAACATGAGTAATAAAAAACTGACTTCCGTTAGTACCAGGTCCAGCATTTGCCATACTTAATATTCCAGGTCCACTATGCTTTAAATCTGGGTGAAACTCGTCATCAAACTTATATCCTGGATTACCTGATCCGCTACCTTGTGGACAACCACCTTGGATCATAAAGTTATCAATTACTCTATGAAACTTTAGTCCATCGTAATAAGGTGTCCCTTGTGGTTTAACATCGTTTTCCATGTTACCTTCAGCTAAAGCAACAAAGTTACCAACTGTTCCAGGAGTTTTCTCAAATTCTAAAGCGACTAAAATTTCGCCTTTATTCGTATTAAATTTTGCGTATAAACCGTCTTGCATTACATTGTTTTTTAATGAACTGCAAAGATATAAAGAAGTTAAAAGTAATAAGTAATGACAGATGATTTTTTTTATCCAATCCTGTTTTACTAAATTTTGTTAGATTTGAAAAAATAAAAAATTATTATGGGTGTATTTAATAAGCTATTTGGAGGTAATGATAAAAAATCAAAAAACAATCAATTAGCTGATTCCAATTATATTGAAGCTATTTTAAAGCATAGTAAAGACCAACCTGTAGGTATTGCAGATCAAAATGTGATTTATGCAGGTTATGCAGAGCTTGGTGGTTATTATTTTTTACAAACTTTTATTGTCGGAAAATTAAATATTAAAGCAAAAAAAGGCGCTAGACTTTTAATGGTTAACAACAATCATACTTTAGATTTAAAATCAGACATGGATGAGTTTGAGTCTGAAAACATGGGTGTTTTTGATGGTTATGTTACTAGAATAGATTTTGAAATTGAAAAAGAAGCTGCCGAAAATATCAAACGATCTGCAATTAAAAATATAACACTACAAGTAAAAAAACACACCATTACTTTTACGCCTCTAACGTTAGACGGATTAGATGAATTACAAATAGCAGAAGAAAACAAAAAAGACCTAACAAATTAACTTGTTAGGCCATTAATACAGTGCTATTTGGTATTATAATTAGTTTGCAACTTCACTTATAAATTTAATACGATATAATCGTAACTCTTCATCATCATAATCTCCATCAAACTCATCTATTGCTACGTCAATCTTATCTGTTTGTGACTCCATAAAATAATCATGGATTTCTTCTTGCTGGTCTTCATCTAGAATATCATTAATCCAATAATCAATATTTAATTTTGTTCCAGAAAAAACAATAGCTTCCATTTCTTTAATAAATGCAGACATTTCCATTCCTTTAGCAGATGCAATATCTGTTAATGGTAATTTTCTGTCCACATTTTGTATGATATATAATTTAAGTGCAGAGTTGCTACCTGTAGATTTAACTACTAAATCATCTGGTCTTACAACGTCGTTATCTTCTACATATCTAGCAATAAGCGCGACAAAATCTTTACCATACTTTTTAGCTTTTCCTTCTCCAACACCATGAACGTTAGATAACTCTTCCACAGATACTGGATATTTTAAAGCCATATCCTCTAAGGATGGGTCTTGAAATATAACAAAAGGAGGTACACCTAATTTTTTAGCATTAGTTTTTCTTAAGTCTTTAAGCATTTTCATTAATGCCTCATCCACTACTGCTCCACCACCACTTTCTGCAGTGATTATAGTATTGTCTGACTCGTCACCAAACTCATGATCTTTAGTCATCATGAAAGATTCAGGATTTTTTATAAACTCTTTTCCTTTATCTGTAAGCTTAATGACACCATAGGTTTCAATATCCTTTTTTAAAGATCCTGACACTAATATTTGTCGTGTTAAAGCCATCCAATAGGATTTATCTTTATCTTTTCCTTTACCAAAAAAGGGCTGATCGTCTGTTTTATGAGAGCTGATTAACGCGTTAGATTTACCTACAATAACGTTTACTAACTCTTTAGCCTTATATTTCTCATTGGTAGCATCGACAATTTCTAGGACAAGTTTTACATCATCTTTAGCTTCTTGTTTTTCCTTTGGATGACGCATATTATCATCCATATCTCCACCTTCACCTGTTTTGTTATCAAATGATTCACCAAAATAGTGCAATATAAATTTACGTCTTGATATTGAAGTTTCCGCGAAAGCGACAACCTCTTGCAATAGTGCTTGACCAATTTCTTGCTCTGCTACAGGTTTACCTGACATAAACTTCTCTAACTTTTCTATATCCTTATAAGCGTAATACGCTAAACAATGACCTTCTCCTCCATCTCGTCCTGCACGACCAGTCTCTTGGTAATAGCTTTCTATACTTTTAGGAATATCGTGATGAATTACAAATCTTACATCTGGTTTGTCTATTCCCATACCAAAAGCTATGGTTGCAACTACCACGTCAATATCTTCCATTAAAAACATATCTTGGTGATTGGATCTTTTTTTGGCATCCAAACCTGCGTGATATGGTACCGCTTTAATACCATTAACTTGTAAGACTTGAGACAACTCCTCTACACGTTTACGACTTAAACAATATATGATTCCGGATTTACCTTCGTTTTGCTTTACAAAGCGAATAATATCAGCGTCTACGTTTTTAGTTTTTGGACGTATCTCGTAATATAAATTAGGTCTATTAAATGAGGCTTTAAAAGTGTTAGCGTCATTCATCCCTAAGTTTTTCAGGATATCCTCTTGTACCTTAGGTGTTGCTGTAGCTGTTAGACCAATTATAGGAATATTATCTCCTATACGTCTAATTATAGATCTTAAATTACGGTATTCTGGTCTAAAATCGTGACCCCATTCACTAATACAATGGGCTTCATCCACTGCCATGAAAGAGATTTTTACGGTGCGCAAAAACTCTACATTTTCTTCTTTAGTTAAGGATTCTGGTGCTACATATAATAATTTTGTAATCCCATTAGTAATGTCTTCTTTGACTTGTTTAATTTCAGTCTTATTTAAAGACGAATTTAAAACATGAGCCACACCGTTTTCATTGGAGACACCTCTAATGGCATCAACCTGATTTTTCATTAATGCAATTAAAGGAGACACAACTATAGCTGTACCTTCTTGCATTAATGCAGGTAATTGGTAGCATAAACTTTTACCACCACCTGTAGGCATTATTACAAATGTATTTTTTTGTTCTAGGATACTTTTAATGACTTGTTCTTGAAGTCCTTTAAACTCGCCAAAGCCAAAGTATTTTTTTAGTGCTGAATGCAAATCGCTTTTCACTATGTATAACTTTCGTATTTAATTAATTATTTACACTTACATACTTTTGACAAACTATAAATAGTTGCTAAGAATTGAATTCCCCTCTCAATTTTTTCGCTAAATTTGTCGAAATTATTAATCTAATAATCTTAAGGTGATTTAGATTAAGACTAAAGATAGTAAAATCTTTATAAACCAAAAAAAATAAACACATTGAAAACAAAAGCTTCCATTATTAGTAGTGCCAAAGAAACTATTAAACTTGAAGGACAGTCCATATTAAATTTATCAAATTTAATTGATAACGACTTTGCTGAAGCTGTGGAATTGATTTATAATTCTAAGGGTAGAGTCATAATTACTGGAATAGGAAAAAGTGCTATTATAGCAACAAAAATAGTGGCTACGCTAAACTCGACTGGTACTCCTGCTGTATTTATGCATGCTGCAGATGCTATCCATGGTGACTTAGGATTAATACTTCAGGATGATGTGGTGATTTGCATTTCTAAAAGTGGAAACACACCAGAAATTAAAGTTTTGGTACCATTAATTAAAAATGCAAAAAATAAAATGATTGCTATAACTGGTAATAAAGATTCATTTTTAGGCCAGCAAGCGGATTTTGTTTTAAATGCATTTGTAGAGAAAGAAGCTTGCCCAAACAATTTAGCACCAACAACCAGTACTACTGCACAACTAGTATTAGGTGACGCATTAGCGGTTAGCCTTTTAGAATTAAGAGGGTTTTCTAGCAAAGATTTTGCTAAATACCATCCAGGTGGTGCATTGGGTAAAAAATTATATTTAAGAGTTCAGGATATTTCTTCTGTTAATCAAAAACCAGAAGTTACTTTAGACACTAACATTAAACAGGTAATTGTTGAAATTTCTGAAAAAATGCTAGGTGTTACAGCTGTCACTGAAAACAATAAAATTGTCGGAATAATTACTGATGGTGATTTAAGACGAATGCTAAGTAAAGTGGATAACTTTAGCGACTTAACTGCTAAAGATATTATGAGTGCCAATCCAAAACGTATCGAAGAAGACGCTATGGCTATTGATGCTATGGAGCTTTTAGAGACCTATGGGATTTCTCAATTACTTGTGCAAAAAGATGGCAAGTACGCTGGTGTTGTGCATATCCATGACTTAATAAGAGAAGGAATTTTATAATGGCAAAAAAAAATGTAAACGAGATGTCTTTTTTAGATCATCTTGAAGATTTAAGATGGCATTTAATTAGGATTGTATCTGCTGTAGTTATTTGTGGTACAATCGCTTTTTGTTTTCCAAGTATACTATTTGATAGCATCCTATTTGCACCTCAAAAAATGACGTTTCCTACTTACCAATGGTTATGTGAAATGTCTAAATTTTTTGGATTGGATGACATGAGTTTTTGTGCAGATTCGTTTCCGTTTATAATACAAAACCGTGAAATGGCTGGACAGTTTTCTATTCATATATGGACGTCCATTTATGCTGGATTTATTGTAGCATTCCCTTATGTAATTTACCAATTATGGCGATTTATTAGTCCAGGTTTAACCTCTAAAGAACGTCGAACATCTACAGGTTTTATCATAATATCTTCTTTACTGTTTTTTATGGGTGTATTATTTGGATACTACATTATAACACCTTTATCCATAAACTTTTTAGGAACCTACTCCGTAAGTACAGAAGTATCCAATGAGATTGATATTTCATCATACGTTGGGTTAATCAGAGCGTCTGTTTTAGCGTCTGGAATAATATTTGAGCTACCAATATTAATCTACTTTTTAACTAAAGTTGGTTTGGTAACGCCTCAGTTTTTAAAAAAATATAGAAAATTTGCTTTAGTTATAGTTCTAATTTTATCTGCAGTAATAACACCTCCAGATGTAGCAAGTCAAATAATTGTAGCGATACCTGTACTAATTTTGTATGAAGTTAGTATTCATATCTCTCGAATTGTAGTGAAAAACGAAAATAAAAAACAAAAAAAAGATGTCAGAACTAGTTAAAGAATTTAACGACTATCGCGAAAAAATGAATGATAAAATTCTAGGCGATAACAACAAAATAATCAAACGTATTTTTAATTTAGATACAAATGCCTTTACAGAAGGTGCATTGGACGTAAAAACTAAAGAACTATTAGGTTTAGTAGCCTCTACCGTCTTACGTTGTGATGATTGTATTAAATACCATTTAGAGTCAAGTTATAAAGAAGGTTTGTCTAAAGAGCAAGTAATGGAAACCCTAAGTATTGCTACATTAATTGGTGGTACTATAGTGATACCACATTTAAGACGTGCGTATGAGTTTTGGGAAGCTTTAGAAGCACAGGATCAAGACCTACAAGGTTAAACTTTATATAAATTAAAGCGCCTTTTTAATAAGTTATATTGAAATGCTTATTTTTAGGACAATTAAACACACCAAATGAAGCTAAGAGCCGAACATTTAATGAAGTCCTACAGTGGACGTAAAGTTGTAAAAGACGTATCTCTTGAAGTTAGTCAAGGCGAAATTGTTGGACTTTTAGGTCCTAATGGTGCAGGAAAAACAACATCATTTTATATGACTGTTGGTTTGGTAAAACCAAATGCTGGAAACATCTATTTGGATGACACTAACATTACCAATTACCCTATGTATAAACGTGCACAAAATGGTATTGGTTATCTAGCACAAGAAGCATCAGTATTTAGAAAACTAAGTATTGAAGACAATATTTTAAGTGTTTTACAAATGACCAAACTGAGCAAAAAAGAACAATTGCACAGGATGGAAGCATTAATTGAAGAGTTTAGTTTAGGTCATATTAGAAAAAGTAGAGGTGATTTATTATCTGGAGGAGAACGTCGTCGTACCGAAATTGCACGTGCCTTAGCAACTAACCCAAGCTTTATTTTATTAGACGAACCCTTTGCTGGAGTAGATCCAGTTGCAGTGGAAGATATACAACGTATTGTAGCGCAATTAACCAAAAAGAACATTGGTATATTAATTACTGACCACAACGTACAAGAAACGTTAGCTATTACAGATAGAACTTATTTAATGTTTGAGGGTAGTATCCTAAAAGCAGGAGAACCTGAAGAATTAGCTAATGACGAAATGGTACGTAAAGTTTACTTAGGTCAGAATTTTGAATTACGTAAGAAGAAGATTAGAGATTAATCTGAAATTAACAGATATATAAAAGCCCAATTGAAAATTCAATTGGGCTTTTAGTATTTAATGACCATTTATGTCACTATATTTTTTCTTCAGACTTAGCTTTAATCCTAGCATTCTCTGCCAATATCTTTTTTTGATAACGACCTTGAACAACATCTACAATAATTAAAATAAACAACACAAAATAGAAGGTTGTTTTACTCATAGACTCAATTGGGTTTCCAAATAACTTTAAGTGTGCTAAATGTCCACCTTCAGTAACTAACATTATACCTACTATAAATAGAATAAATAACCCTAGCACTTCATACATTCGGTTTTTTGCTAAAAACACAGAGATTCGATCTGCCAAAAACAACATTAATAATCCGCTAATTACAATAGCAATAGCCATTACAATAAAGGCTGTCGTAGCGTTTTCAATATCACTTGTTAGACCAATTGCAGCTAAAATAGAATCAAAAGAGAATACTAAATTCATTATTACAATACTAGTTATAACAGCACTTGCAGACTTACCTCGTGTACCATCACCTTCTATATCCTGGTCTAAATCATGAGCACCAATCATGTGCCAAATTTCTTTAATAGCTGTATAAATAATAAAACCTCCTCCAGCTAATACAATTAAACTGTGTCCATTAAAAGCAAAGCTGGCCACATTACCTAATTCACCTGTCATAAACGAAAAAGGCGCTTTAAAAAAATCAATTATCGATACTAACACAAACAATAGTATGATACGTAAAACAATCGCAATTAAAATACCAACTTTTCTAACGCGCTTTTGTTCAGATTCTGGTGCTTTTTTTGACTCTAAAGAGATATATAATAAGTTATCAAATCCTAAAACAGCCTGCAACAAAACAAGCATTAAAAGCGTAAAAATAATTTCTAGCATAGTGGGTATTAATTGATGTTATTAAATAAGGATAGTAAAATGTATAGTATTATTATTAAAGGGATTGCTGCAAAATGCAACACCACTAAAAGCACAATACTTAAGATTATAAAAATGTAACGTACTGCATTTGACTTAAAACTCCAGTTTTTAAATTTTAAAGCAAATAGTTTTACAGATGAATTTAATATGTAACAACTTAAAATAGTTAGCACAATTAAAAACCATTTATTAAGTATAATACTATTTATTAAATCATTATTCTGAAATTCTAAAATTAACGGTAACGATAAAATTAACAAAGCATTAGCTGGTGTTGGCAACCCTTTAAAATAGCTTTGTTGGTCTTCGTCAAGATTAAAACGAGCCAATCTATAAGCAGATGCTAATGTTATAAACAGCCCAATAAATGGTAATAAGTTAAACGTGAAACCAGTCCATTGCATGGTTTCTGACCAATCATCAATTGGTGTTACCGCTTTACTATTACTAGCCAATTCTAATAATTTAAAAACTACTATTCCTGGTACTAATCCACTAGTTACCATGTCTGCCAAACTATCTAATTGCAAGCCTAAATCGCTTTGCACATTTAACTTTCTTGCTAACAAACCATCAAAAAAATCAAAAAAGATGCCTAAAAACACAAAAAAGGCAGCAAATATAAAGTGGTTATTAACAGCAAATATGACTGCCACACTTCCGCTAAATAAATTAAGAAGTGTGATAAAATTTGGTATAAAAGCTTTGATGTTCATCAGTTAGTTTTTTGTAAAAATAACAAAGTATTTGGGTCTATTCCAAACACTATGCAATATAGTATTAAAATTGAAGTTTAATATATAGAAAAATTATAGCATCTTTGTAAAAAAAAATTGAAATTGAAAGTAAGCTTACTAGCCTTTTTATTACTGAGTGTCTCATTATCTTTTGCTCAAACCCGAAAATATTCAAACGAATTTATGAATATTGGTGTGGATGCAGCAGCTTTAGGAATGAGCAATGCTACCGTTGCTAGAACCAACGATGTAAATTCTGGCTATTGGAATCCTGCTGGATTAATTAAACTAGAAGACAATCAATTAGCCTTAATGCACTCTAGTTACTTTGCTAATATTGCAAATTATGACTATGCAGCTTTTGCAATGCCTTTAGATGATAATAGTGCTTTCGGAATCTCTTTAATACGTTTTGCTGTGGATGATATCCTAGATACTACACAGCTTATAGATGAACAAGGTAATGTTAACTATGACCGAATCAGCTTATTTTCTACAGCAGATTACGGTTTAACTTTATCTTACGCTAGAGACTTACCGCTAGAAGGGTTAAGTTATGGTGTTAATGCTAAAATTATTAGACGTATTATAGGAGACTTTGCTTCAAGTTGGGGTTTTGGTTTGGATGCTGCTATTCAATTTGAAAGTGACAATAATTGGAAATTTGGTATCATGGCACGTGACATTACCACAACTTTTAATGCTTGGACTATTAATGAAGATGAATTTGCTAAAGTCCAAAATGCAGTAGAAGGTCAAAATCAAGAATTACCAGAAACTACAGAGATTACAATACCAAAATTACAATTAGGTGTTGCTAAATTATATCGCTTTCATTACGATTATACACTGGAAGCAGAATTAGATTTAAATGTAAGATTTGAACAAAACAATGATGTTATTTCAACCTCTTTTGCAAGTATAAATCCTGCTTTAGGCTTAGAGTTTGGCTATATTGATATGATTTATCTTAGAACAGGTGTTGGTAATTTTCAAAATGAATTACAGATAGACAACTCTGAAGATTTAACCTTTCAACCAAGTTTTGGTGTCGGTTTTAAATATAAAGGCATCCAAGTAGACTACGCGTTTACAGATATTGGTGATCAAAGCGTTGCTTTGTATTCTAATGTATTTTCGTTAAAACTAGATTTTAGCGTTTTTAGATAAGTTATCTTTGTAGCATGAGACTATTTTTATACGTTGTTTTTTTACTTAGTACAACAACAGGATTTACACAATCAACACCTTTATCCCAGGACACCACAGTAAGTGTTATCACATTTGGACCAGGTAGTAACTTAAACGATGCTTTTGGGCATAATGCCATCCGTATTAAGTCCCGATTTGTTGATATTGCATATGACTTTGGTCGGTATAATTTTGACGACCCAAATTTTTATTTAGATTTTGCTAGAGGAAAACTTAACTATCTACAAGGTAAATCCAATTATAAAAATCTTATAGCATTTTATATTAGTGAAAATCGTACAATAAAAGAGCAACAACTGCGCTTAACTCAAGCTGAAACCAAACAATTATATGATTATTTAGAGGCTAATTACAAGAAAGATCAAGGAGCTTACTTGTATGATTTTTTTTATGATAATTGCGCCACTAAAATAAGAGATGTCATTGAAACGACTTTAGATGGAAATCTAGAGTATAACTTACCAGAAGACTATAAACAGCAAACTTTTAGACAATTAATTGACCATAATTTACATTGGAATACTTGGGGAAGCTTTGGGATAGATATTGCACTAGGGTCTATAATTGATAGACAAGCAACGCCAAGAGAACAGCTTTTTTTACCTGAAAAAATTAATCAGTTTTTTGAGCTTGCTACTTTAAAGGATTCAAAAGAAAAATTGGTTACTGCATCTAAAACAATCTTTACTAAAAAAGGAGAAAACGAAAATAAAAACAGCTTTTTTCTAACTAGTCCATTACTGTTAACATTGGTTTTAGCATTAGTTATTATTTACCTAACCTATAGCGATAATAAAAATAACGCTAGAAATAAAGGGTTAGATTTAGCCCTATTTACAGTCACAGGACTAATAGGTGTTTTACTGTTTTTACTATGGTTTGCAACAGATCATACAGGTACCACATACAACTACAATCTATTATGGGCTTTTCCTTTAAGCTTGTTTTGTGTCCTTCAAATTTTGAAGACTAGTCCTAAAAAATGGTTTATAGCTTATATTAAATTTTCAATTTTAATGTTATGCTTGATTGTGATGCATTGGACTATAGGTGTGCAACGCTTTGCTCCTGCTTTGGCACCTTTATTACTAGCGTTAGCAGTTAGATATATATACCTTTTAAGGTTTTATAAATTAACCGAAAATAAAGCCTAATTATTGTCCTCTAAAAAAGATGACAGTACTTAACGTTTTAACTATAATATTGATGTCTAATAAAAAGCCTCTATGCTTAATATAGTACAAATCGTACTGAAGTTTTAATAAACTATCATCAACACTTGAGCCATATCGTGCTTTAACTTGAGCCCATCCTGTTAGTCCTGGTTTAACGATATGTCTAGTTTCGTAAAAAGGAATGACTTGGGACAATTCGTCTACAAAATAAGGACGCTCTGGTCTAGGACCAATTAAACTCATATCTCCTTTTAAAATATTAAAAAACTGTGGTATCTCGTCTAATCTAGTAACTCTTAAAAATTTTCCAAAAGCAGTAATTCTAGTATCATTTTTTGAGGCCCAAACAGCGCCTCCTACTTCTGCATTTTTAACCATAGTCCTATATTTAAAAATCTTGAAAGGCATTCCATTTTGACCAACACGTTCTTGAGTATAAAATAAAGCGCCTCTATTTCCTATTAGATTTCCAATTAAAATAAATGGTAACATTAATAGTCCTAAAAATAAACCAACCAATGATAACACAATATCAAAAAGTCGTCTGTATGCTAAATATAATTTGTTTTTATTGTTTCGGCTAAACGGGAAATATTTATAAAAATCCTTTCCAACAAACTGAACTGGAACACGGTAAGTAATATCTTCATAAACCTGAGTATACTCTTTTATTGGAAACCCTTTTTCCAACAAGGTTATTAAATCGGAATAAATTAAAGAGGTTATATTTTCTGAATTATAACTCGCGATTACAACTTCTGATATGTTTTCTTCTTTAATTATTTGATGTATTTTAGAAGGCTCATATTCTTTTAACCCATTGTATTTTATCGAATCTTTTTTACTTGTTTCGCAATTAATAAATCCAATAATCTTATAATTAGGATCTGCACTAGCAAAAGCGTCAACAATGGTTTTAATGTTAGAAATTTCGCCAACTAAAAGCACTCTTTTAAAAAACCTAGGAGAAGAAATAAAAGTGATATAAGCCCATCTCCAAAAATATAGACCAAACAAAATAGCCAAATAAAAGTAAACTATTTGTAATCTGTTTTCGGGTAATGATGGTGTGTAAAATGGAGTTAAAAGATAAAACAAAACAGTTACTGAGGAGGTAAGCAAAACCGTACCAAGGACAGTATCCAATCGACTTGATTTTTGTAAGTCATATAGCTCTAGGACGGTTCCAAAAACGGTAATATAAATGGCAAGCACAATAAACCAAGTCCAATGTTGGTCATACACTTTAAAATAATCAAAGTCAAAAAAAGAGCTTACTGTAAATAGTGATAAACCTATAAAAAGTAAATCAAATAAACGCAAAAGTATTTTACGCTCAGAAATTTCAAAGTGGATACCACTACTTTTATTCATGTTAACGGATTGGTAGAATGGTTTCAAAGATAATAAGTAATTGTATTAAACCAAGAGATTTAGTTTAAAGTACTAATCCATTTTTGTTTGATGGTGTTCCAATCAAATTGTTCTGCTTTATATCTAGCCATATGAATAATAGCTTTGGTTTTGTCTGGATTTGCCTTGTAATTTAAAATCGCATTCACAAATGACTCAATATCATTAGGTTGCACTAATTGCCCATCTATAGTATTATCAATTAAAAAAGGTAAACCGCCTACATTTGTTGACACAATTGGTAGTCCTAATGCCATAGCTTCAATAATACTTACTGGTGTGTTATCATAATTAGTAGTATTAATAAATACATTGTAATGTTTAGACAATGCAATCCATGCTTGCTTTGTCAATTTTCCTGTAAAGGAGACGTCTAAGCCTAGTTGTTTAGCGTATGTTTTTACTTCCAATAAGCTTCCGTCATTATCAGGACCTACCATACACAGTGATACATGATACCCTTTATTTTTTAACGAATGCATGACATCTACAGCTAATTTTGGATTGTATAAATTAGAAAAAGAACGTACCCAAAGTAAAGCTATATCATCTATAACTCTTTCTTGATAAGGATAGTTATTAATGGCAATACTATTAGGAATGACTTGGATGTTTAAATACCCTTTAGCATTAAATGCTGATTTAATATAATTTGAAGGAGCTATATTTACATATGCCTTTTTAAAAATGGATTGGCTTAATTTAGGACTATTATCTAGACGACTAGGAAGATTCCCTCCATGTAAAATAGGTATATATTTTATATTTAAAAGTTGACTCAATTTACTTACAACATAGGCGTAATAAAAATTTAGCGTACTGTAGGTATCTATTAATACATAGTCGGTGGATTGTCTGTGTTTATAAACGGTCCATAGCATATGGATTAATCTAAAAAAGATATTTTTATAGCTAGAAGCATAAGTTATTTTAAACCCAGAGGCTTCAAGACTCGTACCTAAAGTATCAATGGTGGTTGCTGTTTTACCTTTTAAAGACAACTTATTACCTATGTAAACAATGTTTTTCAAAAATGTTTAAAGTTTATATAAAAATATTAGACCTTCGGTATGCACAAGTGTTGCAGGAACACCTTTATTTCTAGTTACAAAATAATCAACATCAAAATGCTTTAAATAATCAATAACTTCTTGCATGGACTGTAAATTACTGATTTTTTGTTGTCGTAAATGCCACTTAATAAATTGTTCTGGATTCCCTTCAATTAACATAGAAGCTCCTTTACCATCAAAAACTACTGATCGTTTTGTAGCGCCTCTGTAAATATGACTGCCACAAATTAAATCTGACACCTCTGTGTTAGTTTCAATATAATTAGACATCCTATCTATATCTAATTGCGAGTCTTTTACTGTGGAAAAGAAACTTAAATTATGAGGTAAAATTGTGTTAGAAATATCATCTCCTATAAAGGGTACTTCATTCAACCAAGGACTTTGACTAAAACTTAATAATACAAAGTAAAACCCTACCAAATAAGGAAATAATTTAATACTTACCCTATTGGATTCAATTATATCATTTAATAAAAATACTAATGCAAAAAAACCTGGTATAATCGCTACTTTTTGGACACGAATTAATTGAAAGGATAACCTCAAATTCAAACCTAATACAGTATTAACCCATTGCTCAATAGGGACACTAATAGTTGGTATTAGTACTAAAATAAAAGTCAAAATAATTAATACTTTTGCTTTTTGTAATTCTTCTTTTATTTTGAAAGAATATACATAAAACAACCCTAAAGGAAGAATAAAAAATAAGGTTTTAAAATGAATCCATTGTTTTAAAAATAACAAAGGTTGACTAAAATATTCAGGAATTCTGGCGTTGAATGCTGTATTAAATTCAGTTATACTATAAGTAACCTCTGAAGTTGTTTTACCAAAGTAAGTTAAAATAAATGGTAGCATACCTATCAGAATACATATTAAAACTGTAATAGATTTGGTAAAGGTTAACCACGCCTGCTTTTTAAAATAAATTTGACTTAAAGATATAAAAGAAACAAATAATAATATTCCACCAAGTCCTGTTATTGGATGAAAATTAAAAATTAGTCCAATTATAAAAGCAGCAAATAAGACTCTAGTAAAAGTATTGGATAGAAGTATAAAAGGTAATGGCAGTAGACTAATATAAACAGTCCTTGGCATAATAGTCCATAAATCTGAAATACCCCAAATTTCTAGTCCCGGAAGCCAAATAACACCTCGCATTAATATGGAAACAAATAATGCTACCCAAAAACTATTAATGTATTTATAAAGTAGAAAAAACCATAAAATTCCAAATGCTAAATGACAAAATAAACCTAAAACATTAATGGCTTGTACGTAATTATAATGTGTAAACTTAGCAATAAACCTTAATGATTGTACGTAAAATGGAGTGTAATACTTAACATTATTTATGTTATCTAAATATAAATCATGTGTGAATAATTCTGGATTATCAAATTTTTGTGCGACAGGAATTATATTTTGAATATCTGAAGATAACTCACTATAACTAGCGTCTTTATTATCTATAAAATAAGCGACAGCTATTATAATGTTAATAAAAAAAACTAACAAAAACTTGTACTTGCCAAAACGCTTCATTTAGTTAGATTTTGGAGCTTTAGTTATGTCATAATGTACAGCTTGCAACAATAATTGAAAGCCAATTATTATGGTTAAAGTGACTAACATAATAGTCCCTGTAGGCGCAAATATAGATTGACTACTATAAAACCACCATGTATATAATCCATAAATTAATCCAAATAAAAATAATGGAAGTCCAAATAGTATGTAGATTGAAGACATGTTAAAATCGTAAATAAAATAAGATTTTACAATACGCTTTATAAAGGTTTTAAAAAGCTTTGGCAGAAACACAAAAGGCATTTTCCAGACGCTCATACTTGATTTTTCATCACCATAAATAGCAGGCATTGCAATGTCTTTAATTCTTGACTCCTGAAAATAAAGTTCGGCAATTAATGACGTTTCAAAATAATATCTATTAGCAATATTATCAAAATCCAACTTTTCTAGTGTTTCTGTTTTAACAGCAAAAAAACCATTTGTTGGATCAAAATTATTCCAATAACCTGTCGCTGCTTTAGTTAAAAAAGATAAGCCTAAGTTTCCAATCTTACGCGTTATAGGCATTGCTTTTAAGGCTTTAAAATCCCTAAAACGATTCCCTTTAGAATAGTCAGCTTGGTTATTTATTAGTGGTTTAATTAAATCCTCGATATAGCTTGTATCCATTTGGTCATCTGCGTCAACCTTAACAACAATAGCTATCCTATCTGTTATTGCAGCTTTAAAACCTGTTTTTGTAGCACCTCCAACTCCTAAATTTTTATCATGTTTTAGATACACTGCATTTTGAAATCTTGCCAAAACCTCTTTTGGTAAAGCCTCATCACCACAATCATCAATAATGTAAATCACGTCAATAATCTTTGGTAATTTAACCAATACACTAACTATATGCTGTGATGCATTATAATAAGGGATTACAACAGCTATTTTATTTTGATTTAACATTAGTAAAGTAATAACGTGGTGCGATTAACATAACCACAATTAACAAAAAGTAACCTAAAATTGTAAATAATGAACGGTAAATATATAAATGTTCTCCAAAAAACAAGGTCACAAGCATAGCTAATACTAAACCATTTAAAACAGATTTTAAAGACTTAGCTTTGCCAAACTTTAAATATAAATAATTGGTTAGCCATTTAAAATATAAAAACAAGCCTACTAACCCTACTTCATTAATTAAACTTAAATAAATATTATGTGCAGAAAACTGAATTAATAAACGATTATTTAACCCAATACCAAAAGGCATAATCAATGGATTTTCTATTAAATAATAAAAATAACGCACAGATAATTGTTTACGACCTGCACCTAAATCTTCATATAAATCTCCAACATCTAAACTTTCTCCTGTAAAAATCCCTGGATTAGACACTTTATTAACCACTCTATTTTCTATGGTGGTTGTAATGGCTTCAATAAATTCCAAATTCAAGAAAAAAGCAATAATAACACCCAATGAAATAATAATAGACAGTCCAAAAAACTTTTTAGTACTTGAAACAAATAAGTAACAAACAAAGATAATTAAAGCTAAATACGTTGTTCTAGATCCCGAAACACCTATGGTTGCCAAAGAGGCTAGCAAGGCTACAATAACTAATATTCGGTTAACTTTTAAGTGCTTTTGTAATAATAATCCAGTCGCAAAAATAAAAGAGAAAAACATATTCATCCCTAAATTAATTTTATTTGGACCCAAAGCTCCAGATAAAAACCCTCCATAAGACTCAAGGTAGATATCATTCCATAAAAAGGGAACCAATCCAGCATGTTGAGAAAAGACTAAAACAGACTCTGCAATAGCCAAAACTAATATTAAACTTGCTAAGTATTTGTAACGGGATTGTTGTCTTAAATACATGGCTATTAAAACAGCTGTGTAAAAAAAGACTAATAAATGATAATAATATAAGCAGGTTTGGACAAACCACAAGGGTCTACCTTTATAAATACTAAAAGCTGCATTAAATATTAAAGTAAATCCAGCCCACATTATAAAAGTGTTTAAATACTTTAAATACGTTTTAGATTTGACATAAATTGTTATTAATTTAAGGTTATTAAATACAATAAATAGGATTACTAATCCAACCATATCATATAATCGCAATTCATTATTTCCGTTTAAACTATATTTTAAAGCAGGTAAATTATAAAAATACGAAACCACCATTAACACTAAAGCTAACCGTATATATAAAGGTTTAAATAGATTTTCTATTTTTTTATTAATGTATTCGCTTTGTGTCATTAACTGGTAATGGTTTGGAATTCATTTATAAAATTTATATACTTTTTAAGGAAACCACTTGAACCATAATTTTTGTTAATATTATAGCTCAATTTTTCTGCCTTAATTTTAGATATTTCCTTATTCATTAATGATTCTTTTATTGCTATTGCTAGTAGTTCTGGTGATTTAGGTGGAACTAGCCAGCCAAACTCTCCGTCACCTAAAACCTCCCTGCATTGTCCAACATCTGTACACACAACAGGTAAACCAGCTAAACCATACTCTAAAAGAGATACAGGTAATCCTTCACTTACAGAGCTTAAAACACCCAAGTCAGAAAAGCTTAATAACTGTGAAATATCTTCAACAGGTCCTAAAATTTTTACACACTCAACTAAATTTAAATCAATTATTAAATTGTTAACTTTTTCAACCCAAACCTTATCTTCTAACGACCCAGCCAACAATAATTTAAAATCTACATTTTGGTTTTTTAATATTGAACAAGCTTTTAATAAATTTGGATGATCCTTTTGGTCTCTAATGTTAGCTACGCATAAAATAGTTTTCTCTTCAGACTTTTTAAATTCTATTATATTTAATAACGGATAATTAGGTATGTAAATAATAGATTTATCCCTAATCTTTAATTTTGCTGAATTCCATTTTTTAATTTTAACATTCACACAAATCACACCATCTATTAAAAAAGAAAACATTCTAATTATTTTCCTATCAGAGTCGCGTAACAAATCACTAAAACCCCAATGATCATGCCAAATCACTATTAATTTTGGGTAAACTAATTTAATAATTAAAACCCAATAAATTGATGTTTGATGTGCATGAATAATTGAAGGTTTTATTTTTTTTATTAACTTAAATAGTTTGAAAAAGGAAACTAAATCTAGTGCTCTTTTCTTATTTAAAAAACGAACATTTTTTGAATTCTCAATGAATCTACTTAATGGACCATTATTTCTTGTAACTATTAAATAATTTTCAATTTTGTTTTTGGTTAACGTGTTGTAGATATTAACGCTCATTCTTTCAGAGCCCCCAATACTAAGAGAATCAACCACTTGAAAAATCACATGCTTAGTTTCCATACTTTTAATTATTACTTTTCGCTATTACAACCAAACTAATTCCAAAAATTTTAGAATATAAATAAGGATTAATATTTAAAAAAAATTTCTTAAAGGGCTTTGATATTTTTTGTGTGATACTTTTGTTATTAGAAGGTGCATCAAGCGATTTTTTTGAATACTCATAACCTACAACACTTAATCCTGAAAAAGTAATTAAATTAATCGCAGAATTTATATTTAAAAAAATTAAATGACCTGGATTTTTAATTTTCGTTTTTTGCAAATTTCTTAAATTAACTGACAGACAATCTTCTAGTGGAATATGCATTACAACATAGTTTGCACGCTTACCTACTTCCTTTAAAAAATTTATTGGATCTGTTATATGTTCGAAAACATCATTTAAAGTCACCAAATCATAGGTCTCTGACGAAACTGTAAAGTCTTCAAAACAAAATTCTACTATGTCATCCTTTATATCCTTAACATGAGGAGAAACATCATAGCCTTTTAAAACTTTAATTGTTTCAAATTCTTTTTTTAAATCTCTCCCTAAAACCTTAACTATATCTCCAGAACCACAACCAACATCAGCATAAGAATTAATGGTGATATTATTTTCTTTTATAAAACTAAATAGTATTTTTTTTATAGCATTTACTTTATAATTACTATCCTCATTATGCCTATTTGGATTCTTAAAATAATCTCCTTCTATATACATTTATTAAACTTTTATTTTGTTGACTATTAAATTTTTAATTTCGCTTTCAAATAACTCTAAAGTATACTGTTGCGACCATTCAGAAGCTTTTATGGATTGTTCGCGTAACAAGGCTTTATCCAACAAACAATTTTCAATTTTGTTAACTGCAGACTCTAAATCAGGTGCTATCAAGAGGCCTCTTTTTCCATGATCTAACATATTTGGCACACAAGATATGGACGTGGCTATTGGTATGACGCCATAAAACATCGCTTCCGCTAGTGCTTTGGGCCAACCTTCGGACTTTGATGCTAATATTGAAAAATGTGATTGTTTTAATGCTGCTTTTATAGTTTCACTAGTTTGATTTCCGTGTAAAGCGATATAATTACCTAAATTATTTTGATCTATGTATTGCTGTAATTGTTTTTTTAAAACGCCTTCTCCATATAATGCTAAGTAACTTGGCATACCTCTGTTAATTAAAGCTTCAACAATTTGTATGGCCAACAATGGGCGTTTCCCTTCAACCAGACTGCCAACAAAAATAAAATGTAAGTCAGCAGAATAATCTCTAAAAATAATCGCCTCTCGGTCTTCATTTTTAAAGGTTGCTGTAAAAAACGACTTGATATTTTTAGTCTGATTGTGCCACTCACCATAAACTAAAGCAGTCATATTTTTAGTCCAATTGGTATTTGAAAGTATTTTTTTTTGAAGTTTGTAACTTAAGGGTTGCTTCGCATTTGGATCCCAATTACCTGCATATTTTGCGGTTTTTAATTTCTTCGGAAAAAAAACCTGAACCATACAACCTAGTAAACCAATATTTCCTGGACATCTTAAATGGATATGATCTGCACGTTTACAAGCCTGAAATAACTTATAGAAAATAAATGGTATCGCTAATAATGATTTTAACCCACGACTAAAATTAATAAATGCTAGAGATGGTATTGGTGTAAATTTAATTTTGTTATGCTGATAAGCTATATCAATTTCAGAAATTGGTGTATCTGTTGTTGGAGCTACAATTTCAACCTCATCTACATAGTTTAACCACAAATTCATCTCACGCACATAAGGTGCATAAGTAAACCATTGCTGTGCTTTTGGTTTATGAAAAACATGTGTGATAATTAAAAAACGCATTATTGAATTTTAGGTTTGTTAAATATAAGCGAAATCCAACCAATGTTACGACCTAAGGTTTCGGTTAATGCTTTTAATTTTTCTTTAGAAGTGATGATATTTGTAGCTCTAATGGTCATTAATAATAACTCGGTCGCATGAAATTTAAAGCTAGCTTTTAAAGTAGGATTTGGATATTTGACGCGCCACACATACCAACTGTTTCTAACTACCATTTTACCATATTTATACTGGTTTGGTCGTCCAGAACCATCATGAAAATGAGCCAGTTTAGCATTGGTATTAATATATAATGGTCCTAATTTAGCTAATCGTATTGAAAAATCGGCATCTTCATACAAGCCATAACCCTCAAAATAAGTTGAAAATGATAACTGCTTAAAGACTTCTTTTTTATAACTAGAAACGCCACCCATTAGTTGTTCTACTTCATAAACTTTACCAGAAGGTGGTAAAAAACTAACCGAACGTCCATGTGCAAATGTTGGTAAAAATCCAGGATTTGTATCAGGTTGCAAACCAAAAATAGCTCTGATTTTAAATCTAGAGGGCTCATTGCGCATCCAGTTATCAAAATAGAATTTGGATGATTTATTGGCTTTATCTGATACTTCCCATTTTACTTCGTTAGTGATATAACCTCCTACAGCTAGCGCTTGTGGATGCGTTTGATAGGTAGTAATTAATTGCTGAAAATAATCACTTTCTAAAACAACGTCATCATCCAAAAAGCAGACAATATCAATAGATTTATCGACTTTACTAATTCCAAAATTACGTTGTTTGGTCAAGCCTCTATTAGCCTCATCAACCTTAAAATATTTAAGGTTTTTAAAAGTATTTTTATTTAAAACTGTTTCAGTTTCCAAATTGGTAGAGCCATCTATGACAAGAATTTCATTAGGATAAAATGTCTGCAAGGCAACGGACTTTAAAAGCGTAAGGATAGCTTCTGGTCGCATATAGGTGCAAATGACTAATGAAAAAGATAAATTCATAAATTACTCTGTAGTTTTAAACTGTTTATAAATTTCTAAAAAATAAGCGTCGCGTTGCAACATATTAAGCCATAAGTTGCGATTAGAATGTTGGATGTTTTCAAATGCTGATGCAGATAAACTATTATGATATTCTAAAATTTGATCTGCAATTGTAATGTGACTTGATGCATTTATAATTAAACAATGTTTTGTCCAATCAATGTGCGTGTTTAAGGGTAATCTACAATCTGTGTTTAACAAAATAGGAATACGACCTACTGCTAGGGTTTCGTAAAATCTAACCGAAAAATTTCCAACACCTCTAATGCAAAAAGTATAGGCATTGTTAAATAGATTATCATAAAATTGTTGAGTAGTTTTTTGTTGTGTTTCAGGAGAATGCGAGCCTGCTCTATATTTAGTTCTAAGAATAAAATTAGTTTCTAAACCTTCATTTATAGCTAGTGTTTGTAAATAGTTGGCACGCTTGACACTGGATGGATAAAACCTCTGTTTATCTGCCAATATTTTATTAGACTTTCGTTTAAATTGATATTTTAAATGATTGGTATAGTCTTTTAAATATTTTAAAACGCCAGATTGTGCATGACCAACAAAACCAATACTTGGCTTACTTCTTTTTTTTAAAACAGAAAAATCTTGAGTAAAAACGGAAGCATACGGATCGTTTATAAAAGATGGTAAAACATAAGTGTTTTTATCCATTTTACTATCAAAACCACCTAACCTAAAGGTATAACTATTAGGTATGTAATTAGTAAACCCATAGTCTCCTGCAGTATAAATCCATATAGGAAGCTTTGCTGTTTTAGCAGCTTTTAAAAGCTCCATAAAGGGTTTGCTTTGCTTTAAAAACACTGCATAATCTACTGGTAAAACGACAATATTGGCATCTTCAATACTAGAAACGATACTATACTTTTCAAGAAGCTTGTGGTTTTGCTTAAATACCAAATCAAATAACAACGGAAAGACTTGACGTCGATACGCTTCGGTTAAAAAATTAGTATTTGTGTATAGTTTAAGCATCTCGATTTTACTGTAATTTTTTACTCCAAAATTGACTACGCTCCCATTGTTTTTTATACTGTTTTAAATAAGTATAAGGGTTTTTATCAGCGCTACTTTTAAAGCTGCGTAAACCTAATAATAATTTATAACCTAATAATTGTTCAGGCGTAAAATAAGTTTGATATAACAGTTGTATGGTTGGCGATGGTTTTGGAGCAATTTGATCCTCTGACCAAGGATGACTCACTTTAGTGCGATAACCACCAATTGGAGCTTTAAGATGGTCTATTTTTATGTCTGCGAAGTAAACCACATCTTCACCTAAGTGTCGCAACTGCATACCAAAATTAGTGTCTTCTCCATAGTTAAACTCATAGTTTAAATTAAATTTCACCTTTTGGATTAGGCTTGATTTAATAATACTATTACCTGCCCCAAAAATACTAGTTTGTGCAGTTTTTAAATAGGTTTGCACTTCATTTTTCTGCAGATAAACTGTTGTACCTACTTGGATGCCATATTGGTTAATTCGTTTAAATAAAGTCTCTATTAAATTGGAATCAAATCTGTTATCATCATCTCCTAAAAAAGTCCATTCACTGTCTACTTGAGATAAGGCTAAATTACGTGCATTGCAAACACCTGATTGATGCGTAAAGGTGTGTTTAATTCTAAAAGGCCAGTCTTGATTGTTTAAATAATTTAATTCTGACACAGATCCTTTTAAAGGATTTTGCTCTACAATAATCACATTTTTAGGTAATATCGTTTGGGCAGCTAAATCTTTTAAAACATCGTGTAGATATTGTTTTCTACCAATGGTTGGGATGACAACATCAATCTCTTGTTTATTAATTACATTTTTGGTCGACTGAATTTGTATTTCTTCTAAATTAAATTTTGTGCTAAGTTGTTTATAAAACAGGCTTTTGATTAATGGTAATAGCGTTATTTTTTTTTCATAAACAAGATAGGATAGACTTAGAAAAAATACCCAAACCCATTTGTAATGCTGTTTTACGAATATAAAAGTTTCATAAATAGACGCTTGTTTTCTTTCAGCTGTAGCTGAAATATTTTTATTTAATAATTTAGGTTCAGAATAACAGAATAAACCTTCAACCATCGCACGTTTGGCTAACGAATTTATAAAATAATCAAAGTTTATATTAAAATTTAAGTCGTTTGAAAGTGTATTAATTACTGAAGCATGTACACCTCCAACACAACTTGACATCATCCAAGTTGGGTAAGTCACTTTTTTATTGACTTTTATAAAAAACGACCGTTCCACATACCCTATTTGTTTTTGCAAATAAAAGTTAGTATTAGGATTATAACTGGCTAAAATACGTCGATGATGGAATAATGAGGGAATGGCATTAACATCTAAAACATCTAAATAGTCCGCATCACACCAAACAATTAATACATCAGGAAATGTCGTCGATATATCATAAATAGTTTGGGTTATAGAATTACCAATAGCAATTCTTGTAATGGTTTGCATTTTAGCATCCATTACTTGAGTTGTTTTGTATTTATGGTGAACAATAATTATCATGCTTCTAGTACTTCAAAATTAGCTTGACCAACAATTGCAGCATATTTAGAAAAACTACTATTATACATTGGTTTTACATTTAAAAAATAGACCGTATCGCTTTTTGCAATCATAAAAAAATCAATTAATGTTTTTAAATGACCATCTGTATTATTGTTATTATTAAAATTATCCATGTGAAACGGTTGACCCTCTATACTACTAACTTGTCCTTTTTGTTTTGCAAATTTGATAAAATTAATACTATCTGAAAACACAAACGCATTTTTGTTATGCGCTGCCTTAACTCTGTTAATAATAGTTACTAAATTGTTACACAAATCGTCCTGCTCGTCCACAGATAAAACTTTAGTAGTGGTATCTTTAAAATCTCCCATTAATGTTGTAAATCGAGAATGAAATGCAATAAATGGTATCTTTGCAATTGCATTTAATTTGGCTTCCAATAATTCACTTTTTTTAAATAATTGATTAAAATCAGCGCGCCATTTATTCTCTAATTGCTCTGTATTTAAATCCGGAAAAATGGTTTTACTATAATCTATATTTGCATACACATAAAACTGTTTGGCTATGGAGTTTTTAATTAGTTTTAATGGGTTAGCATCAAAATTATTTACTAAATACAAGGTTTTGGTTTTGGTTGGATGCCAACTCATTTTATTTGTATCAATCTGCCAATCCACATTATTGGGTTGCAAAAAGAGGCTTAATTCAAATGGATTATTAAAAATAATTTTAAAATCGTAACCCAACGTTTGTGCTATTTGATAAAAAGAGATGATGCCTTTTAAACGATCAACCAATCCACCATGAGGGAACAAGCCATCAAAGCAAACTATAATTTGTTTTTGCTTGGTTGGCTTCAAACTAAAGTATTTTAAATAGTGTGTAAATACCTTTACCTTTTTGTGCTTTTTACCTAAAAATTGTTTTATTTTTTTTAAAGTCATTAAGCTTTAGCGTCTAATATTACTGATTTATAAAAGGTAATATTTTTATCTGCAATACTATTAATATCAAAAGATAATTCGGTTTTTTTTCTAGCAGCACGACCTATAGTTGCCGATAACTCAGAATCATTAAATAATCTTAATATAGCTTTACTATAACCTTCAATGTTCGAAGGATGCACCAAAAACCCATTGACACCATCATCAATCAACTCTTGTGCCCAACCAATGCTAGTATTTACAACCGGTTTTTGTAAAGCCATACTCTCTATAGTAACCATACCTAAAGTTTCTGCAAAACTCGGAAATGTACAAACATGGACTTTTTTAATATGCGCTTTAACATCGCTGTAAGGTATTTTACCCAAATACGCCACATTTTTTTTTGCTTGATCTGAAAAGATAGATTGCATTAGAGCATAAGTAGATGGTTGTCCTGTGATTATATCAGGAGCATCACTACCTATTAATTTTAGTTTAGCATTAGGTTCTGTTTCTAAAATTGTATTAAATATTTCAGCTAGCTCTAAAACACCTTTTTTTCTGATAATTGTACCGATGTATAAAATGGTTTTTTCTTGGTAAACTTTTGGTGTTTGATTCTCAAAGTGAGTTAATTGCAACCCATTATGTATGGTTTTGATTTTATTTCGGTTTAAACCAAAAATCTTAGCAGTCTCTTCTCCTGCAAAAGTGGTTGGTGCTATGTAAGCAGAAGCTGATTGTAGTGCCAATTTTTCAAAAACAAAATTTTTAAATTTCTGACGTCTTTTCTCTAGCTTGCAAAAGTAGGCATCACTACCATGAAGTCTAATAACTAAAGGTGCTTTTAGTTTCATAAAAGCTGTAATACCTGTCCAATCTGGTGCTTCAATTACATCTATCTTCTGTTGTTCTATTACAGTGTTAATATAGTCCCGAAGTTTCTTTCTATAAAAATACCAGGTAAAAAATGGTGATTTCTTTTTAGGAATCAGGTGGATTGTTACACCTTGATCTTTTATAATTTCTGAGGTATCCTGATGATACACAAAAACAGTAACTTGCTCACCTTTATTAACTAAAGCATCTGCCAGATTTTTTATACTCGTGCCTATTCCTGCAGCGTGAGACACTTTAGGATGTGGATACTCTGATGTTAAAAAAGCGATGTGCATTAATTGGTTAATTTAATTGTTTAATAAACTTTCTACCTAAATTTATAAATGGTTTCTCAATTAAAATATAGGTGATATTTGAAATTACAAATGTCATACTGCATATTACTAGAAAATTTAATAAGAAATTAAATAAATAATCTAGATAATTATCTACTTCTAAATAATTTAAACATCCAAAGTGACTTAACCAGTGTAATATAGCAAAATGCACCAAATAAGAACTATAACTTATATTTCCAATATATATAGTTACTCTATTCACAAATAGCTTTAAATTTTGTTTCGATAACAAATAAATAAAAATTGAAAATAAAAAAGCAAAAGGTAAATTGCTATGTATATAATCTCTTAAAGCAAATAAAGATACTAAAGTTACAATTCCAAGAATCACGTTGTTTTTACTTAATTTGTAATCTTTCCTTATTAATAAATAATACAACAATATTCCAAAGCCAAAAACTGGTAACTGATTTGGGAAATAAAAAAATAAATATTCATTCCATAACCTATTTGAACTTATTAAAAAATTAGTCTTCAACAAGGAAAATAAAATTAATGAAATCATAATTGACACTAAAGTGAAATTTACAGCCTTACTCAAGGTTGTTAATTTCCTTACTAAAAATGGAACTATTAAATAAAAAGTCATTTCAACTCCAATAGACCAACCTCCTGGAACCAAACTTGTGATCCAATATGGATTAAAGTCATTGATAAAAAAAATATTAGACAAAATATTATAAACACTTATGTACTCAAAATCACCTAACCAATATCTTGAGCCAAAACCGTCTTGAAACAAAAAATATAGGATACCTATATAATACATTGGTGCAATTCTAAAAAAACGCCTAATAAAAAAATTTTGATCAATATTATTTTTCTCGTCTACTATTCTATTATTAAATGAAATGAATAAAGTAAAAGCACTTATTATAAAAAATAATTGAACTCCTCTTGCTCCTTGAGATATTATATTGTTAAAAATACCATCAGAAAATGAAGTACTATATTGAAAAGTATGAGTAGCCATGACTAACAATATAGCTATTCCTCGAAGAGCATCAATATACTTTAACTTCATTATTTTTTCCTCTCTAAAGTTATCTCAATACACTTAGGTCTGTCTTTACCATCAAAACCTCCTGATGGATTTATACCTAAATACACTAAATCAAATTGTGTTTGGCATGAGTTTATAAAATCATAAACGCGATCATGATGTTTATGTAAATCATGAAACTCGAAAACTAAAGCTGAAAAGCAATACAAATTGGAAGATACTTCATCTAAAAAATCATATTCACTACCTTCTATATCTAGTTTTAATAAGATATTCTTATTATGATTAAAAGTGGATTCGGCTATTTTTAAAATAGATTCTGGCTGTTTTAACCATAAGTTTAAATGTTTACATCGTGAGCTTCTTATTAGATAATTAAATTGTAATGCATTAAACAAATAACGCAGTTTATTGGGCTTTTTAAAGAACAATCTAGCCAATCCCTTAAAAATTAGTTTAGATCCAGAAACGGTTGGATCAACCATTACAATATTGATACCATCATTAAATCTAAAGGTATCATATTCAAACTCTAAATTAGAAGAAACCCCACCACTAAACAGTAATTGAGAAGTTTTTAATGTGTTAGGTCTAAGATAATAACCACCATCATCAATACTTCCAAATCTAAATAGAGACGTGTCGTTAACTAAAAACTGATTTTTTATGTTTTCGTAGTAGTTTTCAGTCATAAGCTAATTAAGTATTGTACCTATTGCCTTCCAAATATTTTCTGAGGCTTTAGTGGGTGTGTTACCAACAATTATCTCGTACCATCTTTTTCCTTCTGCCACATTTGATAATTGACCATCTAATATTTGTTTTACCAAATAGTCCAAATCGTTTTTATCGGTACAAAACACTGCTGCTTGATCGCTAGGCATACTTCTAAAATGCACGTAGTTATAATTTTGACCTATATCTCTAATCCCTTTTTTAAGTTGGGGTTGCTCATAATTATAATAAATGCATGCTTTGTCATGCGCAACAAAATCAAAAACTGTTGATGAACAAACGTTTGTTACAAACTCTGAATGTTCGCAAACATTATACAACATTTTAAAATCTTCCTTTGCTGGTAATACCTGGTTCCATTGGTCACCTATTGGCTTCCAAATGGGATCTAAAACCTCAATAATATCTTTATTAGCATGGATCACAGCATCATATCTTGATGTAAAATCCACGGGACACTTCCTGTAAATAATACCTAAATTTTCGCCTTTAGCATTTAAACGTCTGACTGTATTTGCTAAATCTTCTAAATAAAATTGATCTAAAGGTGACGTCGTTTCGTCATCACCAGAATAACAAATATATTTTTTATCTACGTCTAAATTGTATTGCTTAAAAAAGTCTGCTCGACTTTGTTTTAAGCTAGTATCATAATGTGGTTCAAACTGTGGTGTACCTGTTACAAACACTTGTTCCGCTTTCACAAATGGATAATATTGTAAGACTTCACGCTTCATGTGGTCACTCCAAACACAATAATAATCAGTCTCCACCACTTGCATCGCCTTGGGTACATTATCCCATGAGTAAACAAAAGCAACCGTAGGAATCCCTAAATCTTTAGCAGCTAATAACGCACTTATAGATTGTGTGGCACGTTGTGTGGTGCAAAATATTAAATCGGGTTTATGTTCTTGTAATTGCGCTTTACAGTAGGCATATTTAGGATTTTGACGCTCTAATGTATTTATTTTTTGTCTGATTTTTTCAACCCCTTTTTCTGAAGAATATAACCCTATCAGTAACTTGGTATATAAACTTTTAAGCGTATTTTTTATACCTTTATAATTAAAAGGAAACTTATAAGTAGGATACACGTCATCATTAAATTTATCCTGAGACACATTCAATTCGGCTCGCTTTCTAGCACGAGAATAAATTGGTGTTAATGGATGGATTTGATGGTTATCTATCTTAACTTCATTAAAACCTAAATGGTCTTTTAACGAAAAAACAGTATTATTCCAATACGTGATATCAAAACCATGCTGTTCTCCAATAGATTTAAAATCAGTGAAAGCAAAATTGCGCAAACCAACACCATCAGGAAAAAAGACAAATACTTTTTTTTTCATTATAATATAAACAGATTATCCTTTTTGATTTTTTAATTTATCACGTTGCACTTGTTCTATAGGTAAAATGTCTTGACTTTTAAATGTTAATGCTTTATGCACTGCATTTAAATCCCTTGATAATTTACGTAAACCCATTGGCTCCAATGACGCAGCATGATCCGTTCCTTTCCAAGTACGATCTAAGGTATAATGACGCTCAATAATTGGTGCTCCTAAGGTGTAAGCTGCAACATCTACTGCAATACCTAAATGGTGTCCAGAAAAACCAATATGCTTAACTTGGTTACCGTAATTTTCAATTAATAAATTAATATCTAATAAACAAACATCTTCAAAGGGTACTGGATAGCCAGAAGTACAGTTATATAATACTAAATCTTTGGCTCTGTTATGTTTACTAAATAATTGTACTAAATCTTCAATTTCAGACTTGGTAGTCATTCCTGTAGAAATATGAAGTTCGCCTTTGTAATGTTCACATAACCATGCTAACATGGTGATATTATTATTACAAGCCGAAGGTATTTTGATAAACTTTGGTTGTAATGAAGCAATCTCTTTTGCTGATGTTAAATCCCAAACAGAGGTTGAATAATCAATCCCAATAGATTCACAAAAAGTCTTAAGCTCCTGATGTTGCGCCACATCAAACTCTAAATACTCTCTATGTGCACCATAAGTATCGCCATACGAGTTGGAAGGATTTGGGTGTGGACTATTATATTGTTCTTCCGTTAACAACTCAATATTATGACGTTTTTGAAACTTGACAGCATCTACATTACAAAATATTTTAGCCATTTGGATTAACTCTTTAGCAATTTGCATATCGCCTTTATGGTTACATCCAATCTCTGCTATGATGTAAGGTTTTTTGTAGGTATTCATGTATTTACTTAATATCTTTTATTATAATTTTTTATAAACTGACAAGCTTCTCTAATAGCGCCTGCTCCAGATGGTTTTGATAATACAACATCTGCTATGCTTTTAATTTCGGTCATAGCATTTTGTGGTGCTAAGGACCAACCAACGCTACAAATATTGGACATATCGTTGACATCATCGCCTACATAAGCCACATTATTTAACGAAAAGCCTTGTTGTTTTGATAAGGTTTTAAGCAAGGTGTATTTATCTTTTACGCCTAAAAACACTTGCTTAATTTGAAGCTTTTGCATGCGTTTTGCTACCAACTCGGATTGCTCACTTGTCATAATCATAACCTCAACGCCAAATTGCCTTAAAATCTCTAATCCCATACCATCACGCATGTCAAAACTTTTAGTATGTTCGCCATCCTTGGTATAGGTTATAGTTCCGTCCGTAAAAACACCATCTACATCTAGGACTAAATGTGTTATTTTCTCAGCTTTTTTTAATTGTTGTTGACGTGCTATTAATAGGTTTTCTACAATAATCCAATCGGATTCCGTATCAATTTCGTGTAAGCTATCCTCTGGCATTTTAACAATACCTATGTTATTTCCTAGTCTATTTTTGTGTGCTTGCAACACCTGCTTAGTACATGTGTAAACTGCGCCATTCTCAATTAACAAGCCTTCAAAATCTTGACGTCTTGGACGCTTGTTCGGATTGTAGTTTATAGCAGTACCATCTGCTTTCCATAAAAAACGATGGGTATTAACGACGGTTAAGGCGGAATCTTTTCCGTTATCCAAAGCAATCAAACAATTGTTAATGTCTTGAGCTGTAGTAAAAGGTGACGTAGCTTGCAACAAACAAAATACATCAAAATCGTAGTGTATTTTTTCTGCAAATTCCAACATAGCACTTTCAGTAGACGCAGTATCAGTCGCACTACTGTCACTTCTTAATAGTCCTTTAATTTTATCTGTATAGTGGTATTCTTTTGTAATAAAATCTAATATGGATTGGTCGTCTGTATACACATAAACCTCATCTAAATTAGAATGTAATGCTTCACCCAAAACCCATGTATACAATGGTCTTCCAACCATTTTACGTTTGTTTTTACCAGGAATACCTTTTGAGCCTTTACGTAAAGGAATAAAACCTATTGCTTTCATATATTGGGTGACTTTAAATCTTTGTAACAAGTGCTAAAATACATAATTTAACAGCGAAAATCTTTCAAAACGTTAATAAAATAAAGCAATCTTATTATTTATTTGAATTTATAAATTCACTGATTTCTGAGGTGAAAATTTTGGCTCCATTTTTAAGAAGGTGAGAAGGATCTCTGTAGTACAAAGGGTTTTTATAAACCATATTAAGCGTATCGTAAACAATCACATTTTTCTCTCTTTTTACCATTTTTATAAAACGATTATAAAAACTAAGATTAAAACATCTTAACCTTGGAGAAAAAACTAATAGTAACTCAATATCATTTAAATCGCAAATATCCTGAATTGATTTAAAAGATTCTATCAGGTTTACATCTTCTGCTTCTTGATTATAATCTTCTTTTTTAACTTCAAATTTATGTGCACTTGATTTACTGTTAATTATACCCATAGATCCAAAACTATCTATTGGGTTAATCTTATTTTCAAATACCTTCCTAAATATTGAATGATAACTATTATATCTACTCAATAATAAAAAGCGAGACAACGAACTAGCTTTTCTTTGAGTAATCAGTTCTTCATTTATATAATTATATTTAGTTAAAGGGAATAATATATCATCTCTAAAATTTAAGGTTTTAGTTTTAACAAATTGATTTTCGTCGTCAATGTTTAATATAATGTATTTTGGTGTTTTATTATATTTTAATAATGTTTCTAATATGAATTCATGAAAATTGACATTAGAACCTTGGTAAGACAGATTAAAAGATGAAAAACCTGTATTCGACTGTAATTGCTCTGCTAAAATATTTCCTGCTCCCTTAGATGAACCTAATACAATAACATCTTTATTAATTTGTCCCTTCAACAAACTCTCTAATCGTTTATCGTACTCTTTTTTTGGTGTTTCATTAAGAATAAACAAAATACTCTTTTCTACCATAAAAAATAATACCCCAAAAAGTAATATATGCTTTAGAAATAATTTCATGCTTAAAATTGAAAATATATAAACTCTTGCTGAGTATCATTGCTAAACACAAAAACCATAGCGATTATAATCATATAAAAAGCCCATCTAATAACCCTAGATTGTTTAAGCAATAACACTTCAATTGCATATTGTTGACGTCTTCCAATCCATTCTATTCCTATAAAAAACAGAATGAGCACTAGTAAATTAGTTGGCCTAATGGTTGGTAAGGATAATAAACTAGAACTAAATAGACCTTTTAAATAGGTTACTGCATGAGTAACGCTTTCTGCCCTAAAAAAGACCCAAGCAATAACGGTTAATCCAAAAGTAAGTCCCATTTGCGCCAGTTCTTTAATACTTGGTAAAATTGAATCTTGAGCGACCACATTTAAATGTGCCCGATTACGTTTAGCCAATAATAATGGTAAAAAATAAAGCGCATTTAAAAATCCCCAAATGATAAACGTCCAATTGGCACCATGCCAAAACCCACTGACTAAAAATATTATAAACGTGTTACGCACTTTCATCCAAGTGCCACCTTGACTGCCTCCTAACGGAATGTATAAATAATCTCGAAACCATGTGGATAAGGATATGTGCCAGCGTCGCCAAAACTCGGCTATATCTCTTGAAAAATAGGGAAAAGCAAAGTTTTGTTTTAAGTCAAAACCAAATAATCTTGAAGTACCAATGGCTATATCAGAATATCCTGAAAAATCACCATAAATCTGAAAGGTAAAAAACAACGCACCCATTAACAATGTGCTTCCTGAATGCTCTGCCGAATTATTAAAGATCTGATTGGCATACTCGGCACAATTGTCGGCAATGACGACTTTTTTAAAAAATCCCCAAAGTATTTGTCGACATCCATCCACAGCTTGACTGTAATGAAATTGGCGCTTTTTATAAAATTGTGGTAATAAATGAGTCGCACGTTCTATTGGTCCTGCCACTAATTGTGGAAAAAAACTAACAAAAGCTAAAAACGAAACGATATCTCTTGTAGGTTCTAGTTTTCGTTTATAAACATCTATGGTATAACTTAAGGTTTGAAAGGTGTAAAAGCTAATACCAACTGGCAAAATAATATCTAACGTATTAGGCTGAATTGGACTCCCGAAAAACGAAAAGGCGTCAACAAAACTATCAACAAAAAAATTGTAATATTTAAAAAAACCTAAAAACCCTAAGTTTACAAGGATACTGGACCACAGCAACAACTTTCTTTTAGAGGGTTGTGCTGCTTTTTTTAATTGTAAACCAATGGTATAATCCACAAGAGAACTAAAAACAATTAAAGATAAAAAACGCCAATCCCACCAACCATAAAACACATAACTAGCAACAACTAATAATGCATTTTGAAGTTTTAAATTTTTATTGGTTACAAACCAATAGAGTATAAATACTACAGGTAAAAATATGGCGAAGTCTAGGGAATTAAAATACATTTATCCAGAATAATTTAGTCCTTTTAGTTTTTTTATAATGTGCAACGTACTAGATTTAACAGGACGTCTATAACTTAAAATCGTTGGTAACTTTAAAAGTGTCGATAAGCAAACATATACAAAAGCTTTAAAATACTTTAAGTCTTTTAAAGCATACTTCTTAAAATTATGCAATAATAATTTAGCTATTTTTACTGCAGGCGACTTATAATACACAAGATATAAACGTATTGTATTTTTTAATTGATGCTCAAATCTAAAATAATTTTTACCTTGTAACTTCCTTTTTACAATATCCACACGATGGTTTACTATTATTTTAGAATTGTAGACTATTTGATAGCCTAAATCTAAAACCTCTAAAGCCAAAGCTGGTTCTTCACCATAAATATCAATCCAAACAGGAAAACCTCTTGAGGCATCATACGCTTCCTTCTTAATAGCAAATCCACAGCCAATAAAATCATTTGTATAATACGGTTCAGTATATTTTGCAAAACTCAAAGCCTCATTATCGGATTTGTATAATCCTCTTATTTCTTGAAAAGCGATTATACCAAGGTTAGCATTAGTTCTAAAATCATCTTCAATAGATTTTATAAAGGCTTCACTTATTGGGTGTGCATCATCATCTAGGCCAATAAAAATTTGTCCTTTCGCTTTTTTGTATAAGCTATTTCTAGCTGGTGAAGCACTGATGCTTTTTTTAGACACGGTCCACTTGACCCAGTCAAAATCATTAATAATGACTTCGGTTTTGGAACAACCATCAATAAACACCAAAACTTCATGAATAGATAAATCCATTAAAGATTTCAACTTTTTTAACGTAAAAGCTAAATCTTTTGGTCTATTTTTTGTAACTATTAAGAATGAAATTTGCATTTATTGGTTTGCGGAATAAACGGTTTGATATAGGGTTTCTATTTTGGATTGCAAGGTAGCACGATTATAATTTTCTTGGATGAAATCGATATTAAAATTTTGAGCTTGTCGTCTTAAAGTATCATTTTGAAGCGCATTTTTTATATGACATGCAATTTCAGTTTCATCTAAAGGATTAGTTATCAAATAGCCATTACTATTATGCGTAATCACTTCTTCTGTAACGTGTCCTGGATTAGATTGAATTGGAAAAGCTCCCATTGACATGGCTTCTAAAAGTGCATTGGGCATTCCGTCGGAAATACTATTCGCTATATGAATACAGCTTTGTCCCATAACAGCCAATAAGTCTGTATTTTGAATAAATTTATGTCTAGAATATACAGTAATATTAAAATCTGTAAGTTGTTTTGAGGCTTTTATTTGTTGCTGAATAACGTCATCTGCGCTGTAAATAACAATATGTTTATTATAAAATAAGTCTTTTGAAACTAAAAGTAAAGCCTCTAAAACTTTAGACGCTTTGCCAACACCATCATCATAACCTTTAATTAAAATAAGCGCTCTTTTATCGAAGGGGTTAATCTTAGATGTTTGGATAGTTAACCCTCCATTACCAGGAAACACGCCTAAAAATTGATTTTTATAACCATTTTTTAAAACTAACTTGTAATCGCGTTTACAATCTGTGATTAAATAATTAGCGCGTGTGTAAAACTGCTGCAATGCTTGTTTTGAGACACCTAATTGCTCAAAATAAAACACATCACTGCCCCAAGATGAATAGATAAATGGTAATGTATTGTCTAACATTATGGGTAAAATAGGCAATCCTGCTAACTGCATTTCAAAACAATGTACAATATCTGGTTGTATACGATCTATAGTACTTTGAAAAGTTTTTAAAACGCTGTTTTCATTAATTTTTTGAATATGCTTATATAAGCCAGGTAACCGTTTTTTAATGGTACTTCTAAACGGAAAATCCCATTTTAACTTCCAGCCTTTTATTTGAGTAACCCACGCTATTTTTGAAGATTTAGGTCCGCCATCAGTCACGTCAAACCAATACACCTCATAGCCAGACTGCTTCAATTGGTTAACCCACTGAAAAAAGTGATGGTTTGGAATGGCTACCATTAAAATCTTCATTATAATTTAAATAGGGGTTTAAATTTAGTATCTCCTTTTTTTACAATTTTAAAAATAGAGTAGAAAAATATAATACGAAACAGTTTTACTTTCAACTTAAAACTATAAGCCAATTTATGGTTTTTAATAAAATTTAAACACTGTTGTGCGGATTTAAAATCACGCTCAGCAAGTGCTAACCTAAAAAAACCTAAAGTCATTTTTAATATAGCCAGTTTTATTGGCTTTGCACTTGATAAATGTAATACGGTCTTTTTGGCTTCAAAATAAGAGGCTAAACCATAAGACACGTTACTATAAAAACTATTGGTGGAAGAGCTTGAACCAACACGATAAAATATTAAAGGTATATTGATTATAGCGTATGTTTTATTTTGTGATAACGCTCTGGCATACAACTCATGATCTTCAAGGATATGCAAATCTTCCCTTATTGGTAAGTATGGTCTTAAACTTGACGCTCTCCATAATGGAGCAACCATTAGCATAGGAAAAGTACCCGTAACAAAATCTTCAAATACATTTTTACTAGGCTCAATATAGGGTTGTTGAGCTGATGAAAATAAATTTGTATCAAATGCTCCAGTAAATTCTTGTAACTGACAAATTACAAAATCATGGGTTTTGATGGCTTCAATTTTTAGCTGAAGGTGATTGGGATGCATGACATCGTCACTATCAAAAAACTGAATATAATTACCTGACATTTTGGTGATAGCAAAGTTTCGGCAACTACTAGGGCCTTTTGCAAAATCTAAAGGACGATTATACAATTGAAAACGATTATCTCCTTTAATTAGATTATTAGTAACATTATAGGTATCATCTGTGCTACCATCATCCACTATAATACACTCCCAATTTGGATAGGTTTGTGCTTTAATAGAGTTAAGAGTCTCTTCTATTAAATGTTGGCGATTGTATATTGGGATTATGATGGATATCATGAGTCTATAAATTGAAAGTATTTATTCATAACGACTTCACTTGATGCATTATTTACATAATACTCTCGCATTTTATTTTTTAAAGCATAAATTTCTGATTCATTTTTCTGTAATAGTGAATGTATGGCATTTGTCAATTCTACTTCTGATTGTCCATTGACAAACAAATCTTTATCTACAAAATTTAACCTTTGCGCCATTGCTCCTACTTTTGTAGAAAGCACAATTTTACCAGCAGCCATAGCCTCTACTCCCACTAATGGACCTCCTTCATGTTTAGACAAAATTAATAATACATCTATCTTATTTAAGAATTCGGGTACATTTTTATAAGGAATAAAATTCTCTTTTTTTATAAGAGGATAATTATTAGTAATATTTACAACCTCTTTATTTAACGGTCCAGAACCCGCAATTCTTAATTCTAATTTATTTTTTTTAAACGAATCAACAATAATTCCAAGTCCTTTTTCGTGACTCATCCTACCCAAATAACCAAATTTTAATGGTTGTTGAAACGACATATTTAATTGTAGCAGTTCTGTTTCTAAGCTACTAGACTGCTCAATACACTTAACATTAGAAAACCCTTCGTTTTTAAGTATTTCAAAATTCTCTAGAGAATGGACTACAATTTTATCAACTTTAACAATGTTGGAATATTTGGTTTCATTTTTTAAAGATCCGGTTACTCTTATTATTAATTTTATATTGTTTTGATGACATAATTCAACGATTAAGTGCAACCATTTATCTGTTAACAAGCCACTGTAAAAAACAATGTCTTTATTGCTTATTTCTTTTTTTAAAATTTGACCATACAACTTATCAAAATCAAAAAAGAGCTTGCTAATTTTATTTTTTACTAAAAACAGATTTTCAATCTGTAATTTATTTTTCCATTTGATAATTTGTGCAAAACGTTTAATAAAAAAATTCTTTAATGCAATTCTTTCAAAAGAATTCATTTTTTTATCTCCTAAATACTCATCTACAATTGAGAATGAAGAAACAGGAATTGTTGAAAAGGCAGATGTATGATATTTTTTTTCAAATTGTTCTAAAAAAAAAATACTATTTATTTCCCTTCCTCCTGATTCGGAGATAGGACCAATAATTAGAATGTTTTTTTTACTCATCTTTTTTATACTTTTCTATAAATAGTAAATTTAATATTGTCTATCCACATAATTAAACACTTGCGTCTTTGTTAATCCTTTTCTTTTTAATAAATATCTTAATAAAGGTTTAATTTTTATAGCACGTTTAAAAAGTTTATTGATTACAAAATACTTAACTACATTTTTCTTTAAAGTTTTTAAATACGAGTAATCAATGTGTTTTTGTTCTCTTGCTTTTAAAGCATCAAAGTTGTCTTGCATCCAGGGTTCAAATACATTCCCTAAATGGTAAGCATTATTTGTATACGTTGATAAACGATAACCATCCACTAACACCACTGGCTTATCCATGTACAAAAACTCGCTATCTCCATCTATTAAATAGGCACTATTGTCTTCTGGAAGCGCTTTAAATACTTCTGATTTATAGGTAGCAACAAAATGAGAGCAGCCTAAAACTGCTAAAGTATTGTCTTTTGCTGTTAAAGTACCAATGCTATCACCAAATTCTTCTGGTAAATGAGTCCAACCTATACTTTTTGCAAAATTCTCTAGGGCATCAACATCTTTTACTTTTTTAAATTTTAATCTATTTGAAAACAAATACTTACTCCAAATATTGGCTGTTAAATCTAAATGCTTTCTGTAAACAGGGACAGGACAGACAGCTCCAGCTTTAGGAAAAGATTTAAAAACAGAAACAACCTCATCCTCCCAATGATCCAAAAATAATACGTCTGCATCTGTAATGGTTACCAAACGCTCTTCTACTGTGCGTAAAGCTTTTAAAAGGCTATTAATTTTCCCAATGCCTTCTTTTTCTATAATAAGCTCATCAACATCATTATCTTGATATAATTGTAAAAGTCTTTGATTAACCTCAAAAGAACATTTATTACTAATAATAGAGACTTTTAATTTAGAACTGGCTGTTTTTAAAACTGAAAATAGACAAAGTTCAAAAATTTTATAGGCATCTTTAAAGTAATCATTTTCATGTGGAATGTGTAAAGGTATTATTATCCTATGGTCACATGGCTCTTTAACAACTAACTTACCGCCTTTAGTAGGGTTATATCCTTTACGCATATTATAATTTACTGTAATGTTTAACTAGTTTTAAAACACCTTCTTCTAACGACATCAAGTCTCGGCCTAAAACTTTTTTCATTTTTGAAGTATCTGGACAACGTCTTGCCATGTCTCCTTCTTCTAATGCTGGTAAGTGAACAATATTACTTTTTGAATTGGTTAACTTAATAATGGTTTGAGCAAGTGACAAAATGGTTTGTTCTAAGTCACTACCAACATTTAAAACTTCATTAATACAAGACTTATCTGAAATTGCTTTTATACAAGTATCAACATTGTCATCAACGTAGCAAAACGATCGTGTTTGCAAGCCATCTCCATAGATGTTAATGTCTTCATCTTGCAGAGCTAATTTTAAAAAACGTGGTAGTACAAAATCTTCACTTTGATTTGGGCCATACGTATTAAAAAACCTAAAAATGGTATACTCTAATCCATATTCTTGATAGTACGATTTAAAAAAAGCTTCGCCAACATTTTTGACGATAGCATATGGTAATCTAGAGTTTAATGGCGTCGTATTCTCATTTTGAGGGATTTCAAAAGGCTCTCCATAAACTTCAGATGAACTTGAATAAAATACACGTTTTACTCCAGAATTTTTTGATAGTGATAGTACATTTTTAATACCCTCGATATCCTCAAGCACACTCATAGGGTTTTCTAACGTACGCTTAACACCAACCATGGCTGCATAATGAAATACATAATCAAAATCATAACGTGCAAAAACTGGAGCCAAATCTTTATAGTTATTAACGTTAGATTTAATAAACTTTACGTTATCCAGTTTTGGCACTTTATTAAGGCTTCCTGTGGATAAATTGTCAACAATAATAATTGTATTTGATTTATCGTTAGCCAAATGTTTTGCTAGTGTACTACCTACATTTCCTGCTCCTCCTGTTATTAAATATGTGGTCATCTATTATTTTTATTTTTCAAATCTAAAATTATAAATACAAACTTAGAGTTTCTAAATAAGCTTTAGCTAAAGTTTCCTTAGAATGATTTGCATTATAAATTTCAATATAATGCTTTTGGATGTGTTTTATCTCTTGAGTGTCATAAGTTGAATATTCTAAAATCCTTTCCGATAACATTTTACTATCTTTTGCTTTAAACCAAATACGTTTATCATTAATAAAACGTTCACGCATTGCACCAACTTTAGTTGATATGATTGGAATACCTAGCAATGCTGCTTCCAATGCATTATAAGGTCCAGCTTCTTCAATAGAGGCTATAATTAGGCAATCAAATTGAGAAATGGTCTTTATCATAATATCATAGTCTAAATGACCATAAAATTTAATATTCAAATTATTAGCTTTCGATTTTAAATAGTCTAACTCTGGTCCATCACCAACGATATGCAATTCTAAGTCTTTGTAAGCTACTAAATTATTGAAAGCTTCTATTACAGTTATTATATCTTTATTTTTATCTAACCTTGATGCACAATAAAACTTTCTTATAGGATTAGTTTTAGTTTTTTGAAAATTTATAATAGCGTTTTCTTTAAAGACACATTGGTCAATTATTTTATAATTATAGTTTCCTTTATCGATAAATACCTTAGAATTTTCTTTTGAGTGATTTATAAATAAACTCACATACTCCAAATAAGAAAAATATGCGTCTTTTAGATTAATTTCAGGAATGGTACCTGTAGTTCTAAAAACAACTTTCTTATTATTTTCTTTGGCTCCTAAAATAATTTCTTTTGTGTAGTTAGATGTTAATTGAGCTATAATTACTATTAAATCCGATTGCTGAATTACTTTTTTTAATGATTTGTTTTTTTTTCCAGCAAGACTTCTAAATTGAAGATTGGCATAATTTACTTTAACACCAAAATAAGCTTTAATTCTATCAATAATTAGTTTTCGTTTTGTGTATATACTAATATTTGGATTAACTAAATACAAATCATTGTTATCAGTAACAGTTTCAGTAGAAAATATCGAAACCTCATACTTTTTCAATAACGTATCTGCAATAAAAGCAGCCTCTATTTCTCTACCTCCTCTAGAGTTAATAGGTCCAAGAATAGCTATTTTTTTCAATTTAATATTTATTTATTTTTTGTTTAAAAAAAGTAATTAATTGTTTTCGGTAAAAAAAAGAGTTTTTAATAATTTCATATTTAAAACTTTCTTTTATTACCCCAAAAGCATAATTTTTACCAAAGGACAAATAATTTTCAAACTTAACTTTATCCGTTTTTTTTAAATACCTTTCTATTAACTTCCAACTCTTAGTTAAGTCTTTAGCTTTATCTAAAGAGTTTAAATCACTAGTTTTATACACATTAGCGAATCTATATTTAACATAGCCTATTTCAGCAAAAACAATTTTATTAGCTTCAATGATTACACGACAAAACAACTCCCCATCTTGATTTATTTTTAATCGTTCATGCCATAAACCAGATTTAAAAAACACTTCTTTTTTCACTAAAAAGACATGGGAAGGAAAAAAGCTTTTTAGAGAACCGTAATCAATTAACAAGTTTTGAGCAGGAACATAATTTCCATACAAAAAAGATTCTTTAATTTTGAAATCGTCTGAATTAGTAAATCTTCCCCATCTACAAGTAATAATATCGGCATCAGTTTTCACAGCTTGTTCAATTTGGCTAGACAACTTTTCACTTGACAATAAATCATCGGAATCTAGAAATTGTATGTATTCTCCCTTACTTAACTCAAAACCGTAGTTCCTACATGCATTCGCTCCTTTTTTTCTATTGCTTGGTCTTTTGAAATATTTAAAACGCTGGTCCTGTTCACAATAATTATTTACAATTATAGACGTATCGTCTGTACTTCCATCGTCTACTACAATACACTCCCAATTAGTATAGGTTTGTGCCAAAATACTATCTAAGGTTTCACTAATTAGATGTGCTCTATTATAGGTTGGTATTATTATGGAAACTAGAGGTAAGGACATGGTTATGGATTTACGCTATCTGATAGAATTATATTCAATTGTTTAATATGTCTATTCATGGAAAAATTGGAAAGAATATTCTGTTTTCCATTATTTCCAAGCGTTTTAGCTAAATCAATGTCATCCAACAAACTAATCATAGCTTCAGTCATACCAGTAACATCATGCTCATCAACTAAGAGACCTGTTTTATTATTTATAACATCCGAAATACCTGCGTGATAAGTAGAGATTACGGGTAAACCAGCTACACTTGCTTCTAAAATGGATAAAGGTGTACCTTCCATATCTCCATTTAAAGCTGTAACAGAATGCTGTACATAAGCTAAACTTTCTTCTAATAACTTGGTATATTCTTGAGGAGTAACAACTCCTAATAGCCTAATATTATCTTGTAAATTATGATAAGCTATTAGATTTTTACACGTATTATATAACTCACCATTTCCACCAATTAAAAGTTGTGCCTTTTTATGGGTTTTAATTACATCTTTAAATGCAAGAATTAAATAATAAGGCGCTTTTTTATCAGTAAACCTTCCTATTGAAATAAATTGTTTTTTAGAAAAAGTAGGTTGTACTTTTTCAAACAATGGATTAGGACCATACACGTTATAAAACAATTTGTCATTAGGGCAACCTAAATCCAAAAGGTTATTAGACATTATTTGTGATACTGAAATTATTTTAGAGGCATATTTAAACACTTCTGAATAATTTTGACATTGCTCAATCACAAAATTAACACTTGCGTCGTACCCATGAAAATGAACTACAAACGGTATTTTAGATAGTTTTAAGACATCTAATATTTTAAATGCATGATTACCATATTCAACTAAAATAACATCTATTTTATTCTTATTAAAAGAGTCTATTAGCTGTTTATTATTTATATAACTGTAAGGTTTTTTAAAAATAGTCCTATATAATTTGTAAAATACTTTTTTTATTGGATGACCTAATTTTTTTTCGGATTCTAGACAAATCCCTCCTTTTTGACCATAGTAGTAATACACTTTGCCTTTCAAAAAGTTTTTATGAGCTTGTATAAAAGTTTCTGAATAAGGGTTTTGACTTGGAGAGAGTATAGCTATATTCATTTATTTAGTTTTTGCAATTCCATATAACCCAGTTATCATCTGTCCATCCACAAAATTTACCTTTATATTTTTATCTAGTTTTATTAAATACTTAATAATAGGTTTTAAAATGAATGATAAAAATTTTCTTTTTTTCTGAGACATCTGACTTCTTCTTACCCATAACCCTAACATCTGTGCCATACTTGCATGCCAACCACCTGTAGCGTTAATTTGAATTGATGAAAATCCTGAATTTTCCAAATGTCTTTTTAGAGCGAAAGGTGTGTACCTATATTCGTCATGAGGGGTTTCGTGCAGATTCCATAAAAAAGGTACTGTAAAGAAAAATACGCCATCAGGCTTTAAAACGCGATTGACTTCTTTTAAAATGACTTCAGGATTTGGACAATGTTCTAAAACTTCAGTACCAAAAGCGCAATCAAAACTATTGTCTTTAAATGGCATAACTTGTCCGTCCCATAAAAAGTCTGGCTTAATGTTTTGGTCATAAACAATTGCAGTATCTATATCTAAACCTACATACTTTGTAACCTCAGAGTTCTCTAAAACATAATCCTTGTAAGGCATTTTACCACAACCGATATCTAGTAAATCACCATTAAACATTGGTAAATGGTGATTTAAATATTTAAAAATAGAAGTCCTAATATAATATGTATCTAAATTATTATAAGTTAACTTAATATCTACAAAATCAGCCATTATATTAAAATGTCTTAACGATTAATCTTCCTGTATAATCTATTCGACTTAAAAAAACAGTTAAATTGTTTTTCTTAATATATTCATCTACTGCTTTTTTACTGCCTTTCCAGTGTCCATAATCGTCAATTATAACAATTCCTCCTTTAACTACTTTTGGGAAAAGTAATTCTAATTCAATTTTAGTAGATTCATACCAATCAGTATCTAGTCTTAAAATCGCAATTTTTTCGGGTTGCTTATCTTGTAATAAGGTATCTTCTACCTTACCTTTTACATAGGTTATTTTAGAAGTGGGATAATTAGACAAACACATTGTTTTTTTCACTTCTTCAAGACCTGAATAAGCCCAAACCCATGACGTTTTTTTATCTTCTTTATTAAGCCTGTCTTTTGCTTTTCTCCCTTGTAAATCTTGATCAACATCTGTTGGCTCACTCATCCCCTCAAAAGTATCATATAACCACAATTGTTTATCCTCTTTTTTTAAACTATGTAATAACGATGCTACAGCTAATGTGCTTCCGCCTTTCCACACACCACATTCAACATAATCACCTTCTAAATCATTATCAACAACATACTTAACAGCATCTAAAAGAACCTTAATTCTTTCTGGAGATGTCATGGTATACGGTTTTACAGCATTTAAAATAGTAATATCTTGTTTGCTAAAGTCTGAATAAATATTAGTTTGCTCTGACAAACTCTCAACCTTCAATATCCTTTTTATTATAGACTTTAATCTATGCTTTATTTTTTTAATCATTTACTGTTTATTAATTGACCAATCAGAATCTTCAATATATTTACATGTATTAGCTCTAAACTCAAACTCTCTGTAAATTTTAAACATTTCAATTTTAAAAGGACAAATATTTTCTATTATATCGTATCTATCTCCACCTGGAGGACCTGTAAAATATACTTTTAAAGAATATTCACCCATATATAATCTAGCTTTTGGAATTATACATTTAAGTTTCCAAATACCAGGTTCTCGACACATTTCTTTCTCAGAATCAAAAGTCCATAAATGAACAATTGGAGTTTCATGTTTATCTATAATTTGAAAACTTAATGAAGCTCCTTTTAAACTGAAAGGAATGTTCAAATCAAAACTAACCTCTAAAGGCTCTCCACAAATATGCACTTGACCTATATTACTAGTCTTTACAGATGCCTTAATTATATTCGGTTTGTCAGTTTTAGGTTTAGCTTCATAAATATACTCTGAATTAATAGTATTATTATTTAAATAAAAATCTATACTATCTGCAGTTTCTCCATCAAAAATTATATTTCCTTTATCCAGAACGATACAACGTTGTGTTAAACTTGATATGGATTGCATATTATGACTGACAAACAAAACTGTTCGTCCATCTCCACGACTAATATCCTGCATTTTTCCTATAGCCTTTTTCTGGAACTCGGCATCTCCAACCGCTAACACCTCATCAATCACCAAAATCTCTGGTTCTAAAAAGGCTGCTACTGCAAACGCTAATCGTACAGTCATACCAGAACTATAACGTTTTACGGGTGTATCTATATAACGCTGACAACCTGAAAACTCAATAATTTCTTCAATTTTAGACGAAATTTCTTTTTTAGTCATTCCTAAAATGGCACCATTAAGATACACATTTTCTCTACCAGTCATTTCACCATGAAATCCTGTTCCTACTTCTAATAAAGACGCTATACGTCCTTTAGTTTTAATCTCGCCTGTTGTTGGTCCTGTGACTTTAGATAAAATTTTAAGCAAAGTTGATTTTCCTGCGCCATTCTTACCTATAATCCCTAAGACTTCTCCACGTTTAACTTCAAAATTAATATCCTGTAAAGCCCATACATATTCTGACTGTCCTTTAGTACTACGATCATTACTCTCGCCTACTTTTAAATAGGGATCTGCTTTACCTCGTACTTTATGCCACCATCTATTTAAATCGTGACTGATGGTTCCTGTACCAACTAAGCCTAAACGGTATTGTTTAGAGATGTGTTCTGCTTTTAAAATAATGTCTTTTTCTTCCATATTACACAGTATCTATAAAAGACTTTTCGGTTTTATTAAATATAACTAATCCTATTAAAAACAAGATAACACTTATAACACCTGCATAAATAAAATTGCTAAACGCAAAGCTTCCAACGCCCAACGTCATCTGTCTAAATAACTCTATAATGGTTGTCATTGGGTTATAGGCTACTAACCATGAATATTCTGGCAATTTTTCTTTAAAATACGATAAGGGATACATCACTGCAGAACCATACATTAACAACTGTACACCAAAACCTACCAAAAAGGTTAAATCACGATATTTAGTGGTCATTGACGATATAATCATCCCTAAACCTAACCCTAATAAACCCATAAATAAAATTAGTATGGGTAATAGTATAATAGTCAGTTGTGGTAAGGCATTACTGGCTGAATCTGTAAATAACACAAAGTAGATATAAAACGAAATAAAGACTAATAGCTGAATTCCAAATTTTATAAGATTAGAAAACACAATAGATAAGGGTGTAATAACTCTAGGAAAGTACACCTTACCAAATATACCTTGATTAGCCTTAAAAGTATCACTTGTTCCTGTTAAGCACGAGCTAAAATAATTCCAAGAGGTGATGCCTGCTAAATTAAATAAAAAGGAAGGAATCCCATTACCTGTAGGGATGGCAGCTAAATTGTTAAATATTAGTGTAAAAATTACTGAGGTAAATAAGGGTTGTATAAAATACCATAAAGGCCCTAATATGGTTTGTTTATACTGTGTAATGATATCACGTTTTACAAATAAAAACAATAAATCACGATACCTCCATATCTCTTTAAAATTGAGATCTATAAGCTTTTTTTTAGGTGAAATGGTGTATAACCAATCTTGAGAAGAGGCTTTAGTAGTCAAGGGTAAATTGCTAATTTGAGTTTGAAAAACAAATAAACGATTTTTTTGATGTTTTACCCTATAAAACAAGCAATTTTGATGCGTTAAGTATAATAATTGTAATTAAAAATTAGAAATGAGTGGGATTTAAAAATCAAAGAGATGTGACTACGCAGATTTAAGCGTATTTGAGGGCACCGACTTTAAAGTGGTGTCACAAGATACTGAAGGCTTAACACTATTAATCATATCAAACACATCCTGATAAGGTAAGTCCATATATTCACAAAACTCTCGTATTGTAATAGGTTGGTGTGACTTTTTTTTATGAACGTCTTTTATAACTCTAACTAACTTTTGAGCATTAGATTGACTTTTTCCTAAAATGATTGCAATCTCTGCGGAATTGATACATAACCGTTTCATTTTTACTTTTGTTTTTAAATGCTACTAGTATAGTGGCACAATTAATTAAATTAGCAATTACCATTGTTATATTATTGATTATTAGCAACGTAAAACTACAAAGGATTTAGTAGTAAAAAAAACAACAATAAATAATATTGATAGCACTTATCAACATTTATTGTTAAAATCTTGAATAACCCTTTATAAGCGCTAGCTAAATAAAATTATAAAGTCAAACCTAATACCACCTGTTCCGCAAATAAAGTCAAGAAGTATGGCTGCAATTATATAGCGATAATTTTAACAACACACCTATCCCAAAACAGTCCGACATAATTGACAAAACATTGACTTGCATTGTTTTACAATGTCCAAGCTAGTAATACTTTTAGTGTAAACCTAGTTCCAATGATCTATTAAAAACAGTAATCGTCACAAAATATTTGCTTCACTCAACAGGCATCGTCAAGACGACATAAAGAATAGATACTTACGCCTTTAAGTATGGTACTGTTAAATAAACTAAAACCTTGCTGTACAGTAAAAAGCACTTTAATCAGTAAAAAACTTCAAAAACAGTAAAAGGTTTCATAAACAGTGAAAGGTTTCATAAACAGTGAAACTGAAAGAAACTGGCAATTAGATGAATTAAAACACGACACGTCTAAATAACTAATATTCAATCATTAAAATATAAAACAACAACTTTTACATATTTCAGTAAAATTGAAAACGACAGTTATATCAGGACCTTAATTTTGAGGTATAAAGAATAAATAGGTTTGGAAAGGTACCGTGAAAAACCTCATTTAACTTTATAAAAATAAATTTTATAACGAGTCTTAAATAGACTCACAACACACAAACATTATGGCAAAATTAAAAAGCCTAATTAAAATAGAAGGCACCTTAGATGGATTAACCTTCTACAAAGGAAAAGACGGATATTTAGTTCGTACTAAAGGAGGAGTTTCTAAAAATAGAATCCAAAATGACCCAGCATTTATTAGAACACGGGAAAATGGAACCGAATTTGGCCATATAGCTAAAAGTGGTAAAATCTTAAGACAAGCAATAACTCCGCTTTTAGCTGACGTTAAAGATAGTCGTGTGTCTAGCCGACTAACTAAAGCGATGGGCTTAGTAAAAAATGCAGACGTATCCTCTGCTAGAGGCCAAAGACAAGTAGGTGTAGGCATTACAACTACCGAAGGTAAAAATGCGCTACAAGCGTTTGACTTTAATAACAATGCGCCTTTAGATAGTGTATTATACGCTGAGTACCAAGTCGACACAACAACCGGAGAAGTAAGCATTTTAAACCTGACCCCTTCACAGGACATTAATGCACCTGGTGGAGCAACGCATGTAAGCTGTATGGCTGGTGTGCTAAATCTTAATTTTATTACTGAAGAAAAAGAATTAATCTTAAGCCCAGAGGCAAACTTACCTTTAAATGGAACAGTTACAAATGTCAATATTACCCCTACAACAATGCCTGTAGGTACAGGTCAGATGTATTACTTTTTGAAACTAGCGTTTTATCAAGAAGTAAACGGAACACAATATGCGTTAAATAATGGCGCGTATAACGTACTACAAATATTGGACATTGTCTAAGTTAAAAAAAAGAGGAAGTAGCGCGACTTCCTCTTTTTTTTATATTTTAATATGAACTGTTTCCATAAGTCACTCACTTATGATAATTAAAGCAGTATGGTATATTTACACGTTTAGCCATTTAACTTATAGTGTAAAAACCCTATAAAAATTATCACTTCTTAAACAACTGTTTTAAACGAGAGAATAACGTCGTTTTTGCCTCATAATCCTCATGATACCCATTACCATATGCACCATAACCATAACCGTAACCGTAGCCATAACCGTATTTACCTTTTTGGTCATAACCATTATATAAAAAGCTAATATTTTTAATTTCTCCTTTTCTATACTTGTCATTGATTAATGTTAACATCTCTTTTTTAGAGTAGTCTTGTCTAACCACATATAAAGAAGCGTCTGCATACTCTAACAGCTCTAAAGCATCTGCTACTAATCCAATTGGAGGTGTGTCTAAGATGATGTAATCATATTGTGTTTTAAGTTGCTCCATCAGCGCATCCATTTTTTCGCTAATCAACAATTCTGATGGGTTTGGAGGAATAGGCCCAGAAGTTATAACATCCAGATTATTAACTTTAGTGTTCTGAATAACCTCATCCAATGTTTTCTGTCCAATAAGATAGTTAACTGCTCCAATATCATTTTGAATATCAAAATCTCCAAAAATCTTAGGTTTACGTAAATCTAATCCTACCAATACGGTTTTCTTTCCGCTTAGCGCAAATACTGTAGCAATATTGATAGAACAAAAGGTTTTTCCTTCTCCACTAACAGAAGAAGTAACCATAACCGTTTTTGTACTGTTTACATCATGTTGCTTATACATGTACTGCAAACTGGATCGAATAGCCCTAAAAGCTTCTGCTACAGCAGACTTAGGCTTTCTATGTACTGCTAGGTTATTATCTAGAGTGTTTTTTCCAACCACACCTAACATAGGTATAGTACTTATATTCTCTAAGGTTTGTGGGTTATGTATTTTAGTATCCAAAAACACGACTAAAAAAGCTAGTAATAATGGTGGTAAGATACCTCCAAATAATGCAAACATATATCTAGAGCTTAACTTTAAGTCTATAGGTTGTGCTCCTGTATTTTTGGCTGGATCAATCCATAAAATATCAGATACTGTCGCTGCTTTTATAATATCTGCTTCACCACGCTTAGACAAAAACAAATTATAGGTTTTCTCGTTTAATAAATATTGTCTTTCAATATCTAATAAATTTTGTTGGTCTTGAGGTAACTTATTAAACTGACCCCTTACCGAACCTATTTTACCGTTTATTACACTTAGTTCTCTGTCAATCCCGATTGTTGCAGAGCTAATATTTTCTAGTAGCACTAACTTGATACTTTCTATTTGACTGTTTAAATCATCAAATATGGAAGCACCTGGTTTAACTGTGGATTCAAACTTAGCTTTTTGTACAGACAACGTATTTATTTTACTAATGTTAGCCAAAATGTTACCATCGTCAATTCCTGCTACAGATGGAGCAGGCAAATCTGTAAAATCTTTACTGGTTAACAAATATTTTTTTAAACTAGAATAGTAGGCTTTTTTACGATTAATATCATCACGTTGTAATTCTAAATCCGACAATTTAGTGGATAACAACTCACTTTCTTGGTCTAAGTTATAAATTCCATTTTTAGATCTATAATTATTCAGTGCATCAGCATTTCCTGTTAGCGAGTCTTTAACACGACTTAATTGACTGTCTATAAATTTAATCGTATTGGTAACAAATAAGTTTTTTCTAGCCAATTGCTCTTTTGTAACAACTCTAACAGTTTCATTTAAATAATCCTCTATCTTCTTAGTGTTATGATCAACCATACTAAGGTTAATGATAGCAGAGTTTCTTGGGTTATTTATAGCTAGCCTATTTCTATATTGCGCTACCACAGCATCAAAAGCCTCCATTCTTAAAAAATAGGTTTCTCCTAACTTAGGCTGACTGCCTTTAACTAATTCAAAATACCCTTTTAAATAAGGTAAATCCAAATAATCACCTAAGACGACACGTTTAGTAATAACTCCTATTGGTACATCGACTACTTTTGATTGAAAATCAGAATACTTTTGGGTACTAACCGTTTCAGATTTAAAATCAAATTCTAATTCAATGTCAGTGCTGTTAATAAATGAAACCTTTATAGGTGAATTTAATAATTGATAACCAGAAGAATCCGGTATAAATCTAAATGGCGCTGCTTTATAAATATCGTCTTTCCTAAACCTAGATTGTTTTAAGTAAGTTACGTAAAACTGTAAATTATCCACCACCTGCTCATGCAAACTTCTTGATTGCAACGTATTAATAAGTGTTTGAACTTTTCCAGAAACACCTCCATAATTAAAGGTTAAGTTAGTATTTGAAGTAAATAATGGATTTTTATCATCTTCTATAGATATCTTGGTCGCTAGTCTAAATGATTGCTGTTTTCTAATATTTTGTTGGTAAACTATAAAAACACCAATACCTACACAGATAACAAACAACTTCCAATAACTAAGCGCTTTAAATAAAAAAGCTTTTATATCGAATGCTGGACTTGAATCTAAAACATCAAATTCGTCGTTCATATTTATCTTTTAAAGGTTTTTGGCTAAAAAGTAAGTAGACACTAAAACTGAAAATATACTAGCAATAGTAGTAAATGTTTGCGTTGCGGTCTGTCCCGCGCCCAAAGCTTTTCGTTTAAGCGGTTTAACTAATATCATATCATTGGGCTGAATATAATAATATGGCGATTTTAAAGCTGCCACATCTGTTAAATCTATATGATGTATTTTCTGTCCATTTGGATATTGCCTAATAACAAGGACATCTTTACGATCTCCAGTATCTGTAATATCTCCTGCATTAGCTAAAGCTTCAATGATATTAACACGATCCTGAAATAAGGTCAATACGCCTCCTCCTCCAACCTCTCCTGTGACAGTATAACGCAATCCTGCTAACTTTACTGTTATAAAAATTTTAGAGACATCTTTTAAATATTTATCTAAAAGTGCTTCTTTAACCTTGTCTTCAATTTCTTCAGCAGTAAATCCTAAAACGTTAACCTTATCTAGGATAGGAAACTCTATATTACCATGCAAATCAACCGTAAAACCACTAAAATATAAGCCTTCTGGTCCATTTGTCCCTCCAATTTGCTCAGTGGGTTGAAAAATCTCAACTAACTTTTTAAGCTCACTATCTGTGGATTTGATACTAATACTTAAAATATCATTGACCTGTACGCGATATGGTGATGCTAAAGCTTGTAATTGAAGAGAATCGTTTATTACAGTACCTTTATCTTGCAAGTAAACAACATCTTTTTGAGTAATACATGAGGTGCTTATAAGACTAAGCAGTATGACAAAACACATTACAATTTGCTTCATTTTTAAAGGTTTGTTAAGTCACAAATATAACCTTTAGCACTGTAAAACAAAACAAGTAACTGGGTTTTTGAATTTTAATCTCAAAATTAAGCAATAACACAAGGTTATATTTTTTAAAAACTTTTTTTAGCCTACATATAACTAACCTACTAACTTTTCACTTTTAAAAATTCTACATTTCACTTATAATAACCATCTTTGCTAAAAATTACACGCATTGAATTATTTAACTGTAGAAAACATTGCCAAATCTTATGGCGAATTAACATTATTTGAAGGCTTATCTTTTAGCGTCCATAAAGACCAAAAGATTGCTTTTGTAGCTAAAAACGGAACAGGAAAAACCTCCATTTTAAAAATGCTTGCTGGTTTTGATGTTCCTGATACTGGTAATATTATTTACAGAAAAGATATTAAGGTTGCTTTTTTACCTCAAGAACCAATTCTAGACCCAGAATTAACCATTGAACAAACCATCTTTAATGCAGACAATCCTGTTTTAGATATTATAAAAAACTACGAAAAAGCATTACAAAACCCTGAAGACGAAGATGTGTATCAAAAAGCGTTTGAACAAATGGACAGACACAACGCATGGGATTTTGAAACACAATACAAACAAATACTTTTTAAGCTAAAATTAGACAATTTAGATCAAAAAGTTAGCGTACTGTCTGGAGGTCAAAAAAAACGTCTTAGCTTAGCTAATGCCCTAATTAATAAACCAGACTTATTAATTTTAGATGAGCCAACCAACCATTTGGATTTAGAAATGATTGAATGGTTAGAAGCTTTTTTTGCCAAAGAAAACATCACTTTATTTATGGTTACTCACGACCGCTTTTTTCTAGAGCGTGTGTGTAACGAAATTATAGAGCTTGATCATGGCGAATTATATAGCTACAAAGGAAACTACTCCTACTACCTTGAAAAAAAAGAAGAACGTATTGCTAGAGAACAAGTAGAAACAGGAAAAGCAAAACAACTTTTTAAAAAAGAATTAGTGTGGATGCGTCGCCAACCAAAAGCACGTACTACTAAATCTAAATCTAGAATTGATGACTTTACCGAAATTAAGCACAAAGCATCCCAACGCAGAAAAGATCATGTTGTAGAGTTGGAACTAAACATGGAACGCTTAGGAAGCAAAATTGTCGAACTTGTTAAACTATCTAAATCCTTTAAGGACAAAGTCATTTTAGACAATTTTGATTACAACTTTCAACGTGGAGAGCGCGTTGGTATTATTGGTAAAAACGGAACAGGAAAATCAACATTCCTAAATATGCTTACCCAAACAACTGCTCCTGATAGCGGAAAAATATTAATTGGTGAAACAGTTAAATTTGGATATTACACCCAAGCAGGTATTACGCCTAAACCAGACCAAAAAGTAATTGATGTAGTTAGAGACTTTGGAGATTACATTCCGTTAAAAAAAGGAAGACAAATTAGCGCACAACAATTATTAGAACGCTTTTTATTTGACAGAAAAAAACAATATGATTTTGTCGAAAAACTAAGTGGAGGCGAGCGTAAACGACTATACCTTTGTACCATTTTAATACAAAACCCTAACTTTTTAATCCTTGATGAGCCTACTAACGACTTAGATATTGTAACCCTAAATGTGTTAGAAGACTTTTTATTAGATTTTCCTGGCTGTTTGATAGTCGTATCTCACGACCGCTATTTTATGGACAAAATTGTGGATCACCTATTAGTTTTTAAAGGCGAAGGTGAAGTAGAAAACTTTCCAGGAAACTACACAGATTATCGTATATATGAAGACAGTAAAGCGCCTGAAAGCGACACTGACGCAGAAGATAAAAAAGAAAAGAAAAACTGGAAAAAAGACAGCAGCAAAGCAGCACTATCATACAACGAACAGAAAGAATACAAAAACTTAGAAAGCAAAATAAAATCTCTAGAATTTGATAAAAAAGAGATTGAACAAAAATTTTTAAATCCAGATTTATCTCAAGATCAAATCACAGAATTATCTGCTAAAATTCAAAAAATCATGGATAGCATTGAAGAAAAAGAAATGCGTTGGTTAGAATTGTCAGAAAAAATGGAAGAATAAAGTAAGACAGAAAAGAACGATTATAACAAAACAAAATAAAGCTAAAAGGGCTACTCCCAAAATCAATTCATAGAATTGAACATTGAAATACAGAAATAATGAACGAAGGAATAAAGCTGCTAAGCGCGGCTTTAAGCACGTAATTCCGAAAGTGAATGATACTTTAGTAATTTCCTCATTTTCAATATGATTTTTTGGCTTGGTTTATCCTGAGCGTAGTCAAAGGGTTTGTATCATGAAAAAATTAACAGAAACAATAAATCACTATCTAAAACGCCTTTCAAGAATAAACATTTGATCTTAAAAAAAGAAAATAATAGCAAACAGCTATCAGATGAGTAAGACTTACCAAATACAATCCTACTTTAATTTTTTAAAACGCTCCACTAATCAACATGGTGTGCACTCCCCTTTTGTTTATGATTTAGTTACCAAGTGTTTTTACGACAAAAAAAAGCACGCTGCTTACCTAGATATTAAATCCTACAGAAAAAAGCTTATAAAAAACACAGCCAGCATTAACGTTACCGACTTAGGCTCTGGCAGTCACGTGTTTCATACTAATAAAAGATCCATTTCTAAAATAGCTAAAGTAGCTGGATCAGATTATAACGAAGCCAAATTACTATTTCGATTAGCCAATTATTTTAAAAGTAATACCATTTTAGAGCTTGGTACATCTCTAGGTATTGCAACTCAAGCTTTAGCTTTGGGCAATCCAAAAGCAACAATTACAACCCTTGAAGGCTGTCCTAATATTTCGGCTGTAGCCGAAACCCAATTTCAAAATTTCGACTTAAAAAACATTACAATAAAAACAGGTGATTTTGCTCAGGTCATAACTAATTTAAATACAAAAACCTTAGACTTAATTTATTGTGATGGCAATCATACTAAGCAGGCTACATTGCAGTATTTTGAAATGCTACTACCTAAAACACACAACGACACAGTACTGATTTTAGATGACATTTACTGGTCAAAAGAAATGACTGACGCTTGGGAAATTATAAAAAATCACCCTCAAGTAACCGTTACTATTGATACTTATAAATTTGGTTTTGTGTTTTTTAGAAAAGAACAAGCTAAAGAGCATTTTACCATTAGACTTTAAATTAATTATTAGTCGCGTGGATTAGTTTTTAACTTTCTACATTTAAACTTTTCCCTTAACTTTACAATTATGAAAATATATACAAAAACAGGAGACAAAGGTACTACTGCTTTATTTGGAGGCACACGTGTCCCGAAACATCATATCAGGATTGATAGCTATGGTACTGTTGACGAGCTAAACTCTTACATAGGTTTAATTAGAGACCAAGAGATTAATCTAATATATAAAGACATTTTAATTGAGATACAGAATAAGTTATTTACTGTAGGTGCAATATTGGCTACAGATCCTGAAAAAGCAATTCTTAAAAACGGAAAAGAACGCTTAAACATTAATAAAATTTCTGATGAAGATATTATCTTGTTAGAACAAGAAATGGATATTATGAACCAGGACTTACCACCAATGACACATTTTGTACTTCCTGGTGGTCATCAAACTGTGTCATTCTGTCACATAGCCAGAACCGTTTGCAGACGTGCAGAGCGCTTAGCATCAGCACTTAACGATTTAGAGCCTTTTGAAGCTAATGCGTTAACATATTTAAACCGTCTTTCTGACTATCTTTTTGTATTGGCACGAAAGTTGTCTCATGACTTACAAGCAGACGAAGTAAAGTGGATACCTGAAAAAAAGTAATCCGCGTTATAAAGCGCTGTGATTAGTAACACTGCAAAATACTTTAGTATCAAGTAGTTTCAGTTTAGAAAACGTTCTTTTTTTTAATGAAAAAATAATTCACTTTTTTCTTGACTATTTAAACTAAAAATTTATTTTTGCAAAAATTAAAACCGCATAAGAAATGTATTGGACATTAGAATTAGCATCTTATTTAAGTGATGCACCTTGGCCAGCAACTAAAGATGAGCTTATTGACTACGCTATTAGAACAGGCGCACCTTTAGAAGTTGTAGAAAATTTACAATCAATAGAAGATGAAGGTGATTCATACGATTCTATAGAAGAAATTTGGCCAGATTATCCAACTGACGAAGATTACCTCTGGAATGAGGACGAGTATTAATAACACACAAATAGTATCAAAAAAGTCTCAATTAGAGACTTTTTTTGTGCTTTTTAATATAGCTAAACGCAGCTAAAAACGTATATTTAAGCCCTTTTTAAAAGCGCACAAAACATAAAGTACTGTTATTCTTTGTAATGCAAAGAATAGCATCTCTAATAAAACACAAAAACTATGAGTTTTTTAAATTCCGTACTAAAAGTATTTGTTGGTGACAAGTCTAAACAAGACGTTAAAGCCATCACACCAATAGTAGACAAAATTAAAACCTTTGAAAAGGCTATGATAGCCTTATCTCACGACCAATTAAGAGCTAAAACTGACGAGTTTAAAGCCATAATTGCAGAAGCGCGTCAACCGTTTTACTCTAAAATTGAAGCACTACAAGCTGAGGCTGAAGCAACAGAAGACATAGATAAACGTGAAGATATTTATCAAGAAATTGATAAAATTAAAGAAGAATCTTATACTGCTACAGAGGATACGTTAAACAAAATATTACCAGAAGCCTTTGCTGTTGTTAAAGAAACTGCTAGACGTTTTAAAGACAATACAACTATAACTGTTACTGCTAACGAGTTTGACAGAAGCCTTTCTGGAGACAAGGACTTTGTTACGTTAGATGGTGACAAAGCCACTTGGGCAAACTCATGGGATGCTGCTGGTAAAGCCATTACTTGGGATATGGTACATTATGACGTCCAATTAATTGGTGGTATTGCAATGCACCAAGGTAAAATTGCAGAAATGCAAACAGGAGAAGGTAAAACTTTAGTAGCAACATTGCCTGTATACTTAAATGCCTTAGCTGGTAAAGGTGTACACTTAGTAACAGTAAATGACTACTTAGCTAAGCGTGATAGTGCTTGGATGGCTCCAATATTTAACTTTCATGGTTTAAGTATTGACTGTATTGATTATCACCAACCTAATAGTGATGCAAGACGCAAAGCATACAACGCAGACATTACTTATGGTACCAATAACGAGTTTGGTTTTGACTACCTACGTGATAACATGGCACATGCTACTGGAGATTTAGTGCAACGTCCTCACCATTACGCCATTGTCGATGAGGTCGATTCTGTATTAATTGATGATGCACGTACACCATTAATTATTTCTGGACCTATACCTAAAGGTGATGAGCATGAGTTTACAGAGCTTAAACCTAAAGTTGATGACATCGTTAATATCCAACGTAAATATTTAACTCAGGTTTTAGTTGAAGCTAAAAAATTAATAGCAGAAGGAGATACTAAAGAAGGTGGATTAAAACTATTAAGAGTTTACAGAGGTATTCCTAAAAACAAAGCATTAATAAAGTTTTTAAGTGAAGAAGGTGTAAAACAAATTCTTCAAAAAACTGAAAACTATTACATCCAAGACAACAATCGCGAGATGCCAAAGGTTGACGCAGAATTGTACTATGTAATAGAAGAAAAAAATAATCAAATTGAATTAACAGATAAAGGTGTTGAGTACCTTTCTGGAAAAGACAATCCTGACTTTTTTGTCATGCCAGAAATTGGTATTGAAATGGCTAAAATCGAAGCAAAAGGGTTATCTACTGAAGAAGAAGCTGAAGCTAAAGAAGATTTATTCCGTGACTTCGGAATCAAATCAGAACGTATCCACACGCTTAATCAATTATTAAAAGCGTATGCTTTATTTGAAAAAGACACACAATACGTGGTCATGGACAATAAAGTAATGATTGTAGACGAGCAAACTGGTCGTATTATGGATGGTCGTCGTTATAGCGATGGACTACACCAAGCAATTGAAGCTAAAGAAAACGTAAAAATTGAAGATGCTACGCAAACTTTTGCAACAGTAACCCTTCAAAATTACTTCAGAATGTACAAAAAACTGTCAGGTATGACAGGTACTGCTGTTACTGAAGCTGGTGAATTCTGGGAAATCTATAAATTAGATGTTGTCGAAATCCCAACAAACAGACCAATTGCTAGAGATGACAGACAAGATTTAGTTTACAAAACTAAACGTGAAAAATACAATGCAGTTATTGATGATGTTACTAAACTATCTGAAGCAGGACGTCCTGTTTTAATTGGTACAACATCTGTAGAAATAAGTGAGTTGCTAGGAAAAATGCTAAGCATTAGAAAAATACCTCACAATGTATTAAATGCAAAACAACATAAAAAGGAAGCTGAAATAGTTGATCAAGCTGGTAAATCTGGACAAGTAACTATTGCAACAAATATGGCTGGTCGTGGTACAGATATCAAATTATCTGACGAAGTAAAAGCAGCTGGTGGACTTGCAATTGTAGGAACAGAACGTCACGATTCACGTCGTGTAGACAGACAGTTACGTGGTCGTGCTGGACGTCAAGGAGATCCAGGAAGCTCTCAGTTTTATGTATCTTTAGAAGACAATTTAATGCGTCTTTTTGGATCAGAGCGTATCGCTAAGATGATGGATAGAATGGGATTACAGGAAGGTGAAGTGATTCAACATTCTATGATTTCTAAGTCTATTGAGCGTGCTCAGAAAAAGGTTGAAGAAAACCAATTTGGAGTTCGTAAGCGTTTATTAGAATATGATGATGTCATGAACTCGCAACGTGAAGTTGTTTACAAGCGTCGTTACAATGCCTTATTTGGAGAGCGTCTACGTGTAGATTTAGCAAACATGATTTATGATACCTCTGAAGGTATTGCAGAATCTAACAAAGCTACGAATGACTTTAAGAATTTTGAATTTGAATTAATCAGATTCTTCTCAATGTCATCTCCAATTACTGAAGCCGAATTTAATAAAATGTCAGCTTTAGATATAGCGCAAACAATTTATAAAGCTGGTTTTACACATTATAAAGAAAAAATGGAACGTAATGCAGATATTGCATTTCCTATTATTGAAAATGTCTACGAAAACCAACGTGATAAATACAAACGTATCGTAGTACCTTTTACTGATGGTGTTAAAAATCTACAAGTTGTAACAGACCTAGAAAAAGCATACTTAACTAAAGGAAAACAATTAGTAACAGACTTTGAGAAAAACATCTCATTAGCTATTATTGATGATGCTTGGAAAACCCATTTACGTAAAATGGACGAACTTAAGCAATCAGTACAATTAGCTGTACACGAGCAAAAAGATCCTTTATTAATTTACAAGTTTGAAGCTTTTGAATTATTTAAGAGCATGATTGACCAGGTTAATAAAGAAGTGATTTCTTTCTTATTTAAAGGAGAATTACCTACCGAAACTACTAATGCTATTAGCGAAGCTAGAGAAGTACGTAAAAAAGAAAATCTTCAGACTCAAAAAGAAGAAATTCCTAATTTAGATGAACGTTCTGCACAAAACAGAGCTGCAGGAAACACACAACCTCAACAGCAAGTTGTAGAGACTATTGTTAGAGATCAGCCTAAGATTGGTCGTAATGACAAAGTAACTATTAAGCATGTTATGTCAGGCGAAAATAAAACGGTCAAGTTTAAACAAGCTGAACCATTAATTGCAAAAGGTGAATGGGTTATTGTTAATGAATAAGCTTAACAAATACTAAATATTAAAAATCCTAAAGTATATACTTTAGGATTTTTTTGTATTTTTAATTACTAACAGATTCCAATTTGGGACCAAAATTTAAGACTATGCTTAAAAATATATTAGCAACAATTTTAGGTTTTATTACTGCAGCAGTTGTAGTATATATAATAGAAACGGTAATTGGTCACACGATTTTTCCATTACCAGAACAAATTAATCCCAACGATATGGCCTCTATAAAAGCTAATATGCATATTATACCAATAGGCTCTAAAGTTTTTGTTGTAATTGCACATTTTACAGGTATAATCTCAGGAATGACAGTTGCAGGAATGGTATCAAAAACTAGCATGATTCCTGCTTATATTGTTGGTGCTTTAATGGTTATTGCCACAGCAGCAACTATTGTTATGTTACCAAAAGCGCTATGGTTTTCGTTAAGTGATGGCTTATTAGCAATTGCTGCTTTCTTTTTTGGAAAATCATTAGCTTCTAGATACGTTTTTGGAGCTTTAGCCTAAACACAAACCAGTTAAAATAATAAGTTACCAATTAAGAAAACTTAGCATTTAATGCTTGAACAATAGACTCTAACTTTTCATTTTTTGCCTTTTTATTTAAAAACACAGGAGCCACTTCCCTAACCTCACAATCCATTATAGCGCAACGCTCACACGTTACACCTACATTTTTAGATTTAATTTTAGGATCATTTAAAAAATTAAGCTTTCGCTGTAATTGCTTATTAATTAACAAACCAACACTTATACTCCTGTACTGATTATCTCTAAAAGGATCTTTAGTAGCAGAGGACAATACTAAATACTTCATCCCATCATTTTCATAATTAGATATCTGCATATCAAAGACATGCTCTGATTTGCTATTACTAATATCTTTAAGCATTTTTATGGATACCCAACGCCTACAATAATGCTCATTAGTTTCATTGGCATGAGGTGACTGTTGATGAGATAAGTGCAATTCTTTTTTAAGATAAAAACGTTCGCTATTAGCGCTATGCGTAAATCTTAAAAAAAACAAATTTTGAATATTATAAGTCTTAGGCAAAATATTAGTTAAGCGTTGATAAAAGGACTCTGGTGACGCATTAAACCCTTCTATAGCATTTAAAAATAAATGTGTATCAAAAATATCTTTTTCAAATATTGTATTTAACTGTGCCTTCATCTTTTCACTAGGTATAATTAATGCGCCTGCAAAATAGGAGGCATAAAAATTATTTAATACCTGATCAAACGTATCAAACTTTATCCATGGAAAAGTGAATAAACGCTCCTTTATATCTAAAAAATTATAGGCTAACTCTTTAGCGTAAATAAAGGTCCTCTGTGCTTCGTCTATCTCATTTGCTAGTAATAGTGTTTTAGTCTTTGGTACAAACATAGAGCGTAAATTACCTAAAGCTTCATATTTACTAAGTTCATTAACGTCTATAGTATAGCCATATTCTTCAACTAAAACTTCCTCTAAATCTTTGGATGTTATGGTTTCATTTAAATCAATGTGATACGCTTCAGCAAATTTTAAAACACTTTGTTCTAAATCTTCAAAATAATTATTATTTGCCTCCTGAAAAGACCTTACAGATGCTAAATAAAAACTTTCACGACTAAAGTTATAATTCTGCGCAATTTCAATAATAGTACTGATAAAAGCATTCACTTTTGCTGGTGCATTAGCTACAATATCGATTAGATTACTTTCTTTAATACCAAACAGCTCTAAAGGGATTTCTTTTAAAATTTTAGACTGTAAAATATCACCAATTGGTGCTAAATTTTTATCCAATTTTAAAGACACCATTTGGTCGTATGGTACATCTAATTTTTCGGATAATATTGCAATTTTATCTGGTTTTGGATATTTTTTTCCGTTTTCTATTTCGTTTAAATAAGACTTAGACAAGCCTGAAAGCTTAGACAATCCTAACAAGGATAAATTCTTATCAGTCCTTATCTGCTTTAGCTTAAGCCCAAAAATTAATTTAATGTAATCTTCTTCCATAATAACAAATATACTCTTTTTTGCGAATATTCAATTTTGGCGAAAAAACATTTTTAGCGAACGTTCGCTTGTTTTTTATAAATCTTTGTTTTAATATTGTTATATAAAATCATAACATCATGGAAGACACACTTTTAAAACAGCCTAAAATTTCGTTTTCAAATAACGTTACTAATTACTATCCTGAAATTTTAACTGATGACGCTTTACTTTTTTTATCCGTATTACATAAAAATTTTAATTCTAGACGCTTAGAATTATTAAATAATCGTGTAAGCCAACAGCAATATTTTGATAAAGGACATTTTCCTAAATTCCCTGAAGAAACAAAAGCGATTAGAGATGGACAATGGACTGCTGGTACTATTCCACATGATTTACAAGATAGACGTGTAGAAATCACAGGTCCAGTTAACCGTAAAATGATAATTAATGCACTAAACTCTGGTGCTAACACATTTATGGCAGATTTGGAGGACAGCAATGCGCCTACTTGGTCAAACACCATTCAAGGTCAACAAAATTTAATAGATGCAAACAATAAAACGATTTCTTTAATAGATTTAAAAAAGGACAAAACCTACAAGCTGAAATCAAAAACAGCGGTTTTATTGGTACGACCAAGAGGTTTACATCTAAACGAACACCACTTAACCTTTAACAACCAAGTAGCTTCTGGTAGTTTAATAGATTTTGGATTATACGTGTATCACAATACCAAAACCTTACTTAAAAACAATACTGCACCTTACTTTTACCTTCCTAAATTAGAACATTATTTAGAGGCTAGATGGTGGAATGACGTTTTTATGTTTGCACAAGATTACTTAAATGTGCCAAACGGAACATTTAAAGCTACTGTTTTAGTAGAGACTATTACTGCTAGTTTTCAGCTTGACGAAATCATATACGAACTAAAAGATCACATAGTAGGTTTAAATTGTGGACGTTGGGATTACATATTTTCTTATATCAAAAAATTTAGAAACCATCCTAATTTTGTAGTGCCAAATCGTGATCAGGTTACTATGACAACACCATTTATGGATGCCTATTCCAAATTAGTAATACAACGTTGTCATAAAAGAGGCATTTTAGCTATTGGCGGAATGGCAGCACAAATACCTATTAAAAACGACGAATATGCAAACATTGCTGCACTAGAAAAAGTTAGAAAAGATAAAGAACGCGAAGTTAAAAATGGTCACGATGGGACTTGGGTAGCGCATCCTGCTTTAGTTAATGTCGCTTTATCAGAATTTAATAAATATATGCCAACGCCAAATCAATTACACGTTAAGCGCGATGATGTTTTTATTACAGAAAAAGATTTAGTCGAAATACCAAAAGGAACCGTAACCGAAGCTGGAATAAGAAAAAACATTAATGTAGGTATTTTATACACCGAAGCTTGGCTGAGAGGTCATGGAGCTGTTGCGCTTTATAATTTAATGGAAGATGCAGCTACTGCAGAAATCTCTAGAACACAAGTTTGGCAATGGTTAAAAAATGAAGTAATCCTAGAAGATGGACAAAAGTTTACAACACAATTATATACCGAGTTTTTTAATGATGAAGTTGAAAAAATTGTAACCGAATATGGCGAATCCGAAATTAAAAATACCAAGTTTGAGTTAGCGATAGAACTGTTTAACCAGTTGGTTACTTCAGAACAATTTGAAGAGTTTTTAACAATTCCTGCATACCAATATCTGTAAAAAAACAATCCTGCGATTGCGGCAACAATCAACAGGATCTAATTATTAATAGTAAATAACGTATCACAAAATTATGAAAAATTTATCACAAACAAATTATGGTTCTGCTTTAGAGACAGTACAACAATTAAAAGCAAAATATGGAGCTACTTGGAATGCTATCAATCCAGAAAGTGCTGCCAGAATGGTTAATCAAAATAGATTTAAAACAGGGTTAGACATTGCAAAATATACAGCTTCTGTCATGAGAGAAGATATGGCTGCATACGATGCCGATTCTAGTAATTACACACAATCATTAGGTTGCTGGCATGGTTTTGTGGCGCAACAAAAAATGATTGCGGTAAAAAAACACCATAAAACAACTAGTAAACGATACTTATATCTTTCTGGTTGGATGGTTGCAGCTTTAAGATCAGAATTTGGTCCTTTACCTGACCAATCTATGCACGAAAAAACTGCTGTCCCAAATTTGATTGCCGAGATTTATGATTTCTTACGCCAAGCAGACGCTATTGAACTGAACGACTTGTTTAGAAGATTACAAAATGGCGAAGATGTTCAATATCAAATTGATAATTTTGAAACACATATAGTCCCAATAATAGCAGATATAGATGCTGGTTTTGGTAATGAAGAAGCGACGTATTTATTAGCAAAAAAAATGATTCAAGCTGGTGCTTGTGCTATCCAAATAGAAAACCAAGTCTCTGACGCTAAACAATGCGGACATCAAGACGGAAAAGTGACTGTACCACATGAGGATTTTATAGCTAAGCTAAATGCAGTTAGATATGCTTTTTTAGAGTTAGGAATTGACGATGGTATAATAGTAGCAAGAACAGACTCGGAAGGTGCAGGATTAACCCAAAAATTACCTGTCAGTCTACAACCTGGTGATTTAGCTTCTCAATATTTAGCTTTTGTAGAAGCTGAAGAAATTGCTATTACAGACGCCAAAGAGGATGATGTGTTACTTAAACGTGATGGTAAATTAGTACGACCAGTTAGATTAGCTAATGGATTATACAAATTTAGAGAAGGTACTAATATTGATCGTGTTGTTTTAGATTGTATTACAAGCTTACAAAATGGTGCAGATTTATTATGGATAGAAACTCCAACGCCTAATGTAAAGCAAATTGCACATATGGTAAATAAAGTAAAAGCAGTAGTACCTAATGCTAAATTAGTGTACAATAACTCGCCATCATTTAATTGGACGCTAAGCTTCCGTAATCAAGCTTATGAAGAAATGCTTACAGAAGGTGAAAACATGACTGCTTATGATCGTAATAACTTAATGGATGCTGAATATGACAATACCGAACTATGTTTTAGAGCTGACCAAAAAATTAAAACGTTTCAAATGGATAGTGCTAAACAAGCTGGTATATTTCATCATTTAATAACACTACCAACTTACCATACCACTGCATTACATATGAATGATCTAACAAAAGGTTATTTTGGTGACCAAGGTATGTTAGCCTACGTTAAAGATGTACAAAGACAAGAAATCCGCAAAAATGTATCATGTGTTAAACACCAACGAATGGCTGGATCTGATCTTGGTGATGACCACAAAACCTTTTTTGCAGGTGACAAAGCTTTAAAAGCTGGTGGAGAAAAAAACACCTCTAACCAATTTGAATTAAAAACAAAAGCAAAAAACATTCAAAATAAAATAGCCGAAGTCGCTTAAATACGATTTTAGTCAAGTTAATCACACAAACCTATTTAAAACTAGCTGTTTGTGTGATTTCTTTTTTATTACAGACACACTTTTATTTTTAGTAAAAAGACTTAATTTAGACCTAGATTTTAAGTAATAAAATCTAATTACATTTACTTAAATAAATCCCTAGTACAATCACTAACATGCAAGAACAATTAAAGATTTTTAAAATCATCCATATAGCATTAGTCGCAGGTCTAATATTTGCTTACTTTTTTTTAGGAAACCTTTCTGATATTACCCAATTAAAGTTACCTAAGATAGATAGCGACAATACAGTATATTTAGCTATTCCAATAGCTGCTTTTATAGTTAGTAATTTTCTATTTAAAATGTTAGTTTCTAAAATTGACAGCAACCTAAGCTTAAAAGAAAAATTAGTGCCTTATCAAAGTGCTTCTGTTGTACGCTATGCCATTATAGAAGGCTCTGCTTTTCTTATATTAATAATAGCACCAGACTTTATTATTTTTGGTGTGCTTTTAATTGTATATTTAATATTACTAATGCCTACAGAATATAGGATTAAAAGAGATTTAAAACTATTAGATTAGCCTTTATAAACCTAAAATTGGTTCAGGATTAATAGTATTGGATTTATAAAATTCAAGATCATTTAAACAACAAACACCTGGATAATCTCCAACTTTATTTTGCATGTCTTTTATTATTTGAAAATGTAGATGTGGTGCATAATCTCCGTTTACAGATGCTTCTCCAAGATAGGCTATTGTTTCGCCTTGAGCGACAGAATCACCAACCTTTAAATTGCCGATTGAAATTTCACTTAAATGACCATATAATGTGTAAAATGTTTGATTATTGATGTCATGTTCCAATATAATGGTTGGTCCATAATCTCCAAAATTAGTGTTGTTTTTAAAACTATGAATAACACCTTCAAAACACGCCAAAACTGCTGTATTAGCTGGACACCATAAATCTAATCCAATATGAATATTACGCTGTTCTGCTTCGGCTTGAGCCGAAAAATAAGCACTTCTGTTATATAGGTTTCTAGTTTCTAAATAACCACCAAATGCCACTTGTTTTTTGTGGGATTTAAGGTATTTGGTAATGTAATCTTCCCAAGCTGAAGAGGATGCGATATCAAAAGTATTTAAGTCTTGATTAGCTTTGGATAAATCTATAGCGATATAATCCGATTTTGGGATAGAAGCGTCAATGACATTTAAATGTTGTCCTGTCCATTGACTTAAAAAGGAAGTAGTTGTAGTAGAATTCATTTTAATTAAAAATTGAATTCAAATTTAAAAATTTTATTTAGCAATTACATTACTAAACTTTGCATTTATAATTATGGTTTTATTGGTATTACTATTGTTATTTGGATAATTTTTAATGGTTTTATTTGATGCTGAAACATTGTTAAATTTAGAGCGATTACCATTAAAAAATAGATTATAATCTGTATTAGGTAGCTTTAAGTTAGCATCACTATTTTCTAAAACGATATTAAGATTATTAAAGTCTGATGCAATATTGTTAACTAACAAATCACCAAAGCTTCCGTTTATAATAGAATTTCCGGACAGATTATTTATCTGAATATCGGAGGACACAGCGTTTAATATAAGGTTTTTGGCATTAGCAATTATAGCATCATCCACATACTTTAATTTTAACTGACCAGACATCCAATCCTTAACTGCGACTTTAGCATAAGACACATTAATGGAGGTGTTACCTCCAATAATGTGATTAGCTATAAATGATCCATGAGCCACGTTGCCTTTAGCGTTTTCTAAAACATTAGCAAGTTTTATCTCGCCATGCCTAACATTTAGTTTTAGCTTAGCCTTTTTTGGCATTTTAATAATAATGGTCTTAGTGGTATTATAGTCTATGTCGTCAAAAATTTTATTTGACTTATTACTACTTTTCTTGCCATCTTGATCAAACTGCGCTTCCATTTTACGTTCAAACTCTTCTCCAAAACGTTTTCCCCAAGCTTCTAATTTAGGCGCCACTTCTTTTTCAAACTGCTCTGCCCAAGCTTCAATTTTTGGTGCGATTTCTTTTTCAAACTTTTTACCAAAATTTTCTCCCCATTCTTCCATGCTTTTTTCAAAATCTTCACCAAACAGTTTTTCAAATTGCTTACCAAAGTTTTTTCCCCAAGCTTCCATTTCTTTTTCAAACTTATCAATATCTTCTTGCTTGATACTTTTTGCCCAAGTACGCATTTCTTGCTCATAGGCTTCACCATACTCTTTGCGGTATTTTTTACTCCAAGCATCTAGATAAGGTTCGCCTTCTTTTTTATATCTGTCATAATCAAAATCCACGTTATAATTTCCATCTGGAGATTTTGGAATACGTAATGTTTTTAAGGCTTCAGGCAACTCGCCTAAAACATCCAAGTTTTCTAACTTTTTTAGTAATGGACCTAAATTAAGCTCTAACTTTTCAGGAAGATTAGCTAAAGCCTCAAGAGACGCTTCATCCAATATCGTAACGCTCATATCATCAGACCAAATACCTCTTGATCCTTTAGACGTTATTTTTACATAATCCGAGTCTCCTGTTAAAGCTACGTCCCAATTGTCCAATGCTTTTTGCATCTCTTGTTTGGTCAACTTTTTACTTTCAATATAAGCTTCAACCTCTATATAATCCTTATTCCAAGTTTCTACAATAATATTGGTATGACTAGTATTTAGGTCTACGGTTACGTCTTTATTTGCCCTAACCGATTGGTCAATTTTACTTAATTTTTGTTGCGCTGTAACACTTACTGTAATAAGCAGCATTAACGCAATAAGATATCTGTATTTTATAGTTTTTAATTGTTTCATTTTGATTGTCTTTTAACGACTACCCTTGGGAAGCCTTCATGTTGTTTAACTGATTAAGTTGTTCTTTAAGACGATACATCAAGTTTAAACGAAATTTTAGATTTTGGATTAGTGCATTTACCGTATGCTCATCTGGACCATTATCGGTCAACTCTGTAGACAAGCTTTTGTATTCTGCATTTAACTCTTCTAACCTTAACACATAACCATCAAACAATTCTTTATTTTCTGGTGTTAGCTTAAGTTTAGACAATTCTAAATTAATATTTGCCACGTAATAATCTTCTACCTTTTTTAAATCTGGAGAGATATCTCCAAGCGTCATGGTTTTTGTAGTCGTATTGGCTTCCGGTTTTGGTTGCTCAATATCTACGACTGTAATAGGATTTACGTCCTGTTTAAAAAACGTATATCCTCCAAAACCTAATCCTAAAATTATCACGATGCTTGCTGCAATGTTTAAAAACGTCCAATTAGATTGCTTTTTTTGTGGCAATGCTTGGTCTAACTTGTCTAAAAATCTAGCTTCATGTCCTTGTGACATTTGCTTATCAGACTGTTGGTTATCATTTTTAAATAATTCTCTAATATCTTTCGCCATAATCGTTTTGTTTTAAAAGGGCTTGCAATTTTACTTTTCCTCTGGATAATTGGGTACGCGAAGCGACTTCGGTAATATTTAAAATTTCTGAAATCTCTTGATGGTCATACCCTTCTATTAAAAATAACATGACTACGTACTTATATTTTTCCGGAAGACTATTAATGGCTTGCTTTATTTGGTCTAAAGTTGTTGTGTCTTCTACTAACCATTTGTCATCAGTATTAGTATCTATTACTTTCAGATGCACCTCATCTAATTCAACTAAGCGTTGTTTTTTAGATTTTAAGTAATCAATACTTTTATTAATAACAATACGTTTTAACCATGCACCAAAAGTAACGTCACCTTTAAATTGATGTAGTTTTGTAAAGGCTTTTATAAAAGCCTCTTGTACGACATCTTCAGCTTCGGCTGTGTGGTTTACAAAACGTAATGCGACATGGTACATGGCATCGCAATATTGCTGATACACTTGTAATTGTGCCTTGCGGTTGTTTTGTTTACACAACTCGATGTTATCTAAAGTAACGACTTTCACTTGTTGGTTTTTGGTTAGTGTTCAGGTTAAAGACGACACAAAAAAAGCAGTGTTGCAAAAAAGTTGTTTTTTTTTTCAATTTAGCACAAATATTTAGAATAATTTAAGGGTAATCCTTCTATATGTACTAAATTTTCAGTTAATTTTGTTGCATTATAAAGTGCTAATATTAAGAAACCCGTACATGAAAAAACTTATATATCTATTAATTATCGTTGTAATTGGCGTTTTAGGCTATCAATTTACCACAAAAACAGGCTTATTTAATCAACCATTAAGTCCAAAGGACACTGCTGGTATAAAAATTAACGACTTAGATTTAAGAGTAGTCTATAATAGACCATCTAAACGTGACAGAGCTATCTTTGGCGCTTTAGTGCCTTTTAATAAAGTTTGGCGTACTGGAGCTAATGAGGCGACCACCTTTGAAACCAATCACGATTTATCTGTAAATGGTGTAAAGCTTCCTAAAGGAAAATATACGCTTTGGACTGTACCTATGCAAAACAATTGGAAAGTTATGTTTAACTCCAAACAATATGATTGGGGAGTTAACGAAAAAATGGAACCAAATTGGGATCCAAATTACGACGTTGTAGAAGTAGAAGTGCCTGCACAAACCTTAGATAAACCAGTCGAGCAGTTTACAGTAGCATTTGACAATAGTACAGACGACTTAAAAATGACTATGGCTTGGGACGTTGTAAAAATTGAAGTGCCTTTAAAAGATTAACCTTAGTCTAAAACTAATTTTAACAACGCTTTCGCGGAAATTAAAGCAACTATGTCCAAAAACAAATCAGCATTAAGCGAGCAAGATGGTGTATCCTCTCCAGAGATGACCAATGCAGATGCTGTTTTAAAAATTAAGGCAAGACGCAAACTGCAACGTACAACACAAGACTTAGTATCCGCTATTTTAAAAGGTAATATAACCGCTTTAAGCCAAGCCATTACTTTAGTAGAAAGCAAAAACCCAAAGCATACAGATCAAGCCAATGCTATTATTAAAGCATGTTTACCACATGCTAATACCTCTGTTAGAATTGGTATTACAGGTGTTCCTGGTGTTGGAAAAAGCACTTTTATTGAAGCGTTTGGAACACATCTAACAACATTAAACAAAAAAGTTGCAGTCTTAGCTGTAGATCCAAGTAGCAGTATTACTAAAGGAAGTATTTTAGGTGACAAAACCCGAATGGAAGAGTTGGTTAAAAACACCAATGCTTTTATACGTCCATCTGCTTCCGGAACCTCTTTAGGTGGTGTTGCCAGAAAAACACGCGAAACCATTATCCTTTGTGAAGCAGCAGGTTTTGATACTATTATTATAGAAACCGTTGGTGTTGGACAAAGCGAAACTGCAGTACACAGTATGGTTGACTTTTTTCTACTTTTAAAATTAGCAGGAGCTGGAGACGAGTTACAAGGTATAAAACGAGGTATTATTGAAATGGCAGACGCAATAGCCATTAATAAAGCAGATGGTGACAATGTTAAACGTGCTAAAATGGCTAAAGTCGAGTTTAACAGAGCTTTACATATGTATCCAATAAAAGATTCTGATTGGCAACCTAAAGTAACGTTATGCAGTGCCTTAACAAACGATGGTATAGATGCGATTTGGGATGTGATTTTGGATTACATAACACTTACCAAACAGAATAACTATTTTAATACCAAGCGCACAGAACAAAATAAATTCTGGCTACTTCAAACTATTGAAGAGCAACTTAAAAGTGTCTTTTTTAATAATCCAGAAATTAAAATAGAACTTAATAAACAACTCGCTTTAATTGAAGCTAATAAAACCACTCCTTTTGCTGCTGCAGATTATTTATTGGGATTAGGGTAATGCTGTAATCTAGTAATTTGTCTTAAAAAACTAACAACAAAAAAAGGACAGTTTTATAACTGTCCTTTTTTTTGAATCTCTATGTATATTTAAATTATAAAAAATTAGCTTTATACCATTCTACTTGCGCCTTAACACCTTCTAGTAAAGTGGTTTGCGGATTATAATCAAGCAATTGTTTAGCTTTATCTATATTTGCTTTAGTACGCAATTGGTCTCCTACTCTAGCTTTAACATGATCTATTTTTATAGATTGTCCAATGACTTGCTCAACCGCTTCAATACCATCTTGTGTGGTATGTTCTACTTCTGTACCAAGGTTAATAATTTCGCCATCTACTTTACTTTCTTTACCTATCACGCTTACAATTCCGTCGACAATATCACCAACATAAGTAAAACTTCTTAAATGGGTTGCGCTACCTTCGTATAACGGAAATGCATCTCCATTAAATGCACAAGCAATTAATTTGGTGTACATTTTTTCTGGACGTTCTCTTGGTCCTATAACAGAGTATAGTCTTAACGAGCAACTTTTAAATAATTGTTCTCTACTTTTTTGTAATACTAACTGCTCGGCAGTTAATTTAGTAACACCATAGTACGATGCAGGTTTAGGCACTTCGGTTTCCGGAAAAGTTGCTTCTAATCCATAAATGGAAGATGTCCCAATATTTACAAATAATTCCAAATTTGGGCATTGTAAAGCATAATCTGTAAGATTTTTAGTCGCAATAATATTGTTAGTAAAATAATCTTCAAAAGTAGAACTTGCAGAAATACCTGGTTGTGCAGCAAAATGAAAAATATAGTTGATGTCTTTTGGTAAAACTTCTGCTAAATCCTGGTTTCTTAAATCGGTAGTAATAACTTTAATACCTTTTTGTAACAGTGCTTTTTCGTTTAAAGTTTTCAGCGCCAAGCTATAATAATTATTAAAATTATCTAAACCAACAACTTCATGACCTAAATCGTGTAAACGCTCACAGGTGTGAGAGCCTATAAAACCTACTGCTCCAGTGACTAATATCTTCATATGTGTTTTTCTGTATTACAAAGAAACAGATTTTTTTTCGATACTAATTTCAATTCTATAAAAAACAATACATTTGTAACACTAAAAAAGGTTTATGAATTACCAATTTACCATCGTCGTTCCTGTTTATAATGAGGAAGATAATTTACTTAGAGTGGAAAAAGAGTTATTAGCTTACACGCAAATAGCAACCAAAACCACTAAAATATTATTTGTTAATGATGGCTCAAAAGATAAAAGTCAAGAATTAATTGAAGCTATTTGTAGCAGACATGATGCTTTTGACTACATATTATTTAAAGATAATCGTGGTTTAAGTGCTGCTATAAAAGCTGGTTTTGACTACACTACCACGCCTTTAGTGGGATATATTGACTCTGATTTACAAACTGCACCAGAAGATTTTAATTTATTACTAGCACATATTGGCGAGTACGATTTAGTTACTGGTGTACGTGCCAACCGTAAAGATAGTTTTGTAAAAAACATGTCGTCTAAAATTGCAAACGGAATTAGACGTGCTTTTACTAAAGACGGAATGGATGATACGGGTTGTCCATTAAAAGTGATTAAAACGGACTATGCTAAACGTATTCCAATGTTTAAAGGATTACACCGTTTTTTACCTGCAATGATTATGTTGCAAAATGGAAAAACTAAGCAAATACCTGTACAACATTTTCCTAGAGTTGCTGGAGAGGCTAAATTTGGCGTTTGGAATAGATTACTAGGACCTTTAATGGATTGCTTTGCGTATTTATGGATGAAGAAAAAATACATTAATTACGAAGTCGCTAAGCAAAAATAATGAGTAATTGGATTATACTTAGCATAGGCTTTTTAGCGCAAACCTTATTTTCTTCTCGGTTAATAATCCAATGGATTACTAGCGAGAAACAAAAACGTGTGATCACGCCTACTCTATTTTGGACGCTTAGTTTAATCGCTTCGTTTTTGCTATTTATTTATGGGTATTTACGGGATGATTTTGCTATTATGCTTGGTCAAGGGTTAACCTATTATATTTATATCAGGAATTTACAATTACAAAACCAATGGAAAACATTTCCGGTTGTTATACGTTATATCCTATTATTAATGCCGGTATTTATAACTGTATTTTATTTTAATAATAATGAAATTGATACCGTTAAGTTATTTAAAAACGAAGCAATCCCGTTTTGGCTACTTATGTTAGGGATTGTCTCTCAGATTGTGTTTACATTACGTTTTGTGTACCAATGGATATATTCTGAAAAAAATAAAGAATCCTCTTTGCCTCTTGGCTTTTGGGCTTTAAGCTTAATAGGGTCGTTATTAATTTTAACCTACGCTATATTTAGGGTCGATTATGTGCTATTGGTAGGTCACTCTTTAGGTGCTATAATTTACTTCAGAAATTTGTTAATCTTAAAAAAGCAAGATGCCTAAACTATTAAAAGATTATCCAATCATCTTTATTTGTTTGCTATTAGCAGTCATGCTATTACCTAACTTAGAAACCATACAAGTAACTATAATGGAAGCACGTAATTTTATTACTGCCAGAGAGATGTTATTGGATGATCATTGGTTATTAACTACCATGAATGGCGAAGCACGTTACGAAAAACCACCTTTACCAACATGGCTTACCGCTATTTCTGGAATTATTTTTGGTGTAAAAAGTGTTTTTGGAATGCGTTTACCTGCTATTATCATGATAATGATTTTGGCTGTTTATAGTTTTAAATTATCCAAAACCATATTAAAAAGCAGAGCACATAGCATGATTAACACGTTAATATTAATAACATCGTTTTATGTTATTGGTATTACTATTGAAGCACCTTGGGATATTTTTACTCATGGCTTTATGATGATTGCAATCTATCATTTATTTAAGTTTTTTAAATCAGAAAACATAGATTGGAAACATACTATTATTGCTGCTTTTTGTATTGGTTTTTCAATATTAAGCAAAGGACCTATTAGCTTTTATGCTTTATTACTTCCTTTTTTACTAGCTTTTAGCTTTAGTTTTAACTATAAAAACATCAAAACTAAAGCGCTACCAATTATTGTTATTTTGATATTATCATTAGTTGTTGGTGGCTGGTGGTACTTTTATGTAAGATTAGAAGATCCAACTACATTTGCTGCTATTACTAGTAAAGAAACTGGAAATTGGACCAGCTATAATGTTAGACCTTTTTATTACTACTGGAACTTTTTTACACAAAGTGGATTATGGACTATTCCTGCTTTTATTAGCTTATTATTTCCGTATTTAAAACGACGTGTAGTACATTACAAAGCCTATAAGTTTACTTTTTTATGGACCCTATTTGCTGTTATTTTGTTATCTATAATTCCAGAGAAAAAATCTAGATATTTGATGCCTGTTTTAATTCCTTTAGCTTTAAATATTGGATTTTATATTGAGTATTTGATTCGTAAGTTTAAAACGCTAAAAGACAAACGCGAAACCATACCTGTCTATTTTAACTTTGGCTTAATTGGTTTGATTGGTATTGTGGCTCCTTTTGTGTTGTATTTTCAGTTTAAAACACAATTAAATAATAGCTTATTCCCTTTTATAATATTTGCAATTATTGTGTTTACTTTAGGCTTGGCTATACTTTTGCAATTAATAAAAAAAGAGATTAAACATGTCTTTTTGTTAACTACTGCTTTTTTTGGAGCTTTATTTTTATTTGGCTTACCTGTTTTCAAAACGTTTACAAGCGACAATTTTAAACCCATAACTACGCTTTTAAAAACAAATAAACAAAAGAACATAAAATTGTATGCTATTGACTACGTTTCGCCAGAAACTATATGGCAATATGGAGCTAAAATACCTCAAATTAAGGAAGGAAACAATGCTTATAAATTTCCGCTTGAAGCTGAATTTGGAGTTCTATCCAACGGAATCAATCCTGAAAATCAAGCTATTCTTTTTGAAAAATATAATATCAAAGAAATGGCTATTTACGATTTAAATGAGAGTGAGCCAGATAGCAAACAATATAAAGATCGATTGATAAATACCTACTATTATTTTACTAAAAAGTAATTATTTTAATTGAAATCTAGATTGTAAGTACTTATCAAGTTTATAAAACATAAATCCTGAAAGTCCACCAAATAGCATTCCGCTTAGAACATCTAAAGGATAATGTACACCTATGTATATTCTACTATATGCCATAGTTATAGACCATACAATTAGTATATAAATTAGATATTTATATTTATATCTTAACATTAAACCAGAAAAAATAGCGACAGCCATACTGTTACTTGCATGTCCAGAAAAGTAGCCATATTTACCACCACACCACGATTTAAGCAATCGCATGGCTTGCACTAAATCGTCCTCATGACATGGTCTAGGACGTTTTACCAAGAAATTTTTAAATAGGTTAGTAATTTGGTCTGTAAATAAAATCATTAAAGCTATGACCACTAATGTTAGTACAAACATTTTAGTATTCAATTTTTTGTACATTAAAAAAGCTAATACAGCGTAAAACGGAATCCAATGTAATTTATCTGTGTAAAACAGCCAAAATCCATCCCAAGACGTTGTTCCTAGGTTATTTAAAAATAAAAAAAGTTCTTTATCGTATTGTACTAATTGGTCTAACATAAAATTGTTTTGCAGTTACCTAAAAATTAGGTTATTTATATCGTTCAATGATTTTATGAGTGCTTAATCTTCATAACGCTCCACTTCTCTATCGTAAAATGCGGTCGCTTCTTTGATTAGGTTTTCTGTCTCCATTTCCAACTCTTTTTCATCATGTTGGTCAAAATCTTCAAACCACTCAACTTCATCATCTTCTAGATTGATTATAAATCTAGGGAATTCTGTATGAATCACAAAGATTGCGTTTGGTAAATCGGTATTATCACCTAAAATGAATTTTGGTAATTCCATAATGTATTTGCTTTTTAAAGGTTAGCGACTAGTTATTTTGAGAGTCCAAAATTAACCTTTTAGTTAGATAATTAAAACGTATAAACAATAAAATAGCAGCAGTAGTTAAGCCAGCTAGTAATCCTAACCAAATTCCAAAACTACCATAAGCATCTGCTTTACCCAAATACCAGCTTATTGGAAAACCAATTAACCAATAGGAAATAAAAGTAATAATTGTTGGTATTTTAACATCCTGAAGTCCACGTAAAGCACCAAGTACAATAACTTGTAAACTATCACTTATCTGAAATATAGCTGCTGCAATTAATAATTGCGAGGCTATTGTGACCACCTCTAGATTATCTTTAAAGTTTACTACATCATCAAAATCTACATATAACCTTGGAAAAAATTGATTAAATATTAAAAATAAAGAAGCAAAAATAACAGCAAATATAAAGCCCATTAAAAATAGCGATACAGCTACACGACGCAATTCTATATATTGATGTAATCCTTTTTGGTTACCTACTCTAATCATAGACGCAACACTTAATCCCATAGCAACCATAAAGGTCATTGAGCTTAAATTTAAGGCTACTTGATTTGCTGCTTGAGGGTTTTTACCTAACAAACCACTTAACCAAATAGCAGCAGTAAAAATTGCAACCTCAAAAAACATTTGCATAGCACTTGGCGTCCCTAATCCTATAATTTTTTTAAGCATTAATTTATCTAACACAAAAAACTTAATGTTAGTTACATAGTCTTTAGACTTTTTACGACCTTTTAACAACCACCATAAATAAGCGACCATAATAACACGCGACACTAAAGTACCATAAGCTGCTCCAACAATACCCATTTCTGGGAAACCAAACTTACCAAAGATTAGTAAATAATTTAAACCAACGTTAACTAGATTAGCTACAATAGTAGCATACATAGGATATTTAGTTAAAGATAACCCATCACTAAACTGTTTTATTCCTTGAAATATTATTAAGGGAATTAAAGATATTGCTACTAAATCTAAATACGGAATAGCTAACTCTACAACCTCAACAGGTTGCTTCATTAAATACATTAAAGGTTTGGCTAATAGCAATAATAAAAAAAGTAACACTCCTAAAACGGTACATAAAAACAAGCCATGTTTAAAAGCCGATTTACCTTTTGCAAAATCATTTGCACTGTCTGCTTCTGCAACCAAAGGTGTTATTGCTGTACTAAAACCTATACCAATAGACATGGCTATAAACATAAAACTATTACCTAAAGATACAGCAGCTAACTCTGCAGTTCCAATTTGACCAACCATAATGTTGTCCACAAAACTAACAAAAGTATGACCCAACATCCCTAACATTACAGGAGCAGCCAATTGCCAATTATATTTAAATTCTTTAGTATAAGTACTTAATACCATTTGCTATTTGTCTTATTTATTTAAAATCCATCGTATTTATATTTTTGAAAACACGACATTTTCACCTGATTTAGAGATATCAAAATTAAATGTTCTTAATCTTAAGTGCACTAAATCTGTGACACCTGGAGCATAAGTTTCATGTAATTCTAAAAAGCCAAATTTAGTCTTAGATAACCAATATTGATAGTTTTGTTCAAAAACTTTTTTTTCAGAGCCTTCAATATCCATTTTTAAAATATCAATAGTTTTTAAATCGTGTTCTAACATTATGCAATCTAGACTATAACCTTTAAACTCTTTTGTATTATCCAACGCTTCTACCACTCTAAAAGCCCATTTACCCGCTTTTTTATCTAAAATTTTTAAGTCCGCATTTACATCCCAAATACCACCTTGTACAATATGAATATCTTTAATTCCTGAAGTGTTTTTTATAATCATTTCTATATTAGACCTATCAGGCTCAATAGCAATAAGCTTTGCATTTTTAAACTTATTTTTAAAATACACTACAGAATATCCACAATTAGAACCAGCGTCAACAATGGTATTAACGTGGTCTGGATAGCGGACGTTATATTCTTCTTCAATAAAAATTTGCTTGAAAATTTTATAATCAGACGTATTTGGTCTTAAATAAATTGGTTGATTATACCCTTTTAACTTTAACGTCAAATAGTTTTTTTTGCTTGTTTTAGAAGTTAATAGTTTAAAATATTGAAACAACCCAAGTACACTTATCCATTTAGGAATCCATTTAATTTGAGCTGTTTTACTTAGCAGTTTATGAAGAATCATTATAAAGTTATACAATAACTACTGTTATAGTTTAGTGACACTACGTTTAGCCTCTTCAAACTCAGAAATCATGTCCTTTACAATTTCTGAAACAGGTTTTATATCGTGAATTAGTCCTGCTATTTGACCAATTTCTAATTCGCCTTCCTCTAAATCTCCTTCAAACATTCCTTTTTTTGCACGCGCACGACCTAATAACTCTTTAAGTTGTTCTAGTGTTGGACCTGATTTGTACAACTCTTGTAACTGATTATAAAATTTATTTTTTACTAGCCTAACAGGCGCTAATTCTTTTAAAGTTAATTGCGTATCACCTTCTTTTGCATCTACTACAACTTGCTTAAATGCTTGATGCGCACTACTTTCTTCACTTGCAACAAATCGGCTTCCTACTTGCACAGCATCTGCACCTAAAACCATACAAGCTAACATTGCTTTTCCTGTAGCAATTCCTCCAGCTGCTATTAATGGAATATGTAGTTGCTCGCTTACCATTGGAATAAGTGTAAGCGTTGTAGTTTCATCACGTCCATTATGTCCTCCAGCCTCAAAACCTTCAGCAACTATAGCATCAACTCCTGCGTCTTGAGCCTTTAATGCAAACTTGACACTACTAACCACATGCACTACTGTAATCCCTTTGTCTTTTAACCATTTAGTCCATGTTTTTGGATTTCCTGCGGAAGTAAAAACGATTTTAACTTCTTCCTCTACAATTATATTCATGATTTCCTCAATGTTAGGATATAACATTGGGACATTAATACCAAAAGGTTTATCTGTTGCTTTTTTACATTTTTGAATGTGCTCCCTTAATACGTCTGGATACATGCTTCCTGCACCAATTAATCCTAAAATTCCAGAATTACTTGCTGCTGAGGCTAACTTCCAGCCACTATTCCAAATCATTCCTGCTTGAATGATTGGATATTGTATATTAAATAGTTGCGTAATTTTATTTGCCATTTACTATAAATATCTTGTAGTTAATATTTTAAAAACGAAAGCGATATACGTTAGTTGTAACCTCTAGTTTTTAATTATCTTTTTAGTGATAGCTAAACCTTCAGATTCAACCTTAACTAAATAAACACCTTTAGACAATGCGCTTGTGTTTATTGTTTTATTGATTGCGGTTATCTTTGTATCAATAATTTTCTTTCCTAAAACGTCATATAGTCTAACTCTAGCTTCTTCATATTGACTAGGAATCTGAATAGTTAATTGATTAGACACTGGATTAGGATATAACTTTAATGTTACGTTTTCATCTTGAAACTCGCTTACAGACAAACCTTGTGCTAAAGCCAAAGATAAATCAGGAATACCATAACCTAAAAAGAAATCTGGAGCATTGTATTGCGAAGCAGATTCACGAACTAACTGCATGATTTCGGCATTTGAAAGATTAGGTAGCGCTTGCCATAAACAAACGATTCCACCTGCCATAATTGGCGAACTGAATGAGGTACCATTAGATGTAGTAACCACATCCGAAGTTGTAATTATATAATTGGCTTGACCTTGGGCCACGACATCTGGTTTTTGAGTTGGTTGTGCACTGCTACCTCTAGAGCTAAAAGATGCATAAGTACCATCTGCCTTTACAGCACCAATACTAAATACACCAGCTGCATCTGCTGGAGCTCCAACAATCTGCCAGCTTCCGCTACCAGAATTACCTGCAGAATTAACAACTAAGATCCCTTTTTGAAAAGCAATATTTGCACCTTTTGTGATGTAGGCTGTGTTTCCATCCATTTCGGCAGGAGTATAACTGTAATTAGGATTATCAAAAGTGGTATATCCTAAAGACGAGTTTATAACATCTACTCCTAAACTATCTGCACGCTCTGCTGCTTCTACCCACAGGCTTTCCTCTAAAGGGGTTTCAGTAGCTGCATCTTCTGTTCTAAATAAATAATAATTTGCATCTGGAGCAGTCCCTACAAATTGATCTTGTAAAAAACCAGCCATATCGCTTAATACCCATGTTCCATGAGAGTTTCCTGTGTAAGCGTATACATCTGTGTTTCTGTCTACAAAATCATAACCTCCTAAAATACCACCATTATCGCGCAAACGCTGAAATCCGTTCATGGTACCAACATTAGTAAATCCTGCATCTATAACTGCGACTGTCATACCAGAACCTGTATAACTATCTGGATGTTGGTGTAAGTCATCTGCACCAATCATCACTGCTTGATTTGCTGCGTTACCATAATTAAAAGTGGTTAGACTAGCTTCAAACTCATGCTTATCTAGATTTTGACTTATTCTGGCGTCAAAATTATCGTCCGCAAAATCTATACTACTAACTATTGCTGTACTATTGACGGTTAAGGTATTTAACGCCATGATGTCTGATGGATTACCTATAACATGCAAGGCATTAAACCATTTTGATTTTGACATTACAGTAACACCTGGTTGAGATTTGATAAGTGAAATGTAACTTTCTTCCACAGGAACGTCTTTAAAATCTACAACAACATTATGAGCTGCTTTACGATCCAGCGCTTTTTGTGTTAAAATTGTATTGGGATTTGCTAATGCTGCTGCGCTATTAGGTTTATCCGATAAATAGACCCAAGCATGCTCTTGTCCAAATGACAATGCAGAATAGGTTAAAACGAAAAAAAGAAGTAGGTTTTTCATAACAGTAACTTTTGTTACTGCAAGTTAAGAAATTACACCTGAACCAACTAATTCTTCCTCTAAATACCAAGCAACAAATTGTCCCTCAGTAATAGCTGATTGTTGGTTTTCAAATTCTACATACATACCACTTTCTACTTTATGTAATGTTGCTTTTTGCAAAACTTGTCTATATCTTATTCTTGCTAACACTTCCATGGTTTGGTCTGTAGCTAATGCTAAGTCCTCTCTAACCCAATGCAACTCTTCATTAGATACAAATAAAACATTTTTATATAATCCTGGGTGTGTTGTCCCTTGACCTGTATAAATAACATTTTCTGTAACGTCTGTATCTATCACAAATAATGGTTCGGCTGTACCTCCTACTGCTAATCCTTTACGTTGTCCTTTAGTAAAATAATGCGCGCCTTGATGCTTTCCTTTTACTACACCTTCGGTTATACTATAGCTAGGTTTTCTAGAACGATATTTTAATTCTTCTAATTTATTATTGAAGCTAGGAAGCGTTTCATTATAAAAAGGGTTATCTCTTGGTATTTCTACAATAACTCCTTCTTTTGGCTTAAGTTGTTGTTGTAAAAAATCGGGTAATCTAACTTTACCAATAAAGCATAATCCTTGAGAGTCTTTTTTATCTGCTGTTATTAAATCCTGAGCTTTAGCAATGTCTCTAACTTCTGGTTTTAATAATTCGCCAACAGGAAACAAAGCTTTAGCCAATTGCTCTTGAGATAATTGACATAAAAAGTAAGATTGATCTTTATTTGGATCCTTACCTGCTAATAATTGGTGAACCTCTTCTCCATTTTTTGTAATGGTTGTTTTTCTGCAATAATGACCTGTAGCCACGTAATCTGCACCTAAATCTAAGGCGATTTTCATGAAGACATCAAACTTAATTTCTCTATTACATAAAACATCTGGATTAGGTGTGCGACCTTTTTCGTATTCGTCAAACATATAATCTACGATGCGCTCCTTATACTGTTCGCTTAAATCTACAGTTTGAAAAGGTATTCCTAGTTTATCTGCGACCAACATAGCATCATTACTATCATCCAACCAAGGACACTCGTCAGAGATTGTCACAGAATCATCATGCCAATTTTTCATAAAAAGACCTATAACCTCATAACCTTGCTCTTTTAATAAATATGCAGCAACACTAGAATCCACTCCTCCTGATAATCCAACAATAACTCTTTTTTTCATGACTAATTTTAATAGACTGCAAAGATAAGTCTTTCTAAAAAAAATCAAACACATATATATAAATGGAATGACATAATAAATGATTGTAAAACAGCCTAATAAATAAATTTAACAAATCTTTAATTCTTTTTGTTTAATCTTTTTATAGATTTGCTAAACAAACCTATTAAAAAATATTATTATGAAAACATTGAAAAAATTATCGTTACTATTTTTAGCAACATTTGTCTTCTGGTCTTGTAGTGACGATGACGACGCGTCAACACCTATGACAACACCAACGTCAACAACTTTAAATATTGTTGAAACAGCACAAGCTACAGCTAGTTTAAGTAGTTTAGTTGCTGCAGTAGTAGAAGCTGATTTAGCCATTACTTTAAGTGGTCCAGGACCTTTTACAGTATTAGCACCAACAAATGAAGCATTTGCAGAATTTATGTCAGCTAACGGATGGGCAACCGTACAAGACATTCCTGATGCTGCTTTAGCACAAACATTATTAAACCATGTTATTAGTGGTACTGTTACATCTACTGATTTAGTAGGTTTAGGTGGTGGATATACAAACACTTTAGCTGATGGTGCAGGCGGAAATAAAGTTAGTTTATTATTTGATACATCAAATGGTGTAATGTTTAACAACATGTCTGAGGTGTTAACTGCTGACGTTACTGCATCTAACGGTATTGTACATATAGTAGATAAAGTAATTGCTTTACCTACAGTGGTTGATCACGCAGTAAATAACAGTAATTTTTCTAGTTTAGTAGCTGCTTTAGGTGCTGCAGATGGCGATTTAGTAAATGTCCTATCAGGAACAGGACCTTTTACAGTATTAGCTCCAGACAATACTGCATTTGCAACATATTTAAACGGAACAGCTTTAGCAGATGTACCAACAGATGCATTATCTGAGTTATTATTAAATCACGTTGTTGGTGGTGCATTATCGTCTACTGACTTAACTACTTTAGTTTCTGGATACACAAACACATCTGCAAGTGGTCCTGGAGGAAACGCTTTAAGTTTATATTTTGACACTACAAATGGTGTTAGCTTTAACGGAATATCTACTGTTACTACTGCTGACGTTGTAGGAACAAACGGAATTATCCATGCGGTAGGTACTGTAATAGATTTACCAACTATAGCAACGTTTGCAACTTCAAATCCTGCATTAAGTAATTTAGTTGCTGCATTACAATACGCAGATTCTGGGACACCAACTGTACCTTATATTACTACTGTGTCTGATGCAACAGCTGGACCATTTACTGTATTTGCTCCAACTGATGCTGCTTTTGGAAGTTTATTAATGGAATTAAACGCAACTGCTTTAACAGATTTAGATACTGCAACAGTTGATGCTGTACTAACGTACCATATTGTAGGAGCGAACGTACAATCTAGTATGTTAATGAGTGGACCAGTAACAACATTAGGTGGAGATATTACTGCAGACGCAACTAACTTTACTTTAACTGATCCTAATGGAAGAGTAAGTAACATTGTTACATCATTGGTAGATATTCAAGCAATTAATGGTGTTGTACACCCAATTGATAACGTAATTTTACCATTACAATAAAAATATAGATTCTTAATTAAATAGTTTATTCCCTTAAAACAAACAATTTAATAGCAAAAACGCCTTAATCTCTTAAGGCGTTTTTTAATTTATAATAGCTAAAGTTATTTTTTTGCTTTTTTATCTAAGTCTTTTTCTTCGACTAACTTTCCATCTTTATAACGTTTCCATACACAACATTTTACGTCGTCCTTATAATAGCCTTCTACAGCTATAACACCATCTTTAGTGTAGGTTTTATAAGCACCTTCAAACTTATTAGCGTTATAAGTTATTAGTTTCATTATGGTACCATTTTCTGCATACCATTTAGATTCGCCATGTAACAATCCGTCCATGTAATATGCTTTTTCGGCTATTTGACCATTTAAATAAAACACCAAACGTTCTCCTTCAAGCTTACCTTTATCGTTATATAATTCTTGCGTCATAACCTGGTCTACATTTTTATGATAAATTACCCATTTACCAATATAATCATGACCACGCATTTTACCTTCACTTATCTTTTTTCCGTTACTAGCATAAAAGGTTACCAAAGCAACATCATTATCTGCATTAAAAACCTTGGTCGCAGTTAATACCGCTTTATTATTTATATTTTTATAAAACTTAAAAGTACCAACCTCTTTTCCGTGGTCAAATTGGCCTTCATATCTGACTACTTTAGTATTATCAAAATTCTTTTTCCATTTACCATGACGCTGTGCATTAGCATCAAACTGATTAAAGCTTTGAGCCATTACTAAACTAGTAGTAATTAAAAAGACTAATAGGAAACTTATTTTTTTCATTGTTTAAATGTATTGTTACGCTTTCGCGGAAACCATGCCTTACGGTTTAACGTTATTATTTACTATTTGTTATAACAAAAAAGCTGCCAAACTAAAATTATAGCAGACAGCTTTTTTTATAAAATTAAAAAATAAATCGACTTATTTACCTTTATTTTTTTGTTGCATTTGTTTTTGCTTTTCAGCTTGTTCCATCATTTCTTTCATTTTTTTCTGGAACTTACTTTCTTTTTTAGGCTTAGCTTTTTGAACCTGAATATTAGCATGAATCTTATCTTCATCTAATATAAAATTCTTAATTACTAATAAAATACCAATACTAATTAAGTTAGAAATAAAGTAATATAAACTTAATCCTGAAGCGTATTGATTAAAGAAAATTAACATCATGATTGGAGCAAAGTATATCATATACTTCATCATCTTAGCCATATCAGGCATCCCTTCTTGTTGTGGTGCTGACATTTGGTTTTGACCAGTCGTTAACTTCATGTAAAAGAAAATAGCGATTGCAGCTAATATTGGAAATAAACTTACGTGATCTCCATATAATGGAATATTAAAAGGCAATTCTGCAACAACATCATAAGAAGATAAATCTTCTGCCCATAAAAACTTTTTCTGTCTTAAAGCAAATGCAGTCGGGAAAAACATAAATAAAGCATAAAATACTGGCATTTGAATAAATGCTGGCAAACATCCTGCTAAAGGACTTGCTCCTGCTTTGTTTTGAAGTGCCATAGTTTCCTGTTGCGCCTTCATTTTGTTGTCTTTATACTTTTCTCTGATAGCATCAAGTTCTGGTTTTAAAACTTTAAGCTTCATTTGCGATAAGTATTGCTTGTATTGTACAAATGACATGGCTAACTTAATAAGTACTGTCATTACAATAATTGCAATTCCGTAAGGTAAAAACGAACTTAATCCGTTAAATAATGGAATAAATAAAAACTTATTAATCCATCCAAAAATTCCCCATCCAAATGGGATACTTTCTACTAAATTATCATCGTAGTTTTTTAAAATTTCGCTATCTGTTGGACCATAATACAACTTTAAATTGTTGTTAATTGAGGCTCCATTTAAAGCTAATGCAGTTTTAGTAGAAAATTGTTTTGTAAATACAGAATCTATCGCTTCGTCTTCTACTAAGTTTTTAGATGTAATTGAAACTTCCTTAAACGCTTTATCAGACACTAGAATAGTACTAAAAAAGTGTTGTCTGTATGATAACCATGATACGTCCTCTTCAACCTCATCATCGTCACCCATTTGAGATAACTTGTCTACATCACCATCTGTTTGGTAAGTTAAACGTGTGTATCTATTCTCGTAACTAATACTTTGGTCATGTCTTATTGTTTTTTGTGTCCAATCTAAATTAATAGGATTTGACGTATTTATAGCAGACTCTAAACCTTGAGATTTAATGGTAAAATCTACCATATAATCGTTTGGCTTAACTACATAATTATACTCTAAAAATTTATCTTCTGCAGTTTTTAACTTCATGGACACTACTGTGTTTTCTCCACTTTTAGTTACTGTAGGCTGAAAATATAAATCTTTAGTATTTAAAGTACGATTATCTGTTGTTTGGAAATTGATATTAAATACAGAATTACCATCCTTTACTAAGTAAATTGGAATAGAATCAAAGTTTACAAAGTTTTTAAGTTTAACCTCTGATAAATGACCACCTTTTGTGTTAAACTTTAATGCTAACAAATCACTTTCAACCAATACCTCACTATCTGTAGCTGTTGTAGTCGCTAAAGAATAAGCAAAATCACCGATTTTTGATTGTAATGCTGCTACTTGAGTAGAGTCCTTTGGTTTAGAAAAATCTACTGCACTAGTAACTTTAGTCTCTGATAGAGCTGTCGCATTTACTTTTTTCTGAGCCTCAATTTGAGCTTGCTTTTCTACCTCTTGCGCTTTAAGCTCTTCAGGAGATGGCTGGTTTTGCCACATCATGAATAATAAGATTCCGAAAATTAATACAAATCCTATTATCGACTTAACGTCTAGTTTTTTTTCTTCCATAATTGTTTGGTTCCTCTAACTTATTCAAGGAATAATTAATTAGTCAAATATACGACCACTTTTAAATTGGTGTCAAATTGACACTTATTTTTTCTTACTGTGCTTTAAACTTGCTTTTACAAATGCCACAAATAAAGGATGTGGATTGGCTACTGTACTTTTATATTCTGGGTGGTATTGCACACCAACAAACCACGGATGAGATGGATTTTCAACAATTTCGACCAATTTTGTATCAGGATTATAACCTGTTGCTTTTAATCCTGCAGCTTCAATTTGAGTTTTAAAATTACTATTAAACTCATATCTATGTCTATGACGCTCTTTAATATCTTGAGATTGGTAGACTTTATAAGCTATAGACTCTTTTTCGATATGGCAATCCCAAGCGCCAAGACGCATTGTTCCTCCTTTGTCTGTGATGGTTTTTTGGTCTTCCATAATATCAATAACTGGATTTGTAGTCTTAGGATCCATTTCTGTAGAGTTAGCGTCTGCTAATCCCATGACGTTACGACAAAACTCAATAACTGCCATTTGCATACCTAAACAAATTCCTAAAAACGGAATGTTATTTTCGCGTACATATTTAATTGCTGTTATTTTTCCTTCTATACCACGCTCTCCAAAACCTGGAGCAACTAGTACACCATCAAGGTGTGATAACTTCATTTTAATATTGTCTGCATTTAAATACTCAGAATGTACAGACTCTACATTTACTTTAACTTCGTTTTCTGCTCCAGCATGAATAAATGCTTCTAATATAGACTTGTAAGAATCTTGTAACTCTACATATTTACCTATTAATCCAATTGTAATTTCAGATTTTGGATTTTTATGTCTTTGTACAAACTTATTCCAAGTTGTTAAATCAGGAGCGTCACTATTTAATGCTAATTTTTTAAGTACCACTTTGTCAAGACCTTCGTCTAACATCATATTTGGTACATCATAAATGGTTGATGCATCGATAGATTGTATGATGGCCTCTTCTCGTACATTGCAAAATAAGGCTAATTTTCTTTTTAAATCTGAAGGCAATTCATGCTCTGTACGACAAACCAATATGTCTGCTTGTACACCACTTTCCATTAGTGTTTTAACACTGTGTTGAGTTGGTTTTGTTTTTAGCTCTCCAGCTGCTGTTAAATAAGGGATTAAAGTTAGGTGAATCACTAATGCGTTATTATCTCCTAAGTCCCATTTTAATTGTCTAACTGCTTCAATGTATGGTAAAGACTCAATATCTCCAACAGTTCCACCAATCTCAGTAATTACTATATCATAATCTCCAGAGTTTCCTAAGATTTGGATTCTGTGTTTAATTTCGTCTGTAATATGAGGGATAACTTGTACTGTTTTTCCTAAAAACTCACCTTTACGTTCTCTGTTAATCACGCTTTGATATATGCGTCCAGTGGTAACGTTGTTAGCTTGACTTGTAGGCACATTTAAAAAACGCTCGTAATGTCCAAGGTCCAAATCGGTTTCTGCACCATCATCTGTAACATAACATTCGCCATGCTCATACGGATTTAGTGTACCTGGATCTACATTAATATAAGGGTCTAATTTTTGGATTGTGGTTCTGTAACCTTGCGCTTGAAGTAGTTTAGCAAGAGATGCTGCTATAATTCCTTTTCCTAAGGAAGATGTTACTCCTCCTGTTACAAATATGTACTTAGTTTCTGATGTCATGTTGCGTTGTTAAACGCGAGCAAATTTACGATTTTATGTTGAAACTATTAGTCTTTACTCTTTTATTTTTGGAAGACATTGGTATTAAATTTTAAAATCTAGTAAACCGCTAACTGCATTATCTTTAGACTTGTAATACTTTTAATACATAACATATTACTTTAATAATTATTATATTTAAATTATCTAAAGTCTTAAACAAAATTATGCTAAAGTAATTAGACGTAAAATAACCTTATGTTTGTTTAAAGATTATGACAGCATAGCATTTTCTGTTAATTAAAAAAATGTAATCCATTATAATGAATATTATTAATTTAAATAAAACCGTTACAATTCCAAAAGGAGATATTTTATTAAAACAAGGGGATATTGCCAAATATGGTTATTTTGTTAAAAGTGGTTGTCTTAAAAGCTACACTATTGATCATTTAGGGAAGGAACACATAATGCAATTTGCGCCAGAAACATGGATGATAACAGACTTGGATAGTTTTTCTAACCAAGTTCCGTCTTTAGTATATATTGAAGCAATTGAAGCGTCTGAAGTATCCATAATATCAAATGCAGATGTAAAGGATATCAATCAATTTGAAAAAGCAGATTTAGTAGAAATGAACACTAAATTTAGAAATAATTTAATTGCAACTAACAAACGTATAATAGGTCTTTTAAGTGCTACAGCAGAGCAACGTTATACAAACTTTACAGATACCTATCCTTCTTTAGTACAACGATTACCTTTAAAACTTATAGCTTCATATATTGGTGTCACACCAGAATATTTAAGTGATATTAGACGTAAGATTGCTAAAAACTAAACTTAACTTATTTCTTAAGGTATCTTATTTTTATTAGTCATGCTTTACTGCAATTTTGCTGTATTAAACTAATATAAATACAATGACAGATCAAAAAAACAACAAAGCAATACATATATCGCTATGGATTGCTCAAGGATTACTAGCTATTATGTTTTTAATGGCAGGTGTAATGAAAATTTCTCAACCTATTGAAACCTTAGCTCAATCACTTCCTTGGGTTAACTCTACTCCTACTGGATTAGTTAGGTTTATAGGTTTAAGTGAATTTTTAGGTGGATTGGGAATAATTTTACCTTCTATACTTCGTATTAAACCTTTTTTAACTATTTGGGCTGCAATTGGCTTAGAAATAGTAATGCTGTTAGCTGCAATTTTCCATGGTGTTAGAGGAGAGTTTTCGGCAATAGGAATGAATTTTGTTTTATTTTTACTAGCTATATTTGTTGCTTGGGGAAGACATAAAAAGTCAATCATTACCGCTAAAACTTAAAAGGGTTAGTTAGTTAAAATTGATGCTTACATTTATAGCTAATACTGATATTATTTATATATTGTGTATAAACGAACCCTAGTAAGGTTATCAGATTTTAAATGCATTAAAAAAACAATGACTAACGAGCAAACTGCAATACGAACAACTTACTTTAGTATTATCGGAAACACACTGCTTGCACTTATTAAAGGACTTGCAGGTGTTTTTGGTAATTCGTATGCATTAATTGCAGATGCAATTGAGTCCACAACAGATATATTTGCTTCACTATTAGTATTATTTGGTTTTAAATATGCAAAACGTCCTGCAGATGATAATCATCCTTATGGTCATGGCAAAATTGAACCTTTAATCACTTTTGCTGTTGTTGCCTTTTTAGTTGTGTCTGCGACTATAATTGCATTAGAAAGTATTCATAACATTTTAACGCCTCATAAAACACCTAAATCATGGACACTAATTGTGTTAGGTGTGATTATTATTTGGAAAGAAATAGCGTTTCAGATTGTAATAAAAAAAAGTAAACAAACCAATAGCTCATCATTAAAAGCCGACGCTTGGCACCATCGTAGTGACGCTATAACATCTATAATGGCTTTTATTGGCATTTCTATAGCAATACTTTTTGGTAAAGGATTTGAAACTGCTGATGATTGGGCAGCATTATTTGCTTCTGCCTTTATTTTATATAACAGCTATTTAATTTTAAGACCTGCTTTAGGCGAAGTCATGGATGAGCAAGTTTATGATGAACTTATTATTGATATTAGAGAACAATCCTTGAAAGTAGAAGGTGTCTTGGGTACCGAAAAATGTTTTATACGTAAAGCTGGTATGAAGTTTAATGTTGATTTACATGCTATTGTGGATGGTAATATTTCAGTAAAACTAGGACACGACATTTCTCACAACTTAAAAGACTATTTGCGAGAACAAATTCCAAATTTGGGACATGTGCTTATTCATATAGAACCCAATGAATAACAATGCTGAGACTCTTGAAAGTATTAGAATACTCTATTTAGGATATTGTTTTTTAATATTTCGGATTAAGTCTTCCAATCCATTTAATTTAACTGTATAAACGGTTTCTAACATTTCGCCTAGTTTTCCTTTAGGAAATCCTTTATTGTGATACCAAACAATATAATACTCTGGTAAGTCTATCAAGAAACGATCTTTATACTTACCAAAAGGCATTTTGGTATGTGCCAATTTTATTAAAAAATCTTTGTCTGGTTGAAGCAAATTATCCTTTAGATTTAAACTTGTTTACAGCCTTTAGACGCACAGCAATACTGTCCTTCCATTTTTTTTGACCATCGACGTTAATAGAATATTCGCTTTGTAAGTCGTAAGTATTTTGCATCTCTGCTAATTGGCTATCAATAGCGCTATGCATATCTTGAAGTGTTTTAGCTAATCCTTCATGTGGTTTTATTGCTGCGATGCGTTGTCTAAATAGCCTTGCATGCAACTCTGTAATATCAAAATGTAATTGCTCGTGTCCTAAAACATGCGTATCTACTTGATCTGATTTACACCAAGAATGTTCTGGATAAAAAAAGGCTTTAACCAATGTTTTAAAACCATAAACTTTATCATCACGCTTGTTGATAGAGTAACTAAAAGTAATACCAGATGCTGTTACTGCAACAGCATCTGTATCCTGATTAGGTTGTCCTTTAAAATCATCCCAATTAAGTTTGTAATTTTCACTCCATGACAGCTCCTCCATTACATCACTGTGTAACAAGAAAAACCCCAAGCAAATAAATACGTACTTAAACATGATTACAAAAACGACTCCTTTTTAATTTTTTACTTCTACTATTTTTAAATCTTGGTATTTAACAATGTATACTGTATTGTTGTAATACCCTCCAAATAATTTCTTTTTGTATGCAAATTTATTTTCTACATAAGTTGTCAATGGAGACTCGTTTACAGAGGTATAAATATCCTCTGAAGTTACTAAACGTAAAACAACATCCATTGTTAAATCAAACCCTCTTACAGCGTATGTATTTGGTGACTCATTATACATTGCTTTGTAACGTTTTGCAAAACTGTTATTTTCATCTTCGCTAAAAGACTTATTAATGGACGCATAGGTAAATCCTAAATTAGACAAATGTGTACTTCTGACCTCATCATCCTCAAACGCATTATTTTTATCTGTAGTTGTTAATACAACAGACATATTTGGTTTAATTTTAGAATTTAAGATACTAGAAACATTTGATACAAATCCTGCATTTTCAGTTTCTAAAAAGACAATATTTTTACCTGGTTTAAGCACATTAACCATATCCTGATCAAATACGTAATAAGCATCTGCTCCTGTCTTAGCAACTTTTCTAGATTTTACCATTGTTGCCTTAGGGAAAGACACTTTTAGTGCATCTGCTGTAGCTTTATTTTTCATATCAGAGACAATTATAAAGTGTGATGTACTATCTGCTTTAAAATAATTTAATAGCTTTTCTTTTAACAATGCCTCGTCAGGTCTAGACTGAAATACATTTTCTTGTAAGTCTACCGTTTTTGTTATTGGAGATACTAATGGTATTTTTTTACTTTTTAGTGTTGCTGCTGCAGTATTAAAAAGTTTTGGCATTACTGGTCCAATCACTACATCTACATCGTCAAAATTATTAGATTGTAATAATGACACAACCTTACTTTCTCTATTTTCTGTATCATATACATCTACTTTAAGATTTATTCCTAAAGTTGCTAAACTATCTATTGCTATTTTAGCTCCTGAGTAAAAATCCAAAGAGGTACTAACATAAGGATCGTTTTTTATTAGCTTTTTAGCGTCGTAAACTGAGTCTGCATCTACCTTACTTAATTTAAAAGGTAGCATAATTGCTATGTGTTTTGTATTTGCATCCAAATTACGTGTTGTTAAATCTGATGTAAACAACTTCTCTCCTGCCAAAGTAATACCTAAACCTTCATTTTTTGCTCTAACATCAGAATCAAATGGTATTTTTAAAACCATACCTTCTTTTAACCCTGTTGTTAAAAGCTCTGGATTTAATTGCTCTAATTGCTCCTGTTCTAATCCGGTTTTAAGTTTTAGTCTGTAAAACCCTTCAGATTTTAAAACTGTATAATAACTGTATTTTTCATCAATTGTTTTTACTTCTTCAGCTTCTAGATTAGGAACATTTATAACTTCTCCTGGTTGTAAAACAGCTGACATATCAGGATTTAAATCTTCCAACTCTTGTACTGTTATACCATATTGATAAGCAATACGCCATTTACCTTCTTTTGGTTTTACAGTATGGCTTTTTGTGGCTAATTTTACCTCAACAATAGCTTTGGTTACTTTGTAAACTGGAATTTTAATTTTATCGCCTTTTCGCAAATTATTAGCATATAATTCTGGATTATGCTTTTTAATTTCCTCTTGCTCTACATCGTATTTTTTAGATAAACTATATAGGGTTTCTTTACGTTTAACTTTATGAGTTTTAAAACCATCTAATGTTTTAACCTCTGTTAATTTAGGTGATGCTTGTGCAGCCTTACTATTTGGAATTATTAATACAGAATTTACTTTTACTTCTTTTCTAGCGTCTGGATTTAATGCATAAATCTGAGATTTTGTAACACTATATTTTGCAGCAATTTGCTCTATAGTTTCTCCTGCATTTACTTTATGCGTTTTGTAATTTTGCGCTTTCGCGGAAGCACAGCCAAACATTACGACTACGCTTAAGATATATATTAATTTTCTCATATGTTATTTATACGTTTCAAACTGCGTTAGCGGTTGTATTGGCATCCTTTTTTTTGCTGCCATATATGGCAAAAAAAAGATATAATGGAAGACGCGACCCTTGTGGTAACGCCCAACTTATTATAAAATTTTTAAAAAAGGAGGTTTTATTCCCACTCTATAGTTGCTGGTGGCTTACTACTTATGTCGTAAACTACCCTGTTAACGCCTTTTACTTTGTTTATTATATCGTTACTTGTTTTTTGTAAAAACTCGTATGGTAAATTTACCCAGTCTGCAGTCATACCATCAGTACTTTCTACAGCTCTTAGTGCTACACATTTCTCGTAAGTACGCTCGTCTCCCATTACACCCACACTATTTACTGGTAGTAAAATAGCACCTGCTTGCCATACTTTATCGTATAATCCTGCGTCGCGTAATCCGTTAATAAAGACAGCATCTACATCTTGTAAAATTTGTACTTTCTCTGCTGTGATGTCTCCTAAAATCCTGATTGCTAAACCTGGTCCTGGAAATGGATGACGTCCTAAAAGGTCTTTATCCATACCCATACTTGCACCAACACGTCTTACTTCGTCCTTAAACAAAGCGCGAAGTGGCTCTACAATTTTTAATTTCATGTAGTCTGGTAATCCACCTACATTATGATGACTTTTTATAGTTGCACTTGGTCCTCCTGTTGCACTTACACTTTCTATCACGTCTGGATAAATTGTCCCTTGTGCTAACCATTTTACATCTTCGATTAGATTTGCTTCTTGATCAAACACCTCGATAAATGCGTTACCTATAGCTTTACGCTTTTTTTCTGGATCACTCAGTCCTGCTAATGCATCCAAAAAGCGTGCCGAAGCGTCTACACCTTTTACGTTTAAGCCCATCCCTTTGTATTGTTCTAATACTTCTGTGAATTCGTTTTTACGTAATAATCCGTTATTTACAAATATGCAGTATAGGTTTTTGCCTATTGCTTTGTGCAATAACATGGCTGCTACTGACGAGTCTACTCCACCTGATAATCCTAGAACAACTTTATCGTCTCCAAGTTTTGCTTGTAAATCCTCAACGGTTTCTTGCACAAATGCATTTGGTGTCCAATCTGGATTTACATTTGCGATTGATACTAAAAAGTTTTCTAGTAATTGTTTACCGTCTTTAGAGTGGTATACTTCTGGATGAAATTGAATCGCGTAAGTCGACTCGCCTTCTATCTTATAAGCTGCATTTTGCACATCGTGCGTGCTTGCTAATAATTTTCCGTTTGTTGGTAGGTGTTTGATGGTGTCACTATGGCTCATCCATACTTGACTACCTACTGATATATTTTTAAAAAAAGCATCCTCTTCTACAAAACTTAAGTTGGCACGACCATACTCGCGTGTGTTTGATTCGGCTACTTCACCTCCAGAAAAATGTGCTAAATATTGTGCACCGTAACAGACAGCTAGCATTGGCTTTTTGCCTCTAATCTCTGATAAGTCAGGATGAAAAGCATCCTTTGATCTTACAGACATTGGGCTTCCAGAAAGTATTACTGCCTTGTAATCGTCTACGTTTTTTGGTGGTTTGTTAAATGGGTGTATTTCGGAATAGATGTTAAGCTCTCTAACTCTGCGCGCAATTAGTTGTGTGTATTGCGATCCGAAATCTAATATAAGTACTTTGTCGTGTTGCATGCACAAAAATAGTAATTGCATTGATAAATACTATTTATGATTTATGAAAATTTGCACTATTTTTTAACAATTAACAAATACTATTTCATGGACTCTAAAATTGCTTTAATATCCTGAGTTGTCGTATCTGGATTTATAAAGCAAAAACGCGAAACGGTTTCAAAACTATCACCTGTTTTCCATTTGGTTGGTGTTACTAATGCAAAGCCTTTATCGTGATTTTTAAAAGTCCAATCTCTGTAGTCATTTGGAGTCCATCCCTTGCGTCTATAAAGTACACATGATAAGCTTGGCTCTCTAACCAGCTCTACATGACCCATATCTTTTATTAATTGTCCAGCTATGGTTGCTAATTCCAAACCACGCTCCACAGCTTCTTTATATCTATCTGTACCATGAGTAGCTAAACTAAACCATAAAGGTAATCCACGTACACGACGTGTTAATTGTATTTGATAATCTGTTGGATTAAAGCCATGTGCTCCTTCGTCTTTGAAAATATCTAAATAGGAACCTTCTTGTGCGTGCGCTTTTTTAGCTAATTCTGGTTGCTTATATATTACTGCACCACAATCGTATGGAGAAAACATCCATTTGTGTGGATCAATGGTAATACTATCCGCTTTTTCAATTCCGTTAAACAGGTGTCTAACAGAGTTTGCTGCTAAAGCACCTCCTCCATATGCAGCATCAACATGAAACCATAGGTTTTCTGCTTGACAGATAGTAGCTACACCATCTAAATCGTCAATAATTCCTGCATTAGTTGTTCCTCCTGTTGCCACAACAGCAAATAGACGTTGTTTTTGTTGTGGTGTTAAATTGTCTATTGTATGTTGTAATGCACTACCTTTTAAACGGTCTTCTGTATCTACCAACAATACATCCACATCCACCACTTTAGCCATAGCTTTGATTGAAGAGTGCGCACCAATTGAGGTGATTATTAAGCCTTTTTGATTTTTGTTGTCATCGTTTAGACTTCTCCAATACTCGCGTGCTGTAACAATTGCAGACAAGTTTGCTGCAGTACCACCACTAGTAAATACACCAAAAGCACCTTGTGGTAATCCTGTTAATGATACAATCCACTTCATGGCTTCGTTTTCGCAAAAAATACCACCTGCTCCTTCCATCCAATACGCACCATGAATACTTGATGCTGAAGTTACCAAATCAAATAAAATCGAGGCTCTGGTTGGAGATGCTGGCACAAATGCTAAATGACGTGGATGATCTATTTTTACGTTAGCATGCATTAAGTGTTGCTTCCATAGATTAAAAGCAGTCTCTCCACCAATACCTTTGTCTGTCACTGTTTCTCCTACAAGCGCTTTTAAAGTTTCGGCTTTTTGAGGTTTACCAATGACGTCTTCAGTTTTTGAAATACGATCTATTGTATATTTCATGACGTCTAGCGTCATTTCAACTAAATCTAAATCTATTTTATGCATGGCTTATAATTCAAGAATTAAAAATTGACCTTGCAAAGGTTTTAAATTTTTAATTAACTGAGGTATTAAATCCGTACCAAATTCTAAATATAATTCTGAAAAATTAGTATTACGTTCTTGCAAACTATAATTAGGAAACAATTGGTATTGTAAATCGGTAATACGCTCTACTTGATCTTTAAGTTTTCTTTTTTGAGCAGTTAACAATCTTTTTTCAAGATGTGCCAACCCATTAATTTGCTTTTTTTCTTGAGAGGCTACTGCACCAACAAAAGACTTATCCGTTGATTCTGCTAGCTTATAAAGTTGTTGAAACTGTGATTTTAGATGTTGAATTTGTTCAGAAAAATCAATATCAATATTAGAAATTTCTCGTACTTTTTTGTTAATAAAACTATCACGTTTTAAAAACAAGTCTTTATCAGATATGCTTAGTTTTTTAAGTTTATCCGCTTGCTGTTTTGTTTTTATTAAAACAGAATTACGTAAAAGTAATATTGGAAAAACCACATTATTAGTTTCAAAATTAGCTTTTAACTGAAACCAGTAAGCTAGCTCACCACCTCCACCAATGTAACATAAATTTGGCAAAATAACTTCTTGATACAATGGACGCATAATTACATTAGGACTAAAACATTCTGGAGCCTGGTCTATATGTTTTGACAACTCTTCTTTAGTCCAAGATATTGACGTGTTTAAAACAGAATATTTTTGATCTTTAAAAACAATACGTTCTCTTACATTTTTAGTGATGTAAAATAAATTTATATCTCTAGGATTTACTTGTATAGCGTAGTTTTCTGATACTTGACTTAATTGATTTGATGTTTCAGTAACTTTTTGAAATGATGTATTATTAAATAACTCTGTTTTAATTTGAGGTATAAATAATGTTTTTAAATCTTTATTATTAGCATCTATAATAACCAAACCATGCTCACCAAATAATGCATTTGCTAAATAATGTGTGGCTTTAGCTAAATTATCATGTTTTAAGTAAGCGTTTTCAAATAGTGTATTTAAAAATTTAGCATTTTGACCAATCCCTAACTCTTTTGCAAAAAGGTCTAATACGTTATCTAAACCTGTAGTGTCTAAATCTCCAACTGCTCCTGAAGCATTTTTGTTCCAACGTATCTTTTTGCCTTTAAAATTGAAATAATTTATTTCTTCAAAATCATGATCCTCTGAAGCCATCCAATAGATAGGCACAAAATTATATTCTGGGTATTGTATTTTTAATTGCTTAGTTAAATTTATTGTAGACACAATTTTATACAAAAAGTATAATGGTCCTGTAAATAAATTAAGCTGATGACCTGTTGTAATTGTAAAGGTTTTATTGTCTGCTAATAATTTAATGTTAGTGTCTGTAGCATCTGAAGTTTCCAGTAGGTTATATTGCTCTTGTAAAGTTTTTACTAAGACCACTCTACCTTCTTGAGAAAAATTATCTTGCTTCTGTTTTATTTGAGCTTCAAAGTTTTTGATATTAGGAAACCTATTATAAAACGGTTTTAGTGATTCAGCTTCAGCTAAATAATCACAAATTAATTGAGAAAAATATCCTGTTTCTTTAAAGGGTATACAGTCTGTTGGCATAGTTACAAATTAATCTGCTGTAAAGATAAGGCAGTTTGCCCTTTAGTATGTCTTAAAATTAACATAAAACCCAAGAGTAAAGTGTTGAAATTTGAGTAACTTTATAAGATAATCTGCAAACACAACACTAGTGAAATCAACCGTACTACCTTTAAACATTAAAAACTTCATAGTCTATTTTACACTACTAACTTGTTTTTTTGGTTTTAGTCAAAATATAACCGAATTTAAAGGAATAGTATTAGATAAAGCTACCAATAATCCTTTAGCATTAGCCGATTTAATTATTACCAACTCCAACGTTAGTACTATAGCTAATAGTGATGGCGAGTTTACGTTAAAAGTCCCAGAAGACCTGTTACAAAACAATGTAACAATATCTTATTTAGGGTATCAAAAATTAGAAGTTGCTTTATCAGAATTTAAACCAACTGATACTAAAATATATTTACAAGAAGCAGCCACAGTATTGGCTGCTATAGATATTGCAGCACCTAAAGATGCAGAAGAACTAGTAAAAAAAGTATTAAACCTAAAAGTAGAAAACTACGCTACTGAAACTGTTTTTATGACAGGTTTTTATAGAGAAACTATTAAAAAACGTAACAGAAATGCATCATTATCTGAAGCCATTGTTAGCATTAATAAATCGTCTTATAACTCTAGCAAAAATGACGATGTTACTTTAATAAAGGCTAGAAAAAACACAGATTACTCAAGGTTAGATACCATAGCACTTAAAATTCAAGGAGGTCCCTTTAGCAGTTTACACACTGACATTATTAAGTATCCTGAATACATTTTTAATGATGAAACCTTGAGTGACTACACGTTTACTTTTGGTAGATCTACTCAGGTTGATAATCAATTAGTTTATGTTGTAAATTTTAAACAAAAAGAAACTATTTATAGACCTTTGTATTATGGCACACTTTATATTGACGCTAATAATTATGCTTTAACTAGTGCTGTTTTTAATTTAAATGTTGAAAATCAAACCGAAGCTACCAAATTATTTGTGAGAAAAAAACCAAGAAAAGCTAATGTATATCCAACTGAAGCTGCTTACAAGGTTAATTACAGAACAAAAGATGGCAAATGGTATTTTGCTTATAGTAATATATTAATCTCTTTTAAAGTTAATTGGGATAACCGATGGTTTAATAGTAGATATACATTACAAAGTGAAATGGCTATAACAGATTGGAATATAAATAAGGATTTATTAACCAATACACAGTCTAAAAAACTTAAACAAAATAGTATTTTGCAAGACCAAGTTTCCGGCTTTAGAGATCCCGATTTTTGGGGTGAATATAATATTATAGAGCCTGAAAAATCTATTGAAACTGCTATTAAGAAAATTAAAAGGCAAGTCGAAAAAAACTAGATTATTTTACTTTTGGTGATTGATTATAATATTAAAATAATTTGGATCGTAAAACGTTTTAAGTGTATTATATTTTTGCTGATCTGTAATACTATCTGCTACTTGCAGAATTTTTAAATTATGCTCATATATACGCCAAATTAACTCAGAGCAATAATGCTCAGTAGTATCTTTATAATTAAAGCTATGATCAAAGGGTAATTGTTTTTTATAATAATAATCAATTTGCTTTACAATTTTACTTTGTTTAATTGTATCTATATTTTTTAATCTAGTGACCAAAATCGTCTTATCATGAGAATTGTGCACAAAAGAATCTATTGCCTGCAAACGTAAACCATCCTGATTAGATACGCTACTTGACAGCGCATGTGCAATTTTTAAATTATCATTTTGCTTGATAACAACACCTAGATGAGTTACATCATAGTCCTCACTCATCATTTTAGAAATCATAGTACTTACAAAACCATAACCACGTCTTAAAATAATATCTCCAGTTTGAAGTTTAGCTTTTTCTATAGGCGATAATTTATACAAAAAAGACGATTCATACGGTCTGTTTGAATCGTCTTTAAAAAATTTATATGCTAAAAAAATAACAGCTAAGACTAGTGATATTTTTATAGTGGTTTTTAACATTTACTCAGCAGCCTCATAATCATCTTCCTCAATCATTTCCTCATCCATATCGTCATCAGACTCCATATCAGGATTTCCTGTTTCTTTATTAGCTTTATCTAAGCCTTCTTTATTCATGGACTCTTTGTCCATACTTACCAACCATTTCCCTTCTTCTTTAATAAGATTCATTGGCATATCTTGATCTTTTTCATCTTGACTACTTGACATTTTTACAGTACATACTGCTTTGTCTCCATCAATTTTAGTATCAACTACTTTAAAAGAAATATCTGCTTCTTTCATCTTATCTGCAAATTGATCTTTTGCGCCAAAAGACTCTAGCATAGACAACATAGATTTTGTGTCTGTAGTTGCGTGTTTTTTAGCTGTTTCAAAATCTCCAGAATACATAGCTTCTAAAAAGCTAATTGTAGCACCTTCTGGTCCTCCACCACCACAAGCTGTTAACATAAAAAAGCAAGCTACTACTACTGTTTTTAATACTGATTTTTTCATTTTTTGGTTTGTTTAGTTTTGTAAATATACTTTTTTAGATTTAACATTCAAATTGTTTTATTTTGAATGCCTTAATTTAAGCTTTTACTAACTCACCATAAAGATCAAAATCTTCAGCTTCAGTCACTTTAATATTGTAATATTCTCCTGTTTTTAAATACGTGTCAGTTGCATCTATTAACACTTCATTATCTACATCTGGACTATCAAACTCAGTACGACCTACAAAATAAATACCTTCTTTACGGTCTATAACCACTTTAAAGGTTTCTCCAATTTTTTCTTGATTTAATTCCCAAGAAATCTGAGATTGAATTTCCATAATTTGGTTAGCTCTGTCTTGCTTTACATCTTGTGGCACATCGTCTTCCAAGTTATAGGCATGTGTGTTTTCTTCATGAGAATAAGTAAAACAACCTAAACGCTCAAAGCGCATATCTTTTACCCACTGTTTTAATTCTTGAAAATGTGCTTCCGTTTCGCCTGGATAACCAACAATTAATGTTGTTCTAATAGTCATCTCTGGGACAATAGCTCTAAACTGCTTAATTAGATTTGTTGTTTTTTCTTTGGTAGTACCACGACGCATACTTTTAAGTAAATCGTCACTAATATGTTGTAATGGAATATCTAGATAATTACAAATTTTTGGCTCTTGCTTCATCAAATCTAACACGTCCATTGGGAAACCTGTTGGAAAAGCATAATGCAATCTAATCCATTCAATACCTTCAACTTTAACTAAGTTTTCAAGTAACTCTGCTAAGTTTCGTTTTTTGTATAAATCTAAACCGTAATACGTTAAATCTTGGGCAATTAAGATTAACTCTTTAACACCATTTGCTGCTAACTTTTCAGCTTCCGTAACTAAGTTTTCAATTGGTGTAGATTTGTGCTTACCTCTCATTAAAGGAATCGCACAAAAACTACATGGTCTATCACAACCTTCTGCAATTTTTAAATAGGCGTAATTTTTAGGTGTTGTAGTTAAACGCTCTCCTATTAACTCATGTTTATAATCTGCACCTAAAGCTTTAAGTAAACCTGGCAGCTCTGTAGTACCAAAATATTGATCTACATTAGGTATATCTTTTTGTAATTCTGGCTTATAACGCTCACTTAAACATCCCGTTACAAATACTTTATCAACCTCTCCATCTTCCTTTTTTTGCATGTACTCTAAAATAGTGTTCACGCTTTCCTCCTTTGCATTATTGATAAAACCACAGGTATTAATAACTACCACGTTACCTTCCTCCTCATGCACAACTTCTTTTCCGTTAGCTTTTAATTGTCCCATTAGGACTTCGCTATCGTAGACATTTTTACTACAACCTAAAGTTATAACATTGATTTTGTTTTTTTTAAGTGACTTTGTTCTCATACCTCATTTTTGGACTGCAAAGATACAAAATGATTTAGGATTTACGTTTATTAAATCTTAACATAAACAACTTATAACAGCATAAACATCTAACATTCAAATTGTTTAACAAACAACTACTCTTATCTAAAAAATTTGCTATTTAGTTTAAAAAATTAATTAATATATTGCGAATATTAACCAACTATTAAATTTTTATTTTAATGAAAAAAATACTATTAATTTTTATCTCAATAGTTCTTTTTAGCTGTTCTAGCGACAGCGATAACGACACAGATAACACAAACAGTTGTGCTAAACCAACAAATCTTTATCTTACAACTATTGCCAATACATTTGCTCAATTAGATTGGACCTCTCAAGTCAATTCATCTTTATATCAAGTTGAGTATGGTAATTTAGGATTTACATTAGGCAGTGGAACATTATATACAGTACCAGATACTTACAAAATTATAGAAGGCTTAGAACCAGAAACTCAATATTCGTTTTATACACGTGTTTATTGTAATGATATCGAAGCTTATAGCAATTGGGCTGGACCTTTTTCTTTTGTTACCACAGATGACAACCCTTATTGTAACGAACCTACAAATTTTAGTTTAGGATACAACACTAATGGTCCTAATGTTGGATCAGATTATGCTAGATTTCTTTGGTCAGATAATGGTGGTGATGAATATGAAATTGAATACGGAGACCAAGGATTTAACCCAGGAAATGGAACAGTTCATGTAACTTCAGAAAACTCTTCAACAACTGTCTCTGGTTTGACCGCTCAAACAACTTATGATTTTTACATAAAAAGCAAATGTACTGAAAATGGTTATAGTGTATGGACAGGTCCATTAACAGTTACAACAACTACTGCTGCTTTTAATCCAAACTGTATAGATCCTTTTAATTTTGAAAATATTGGCACAGGTACAGGAAGTAGTTCTGGTTTTCCAACAAGGTATTTTGATTTTAATTGGGACCATGTAGATTCTCAAAATAATTGGGAAATAACGTATGTTGAAGCAGGCACCTCATTTAATACTTTAAATACAGCAGCTATTCCTATTGTTCCAGTAAGACTTACATATTTTGTAGGTAGTAGCGGACTAACATCAGGACAAGCTTATGACTATTATATTAGATCTAATTGTGGTGGTACAAATGGGTTTAGTGATTGGATAGGTCCTGTAACTGTTACAGTTCCTTAAAATATAAAACACTTAATAAATAAAAGTCTAGTAAATAAATAACTAGGCTTTTTTTTTGCTATAATTATTAAACTAATCTATTTTATATTAGTCCTATTATAAACTATTAGTATGAAACCCATCCGAAGCCTTCTCAGCATTATACTTCTTTTTACATTTGGTTGTTCTTCTGAAAACAAGGACTTTGAAATAGAAAATCCAACTACCGAAGCTATATATTTTCCGCCTATAAATTCTGATACTTGGGAAACCCTTTCGCCTTTAAAATTAAATTGGAATACAAACGCTTTAGACGAATTATCATTATTTTTAGAAACATCAAATACCAAGTCTTTTATTATTTTACATAAAGGAAAAATTGCTTTTGAGCAGTATTTTAATGGACATACAAATACAACTCCATGGTATTGGGCAAGTGCAGGAAAAACATTAACAAGCACCATTACCGGAATTGCACAAGACCAAGGGTTATTGAATATTAACAATAAAGTCTCTGACTATCTAGGAGCTGGATGGACTAGTACCACTTTAGAAAAAGAAAACCTAATTACTTGTAAAAACCTTTTATCTATGACCTCTGGATTAGATGATACTTTAGGCGACGCTGTTTCTTCAAACGACTTACAGTATATTGCAGATGCAAATTCCCGTTGGGCTTATCATAACGTCTACGTAAAATTACAAGATATTGTAGCACAAGCCAGCAACCAAACATGGACTAATTACTTTAATCAAAACTTAAAAAATAAAATTGGTATGACTGGTACTTGGATTCCGGTTGGAGATTTAAGTGTTTATTGGAGCAACACCAGAAGTATGGCTAGATTTGGTTTAATGCTATCTGCAAATGGATTATGGGAAAATACACAAATAGTATCGCAATTTTTTATAGAAGATGCTACAAATACTTCACAAAATATTAATGAAGCTTATGGTTATTTGTGGTGGCTTAATGGTAAGTCAAGTTTCCGTTTACCACAAAGTCAGTTTGAGTTTTCAGGAAAACTAATACCAAATGCACCAAACGATATGTATTGTGCTTTAGGTAAAAATGACCAAAAAATTTATATCGTACCAAGTAAAGACCTTGTTGTTATTAGAATGGGAGATGCAGCAGACGACACAAATTTTGCTTTATCTACTTTTGATAATGACCTTTGGGAAAAAATTAATGCAGTAACTAACTAAAAAAAAGCTTCTAAAAATAGAAGCTTTTGATTATCATTTATTGTCTAAATCTACTTAAAAAAAGAATCTACAAACTCAAACTTATTAAATACTTGCAAGTCTTCAATACCTTCTCCAACACCAATATATTTTACAGGAATTTGAAATTGATCACTAATACCAATTACTACACCACCTTTAGCAGTACCATCTAATTTAGTAACTGCAAGACTTGTAACCTCTGTTGCAGCAGTAAATTGCTTGGCTTGTTCAAAAGCATTTTGACCAGTACTACCATCTAAAACTAATAATACATCGTGTGGTGCATCTCCAACAACTTTTTGCATGACACGTTTAACCTTTGTTAACTCGTTCATTAAATTGATTTTATTATGTAAACGTCCTGCTGTATCAATGATAATGACATCTGCATTTTGATTAACTCCAGATTGTAAAGCATCAAATGCAACTGAAGCTGGATCGCTTCCCATATCTTGACGTACCATAGGTACATCTACACGATCTGCCCAAACTTGTAATTGATTAATAGCTGCAGCTCTAAAAGTATCTGCTGCACCTAAAACTACTTTTAATCCTTGTTTTTTAAATTGATAAGCTAATTTACCAATAGTGGTTGTTTTACCAACTCCATTAACACCAACAACCATTAAAACATAAGGTGTCTTAGATCCATCTTGTTGTTTAGGTAATTGCGGAATTTTATATTCTGTATCTTCACCAGAGTTAGTTTCTGACAGTAAGCCTGCTATTTCCTCTCGTAATATTCTATTAAGCTCATCTGTACCAAGATATTTATCTTTGGATACTCTAGCTTCTATACGTTCTATTATTTTTAAAGTGGTATTAACACCAACATCACTTGAGACTAATACTTCTTCTAAATTATCTAAAACTGCATCATCCACTTTAGACTTTCCAGCGACAGCTTTACTTAATTTACCTAAAAAGCTTGTACTTGATTTTTCTAAGCCTTTATCTAAGGTTTCTTTTTTTTCTGAAGAAAATATTTTTTTAAAAAAACTCATTTCAAATTATTGTTTTTGTTTATATACTGATCCCTAAAAAGAGATCAAGGTTTAATATACTGTAATAATTATAAGTAAATCTAACACTTATAAATGTATATTTTACAACTTTAAATTAATGTTGTATACTATTAATCACTTTATATAATAATCAATATAACAATTATGAAGCCTAATTTGCAGGACTGCTACATTGTCATATTTATATAATGTAAAGTAACGTAATATTTTAAAAACAAAAAAGCCACTTTCCAAAGGTAAGCAGCTTAATACTATATTAAAATAGAGTAAAATTATTTCTTATCTAAGAAATCTTTTACTAATTCAGGTGACATAATTGATTCAACAAACATGTAAGCTCCAGTTTTTGGAGACTTCACCATTTTAATTGCTTTTGATAATCTTTTAGACGATGTCTGTAAAGATGCTACGGTTTTCTTTGCCATGACTTATATGTTTTAGTATTCCTTAAAGGGAATATTATTTAATTTCTTTGTGTACGGTCATTTTCTTCAAGATAGGATTGAATTTTTTAATTTCCATTCTATCAGGAGTGTTCTTTTTGTTCTTCGTTGTAATATAACGAGACGTTCCTGGCTTTCCAGACTCTTTATGCTCTGTGCACTCTAATATTACTTGTACTCTATTACCTTTCTTTGCCATAATACTTTAATTTACCTAATTGGGTAATTATTTTATAAATCCGTTTGCTCTAGCTTTTTTCAAAGCAGCAGCAATACCTATTTTATTGATTGTTTTTAATGCTGATGTAGATACTTTTAAAGTTACCCACTTATCCTCTTCTGGAAGATAAAAACGCTTTTTTATCAAATTAGCATCAAATGTACGCTTTGTTCTATTCATCGCGTGAGACACGTTGTTTCCAACCATTGCCTTCTTTCCTGTAAGTTCACAAACTCTTGACATTACTTTATAACTTTAAAAATATGTTATTAAAAATCGAGGTGCAAATATACTAATTATTTACTATTTGGCAATAGCTAAATAATTAATTTTCAAAAATTTCTTTTTGAAGCAACTCTAAAGCCTTATTTACTGTTTTATTTATGACGCGTTCTCTATGGTTTCCCATATTAAATTTATAAGCCTTTACTCCGTTTTTTGAAGCTATTGCTATAAAAACTGTTCCAACATCTGCGTCAGAGTCTCCTTTTGTTGGTCCAGCGTTACCTGTTGTGGCAACAGCGTAATCTGTTTTAATTATTTTTCTAATATTGGTTGCCATAGCTTCTGCAACCTCTAAACTGACCACAGAATGACGATTAATCAACGCTTCTGAAACACCTAAAAGATCAATTTTAGTCTGTGTGGCATAACTAACAATTGCGCCTTTAAAAAATTCTGAAGCACCAGAATGTGACGTAAATTGCTCTGCTAGTTTTCCGCCTGTACAGCTTTCAGCTAACGCTAAAGTTTGTCCTTTTTTTGTTAATTGTCTTGCAATACTTAGCTCTAAACCTTCATCATTGTCCTGAAATCCGACAAAAACATCTTGAATTAATGGTAATATTTTATCAATTTCAACTTGAATATCTAAAGCTAGATTAGCCTCGTCCTCACCTTTTCCCGATAAACGCAATCTTACTTTACCTAAACTTGGTAAATAGGCTAATTTAATATGTTTTGGAAGTGCGTCTTCTATAGCTTCTATACGTTCTGCAATTACGCTTTCACCTAATCCATAGGTAAGTATGGTTTTATGCAAAATATATGGTCGTTTATACTTTTTGACTAAATTAGGTAGCACTTCATTATCTATCAATGCTTTCATCTCGTATGGCACACCTGGTAAAGAAATAAAAGTTTTATTTCCTTTTTCTAACCACATACCTGGAGCTGTTCCAAACCTATTCATTAGCACTTTTGCTTTAGTTGGCACTAGTGCTTGTTTTTTATTAATTTCGGAAATGGGTTGGTTGATATACTTTTTAAATAACTGCTCTACGTGGAGTAAAACCTCATCATTTTGAACTAAAGTATCTTCAAAATAATCTGCCAAAGTATGCTTTGTAATATCATCTTTGGTTGGACCTAATCCACCTGTTATAATGATAATATCTGCATTGTTTTCTGCTTCAGCAAATGCTTTTAATAAGTGCGCTCTATCGTCTTGAATAGAGGTTATTTGATAAACAGAAACACCAATAGAATTTAGTGCTTTACCTATAAATGCTGAGTTTGTGTCTACTACTTGCCCAATTAGAATCTCGTCACCAATGGTAATTATTTCTGCTTGCATTATAAATTAAAATCTTGAATAATCTCGTTAGTTGCATTATCAATAGCAGCTAAAACGATGTTTAATTTATCAGTGATATCGATCTCTTTTTTTTCAAATTTACCCCAATCTTGCACCTCAATTATATCGTCAAGTATACCTAACTCAAACATATCAACTGTGGGTTTCATTTTGTGTGCTGTTTGATAAGTCAATAGATAATTTTTATTTTCTACTGCTAATTTAAGCACTTTAGCATCACTTGGTACTTCATCTATAAAAGTTGAAGCTAAAGCTAAAATAAACTCTTGATCGTCGTCTGCTAATTCTTTTAGTCTATGTAGTTTGTAATGTTGTTCCATGTATTATTTAACTGTTATAGAAAATAGTTCTTTATCCTCTAGATAACCTTTTAATTTATCATTGGCAACTACCTTGCCAACTCCTGAAGGTGTTCCCGTAAATATAATATCTCCAATCTTTAAAGTAAAATATTTTGACACATATTCAATCAATTCGTCAATTTTCCACAACATTAAGCTTGTGTTTGCGGTTTGAACCACACTTGAATTTTTTTCTAATCTAAAATTTAAACTATCTACATCAGAAAATTCTGACTTATCAATCCATTTACCAATTACTGCAGCTCCATCAAAAGATTTAGCTTTTTCCCATGGTAAACCTTTTTCTTTTAATTGTTTTTGTAAATCACGAGCAGTAAAATCTATTCCTACACTTAATTGATCATAATATTTATGAGCAAATTTTTTATCAATATGTTTTCCTAGTTTGGTAATTTTAACCAAAACCTCTACTTCATGATGCACATCATTAGAAAAATCTGGAATAAAAAAGGGTTGTTTTTTTAAAAGTATGGCATTATCAGACTTAATAAACACTACAGGATCTGTAGGTTTTTCGTTTTCTAACTCTTTGATATGGTCTGTATAATTGCGACCTATGCAAATTAATTTCATGTTTTAAAATTTATTATTTAAAGCTCTTAATTTAATTGCTGTCAGCACTTTTTTAGTGTACAACGGAAAATCTGCATTAAGTAACCATCCAAAATATCCAGGCTCTTTGTCTAAAACCTCTGTTACCAATTTACCTTTATGCTTTCCAAAAGAAAACACTTCTTGTCCTTCCTTGTCATAACTTATAAAACCTGCAAAATCTGCAAATTTTTTGCGAGAACTAAATTCGGCTAAAAATTTTGTATCATTTTCAAGTTCGTCATAACGCTCTACCTGAGCTTTTAAAACCTCGTATGTTGCTAACGTATCCGCTTCTGCAGTGTGTGCATTTTCTAAACTTTTATCGCAATAAAACTTATACGCTGCACCTAAAGTACGTTGTTCCATTTTATGAAAAATTGTTTGCACATCCACAGCAACACGACCTTTCATGTCAAAGTCTAAATCTGCGCGCAGCATTTCTTCCGCTAAAAGCGGAATATCAAAACGGTTAGAATTAAAGCCAGCTAAATCTGCATCTTTAATCATCGCATTAATCTCTGGTGCTAATTCCTTAAATGTAGGCTCGTTGGCAACTCTCTCATCAGTAACACCATGAATTGCAGACACCACAGCTGGAATTGGCATTTCTGGATTAACTAACCAGGTTTTACTTTCTTTATTTCCGTTAGGAAACACTTTTAATATAGAAATCTCTACAACCCTATCGTTGGTAATATTGATTCCTGTAGTTTCTAAATCGAAAAAGCAAATTGGTTTTGTTAAGTTTAATGACATAAAAGATTTTATTGGTATGGTTTATGCAAATATAATTCTAATCTGTTACTTTTACTTTGTAATACTTTGAAAATGATTAGAAACCTTATACTGCTGCTTATAACTTTTACTACCATGACTGTTTATTCCCAGAACAATCATAAACATGTCTCTATAAAAGAAGAGGTAAAAGGAAAACGATATGAGCTTTATATTGAAAATACCGACTCCATATCCTATGATGTTTTTTTAAAAGTTGAAACTAATGATTTTAGACGTAGTAGTGAACGTCCGATTTTAGAGACTATTCCTGGTAATAGCAAAAAACGTGTATTAACCATGGTGAAGCTAAATAATACCGAAGGAAAATACACCTACATTTTAGTGGTTAACGAGGTGTCTTATAGCCTAGAAATTGATAAAGATTTTAAAATTATAGATTTTAAATTAGACAGAGCATTACATAACAAAGAGGTCACACTTTACACTAAGGACGACTGCACGATTTGTCCTGATACTAAACACATATTAACAAAAAACAAGATTAATTACACTGAATATAACCTAGATAAAGACGCGACACATTATGATAAAATAATTAAAGAATTTAAATCCATTAATTCTAAAAGTGATTTTAGCCAAATCCCAATTTTAAAGATTAATGACAAACTTTACAACAATATCACTAGTTTAGACGAGTTTATTCAAGCTTTACGCGAAGGACTAAATTAACAAATACTGCTACCTAATTGGTTTTAAATTAATTATTCTTACCCTAGTATGAAAAAAATATACTTTGACAACCTTTCTAATTTTAAGAATTCGTGGCTACCTAAAACTGTTTTTATAGTGGCATTATTATGCATCTTTTCAGGTTTTATTTTTCAAGCTACTGATGCAATTGATGACGTTTGGATTAAAAGAATACAACGTTTTGGCTACATTCTTTTTGCTCTTTATTTTTTGAATAAAGTTTTTAGAAAAAACTATGTGCAATGGAACAAAGTAGGAATGACTATTCGAATTAATAGTTATTTTAAAGAACACCGATTGACTTTTTCAAAATTTAAATATCATACGTTTGAAAATAATAACTTAACGGTCTACCAAATAGACAACACGTTTACTGTAGACATGAGCAATACTAACACATCTGATACTGATCAATTAATAAAAATTATTACCGACAATACAATTAATAAATAAGGCATGAGGATTAACAGACTGTTTTCTGGCTTAGTCGCGTTATTAAATGTGTATTATATAGGTGCCTGGATATTTGTTTTTAATACTATTAGTAATCAAACAGATAGACAGCTTTCTTTTTTAAACGGTTGGTTTAATCTTTTTAAAAACATTAACCAACTGGACACAACGTTAGTTGTTTTAACACTAACCTCTATAGTTTCTACCATTTGGATACATAAACCAAATTTAAAATGGATTACTAAAATCACATTAATTATCCATCTACTATTTTTAGCGTACATGCTATGGTCACATTTATAAGATGCGTACTATTATAACCTAATGTTATTAAACACAAAAAAGCACAATCAAATGATTGTGCTTTTTTTATAAAATACTTTATGTTTTTTATATCTCTCTGTTTTTATCCCAAGACTCTAAGTAATCTTTAACCGATTTAACAAACTGTCCTCCTAATGCTCCATTTACAACTCTATGGTCATAACTGTGCGATAAATACATTTTGTAACGAATTCCGATAAAATCACCTTCTGGTGTCTCAATAACTGCAGGCACTTTACGAATTGCTCCTAAAGCTAAAATACCAACTTGTGGTTGATTAATAATTGGAGTACCCATGATACTTCCAAACGTACCAACATTAGTTACAGTATAAGTTCCACCTTGGATATCATCTGGTGCTAACTTACCATCTCTAGCGCGTCCAGCTAAGTCGTTTACTTGCTTAGTCATACCCACTAAGTTTAATTGATCTGCATTTTTAATAACAGGAACAATTAAATTACCATCTGGTAAAGCTGCAGCCATACCAAGGTTAATATTTTTCTTTTTGATAATTTTATCTCCTTGAACAGAAATATTCATCATTGGATGATCGCGTAATGCCTTAGCAATAGCTTCCATAAATATTGGAGTAAAGGTTAAGTTTTGACCTTCACGTTTTGCAAAACTATCCTTAACTTTTTTACGCCAATTCCAGATATTAGTAACATCTGCCTCAATAAAACTTTGTACGTGTGCGCTAGTTTGAGTAGACTCTACCATATGATGAGCAATTAATTTACCCATTCTAGTCATTTCAATAACTTCATCTCCTGCAGCAACTTGCATTGGTGCCTGAGGTTTAGCTTGTTGTTTTGGTGCAGGTGCTGAAGTAGTAGGTTGTGCTGCTGCTTTAGCTGGTTGACTACTTCTATTTTCTAGATAAGTAACCATATCGTTTTTTGTAACACGACCATCTTTTCCTGTTCCTGTAATTGCATCTAGTTCTGATTGCGCAATACCTTCTGCTTTAGCCATGTTTTTTACTAATGGCGAATAAAAACGATCATCGTTTGATGCTATTGGAGCTGCTGCTTGTTGCGCCACTTCAACCGTTTTAGAGACTTCTATTACTGCTTCTGTTTCTGGAGCAGGATTATTGTCTTGCTTAACAGCTTCGGTTGTACCATCTACTTCTCCTTCTGTTTCAATTATAGCTATGGTTTGACCAACCTGAACCACATCGTCCACATTAAATAGTACTTCTACTAAAACACCGTCAACCTCACTAGGTACTTCGCTGTCTACCTTATCTGTTGCAATTTCTAAAACTGCCTCATCTGCTTCTATAGTGTCACCAACTTCTTTTAACCATGAGGTAATCGTTGCTTCTGCAACGCTCTCTCCCATTTTTGGTAATTTAAGTTCAAATCTTGCCATATTAATAATCTAATAGTCTTTTTACTGTGTTGAATTGCAAAATTAATAAAAAAATCAATCAAACGATTAAATAAGTTTAAAACATCAACTTAAAAAAACGTTAATAGTATTTTTATGATACAATATTAAAAAATATTTGGTTTTGTTTTAAGATATTTTTAGTCTCTTTATTGGGATTTACTAAAATAACGTGTTGAGCTATCTTAATTAAAGGTAAATCATCAAAATGATCCGTTACTACAGTATCAAAGTGATTATTGCCTAGTGTTTTTAAATAAGTGGTAACTGCCTGCTTTTTAACTTCTCTAATATTTTCAAAATCGGATTTATAGTTTTTTTCTGGTGTATTAGTTGCCAAACAAACATCAAACCCTTCGTTTAAGGCAATGATTTTTGAATAGCAATTTGGCGCTGCAGTTGCTAAAATTTTAATATCAAATGTGGTGTCTTCAATTACTTTTAAATGGTTTTTATAATTTGACAAACTAGACACAAAAGCCTCATAATTTATTTTTTCATTTCCTTTAATTGCCTTTAAAATAATATATTTCATTTTAGAGTGATTAATAAAGCCAAACAACCTTAGAAACATAGCTTTTACAAGATTAAAAAGCAATTTTACATTAAAAGTTTTTAAACTAAAACGCACCAAATATTTGATAAAAAAATGAAAGGTATTAATGTTATACAACGTACCATCCAAGTCCATTACAAGTACTTTTTTATTTGATTTATTGCTGTTTATAATCATTGGACCAAGGGAATCTTAGTAATGTATTTTTATATAAATAATAGTCAGGTTTTACTATTGAACTATCGATAGTCCACGTCAATACTGCTATTTCTATTTTAGCCTCAGGAAACTTTTGCTTCAAATTATTTTTTACAATAAACATAGTTTTCCCTGTATCTATTGCATCATCTACAATAAGAATATTTTTTATTGATTTTGCTTTAGTATTTTCTATTTCAAATTTTAACACAATATTTTGCAACTGTTTTAAATTTAATTTAGAAATTTTGGATGTTACCTGCTTTGACTCTAAAATACGAAGCTTATTTAATATACGATAAGGTAATACAGATAAAAAAGGTTTTAAGTAACGCTGCTTTATTTTGGTAGATTGTCTTTGTAAAGTTATTAACTCAAATAAACCATCGTTAATAGTTGGATGTTTTTTTATTGCTTCTAAAACATAGCTTCCACCTTTAACTATACCTACAACTAAATCTGGTTTAACTTCTAGTTTAGAAATTAATTTGAGACTCTCTTTTTCAAAAGTTTCATTATTTAATGTAAGTACTTTCATTTATTTATAAAAAAAAGTTTTTTTAAAGTATAGTAAAATAGTTTTAGGTATTAGACTAGTCGCAAAAGCTCTGACCAAACCTAAAGTTGCAGTAAATGTATAATTATAATTATCCTTAAGTAGTTTAATTCTGCTTTTAGTTTGCTGCTTTCTTTTTAAATTAGAAATACTATTTGGATTAACCTCATATTCTAGCAATAACTCTGGCAGTACCATTGTTTTAAAATATTTAATTACTTTAAAAAAATAAGCATGATCTTCAAGAGCTGGATAATTTTCTGGATATAACCCAATTGTTTTAACAACTTCCACTTTATACATTACAGCTGGATGTATAAATGGATTGTATTTATATATCGCTTGTTGTAATTTGCTATGAGTTGTAGGTGGTTTAAAATTAAATAAAAATGTGTTATTGACCGTTACAAAGATCACATAACTAGAAACTAAACCTAAACTTGCATTTGCTTGTAATGCTTTGACCTGCTTAGCAAACCTGTTATTAACACACTTATCTCCTGCATCTAATCTTGCTATATATTTAAAATGCGGTTGTTTGAGAATATAACTTAACCCATTATTTAATGCTGCAGTTACACCAAGACATTTTGGTTGCTTTAATAAGGTAATATCCAACTTGGACATAAACGAAGCTATTAATCCCTCTACTTCCGTCTGGTTAGTGCTACCATCATCAATGACAATTAATGTAAACGATTCCGTTTCTGGTAATAGCGACTGTAATGTAGCACGTAATCCTTCAATATTATTGTAGTGAGGCAATAAAATGGCTAATTGATGCTCCATTAATTAGATTATAATTTTAATGAAGACTCAAACGGAATTCTATTAATTATACTGCGTCCTAAGGTAATTTCATCTGCATATTCTAACTCATCACCAACTGAGATTCCTCTAGCAATCGTTGATGTTTCTATACTATAATCCTTAATTTGCTTGTAGATATAAAAGTTGGTTGTATCTCCTTCCATAGTTGGGCTTAAAGCAAAAATCAACTCTTTAACCTGTCCACTTTTTACTTTCTGGATCAAACTAGGGATGTTTAAATCATGTGGACCTACACCATCCATTGGTGAAATTTTACCACCTAAAACGTGATATAATCCTTTATGTGACGCTGTATTTTCAATAGCCATCACATCTCTAATATCCTCCACAACACACACAACATCATCCTTTCTTAATGGATTAGAACAAATATCGCATAGTTCGTTATCACTAATATTATGGCATGATTTACATAGTTTTAAATCATTTACCATATGTAGCAAGGCGTTGCTTAAATTATGTGTATGCTCTTTAGGTTGACGTAATAAATGCAAAGCTAAACGCAAAGCTGTACGCTTACCAATACCTGGTAATTGCGAGATTTCGTTTACTGCGTTTTCAAGAAGTTTTGAAGAAAATTCCATAGCCACAAAATTAAGGCTTTTACTAATGATTCACGAATTTATTTTTGTTAAGAATAGACTAATAATAACTATAAATTTTAAATCAATATTACCAGACTTACAACTTTAAGCATTATATACTAAAGTCCTTTTTAGTAATTTTGTACTTTGGCACTGATAAAACCCTTTTATGACTTCATTACAAATACTATTATTAATAGCAGCCTATTTTGGAGTGCTAATTTTAATCTCTTATTTTACAGGTAAAGACGACTCAAATGACGTGTTTTTTAAAGGTAAAAAACAATCACCTTGGTACGTTGTCGCTTTTGGTATGATTGGCGCATCACTATCTGGTGTAACTTTTATATCTGTTCCTGGTTTGATTGCAGGACAACAGTTTGCCTATATGCAAGGGGTTTTTGGTTTTTTTGTGGGTTATCTAATCGTGTTACTAGTCCTTTTACCTTTGTATTACAGGCTTAACGTAACATCTATTTATCAATATCTAGAACAACGTTTTGGAATAGTAAGCTATAAAACTGGTGCCTTTTTCTTTTTGCTATCTCGTGTTACTGGTGCTGCCTTTAGATTGTTTTTAGTGGCTTTAGCAATGCAATATATTGTCTTTGAAAAATTAGGTGTTCCGTTTTGGATAACCGTAGTTATATCCATTGCTTTAATCTGGTTATATACTAATCGTGGTGGTATTAAAACTATTGTGTGGACAGACACCTTGCAGACCTTAGCTATGTTAACTTCTGTAATTGTGGCTATATTTTTAATTGTAAACAAATTAGACTGGTCTATAACTGAGGTTTTTAGCCAAGCATCCTTTAAATCAAAAAGTCAATTGTTCTTTTTTGATGACGTAAATAGTAGTACTTACTTTTGGAAATATTTTATTGGCGGAATTTTTATTACCATCGCTATGACTGGTTTAGATCAAGATATGATGCAAAAAAACTTAACCTGTAAAAACCCTGAGGATGCTAAAAAAAATATGTTTAGCATGTCTGTACTATTGGTCTTTGTTAATGTTATATTTTTATCATTAGGTGCTTTACTTTTTATTTATTCAGAGCAGTTTGGCGTATCAATACCTGAGGTAGATGGTAAAGTACGTACCGATTTATTGTTTCCTGAAATAGCAATGAATCAAGGGTTAGGTCTAGGATTACAAATCACCTTTTTAATTGGACTTATTGCTGCTGCTTATAGTAGTGCAGATAGTGCGTTAACCTCATTAACAACATCGTTTTCGATAGATTTTTTAAATGTTGAAAAACTGCCAATAGCCCAACAAAAACCTTTACGTAAAAAAGTACATATTGGTGTCTCTTTATTACTGATTATTGTTGTTGTTATTTTTAATGAATTAGAAGGAAGCGTCGTTAATAACCTTTTTAAATTTGCAACTTTTACATATGGTCCTTTATTAGGATTATTTACTTTTGGTATACTTACCAAACGAAGCATTAAAGACAACTATGCTTGGATTGTTGGCTTGGCTTCCATACTAATTACCTATTTTATTACAGAGCTTCCTGCAAACTTTCCGGATAGTTTTATTGGTAAATACGCCTTCCATTGGGAAATCCTTCCATTAAATGGACTTATAACTTGTTTAGGCCTGTATTTAATTTCCGCGAAAGCGAAACCTAATACTGATTTGTAGATAATAATACCAAAGTACAAGCAACCTCATAGTCTATTCCGTTTGCTTTTAATATTTGATATAATTCTGGATTTTCTGTACCAGGATTAAATATTACGCGCTTTGGATTTAGGCTTACTATATAATTGTAGTAGTCTTTTTGTCGTGAAGGATTTAAATATAATGTTACAGTATCTAAAGCGTCATAATGTTGTAATTGCGTATCAATGGTAACTCCAACCACCTCTCCTGCTTTCATCCCGAAAGCCACAGTATCATGATTATACTTAACCAATTTGCGTAACGCAATGTTGCTATATCTATCTAGCTTTAATGAAGCGCCAAGTACTAAAGTTTTCTTATTCATAAATGTTAAATTTTAAAATAAATGTTATTCAAGCGTAACAGATTACTAATTAAGGCGTCTTTATAGCATAACCAAGTTTCATCAATCAATCAAAACAAAAATGAAAAAACTACTCACCATTGCTTTACTATTGGTAGCCTTTAGTATTCAAGCACAAGACAACACAAACGATTCGCCCAAAATAGGAACCATTACTGGTACTGTATTAGACGTAACACTTGACCAACCCTTACCTTATGTAAATGTAATTGTTAAAGACACCAATAACAAATTAATTACTGGTGGTATTACAAATAATGATGGCCAATTTGAAGTTAAGCAAATCCCAGAAGGTACTAACATTGTTACTATTGAATATCTAGGTTTTTTACCTCAAAATAAAACTATTGTTATTAGTAATGACAACAAAATAATAGATTTAGGAACTATAAATTTAGAAGAGGCTGCAACCAATTTGGACGAAGTGACTATTGTTGCAGAAACCTCAACAATACAACAAAAAGTTGACCGAAAAGTCATTACTATTGGTAAAGATTTACAGACTGCTGGAGCAACTGCTAGCGAGATTATGAACAATCTACCATCCGTTAGTGTGGACCAACAAACTGGTTCTATTAGCTTACGTGGCAACCAAAACGTTAGAGTTATGGTGGATGGCAAATTGTCTAATATTCCTGCAGAGCAATTACTTAAGCAAATACCATCGTCTTCTATTAAAAGTATCGAGTTAATTACCAATCCGTCTGCTAAGTATAATCCTGAAGGCATGAGTGGATTAATAAATATTGTACTTCATAAAAACACTAAAATTGGATTTAACGGAAACATAAATATTGGTCTATCGCATGATATTGAAGCTAAATTTAACAGCTCAATAGATGCCAATTACCGTAACGGAAAATTTAACGTCTATGGATCGTACAATAATAGCGTCACTAAAAACTTTAATTTTGGTGAAATAAACCGAATTGAACAGGATATTCAGCAAAAATTTGAAATTTTAAATAATAACAAATCACACTTATTTAAGGTTGGTGTGGATTATTATTTAGATGAAAAAAATACGATTTCAGTCTTTACCAATCAAAACCTATTTGATGGTTGGGTTAACGTAAATTCTGGAATAAACTATTTAGCTAATCCGTCTTTAAACGAATCTCAGTTTACAAGAAACGACAACGATAACGATTCTGAACAATACAACTTTAATTACAAACACGACATAAATGATGAAGGTCATAGTATCGAGCTAGAAGTTGATCATGATACTTACAATGGTTTTGGATATACTAATAATACTTTTTTTAGCTCGCAACGTCCAAATTTTATTGAAGACACAGATACAGACAGACAAAGCACAACTATAAATTTAGATTATAGCAACCCTTTATCTGAAACTGCAAAACTAGAAGTAGGCTTGCAAGCACGATTGTTTAATACCAATATTTTTTATCAATCTGATGCCAGAGAAACTAATCAATTAGGTCAATATATACCTACAACAACAACGTTTGATTACACTAGAGACATCTATTCTGCTTACGCAACATATGGAAAAACTTTAGACAAATGGAGCTACCAATTAGGTTTACGTGCAGAGACTGTTAATGTAGACTCTGAGGCTTACAAAAAAGATTTAGCGTCTAATGAGCAAACTAACATTCCGTTTGAAAATGATTATTTTAGATTATACCCTTCTGGATTTTTAACCTACACACCATCGGAGAAAAACGCGTACCAATTTAATTACAGCAGACGTGTAGATCGTCCTGGTATTAATCAGGTTAATCCACTACCAGAATGGAACACGCCTTTAATCTCTCAGTTTGGTAACCAAGCGTTACGTCCACAGTTTACAAACTCATTTGAAACTAATTACACAAGACAATTAGAAAAAGGAAGCATTACAGCAGGAGTATTTTACAGAATTATTGAAGACGAAATACAACAAGCCATATTAATTGACAGAACAGATACAAATAGATTAATTTTTACAGATTTAAACTTTGATAACTCTACTGCTTATGGTATCGAGTTATCTTCAAACTACAGGCCTACAAAATGGTGGAGTTTAAATGCTAGTTTTGATTTGTTTTCGCAAACTCAAAAAAGTATTGCCGAGTCTTTTGACACCAACCAAAACATTGTTTTAAATACGGTTAAAATTGACAATATCGTTTGGAATGTAAGAGCCTTTAACAACTTTAAAGTTACTAAAGACCTTAGCTTATCTGCTTTTGGAATGTATAGCGGAAAAAACAAAAACATTCAATTTGAAATGAATGATATGCTTATGGTAAACCTAGGTATGCGTTACAGCTTTTTACAAAACAAAGCTAGCTTTAGCTTAAGCTACAATGATATTTTTGATACCATGTATGCACAGTTTGAAGGTGACAGACCTTTTGCACAAGTGGGACGTTTTAATTGGGAAAGCCAACAAATTTCCGGACGTTTATCTTACCGTTTTGGTGGCGGAAATTATAAGGCTAAATCAAGAAAACAAAGAGATGACGACACAAAATCTGGAGGCGGATTTATGTAATACTATAAACAATACCATCTAGAGGTTATTTAGTAGCTAATAAACAGTTAATGGTTAGTGTTTAAGTTAGTTGCTAAATAAAAACCCCAAAGCCTGATCAGCTTTGGGGTTTTGTTTTTAACACGCTTTTTAGTTTATATACTTAACAATGTTAAATACGTGTTAAATACTGATTTTCAGCGTAATAAAATTCACTTTTTGGCGTCTTAATAATAACAAGACAGTAAATCGTTTTTATTTTTTATTTGAATTAGTCTTCACAAAAAAACCAAGACAAAGATTTATAAAGTTAAGTTTAAGTAGTTAGTTAATAGAAAAAGCCAGAAACATAAATATATGTTTCTGGCTTTTCGTTTTATATCATTTAGGTGGCTTCAAAAGTAAATTAAAGCACTTAAATTGTTACCATTTAATAATTGCACTTCCCCAAGTAAATCCACTTCCAAAAGCAGCCAACACAACATTGTCGCCTACTTTTATCTTACCTTCTTCCCAAGCTTCCGTTAAAGCAATTGGTATGGATGCTGCAGTCGTGTTACCATATTTCATAATATTGTTAAACACTTGATCATCCGTCAACCCAAATTTTTTCTGGATAAACTGTGCAATACGTAAATTAGCTTGATGCGGAATTAGCATATCAATAGCCTCTTTATCCATATTGTTTTTAGCTAATCCTTCCATAATTACTTCACTAAAACGGACCACTGCATTTTTAAATACAAACTGACCATTCATATGCGGAAAATAACTTTCGTCATTAGGATCATTATCTGCTATAATATCATTCACCCAACGTTTACCCATTCCTGGCGCAACTAAAACTAGCTCTTCTGCATGCTCACCTTGACTATGTAAATGTGTAGATAATATACCTTTATTAGTGTCTTCTTCTCTAGTTAAAACTGCTGCTCCTGCTCCATCTCCAAAAATTACAGTTACACCACGACCTCTTGTGGTTTTATCTAATCCATGAGAGTGCAGCTCGCTACCAATTACCAATATGTTTTTATACATACCAGTTTTTATAAAATTATCTGCAACAGATAATGCATATACAAAACCAGAACATTGGTTACGTACATCCAAAGCACCAACCGTTTTAATATCTAAAGCGTGTTGTACTTGTACACCTGGTCCAGGAAAATACATGTCAGGACTTAACGTTGCAAAAATGATAAAATCTATATCATCCTTATCTATTCCTGCACGTTCTATTGCTTGTTTGGCAGCTTTTACTCCCATTGTTGCAGTGGTGTCACCAGAGCCTTCTTTTACCCAACGTCTTTCTTTAATTCCAGTACGTTCTGTAATCCACTCATCATTAGTATCCATCATTTTGGATAAATCGGCATTTGTGACGATGTTGTCAGGTACATATTTACCTAAACCAATAATTTTTGAATTGTACATTAATTTTAATTTTATTAATTCTAAGCTATTTTTCAGTTTAAAAAAAATAGTATCGCAATTTACTGCTTTCATAAATAACGAATTCACAATTATTTTTTATTCGTTATGCATGCATAATACTTTTATGGTTATTTTAAATGTCATCTTGTCACCTTTCAGCAATTGGCATTTTTGTTGTCTATTAACTAATCAGAAATTAATAAAAGGGTTTCGCTTAAGCGGAACTAAAAAAACAAACATAAAATCATGGCAAAAGGAAATATTAACGTTTCAGTAGAAAACATTTTTCCGTTAATCAAAAAATTCTTGTACAGTGATCACGAAATCTTTTTACGTGAGCTAATCAGTAACGGAACCGACGCAACATTAAAATTAAAACATTTAACTAGTATTGGTGAGTCTAAGTCTGAGTACGGAAATCCAGTTATCGAAGTTAAAATTGATAAAGAAGGTAAAAAACTTCATATTATCGATCAAGGTTTAGGGATGACAGCAGACGAGGTTGAAAAATACATCAACCAAGTGGCTTTTTCTGGTGCAGAAGAGTTTTTAGACCAATATAAAGATAGCGCTAAAGATTCTGGAATTATCGGACACTTTGGTTTAGGGTTTTACTCAGCATTTATGGTTGCTGAAAAAGTTGAAATCATTACAAAATCTCATAAAGAAGGGACTACTGCTGCACATTGGACGTGTGATGGTTCGCCTGAGTTTACTTTAGAGCCACATGATAAGACTGACAGAGGTACTGAGATTATCTTACATATTGCAGAAGACTCGACTGAGTTTTTAGAAGAAGCACGTATTAGCAGCTTACTATATAAGTATAACAAGTTTATGCCTATTCCAATCAAATTTGGAACTAAAGAAGTAAACGATCCTGACCACAAACCAGAAACAACTACAGATGCTGAAGGTAAAGAAACGACTGAACCTCAGAAAAAAATTACTGTAGACAACATAATCAACAACCCTAATCCAGCTTGGACTAAACAACCAACCGAATTAGAAAACGAGGATTATAATAACTTTTATAGAGAGTTATATCCATCTCAATTTGAAGATCCATTATTCCATATTCACTTAAATGTGGATTATCCGTTCAACTTAACAGGTATTTTATACTTCCCTAAGATGACTCAGGATATGGCTATGCAAAAAGACAAAATTCAGTTATACCAAAACCAAGTTTACGTAACAGATAACGTAGAAGGTATTGTACCTGAGTTTTTAACTATGCTACGTGGTGTGATTGACAGTCCAGATATCCCATTAAACGTATCTAGAAGTTACTTACAAGCAGATGGTGCAGTTAAAAAAATTAGCTCGTACATTACACGTAAAGTAGCAGACAAACTTAAATCACTATTTAATAATAATCGTGAGGAGTTTGAAGCTAAATGGAATGACATTAAAATTGTTATTGAGTACGGAATGTTATCTGAAGACAAGTTTTTTGACAAAGCAGATGCTTTTGCATTATATCCAACTGTAGATGGTAAATATTACACTTACGACGAATTATACAATGCCATTAAAGCAAAACAGACAGATAAAGACGGTAAATTAGTAATCCTTTACACAAGTAACCAAGATGAGCAACACAGCTACATTGAAGCTGCTAAGGACAAAGGTTACGAAGTTTTATTATTAGATAGTCCGATTGTTTCGCATTTAATGCAAAAATTAGAATCTACTAAAGAAAACATCACTTTTTCTCGTGTAGACGCAGATAGTGTTGACAAATTAATTGCTAAAGACGAAACTGTAATCTCTAAGTTAGATGATGACCAAACTAAAGCTTTAGATGCGTTATTAAAAGACGTAATCCCATCAGAAAAGTTTATGGTACAGTTAGAGCCAATGGATAGCAATGCAACACCATTTATGATAACACAACCAGAATTTATGCGTCGTATGAAAGAGATGCAAGCGTCTGGTGGTGGAGGCGGAATGCAAATGTTTGGTAACATGCCAGAAATGTATAACCTTGTGGTTAATACAAACTCTGACTTAGTTAACGAGATTTTAAATACCGAAGCTAAAGACAAACAAGCGCATTTAATTACGCAAAGTTTAGACTTAGCACGTTTATCTCAAGGTCTTTTAAAAGGAAAAGAATTATCAGACTTTATCAAACGTAGCTACGAGTTACTAAAGTAAATCACATAATTATATCGCTTACGCGGAAATTAAAAACCACCTGTAATAGGTGGTTTTTTTATGCTTGAATATCTCGTTTTTAAAAACTAACTTCGTTATGAATCAATAACATAACAATATCAATCAAAAAATCAATCCAACATGAAACAGGTTATCCTATTAGCTTATGTACTTCTTATTGTAAGTTGTAATAACACAAATACACCACCCAAAACATTAAAACAAGACCATAATGTTTCAACTAGTAACGATAAAATTAAAGTCTTAAACTTTGGAAGCTTCCATTTTGGAGAAACCACAGATGCTAACAGTACAGATTTTGATGAGACTAGTCCTGAAGCCCAAAAACAAATAAAACAAATTGCGCAAATGCTAGCTGCATTTAAACCTACCATTATTTGTGTAGAAAATTTACCAAGCTTAAATGACGCATTAAATAAAGACTACCAAGCGTTTCTTAAAAACCCAGACCAACTAGACACAAGTTTTGGCGAAACTAGTATGATTGGTTTTGAAGTAGGACGATTAAATGCAGTTAGCAAATTATACGGAATTGACAATCACATGGGTTATAATTATAGCGTTGGCGATTTTTTTGAATCCAGTCCAGACTATACAAACGCTATAGATCCAAAAACCTATTTACAACTCACTAATCAGCCATTTAAAGATTATCCTGAAATGGCTAAACGTGATCAAAATTATGAGACGTTGTCTGTTTTAGAAAAACTAAAATTAATTAACGAACCTTTACAACTGGACCAATCTATAGTTGCCAATGCAGACAAATTACTATATGTTGGTACTGAGGATAATTTTGAAGGCGCAGATAATGCAGCTAAATTTTATCATAGAAACATGAAAATATATTCTAATCTAAATAGAATACCAATGACTAAAACGGATAGGGTTTTTATAATCATGGGATCTGCGCACACAGCGTTTTTAAGAGAATTTATAAACAGAAGCCCAAAATTTGAAATGGTCAACACCTTAGAGTACTTAAAATAAAGTAATAGCTATTAATTATAAAGCCACCCATTTCTGGTGGTATTTTTTATACTTTCAAAAAAAATAATACATTTTATTAAAATGTATTGTAAAAAAATGTATATTTGACCTATGTATAGCAAAGAACTCACCAAAGGAACATTACAACCTATCATTTTAAAGCTACTAAGTCAGCATGATAAAATGTATGGTTATGAGATTACACAAAAAGTTAAAGACCTGACTAAAGGTAAAATAGACATCTCAGAAGGTGCCTTATACCCTATTTTACACAAGTTAGAAAGCAATAATATTCTCGAGACCGAAAAAGTTTACATTGGCAAACGTGTTCGTAAATACTACTCGGTAACCAAATCTGGTCAACAAGTCATTATAGATCAAAGCAACCAGATTAACGATTTTATTAAAACCTTATCGTTAATATTTAACCCTAAACCAACCGTAAAATGAGACTATCAGACCAAAATATAGACTACATAACGACCAATTTAGAGTTATATGGTTTAAAAAATCAAGACTTAAAGGAAGACATCTTGGACCACATTTGCACCTATCTAGAAAACGAAGAACAGCTTAGTTTTGACGAGGCTTACAAAATAGCAATTCAGCAATTTGGAGGCTACTTATCCATTACCCAAATACAACAAGAAACCAACGCACAACTGTATTTTAAATCTGCAAAAAATAGAAACAGAGTCCTTATTATTTTAGAGTTTATTACTGCGTTTATAATAATTACAGGTAGCTTATTTAAAATCATGCATTGGCCTTATGCAGGCATTTTAATTTTTTCTGGATTTCTATTTTTAATATGCATCACATTGCCTTTATATTTTTATAATAAGTATAAAGAACAAACACTTAAATATCAATCTTAATACGAACATTAAATCAATCAAAATGAAAAAATCAGTTTATGTTTTAGGCTTTTTAGCCTTATTTACACTTAGTACAGCATCATTATTTAAAATTATGCATTGGCCTTATGCAGGCATCCTAATATTTCTAGGCTTCTTGCTATTTAATTTTGGATTTTTACCAACACTATTTTATAAGCTGTACAAAAAAGACGCTATTAAAAATTAAATTATCGCTTTCGCGGAAATCAAAAACCACCTAAAACAGGTGGTTTTTTTAGTATAATACACAACCCAACAACAATAGATATTAATAACCAATACGTTATAGTTCAGAAAAAAACACAGGATTTTGCTAGTTAATAAAAAAGTGTAGATTTGTTACACGTATAAAATCCCTAACTAAAATCGCTTTTACTAACCACGATTTTATGCCAAACGCTAACCAATTATTTAAACCATAATCGCTTAATTAATCTAAATGAAATCACTTCTCAGTTTTCTAATTTTCACTGTATGTATCTCCTTCAGCTATTCACAATGTAACAACAAAGTACTATTTATTGTGGACGATTCAGGCTCTGTTTCTTTTTCAGAACGTCAAGACATGGAAGCCTCAATTCAGCAATTATCTAATCAAATATTTAGTCAAAATCCATTAGCCGAAATTGGTTTAGTGCAATACGGACAACCTGATGCCTCATCAACCTCTCAACCAAGTTACTATCTATCCTACCCTTTTACAGTAAATCCAACCATCAGTATACCTGATAATCCTGGAGGTAATAATTTAATACAAGACGTGTTACCAAACTCGATAAACACCATGATTAATGATGGCTTATTTACCACTGGTGGTGCTTTTGAAAATACTACATCTATATTCATATTTACGGATGCACTAATTGATTCGGGTTGCTCTTCAGTATTAACAAATTGTAGTAGTTGTAACGTACCAGCGTTGTCTTGTGGCTATACTTATCTAACAGACTTAAGTAACAGTTTAGGTGGTATACCAATATCTACCTATCGTGTCATTAGTAGTTTTAATCCAGGAACTGCAGATGGTATTCAACAAGGCGCTGGTGTTTTGATAGAAGGTTCAAACTTTCAGTTAAACAGTACGCAAATTGATTTACTAACAGACAGTTTAATATGTATTGATGCAGATTATGATGTCTTTAATACCTGTATTGGAGACACTACACAATTCACTTTAACAACATCAGATCCAATTACCTCAGCATTATGGGATTTTGGTGATGGTAGCCCAACATCGTCGGATTTAAACCCAACGCATACCTTCCCTGCACTTGGAGACTACGTTATAACCTTAACGTTAACTAGTAATGGTGAGGTCGTTACAACCACTAATACCATAACAATAAGCGACATACCAGTTGCTAACCCAATACCAGATTACATTCTTTGTGATGACTTATCCAACGACCAAACAGAACTGTTTGACTTAACCACAAGAGACGTCTTTATATTAGGATCGCAATCTGCAGCAGACTTTACAATTAGCTATTTTGCAAATTTTACAGATGCAGACAACAATCAAAATGCATTAAGTACCAATTACTTTAACACCTCTAATAACCAGGATATATTTGCAAGAATTTACAATACAAATAATCCAGATTGTTATAGCATTACAGACTTTAAGCTAATTGTGGATGCACAACCTATTGCTAATCCAGTGTCTGATTTTATAGTTTGTGACGACGACACTAACGATGGTATTGCAACTTTTGATTTATCAAACATCGATAATGAGGTGTTAGCAGGACAATCTGCAACGACCTTTACTGTCGTTTACTATTTAACTAATTTAGACGCTATTGGTAATAATAATCCATTACCAAATAATTATACCACCACATCAGCCAATCAAATAATTTACGCTAAGGTATTTAACACTAGTAATACAGACTGTTTTGCAATAACGACCGTAAATCTTATTGTAGATGTTAAACCTGTCGCTAATCCAGTACCAGATTTTATTAATTGCGAAAACGACCCAAGTCTAATCAATTTAAATCAGTTTAATACTACAGTACTTGGCACACAAAATAGTACAAACTTAGTGGTAACTTATCACACCTCAGAAGCTGATGCAATTGCAGGACAAAACGCCTTATCAAACAATTACCAATTAGACCAAACAACAACACTATATATTAAAGTAGAAAACACAAATGGTATTGGCTGTTACGACATTACAACAGTAAACCTATCCATTTTTGAATTCCCATTTTTAGACGCTAAAACTATCGAAGACTGTCTACCAAACAATTACAATATCACTGCAGATATTGGAGTCACTAACGCGACGTATTTATGGGATTCTGGTCAGACTACAGCATCAATTAATGTTAATAGCTTTGGCGAATATAACGTGCAAATTACCATTGGTAATTGTACAAAAAATCAAAACATCACGTTTGTAAAAGCTAATAACTGTAACATACCACAAGGTATATCTCCTAATGACGATACACTTAACGACTTTTTTGATATTAGCTACCTAGATGTAGACAAAATCATAATTTATAACAGATACGGAACCGAAGTGTACAGTAAAGCCAATTACGCTAAAGAGTGGAATGGACAGTCTAACTCTGGACAAGAGCTGCCAACCGGAACATATTACTACGTTATAAAAACCAAAACAGACCCTAAGCCATTAACTGGTTGGGTATATTTAGCTAGATAACATAACGCTTTCGCGGAAATTAAACACCACTTTTTAAAGTGGTGTTTTTTTATGTTTTTATTTAGTTAATCACTCTTACTGCAATACAATATTCCTGAGTACTAATTATTATTTGAAAAAATCTAGTGCTATTTAATTGTAAATGAATACTTAAAAAAAAGCATCCAAAAACAATTATATTTTATAATCATTCTAAACAAACGCAACCTCTTAAATATCAGTACAGATAAGGCATAACGCAGAAAATATACGTAGTTATACGTACAAAAACAATCCAAAAAAAGATATAAGTTTGCTTAACCTTTTTAACTATAAAAAAGGAATATAAACAAACTAATATCAACCAAATTTTAAACAAGAATTTATGAAAAAAAGTACTTTACTAATCATGGCTATTACAGTGTCATCTTCATTTTTATTTTCCAGTTGTGGAGTAATATTTGGAGGTAGCAAGTACAATGCTCAAATTGAAGTAAAAGATCACCCAAACGCATTAATTTATGCTAACGGAGAGAAGATCGGAATGGGTGAAGCACGCTCTCAATTTAAAAGAAACCAACCTTTAAAAATTGAAGTAAAGCAGGACAATTGTGAGCCTAAAACAAAAAATTTCGAGAACAAATTCAGAACTGGTAATTTTATTTTAAGCACAATATCTTTCGGATTAATTGGAGTTGGTGTAGATTTAGGTACTGGAGCAGCATACAAACCAGATCACAAAAATGACACTAGCATTGAAAAGTTATCTACTAAAAACTTCAAGTTTACAGTAGACTATTCAGAATGTAAAGAATAACAATTATAGTAAGTTATCAAAACCACCTTTTCAAGGTGGTTTTTTTATGCTCTAATTTTAGTTTACGGATTACCGTAAAAAACAATGAAACCAGAAAGGTAACTTAGCTTTTGACAAATAAATTTACGTAGTAATACGTATAGACTAATTAAATTAAAAGAACTAAATTGGACTACCGAATGATTTTAAACATTAAAATGCACAACTATTAATTAGAAAAATAACCACACAATCGCTTCAATAAAAAAACAACCCAAAGCATAACCAATTATGAAAAAAACACTTCAAATTTTACTTGTAACCTTAATTTTTTCTACAACCATTTATGGTCAATCTACTGAAAGATTCATTCGTATTATCGGAAACGCAAAAAAAGAACTAACAGCAAATAAAGCCAAAGTACAATTAACGATTACCGAACAAAAAGCAACTAAATACAAAGAGGACTCAAAGGACATCGCGTTTGAAGACGTATATAATACTACCATTGCTGAGCTTTCAAAATACGGAATCGCAGAAAGTGATCTTGAAGTAATCATTCAAAGTAAAACCTACTCTAGAGCCACCAGTAAAAGTTATTATTTTACAACAGACATTAACACCCTAGAAGATATCGCAAACATAATAGTAGATGGTGTAAAAATAACTGACATTAAATACTTATATGATACTTCTGATGAAGACCTAGAAACAGAATTAAGCCTACTAGCTATTAATGATGCTAAGCGAAAAGCAAAAACAATTGGTGACGAGATAAATATGACCATTGGAAAAATTCTTAATATCGAAGTCAAGGAATCTTCCTTTGGAACCGATACTGTAGAAAGCAAGAAAAACGAAATCACAAAATCGTACAGAATAGCAATTACCTTTAAACTAGTTGATTAAATGAAGTTATATATACTAATCCTATGGTTTATAACTTTTGCCTATTACAGTCAAGCGCAAAGTATAACCTTACGTATTTTAGGGCAATCCAACTATACTGAATATGCTGAAAGCAACGTAGTATTACTATCTGTCCAACAACATGATATCACAAAAATAGAAGCTTTAAAAGACTCGCTAACAGCAAACGGATTGGACAACCCAGTCGTTAAAGTAGCCACGTCAAAAAACCAACAAATAACCCATTACAAATTTGAAAATCAAGACCTAAATACATTTGACAACGTATTGGTTTGGTGTAGTGCATTGCAAATTAATGTTTACAAAATCTATTTTAAAATGCCAGAACACCAATTTAAAAACGAGTATGATCATGCTGTTTTGGCACTAAAAAATGCCAATACACAAGCAAAAATATTAGCCAATCACTTAGGATACAAAATTGAAACTATTCTAAATATTGATGACGAAACCACCTATGCAAACCCAATATACGACACCATTGATTTTGATAGTAGTAAAGGACAAAGGATGTTAAGATTTCTTGAGTTATTAAGTAACAGAGACGTAACCTATGACACCAAAAGTAATAGTCCATCAAAATCTGGAGGCTATAATATATGGGTAACGTATAGACTAACAAAAACATAACAACCATTTACAACTAATTATTTATGCTTTTATTTTTAGTTTACGGTTTACCGTAAAAAATAATGAAACAAGTGTTATATCTTAGCTTCTGACAAATAAATTTACGTAGTTGTACGTATATTATAGTTGTAAAAAATAACCTAGCTTTGGCTAGCCTTATTAAAAAATAAAAGGATAGCAAATAGGGATAAATTCCTTTGGGAGTTTATTCTATTGTTGTGGTGCATTAGAAAAACCAATTATGAAAAATAGAAAATTAGGACTTACTTTATCAATTTTTGGTTTTTTGATAGCAATATCCGGAATATATTTTGACAATATTCAAGAAGGATTTACAGTCATTAATGGAATGAAATATTTAGGTATCTTAATGTTGATTTCAGGTTCCTTGATAACTTATTTTTCATCGCAACCGTACACTTTAGAATTCGTGGAAAAGGATTGGAAAAAAACAAACGAAGGATATCAAATTCTTATCAAAAATCGCACTCATAGAAAAAGTAGCCCAATATGTACTATTTTAATGAAAAATGATGAAGGATTTGAAGAAATATTTACAGACATTCAACTAAATCCAAACGCAGTCTTGTTTAAAATATCAGGCTCAACTTTTGACGGAAAATTAATTATAAAATAAAAAAAATTGCAGAAAATAGAATACGGAGATATTAATAAATTTTTAGTTTCAATTGGTCTTGTTCTAATCGGTCTTGCCGTATTGACACCATATTTGTATTTGAAAGAAGACTTTGGATTATTTATAACAACTAAAGAATTTAACGAATATCAAGAACCAATTCAATCACTCATTCTTGATAAGCAGAAAAAAGTTGCATTTATTCAATGTATTATAAATTGGATTCCACTTGTATTAGCCTTGAGTGGTATTGGATTGATTATTTGGGGTCTTCGTAGATGGTTTGAACGACAATCAAAAATCGATGAACGATTTGATAAAGAGATTATGATTTTAGACTTACAAATCGAAAAACAATCTGCGACAGAAAAATTAGAAAACATCAGTAGAGATTTGAATGAAATTCAAATTGGAGAAAGCAAGAAACCGAATGAAATTCAACAAAAAGTATTTAAGAAATATTTAGACGTTGAGAAAAAAGTTGCAGAGTTATTTGAAAATTATAGTAGTCCAAATTTTAGTATTTACACAGATATTAAAATTGACAAAAAATATGATGTCGATATTTTATTACGTTCAAAAAGCAACAAGTTTTCGGACAGAATAATTGAAATAAAATACTTTTCAGATTATTTACAAGCTAATATTTTAGAGTCAGCTCTTAACAGATTAAACAGAACATCAAGCCATTATTTTAAATTGACCAACAAAAAAATAGTTCCTGTTTTTATTGTAGTCTATAATAAAGAAAAGGTTAGTCAAGAATCAATTAAGAAAAGTGAAAAAGAATTGTCTGAATTCGTAAAAGGTATTGATATATTTAAAAGAATAAAGATAGAATTTATTGATGAAAATTTAATTTCAGAGTTTGATATAAAGTCAGTGCTAAAAAAATAACGCACCACAACAACGTGTATAAAACATAGCTATTATAGGCTTTACGAGAGGTTTTTGTATATTTATAAAGTACGCCAAATTTTTTATTTGGTTATATTTATAAAAGAAAATTAAACATAAAAATAAAAAATTTGGCTCGTGCTAAATCCGAAAAGCTAGCGTTTATTTATACGCTACGTTTCATACACCTGACCGTTGTATGCAATGCGGAAAAAAATTGCGGGAATAATTATATATTAGCAATATATTGAAAAATCATATGAATAAAATCTACAAATACCAAACTGATTTTGATGAAATCAAAAATGTCTGTAATTGTCCACAATCAGAATATTTTGAGTATTCAGAAAAAGAATCATTCAGATTTGTTTTTTCAGACAATACACATCCAAACAATTTTCTACCACCAGCAAAGATTAATCCTAAAAGGTATCTTTCAAAATCAGAACTGGAAAGATGCGAAGCATTGGGTTTATCAATGTATGGAAAAAAATCAGGTGCAATTCATAAGTTTAATGATTTGATAACTACCTTTAAGAACTTTAAAAAAGTTATTGGTACACATATTGCAATTGGTATAATAGAAAAAGAAGATGGACACATCACTGACGAAGACGAAATAACTCACTTTGATATGTACGAATTTAAAGATATTGATTTATCAAAGAAGTTTAATATTATCGAAGAACTATAATGGAAAAGGTTAAAGAAACACTCATACCGAAAAATTCTTTACCAAAGATGATTAAGATTCGAGACTTAATCTACTTTGATGGTCCATTATTGTCTCACTTTGAAACAATTTATAATGAAAACTTTTTATTCTATTGGGTTGATACTAATCAAGATTTTAATCGCTGGCTAATATTCAGAACATCAGAAGTGCTTCTTGATAAATATATTGAAAAGAAAAAGTCACTACTGGAATTGATGACTGACGAAAATATTGGTAATTTTTATAAAATAGATATTGATAATGATTTAAATCACAATAATTTATCAATTATAGAATTTAAAGATATTCCAGAATCTTATCTTCCAGAAAAAAATAGTTTTTATAATTTCCAAAGTATTAATTCAGATGACGAATTAAAATACATTTCCGAAAGGCAAAATGTTGGTATTTTACAAGCTTACTATAATGAATCTTCAAAAATTGGAAAAGGAACTATTGAACTCGAAATTTTAGCTGAATCTTTAAATGATTTCAGCAAGATAAATAAAGGTATAAGAAAAGCTTTTATTGTAAAAGAAAGAGCTAATTTCAATAAAACAAAATCAAAAAATAGTCAAATTAAATTTGATGAGCAAGCTGTATTACAAGCTTCTTCTTTTCATTATTTTGGCAATACTTCCAGGTCATTTGGTGCTTTATTCAAACCTACTTCACAACAATCGAATTTCCCTAGTTTAATTAGTTTAGAAGATCGATATGTTGAGTTTTTAGTAAAGTTTTTTCAGAGTTCATCTGACAAAGATGAATTTACTACATATATAAAAGATGTCGATAAAACAGTAATAGATAGTTACAAAAAACTTTTAAGTATAATCAAAAAATCTAAAATTCAGTTTAATTTAAATTATCAAAATAGCACCTCTAATTTCAATACTTCAAAAAAAATAAGCTATTCTTTAGCAGGAGATATATTAAACAACATTAATGATTTGGTTTATGATAATTCTAGAGATGTCTATTTAACAGGTCGATTTACCGCATTAAATCTAAAAACAGGTCATTATACATTTGAAAGTGTAAGTGAAGAACAAAAATTGATTGAAATTTCGACTGGTTATCTTGATAGTGATAGAAGAGAAATGTCTTGGAAAATAAAATGGGAAAAACTATATAATGTAGTTATAACAAGAAAAGAAGAAAAGAAAACTGGACATAAAAAGATTAAAGAAATTGATACTTTAGTTTCATTTAGCGAAATAGAGGGACAAACTTTTAATGAACAAAACTAAGCACTGCATACAACAAAGAACTGAGTTAAAAACCAAGCCATTTTAAGCTAATCTTGAAACAAAATTTTCATCATAAGGTTTCCCTCTTTTAGCAATAGCGAAAGCCTGTTTTAATAACTTATTACCTACTGCTATTAATGCCAGCTTCTTACTTTTTCCTTTAGCGACTAATCGTTCATAAATCTCTCTACAAGCCTTATTGTGCTTACACGCTGAAAAAGAACATAAAAACAATAGATTCCTTAGTTTCTTGTTGCCTACTTTACTTATTCTACTTCGACCTCTTACACTACTCCCTGATTTTCGTATAGTGGG
>NZ_JBAKAO010000006.1:0-204562 GCF_038154885.1 Olleya sp. Ti.3.14
TAAAATTCTGAATTGGGTTACTGTGTACTTTATGTTAGCTAAAGACTATTAAAGTAAGCTTGAAATCAGTGGTTTTTATATTCGGTATTACACGTTTTGAATTGCGCGTTGTAATTGTAGGCAACGTGTTTGTATATGGTTTGTTGCGTGGTTTAAGCACCTAATTTAGCAAATGTAAACCGAATAGAAAATCCGCGAGGATTTTCGTAAGTAGGCTAGAACTAGCAATAAATTATATACGGTGTTGGCAAACGTTATTATTCCACTAACTTTATTATTCCATCATCTCCTTTGATGAAGGTACTTTTATTTTTATCAATAACTGTTCTTCCAGGACTCATTGCTCTTTTAAGTTCCACAATCTTTACAGATTTTTTGTCTTTTAAGAAAACGACTAAATCATAAAAATCAGAATATTCAATTCCGTTTTGTCTAATGTTTGTCAGATTTAAATTAAATTCTTTTTCTATTTCGTCCACTACAGAGTATGGTCCGAGAATAATTAAACTATCCCATTCAAAATCGGTGACTTTAGCAAAATCGACTGTTCCATTTTCAGAGTTCAGTTCCGTTTCAATTTTTTCAGCTAGTTTCTTATCATTTTCAAGTTGAAATAAATATCCGCAAGATGTGAGGAAGAAAAATAAAATTCCAATTCCGATTATTTTTTTCATAAGTATGTTATCAAATGTTTGCCAACGTTGTTGTATATGGTTTGTTGCGTGTTTCAAGCAACTAATTTAGTAAATAATTACCGACCAAGAAAGTCCGCGAGGACTTTCGCAAGTAGGCAAAAAGCCAGCAATAAATTATATACGGTGTTACCACACGTTTTTTTCTTTCGGTGTTGATTTATATTCACTATTCGCACTTTTCATAATTTTCCTTTCAAATATTTTCGGAAAGTATTTCATTATTATTTTTGACTTAAACTTTGTGAATTCACTAACATTTCGGTCAGTTTTTTTCCACATATTTTCAGCCTCTTTTTCAGTCAGTATTTTTTCAATTCCGTTTTTAGTGTCAATTTTTATTAATGGAAATTCAGGTTGATTTTCTCCACAAAGAGTTATTTCTTTATTGAGTTTCTTACTCACTGATTTCATAAATTCCAAAATCAAATTCAGTTCATTAATTGACTTTATTTCACTCGGACTTATATCGAATTCAATTTGATCTTCAAGAAAGAAATGACAAACAATTAAAACTCCATTTAAGTCAATTCTCGCAAACTTGATTTTTAATTCTCCAGTTTCGTCAGCGAAAGTTTTTTTAACATAATCTAAATCAATTTGGCTTGAAAAATTTTCCTCGTTATTTCCGTAAAAAATTTTATATTCCGAGTTTAATAATTCAATAAGTTTTTCCCAATCAGAAACCTCAATATTTTGGACATAAATATCCCTTAAAGTTCCATCTTTTTCAAAAATCCATTTTATGTTTTTCCAATTTCTCAATGTGCTCTCTAATGTGTGGTAACGTTATTGTATATGGTTTGTTGCGTGTTTCTAGCAACTAATTTAGTAAATAATTACCGACCAAGAAAGTCCGCGAGGACTTTCGCGAGTAGGCAAGGAGCCAGCAATAAATTATATACGGTGTTGCCCGTAGTTTTTATTTTTCAATTTCAAAATATTTCATTAATTCTATATAATTATTTTGTGCCGATAGACAGGTGTCAATCAAATAACCTTTTATTTTTGTATATTCAAATAGACCTCTGTAATAGAAAAATTTAAATTCATCTTCAATTATAAAAGGAACAATGTTATTTTTTAAACATTCTTTAAACATTATTAGCCTTCCAACTCTTCCATTTCCATCTTGAAAAGGATGTATTGTCTCAAATTCATAATGAAAATTTATAATATCAAAAACCTCAAAATTAATTTTTTCGTTATAACTTTTTAATAATTTACGAATATCATTTTCTACCTCACTTGGTTTAGAAGTTTCAATTCCACCAACAATATTTGGTTTTAATTTATATGCTCCAACATTGAACCATTCTTTTTTTGCGTCAGAAGTATTTAATTTTAAAATTTTATGAAACTCTTTAATGTGTTCTTCTGATAAAGGTTCTTTTGCTATTTTAAGCATATAATCGAAACATTGAAAGTGATTTACAGTTTCAATAATATCGTCAATATTTGCTGTATTTTCTCCTTTTTCTGTAAATAAGGTATTTGTTTCATAAATATATCTTGTTTGTTCTTCAGATAATTTACTGCCTTCAATTCTGTTTGTATTATAAGTAAGTCTTACTTGAGTTTTGTGGTAAATTCCACCTTTTAGATTGCTTGATTTTTCTTCTTGTAGTGTTTCTAAAAGTTTCATTTTTTTATTAATTTCTATTAACGAAGATACTTTTTTCTTTTCATTCTTTTCTCAGATTGTTGCTTTTAAATTACGGGCAACAATTGAATAAACTCCCAAGGGAGTTTATTCCTATTATATATACCTACAAATCTAACGGATTTTTTATTAAGTTAAAAGTATTTGTGGCAACATGAGTGTAAATTTCTGTGGTTTTTGACGAGTTATGGCCAAGTAGTATCTGTATGTATCTTAAATCTGTGCCAGATTCCAGGAGGTGCGTTGCAAAACTATGTCTTAACACATGCGGAGAAACTTTAACTTTTATTCCTGCTTTTACACCTGCATTACTTACAATTTTGTAAACACTATTTGCATTATATTTTTGACCTCTAACACCTTCAAATAGATAGTCTTTTGGTTGGTATTGCTTAAAATATTGTCTTAAATCTTGTAATATGCTATGGGATAATAACGTGTAGCGATCTTTATTTCCTTTGGATCCTAAAACTTTTATTACCATACGCTTGCTATCAATGTCTTTTGGTTTTAAACTTAATAATTCGCTTCGACGTAATCCAGCCGAATAGAGTAAGCTTACAATACATTTATGTTTTAAGTTGTTTGTGGATTCAATGATTTTTAATACTTCTATTTTGGATAATACAATTGGTAATTTGGCTTCTTTCCTTGGTCTTTCAATTGCATAAAACCGGTTTGGCATGCCTAAAACAACTTCATAATAAAACTTTATACTATTAATAGCTTGATTAATGTAGGAGTTGGAGTGCTTGCTCTGTATTAACACTTGTATGTAGTTGCGTATGTCTACTTCATTTAAGCTATCTATATCTTTGTTTTTATGGTAGTTTATAAATCTTTCAAAACAAGACACGTAGGATTTTACTGTGTTATTAGCGTATCTTTTTAATTCTAATTTTTGAAAATAAGATTCTGGACACGATTTTAAATTTTCGGGTAAGTCTCGTTTTCTGTACCATTCTACATTAAATTCTTCATCCAATTGTTTGGATTTGGTAGTCTGAAAGAAGTATTTTCCATTAATCCAGGCAACACCTCTAAATAAATCAAATATTGCACTTAAGTTATTTGTTGTGTTTTCAATATAATGCATATTAAACTCGTCTGTCCATTGTAAATCTGGTAATTCTTTTATTAAAGAATTTAATACCTTATCAGAGTAAAATTGTAGTCCAATAAATTTTTTATTATCTATTAAAAGATGTTTTAGTGTAATATGTTTTTTTAGTTCCATAGCCAATATTACTTTTATTTATGTAAATAGTTGTATATTAAACGTTTAATAAACGTATAAATAACTGCTATATATTCTGTTTTATGGAAAAAAGCAAAACATGTCTGTCTTGTAATAAAGAGGTGTCAGGACGATCGGATAAAAAATTTTGTGATGCTTATTGCAAAAGCTCTTTTCATTATCAAAAAATGATAGAGGATACACCTAAATTTTATAGTCGTGTAGACAAACAATTAAAGCTAAATAGGCGTATTCTAAAAATTTATAATAAAGCAGGAAAAGTTACAGTTAGAACTAACGTATTATTGGATTTAGGTTTTGATCCAAATTTTTTTACCCATTACTGGAAAAACAATAAAGACGAGGTGTATTTGTTTGTTTACGAGTTTGGTTTTATGAAAAAAAAGGAGAGCGGAATAGAGAAGTACGTATTGGTAAAATGGCAGGATTATATGCTTAAAAAGTAACTGTAGTATAAAATTATATAGTATATAAATAGCGTTTAAACAAAAAAAAAGCCTCGCAATTTGCGAGGCTTTTTTTAGCAATTAAGTCTTATTTTAAAGTAATAGGAAACTCTACAACAGTAGTATCCCATCCAATTTTTAAGTGTACTGTGTTTTTAGATGCTTCGTATAACGCGATAGACAGGTTTTCAATTTCTGTATCACTTTCAGTAACAGCTACGCTTACACTAGCAACATCTTTACTAGCGTCATAACCGTAATTTCCCCAACCATCTAAACCAGTATTTAGTTTAAGTGTCCACTCGTTAGCAGTAGGGATGATTATTATAGAATATCTTCCAGCTTTTACCGTTTTTCCGCCAACAGTAACATCGTTTAAAAATAATATCTCAGTAGACTCATTAGCACCAACTCGCCATGCTTCTCCAAATTTTAATAAACCTCCAAAAATGTCTCTCCCTTTTTTTGCAGGTCTAGAGTAAGTTACTCTAATTTGTGGCTCCATTGCGGCTTGCTTAGCTTCATCTTTTTCAAACGCTCGTTTTGGTGCGTTTTCTGGATAATAGGCACGATCCATTGGGCTTTTGTCCATTTTAGCAAATTCTTGTGCATTGACAGTCGTTCCTGTTAATACAACTGCGATAATAAATAGTAATTTTTTCATTTTAGTTTTTGTTTAAATTAATTATGTTCTCGGTTTTTATTTCTGAAAGTCTTGTAAGCGCATCAGCTTCATATAATCTAGGTAGCGTTTGTAATGCTGTACCAACATCTGCTTTATAATTTATATAATCCTGAAACGTTATGCCATCAATAACACGACTGTTATAAGCGCTTCTAAATCTTACACCACCTTCATTGACATGATAACTGTAAGCTAAATAGTCAATTTTATTAGTGTCCTTATTTATCCAATAAAAAAACTGGTCGTCAAAGTCTTGTCCACCACCTGCTTCATTAAAAGTAATTTGTATGACTGCATAGTCTTTGTTTTTTATAGTAGTAGCTTCAATATAACTAGCGTTAACAGCAGGATCATTTAATTTGTAAGGTAACATAGCAAAATAAATAACCGAGTTTATCGCTCCTGAGCCATCCACAATTTCCTTTTCCGTTAGTGTAACTTCTTTATTATTTACAAGTCTTGAAAATGTGGTGTTAGTCAACATATCTTGGATCGTATCGTTGTCCTTTATATACGTTTTAGTGTACTTATAATTAGAGCCTTCATTTTTAAATTGATACTGCTTGTCTCTAAAAGTAAAACCATAATGTGCAGTCTGGTATAAATCGCCACCATGAGCCAAAATAGTTTTATTTATAATTTGCTCTGCTTTACTAAGGGTAGTTGTAGCTACAATTGTACTATCTATATCTGTTGTGGTTTTGCTAGTATTATCATCTTTACAAGAGGTAATTAGCACTAATAGCAGTAAAAAAATAACAGGTCTTACAATGGTCATTGGTTAATTTTTAGATGAAATTACAATTTTTGTCGTTTTAAAAACAAGACCTTTCAGTTAATTAGTAAAACTTTATGACAGCTTCCACCTTGGATATGTAATACTAAGTGTTTAAAATTTACTTAAAAATTTTACTTTTGTAACATGGTAGATAATTTTGAAAACGAATATTTTGGTATAGGTATCCAAAACGGAAAAACACCAGAAAACTTAGGTGTCCTTTGGCGTACTGCACAAAATTTAGGCGCAAGCTATATTTTTACAATTGGTAATAGATATGCTAAACAAGCTTGCGATACGCATAATGCAGTCAAGTCAATGCCATATTTTCATTATGATACTTTTCAGGATTTTTATGATAACATCCCTAAAGGTGCGCGATTAGTAGGTGTAGAGCTGGATGATGCAGCAGTGGATCTAGAAACCTTCCATCATCCTAGACGTTGTGTCTATTTATTAGGTGCAGAGGATCATGGATTATCTAAACAAGCGATAGAAAAAAGCCATTTTTTGGTTAAATTTAAGTCGCAATTAAGCTTAAATGTATCTGTTGCAGGAAGTATTGTGATGTATGATAGAGGAATAAACAAACCAAGGTCGTAACTTTGCGGTCTATTAAATAAGATTAAGATGGCACATAAAGCAGGTTTTGTAAATATTATTGGTAACCCAAACGTAGGTAAGTCAACACTTATGAATGCCTTTGTAGGCGAAAAATTGTCCATTATTACCTCTAAGGCACAAACCACAAGACACAGGATTTTAGGGATTGTTAATGGTGAAGATTTTCAGGTGATACTAAGTGATACACCAGGAATTATAAAACCAGCTTACGAGCTGCAAGCCTCTATGATGGATTTTGTTAAGTCTGCTTTTGATGATGCAGATATCCTTATTTATATGGTCGAGATTGGTGAAAAAGAATTAAAAGATGAAGCGTTTTTTAATAAAATTACCAATGCTAAAATTCCGGTGTTACTGTTACTAAACAAAATAGATAAATCTAATCAAGAGCAGTTAGAAGAGCAAGTGCAATCTTGGTCTACTAAAGTTCCAAATGCAGAGATTATTGCTATTTCGGCTTTAGAAGGGTTTAATGTAAAAGAGGTTTTTGATCGTATTATCGAATTATTGCCAGAATCACCAGCCTTTTATCCAAAGGATCAATTAACAGACAAGCCAGAACGCTTTTTTATAAACGAAACCATTCGTGAAAAAATCTTAATGCATTATAAAAAGGAAATCCCTTATGCAGTAGAGATTGATACGGAAGAGTTTTTTGAAGAAGACCAAATAATTAGAGTAAGATCTGTAATTATGGTGGAGCGCGAAACCCAAAAAGGGATTATTATTGGACATAAAGGAAGCGCTTTAAAACGTGTAGGTGTAGAGGCTAGAAAGGATCTAGAAAAATTCTTTGGTAAGCAAATTCACTTAGAGCTTTATGTAAAAGTTAATAAAAATTGGAGAAGCAATCAACGTCAGTTAAAACGTTTTGGTTACAATCAGTAGCATATTTTAATGTAATCGTTGCTTTGACTTAACTTTAGGTTAAACTTGATGTTTCACTTTTATGGTTTATAAAAAAACCAACTAAAAATGAAACATTTAAAAAAGTCAGTACTATTATTTTCAGTCTTAACATTATTCCATTGTGCAAACGATGATGACGCTTCAGTAGATTTACCAACAGTAAATACAGCAGTTAATTTTACTTATAAAACCACAATTAATGTTGGAGGTGAGGCTGCTGCCGAAATTTCTGCATATGATAAAACAACAAAAAAGTTGTTTGTTACTAATGCCGAAAGTAATGAGATTTCTATTTACAACCTTTCAGATTTAGAACTACCAATGCAAGAAGCATCCATTAGCTTAAGTGGTTTTGGTGCACCTAATAGTGTAGCAGTTTTTGATGGTAAGTTAGCAGTAGCTGTTGAGGCTTCAATTAAACAAAATCCAGGACAAATAAGAGTGTATAATACCGCTGATGCCTCTTTAAATAATACCTATACAGTTGGTGCGTTACCAGATATGGTTACGTTTTCTAAAGATGGTAATTTTATTTTATCAGCTAATGAAGGCGAGCCAAATGCAAATTATACCAACGATCCCATGGGAACGGTAAGTATTATCGATTTAAATAATAACACAGTTACCACTTTAGATTTTACAAGTTTTAATAGCCAAGAGGCTGCTTTGGAGGCCAATCATTTTAGAGTAACAGGATTAAATGCAGATCTAGCAAAAGACGTCGAGCCAGAATATATTACAGTATCTGAAGACTCGCAGACAGGTTGGGTATCGCTTCAAGAAAATAACGGAATTGCAAAAATTAACCTGTTAACAAAAACCATTGAAGCTATTTTTCCTTTAGGTTATAAAGACCACATGTTACCTCAAAATAGTTTGGATGCTAGTAATGAGGATGGCGTAACCCAACTAAAAAATTGGCCAGTTAGAGGTTTGTACCAACCAGATGCTATTGTATCTGTTAGAATAAACGGAACAGATTATGTAATTTCTGCTAATGAAGGTGATGCAAGAGAATATGAAGGTACTCCTGGATTTATAGACATTGACAGAGTTAAAGATTTGACTTTAGATGCTACAATGTTTCCAGTGTCAGAGGATTATCAAAATGAAGCAAATTTAGGTCGTCTAAATGTGATGTTGACAGAAGGCGATATTGATAACGATGGTGATTATGACTATTTGTATAGTTATGGTGCACGTTCGTTTTCTATCTGGAGTGCAAATGGTGCTTTAGTGTATGATAGTGGTAATAGTATTGCAATGCAAACTTTAGCAGCTACACCAGAAACTTTTAATGATGAGGATAAACGAAGTGATGATAAAGGTGCAGAACCAGAAAGTGTTGAAGTTTTAAATATTGGTAACCAACGTTATATTTTATTTGTTGGTTTAGAGCGTACAGACCAAATTATGGTGTATGATATTACTAATCCAAATGCACCTGTGTTTTTATCCATTTTATCACATGCTGGTGACGAGGCTCCAGAAGGTCTGTTAGTTATTCCTGCAGCAGATAGTCCAACAGGAAAAGACTTGCTAGTTGTGTCTAACGAGGATAGTGGTACAGTATCATTTTACGAAAATCAACAATAAGATATATAAGATATAATCGAATTTTTAAAAAAAAGCTTCAGTGTGTACTGAAGCTTTTTTTTATTCATCTAAAACACTACTCATAAACGTGTAAAGTGCTGTCATTTCTTTTTGGTTGGACGTTTTGCTTAAACGACCAGAAAAATATAACAAAAACCATAGTATAATCATACCAATTAGTCCCCAAACTTGTAATTGATAGTCTACTTTTAAGGCATAATTGGAGTAAGCCCAAATACAAAATGCTATAAATAATCCAGCGACTAAAAAATGTAAAAACATAAATAATGTCCAAACCGTAGGATTAGGACCAAAAAGCCCATACAATTGACTTTTGTTGTTTTCTAGATCATTTATCTCTAAATGTAATTGTGGTGACCAAAATTGTTGTTGCGCTTTTGGTAATTTAATAAACACATGATCATCCACTCTAGACACAATAAATTGCTTCTGGTCCAGTCGTTTAGCTTCAAAAGCTTCTAAAACAGACGTATGTGATCTATCTAATTCTATCTTAAATCGTGGACGCAGCACGACTTCATTTAAATTTTCGTTCATAATTATCTCATAATGAAAGTAAAATACTATTTTTTCTCAAACTAAACACTACCTTTGCACTCGCTTACAGGATATGTAATGCATAAAAAAACAAAGATATGGGTAATATAGTAGCTATTGTAGGAAGACCAAATGTTGGTAAATCAACTTTTTTTAATCGTTTAATTCAACGTCGTGAGGCAATTGTAGATGCTGTTAGTGGTGTTACAAGAGATAGACATTATGGTAAAAGTGATTGGAACGGAAAAGAATTTTCGTTAATCGATACAGGAGGATATGTAAAAGGAAGTGATGATGTTTTTGAAGCAGAAATCGATAAACAAGTTGTTTTAGCTATTGAAGAAGCAGATGCCATTATTTTTATGGTAAATGTGGAAGATGGTGTAACAGGAATGGATGAGGATGTTGCAAGATTACTGCGTAAAGTTACAAAACCTGTCTTTTTAGTAGTTAATAAAGTAGATAATGGTAAGCGTGAAGAAGACGCTGTCGAGTTTTATAACTTAGGACTTGGTGAATACCACACTATTGCTAGTATTAACGGAAGTGGTACAGGAGATTTATTAGATGCTTTAGTAGCAGCATTACCAGAAGTAGAAGAGGAGGAAGAGGAAGTAGATGCTATACCACGTTTTGCAGTAGTTGGTCGTCCTAATGCAGGAAAATCATCGTTTATAAACGCCTTAATTGGTGAAGATAGATATATTGTTACAGATATAGCTGGTACAACCAGAGACTCTATTGATACAAAATATAACCGTTTTGGATTTGAATTTAATCTAGTAGATACTGCTGGAATTAGAAAAAAATCTAAGGTAAAAGAAGACTTAGAGTTTTACTCTGTAATGCGAAGCGTACGTGCTATCGAGCATTCTGACGTTTGTCTTTTAGTAGTTGATGCTACCAGAGGATTTGATGGACAAGTACAAAATATATTTTGGTTAGCACAACGTAACAGAAAAGGTATTGTAGTGCTAATTAACAAATGGGATTTAGTAGAAAAAGACCACAAGTCAACTATTGAATTTGAAAAATACATTAAAACACAATTAGAGCCTTTTACTGATGTGCCAATTGTATTTATTTCGGTATTAACTAAGCAACGTATTTATAAAGCTATTGAAACTGCTGTTGAGGTGTACCAAAACCGATCTAAACGTATCAAAACTAGCGAGCTTAATGAGACTTTATTACCTATTATAGATAATTATCCACCACCAGCTTATAAAGGTAAATTTGTTAAAATTAAATACGTAATGCAATTGCCAACACCACAACCGCAATTTGCTTTTTTCTGTAACTTACCACAATATGTGCGTGAAGGATACAAGCGTTATTTAGAAAACAAATTACGTGAGTTGTATGACTTTAAAGGTGTGCCAATTAGCGTTTACATGCGTAAAAAATAATTTTAAGTAAATTTTAAGTTTCTTTTAAGACTAAAGATAATTTTACAAGGTTACTTTCGTTTTTGTAAAAAATAAAAAGCTGCTAATCAGGCTTTATAACATCAACCAAAAACCAATGCGTAACCTGTTCATCATCAGTGCACTTTTGTGTACCATTTTTTCATTTAGTCAATCCAAAGAATTTAATATTAAAGGTCAGGTGTTTGATGACTTAGATCAAACACCTTTAGAAGCCGCAACTGTATATCTAGAGCGTGTCAAGGATAGTAGTTTAGTAACTTATACTATTACAGATAAAGATGGGTCTTTTAGCTTAGAAGATGCTAGCGCATTAGAAAGTTTAAACCTACTAGTGTCTTATGTAGGTTACCAATCTTACAAGAAAAAAATAGATATTACTAAAGGCGGAACTATTGATTTAGGTAAAATTAATTTGCAAATTAGTAATGCCTTAGATGAGGTAGTTATCAAGTCTTCAGCTCCTGTAACTATTAAAAAAGATACTTTAGAGTTTAATGTAAATTCATTTAAAACCAAAAAAGACGCAACCGTAGAGGATTTACTAAAACAACTACCAGGCGTCGAAATTGACGAAGAAGGTAAGATTAAAGTTAACGGTAAAGAGGTTAATAAAATATTGGTAAATGGTAAACCCTTTTTTGGAAACGATCCTTCTATTACAATAAAAAACTTAACTAAAGAGATTATTGAAAAAATCCAAGTTGTTGATACCAAAACAAAAAGTGAAGCCTTTACAGGAGAAGAAGGAGATAAAGAAAACAAAACCATAAACTTAACCATAAAAGAAGAAAACAATAAAGGTGTTTTTGGACGTGTTGCAGCTGGAGTTGGTACAGATAAAAGGTATGAGTTTGCCGGAATGTTTAATAGGTTTGACAACGACCAACGTATTAGCGTTTTGGTTGGAGGTAACAACATAAACTCGCCAGGATTTAGTTTTGGTGAAATCGAAAAAATGTTTGGTAGTGGTGGAAGCCGAAGTTGGGATAGCAATGGTTCTTTTAGTATTAACGGAAGACAATTTGGAGGTGGTCAAGGGATTACAACCTCTAAATTAGCAGGAGCCAATTATGCAGATGCTTTAAGCGAAAAAACAGAAGTTGCTGCAGATTATTTTTTCTCAAACAGTAACTCTGAAAACGAAACGTCTTCGCAAAGGGAAACTATTTTATCAGATTCTAGATATTTTTCTAATTCTAGATCTCGCTCAAATAACGATACACAAAGTCATACTGTAAATTCGGATTTTGAAATAAAAATCGATACCACATTTTTTATAAATATCAAACCATCTTTTGCTTACTCAAAAAGTACAACAGATTATACTAGCCAAGACGAAACTTTAGATGAAGATAGAACATTAACTAACCAATCCTCACTATCATCCTTTGTAGATAATCGCGTTAAAAACTTTTCAAATGAAATTAGTGTCACTAAAAAGTTTGGTACTAAAGGTGCCTTTTTAAGATTTGGTTTGGACAACAGTTTTAATAATAGCGAAAGTGAAGACTTTATAAATTCTAATACCGAAGTGTTTGGATCAAGTCCAGAAACTATTAACCGAAACCAATTTACTGATGGTGATAACTCAAGCAACAATTTACAAACTGACATAAGCTATAGATTGCCAATTATTGAAAAAGAATTTTTTGTAAGTTTTGATTATGAATACCAACGTAATAAAGACGAAAACAAACAAAGTACCTTTGATTACAACTCTGGTACAGATAATTATGATGCTTTTAATGAACTGTTAAGTACAGATTTTGAATACACAGATATTAAGAGTGCTCCTGGAGTAAGTTTAAGCTATCGTAAAGAAAAATGGTCTGCAAGACTAGGTGCAGATTATGTGTCTAGAACATTAAAAAATCAAGATGGATTAAGACCGCAATTTAATGTTGAAAGAGATTTTAAAGCAGTCGAGCTAAGGTCTAATTTTAACTATAGATTTAGTAAAAAGGCTTCTATTTATGCCAATTATAGGTTGTCTAACAGACCACCATCTTTAAGACAATTACAAGCGTTTGAAGACGTGTCCAATCCATTAAATACAGTTGTTGGTAATCCTAATCTAGAGCCAACTAATGAGCATAGTTTTTACATGGGCTTTAATGCTTATAATTGGCAAGAACGTTCTGGTTTTTACATGTATGCTAATATTTCTAGAAGCCAAAATGCAGTCGTGTCTAGAACAACAATTGATCCAGCAACTTTAAAACGTATTACTACTTATGACAATGTAGACGGTAATCAAAGTGGGTATTTTGGATTGGATTATAGTAAAAAGTTTAAAATAGACTCTTTACAATCTGTAAGATTTAAAATTGGTAACTGGTCAAATTTTTCAAAAAATATAAACTATAATAACGATGTGCAATACGCAAGTAATGTATTGGTATTTAATCCAAACTTTGGGATTGATTATGTTTATAATACTATTTTTGAGTTTAAACCACGTTACCGTATTTCATTTACAAATAACAAATACGATATTGAAGCTTTTGAAGACAGAAACTTTACGTCTCATAATTTAGATTTAAATACTGCATTTTTTCTTCCAAAAGGTTTAGAATGGCGAAATGATATTACCTATAATTATAATCCTAACATCGCAGATGGTTTTCAAAAAGATGCTTGGTTTTGGAATGCTAGTGTAGCGTATTCAGTATTAAAAGATAAAGGGTTAGTTACGCTAAAAGTTTATGATTTATTAAATCAAAATACCAACGCAAGACGTACAGCTACTAACGACTATATACAGGATACGCAAAGTACTGTATTACGTCAATACTTTATGCTTAACTTTAGTTGGAAGTTTAACAGTTTAGGATCTAAGGGAGAAACTAGAGATAATGGTATGTATTACATGGATTAATTAATCCATAACCTACATAAAGTCTATAATAAAAAAAGCAGCTTACCTTAAAACGTAAGCTGCTTTTGTGTTGTATAATATGTGATTAATTAATGTGGATTGTTAATAATGGTTTAGTATTTTTAGTTCATGCAGTTATTTTAATCCAAAGTGATTTATAGGACCATTTCCTTTTCCTAAAATTTTGTTTTTCCCATTAGCAATAGCCACGTTTATATATTCACAAGCTTGCTTAACAGCATATTCTAAGTCATCGTTTTTGCTTAAAAATGCAGCTATGCTTGAAGATAAACTACAACCAGTACCATGTGTATTATTTGTGTTTATTCTTGGGTTTTTAAACACAGATAATGTATCAGTTGAATAATTGTACAATACATCAAACATATCGTCTGAAGTATCTACTAAATGACCACCTTTTAATAATACAGATGTTTTAAACGTTAGGCCAATATCTTTTGCAGCAGTTTTAGTATTATTTGTATTAATTGCATATCCAATTAATGTTTCTGCCTCCTTGCTATTTGGTGTAATAAGTAATGCTTTTGGTAATAATTTTTTTAAGCAATCTATAGCTTGGTCTGTAATTAACTTGTCTCCTGATGTGGCTATCATAACAGGATCTATTACAACGTTTTTGGCATTGTATTGAGATAATTTTATACCAACTAACTCAATAACTTCACAAGAATGGAGCATGCCTATTTTTATGGCATCAAAATTAATGTCAGAAAACACAGCATCCAGTTGTTTTTCAATATGCAAAATAGGCATTGGATGTATATCAAAGACACCTTTTGTGTTTTGCGCTGTAGATGCAGTAATAACACTTGCTGCAAATGTACCACATGCCGAAATACTTTTAATGTCAGCCTGTATTCCTGCGCAACCACCAGAGTCACTACCTGCAATCGTTAATACACTTTTGTAGGGTGTTTTTATATTTTCCATGATTCTTTATTATAAGCACTATCCCAAAACATCCATTCTAATTTTGAAGCTTTTTCAAAAGCTTTATTCATGTTATTTAAACTTTCTTCTGATGCTTTAATGGTATGCTTGTTAGTTATTTCAATAGCGTTTTTAACTGAATTTGCAAACGCTTCACCTCCATAAGTGTTTATCCAAGCTTGGTAAGGATTATTATTTTTATTTGTTTGATTGGCTAAAATATAATCTCCTATTTGTTGGTAAATAGTAAAACATGGAAGCACAGCTGCAAGACCTTCTTCTAAAGATTTAGTATGTACCATACGCGATAAGTAACTTATATATAGTTCGCATGTAATTGAAGCTTCGTTTGTAATAGTTTTTTGATTAAGAAAATTTTGATGCAAGGCATTTTCTACATTTATGATTCCTGTGGCTGCATTCAAAAAAAACTGTGTATCATTTTCATCTAAACATTTTATACCTATTTGTGCTAGAATCTTTTTGTATTCTGATAAATAAATAGCGTCTTGATTTATATAAAAATAAAATACGTCTTTTGGAAGCGTTCCAGCCATAAGCTCTTGTATAAAATTATGTGCTTTTATTTGTTCTAAAATGTGTGCTGTTTTTAAATTTATTTTTTCGTACCAGTTTGACATATAATTTTTTTTAATTGTGCTGTTGCTTGTTTTGGATTGTCAGCTTGTGAAATAGCCGAAACTATTGCTATGCCATCAGATCCATTTTGTATTATACTTGCGGTGTTATTGTTGTTGATACCTCCAATACAAATAATGGGTTTATTGCATATTTTTTTTATTTCTTTTAAGCCTTCAATACCTAAAGGCAAGTCTAAATCTTTAGTTTTTGTGTTTGTATTAAAAATTGGAGATATACCAATATAATTCACGTCTAAATTGTTAGCTTCTAAAGCTTGTTTTACATTACTTACAGACCAACCTATAATTTTATTTTTTCCTAATAGCTTCCTAGCAATAGGAGCAGGCAAATCTTTTTGACCAATATGAATACCATCAGCATCTATGGCTAAAGCAATATCTATTCTGTCATTAATAATAAGTGGAATATTATATTTTAAACAAAGCTTATTAACAGCTAATGCTCGATTATAAAACGCTTTTGTATTTAGTTTTTTTTCTCTTAGTTGAACTATGCTCACGCCACCTTTTAAACTAGATTCTAAAATATTTAAAAACGCTGTATTATCCGTTATTCGTTCATCAGTAACATACATTAGAGAATAATCTTGCTGTTTCATTATTTATTAGAAATTTGGTATAAAGCATCAAGAAAATTTACTTGAAAAGTTCCAGTACCATGTGATATTTTATCAGCCATATTTCCAGCTTTTCCCATTAATTCCATTGCCATATGTGAAGCCACATGGTAGTTTGGGTTTACTGCTACACAAGATCCAATGATGCTAGTAGCAGTGCAACCCATTCCGGTAACTTTGGCCATAATAGGTTTTCCTTTGGTTACTTTATCAATAAGGTTTCCTGTAATAATATAATCTACAGCACCACTTATAACAATGGTACTATTTAATTTTTTGGAAAGCTTTTTAGCTGCATTTAATGCATTTTCTGAACTTATTGTACTATCAACACCTTTAGTCTTTTTGCTTAATTGAGTTAATGCTAAAATTTCTGATGCATTCCCTCTAATAACCGAAGGTTTGTATTTTTCTATAATGCTTAAAGCAGTTTCAGTTCTGTATGAAGAAGCGCCTACACCTACAGGGTCAAAAACAACTGGTATATTAAGTTGGTTTGCTTTTTTAATAGCTAATTCCATTGCTTCAACCCACTTTGGGCTTAATGTTCCCATATTAATTACTAAAGCTGAAGCAATGGAAGTAATCTCTTCGACCTCTTCAATTGCATGAGCCATTACTGGTGATGCGCCAATAGCAAGTAATGCATTGGCAGTAGTGTTCATTACGACATAGTTGGTGATGTTATGAACTAAAGGTGCCTGTGCTTTTAATTCATTTAAAATCTTGTTGAGTTGTTGTTTTTTAGACATAGTATTTATTGTCAATTTTTATAATAAAAAAAGCCACTTTCGTAGCTGCGAAAGTGGCTTGTATAATTATATATGCAATTATGTACAAGGCTCGTTTCCCTCCGCTGTTGTTAAACATATCAGGTTCATAGGGTATAATCTCAGCCATATTTGGGCACCCCTAACGATTTTGTAAAGTTACTTTTTTTGTTTGAATTTGTCTATATAGTTCATTTGTTAATTGATTAAATTGTTGAATATGATTTTATTCAACGTATACTTTTTGAGTGTATTCCATTATGTTTTTCAAAATGATTTTATTAACGCTTTCTTTATTAATAACGCCATTTTCATTATTTCTTTCCCAAAATTCATAAAGACTTTCTACTTCATCAGACAATAAAAAATAGTCATATTGATCTTTCTTAAATCTTTGAAGTTCCTCAAAATTGAATGTTCTTTTCTGTATCAAATTTCCGTTTTCAATCTCCAAATATTCAAATATTCCGTTTTCAGGTTCTTTGTCAAATTCTCCTCTAAATTCATCAATTCTTATAAGTCCAGAATACCATTCAAACTTGTTATTTGGAAATAATTCTTCTCGAAGTGATTGCATATTAAAATTTATGTCAGTCGACCAATCTAGTTCTTTAATTAGAAGCTTATTATTCTTGATTTCAAATATCGCAACGTATCCTCTCCACAAAGCACTACAACTTATTTCAAATTTAGGACGTTTTTCTGGATGTTGTCGAAAGTAGAGTTCTATTAGTTCAGTATTAAGATAATATTCTTGATTTTCATAAATTAGTTTATCTCTGATTTGACGTGTCATTTTTTAATTGTGCAAAACGTGTTTGTATATGGTTTGTTGCGTGTTTAATAAGTTATTTTTCTTTCCTCTATGAGAGATGGTTGGTTGTGCGTCTTAATTAATTTATAAATAACATTCCCTTTTTTATCATATTTATATTCTATTGTTGTAGTAGATTTTATAGTATCTGAATTTTTGAAAAATAGTTTTTCTCCATAAATATAATTATTTCTGTCGTCAAATTTTCTGTTAGTGTAAGAAGTGAAAAGTTTTTTTCCTTTCTTATACCAGTTTTGTTCATATTCATTCCCGTTTTTGTCATGCTTATGCTCAATGATATTTTTAATACTATTGTCGTCTAGATTGTAACTTGTAGATTTAATTATTCTACCTTTTTTATCGTGAATTATAAGTGTTTTATCTTTGAGTTTATTGTTTTTGTTATAACCAAAATCAACATAATCAATTTTGTTTGATGCGTATTTAAAAATTCTTTTTCTAGATAATTTATTGTTACTATAAAATTCAAATGTGCTTTTTTTGAAATTCTTATGTAACTTATAAATAGAAAGAATATTTTCAGTAGAATCTGTATAACAAACGCTTTTGATAGTAAGTTCTTTTTTATTAAATATTCGTTCACATTTTTTTCCGATTGTGTCTCCTTTAGAATTTATACTATAATCTTTGAATATTCTATTTTTTTTATCAAAGAATGAAATTTCTGAATATTTCATTTTTCCTTTTTTTAAGGTGTCATCAATTTCAATTACATCATAAAATGTGATTTGGATTTTCTTTGGATTGCCTATATATTTTTCTTCAAATCTACTTTTGTAATCAAAAGTTTTACAACTTGATACGGTTATTAAGATTAATAATATTAAATGGATTTTTCTCATTTTTGGAACAACGTTGATGTATATGGTTTGTTGCGTGATTTAAGTAACTAATTTAGTAAATAATAGCTAAATAAAAAGTCCTCACTAACTTTTATAAATAGGTGAGGACTTAGCAATAAATTATATACTGTTTTGAGGTAGTATTTATTTAGGCATCTACAAAAATTACTTGACCAGTAATAAACCCATCAACCGAGCGTTCAAAAGCTTTACCTACTAATTTTCCAGGAACTGGCTCAAAACCAGGCATCATTTCACCATAAACATCCCAAGCTTCTTCTAAAACAGTTGGGTTTATAGAGTTAACACGAATACCTCTTGGCATTTCAAATGCAACACATTTAACGAATGTATCAATTGCTCCACTTGTAGTTGCGTCTGCTATAGCAAATGGAATTGGTTTAACATTTAGAATTCCCGTAATTAATGTGAAAGAACCGTTATCTGCAATGTATTCTTGTCCTATACGAACAATATTGATTTGTCCCATCATTTTACTTAAAATGGTACTCATCCATTGTTCTTCTGTCATTTCTGTAAAATTTGCATATTCACATACACCAACAGTATTTACAACAGCATCAAAATGTCCTACGTCTTTGAAAAGCTTTCTTAAGGATTCTTCGCTAGTAATGTCAACTTGATAGTCATAGCTATCTGTAGAGCGTCCAGCAGTTATAACTTTGTGTTTTCCTAGACCTGTAAGAGCAGCTTGTCCCATTTTTCCGTTTGCTCCAATTAAAATTATTGTTTTCATATAATATCTGTTTTTAAATTATATGCAAATTTATGAAGCACTAAAGGTTTAGGAAGAGGACATTTGTCTAATACGTAATATTAGCCCTTATTCGACTAAGGTGACGTTGTGTAACGCCTAGGTAAGAAGCTATATAATGCAATGGAATTTCTTTGATATATTCGGGTTGTGTTGTAATTAAATCTAAATAGCGTTGCTGCGCTTTATCTTTTTGATGGTTAAATATCCATTTTTCTAATTCTACATATTCTTTTTCGGCAATAATTTTCAAAAAACGCAACCAATTACTATTTGATTTCGCTAAATTTTCTAACGATGCTTTTGGTATTGAAATTATTTCAGCATCTGTTAGAGCTTGAATATTTTCTTCAGATTTTTTTTGTGAAATAAATGAAGAATAAGCCATTAATAGTTTATTTGGAAAAGTGAAACAATAAGTGATTTCATCGTCATTATTTGAAAAATAATAGGAACGAAAAATTCCACTTTTTACAAAAGCTATAGAATTGCAAATTTCATTACTATTAATATATAAATCGCCCTTTTTTAATAAAATAGGTTGAGATAACTTCAAGAAATCATTAATCTCTATGTCTGTAAATAAATTAAATGATTTTAAATATTCGTTCATTTCTTTCTTTGATATTTGGTATGCTCAAATTACCGCTAATACAGATATATAAAACCGTTATAAAATATAATCTTACCAACCTCCAGAGGCGCCTCCACCTCCAAAGCCACCTCCACCGAAGCCTCCACCAAATCCACCTCCTCCTGATGAGCCTCCAAAACCACCTCCAAATCCTCCGGAACCGCTTCTGTAACCTCCACGTCCAGAGTTACTTAAAATGATCGCTTCTAAAATACTTCGTGTCGTGTTGCTACCACCTCCAAAGTTATCTGTACCATTACCACCTTTTTGGTTTTTAGATACAGATATTAGTATGATGACAAACACAATAAATAAAAAGAATATAAGTCCTATAGGGAAGTCTCCTGCATTGGTGCTCTGTCTAGAGCCTTGATATGCTCCAGTTAAGACTTCAAAAATAGCATCAGCACCACGATTTAAGCCTCCATAGTAATTATTTTGCTTAAAGTATGGGATTATATCTCTTTCTATAATACGACGTGACATAGCGTCTGTTAACAAATGCTCTACTCCATAACCTGTACTAATATTTATTTTACGGTCATCTCTAGCCAATAAAATAAATACACCATTATCTTCTTTTTCTTGACCAATTCCCCAAGCATGTGCCCATTGTGTGCCTAAATAATTAATGTATTCTCCATCAGTAGATGCTATTATGGCAACTACAATTTGTGTTGAGGTTGTATCAGAGTATTTTATTAATTTGTTTTCTAAAGTGCTTTTCTCACTTGCAGATAACAAATTTGCATAATCATAGACACTAGTTTGTCCACCTTTTGATAGGCTTGGCTTTTCTGGTATTTTAAATTGTGCAAAACTTGTGCTAAACGATAGTAACAGTAATAATGCAATTATTGGCATCGTATACTGTTTTATAGATTGCTTAAAAACTGCTAACCGTTGGTTTTTTAATTTCATCCTTTAGAGATCGTATTTGTCAACTGGTTAGTGTCATTGTCTTGGACTGGAAAATGGGTTTTTAGTTGTTGGCCAGCATGTAAAATACCATCTACTAACCCTTGTTTAAACTGACCATTTTTAAATTGATTTTGGATAATTAACTTGGTGTTGTCCCAAAAATCTTTAGTCACAACATCGTTAATACCCTTATCTCCATAAATTCCAAATTTGTGGTCGTTAACAGCAACGTAAATTAAAACACCATTTCTGTCTTTAGTATTATGCATTTTTAAAACAGAAAACACTTGTAATGCGCGACCTTCAAGGTTGTCATTACAAGTGTTTTCAATATGCACACGGATTTCTCCAGACGTATGGTCTTCTGCTATACGTATAGCCTCAACAATTTCTTGTTCTTCGGTAGTGGATAGAAAAGATTCTACGTCTTCAGGTATCATGTTTTTAGTCAAATTTAAATTCTACATCAGGTACGTTTTCAGATCCTGGATCAGCTTTATATCTAGCCATTTCTTTAAATCCAAACCATCCTGTTAATAAGCTGTTAGGGAATTTAGAAGTATAAATATCATATTTGTTTACTTCTTCATTATATCTATCTCTAGCAACATTTATTCGGTTTTCAGTACCTTCTTGTTGAGAGATAAATTCTTTAAACTGTTCTGTAGTTTTTAATTCTGGATATCTTTCAAAAGAGGCAATAAGTCTACTAAAAGATCCACTTAATTCACTCTGTGCTTTTTGAAAAGCTTCCATTTTTTCTGGAGTTAAATTACTAGCATCAATATTTACAGACGTAGCTTTAGCACGTGCTGCAATAACTTCGTTTAACGTTTTTCTTTCAAAGTCAGCAGATCCTTGAACCGTTTTAATTACACTACTATATAAATCATTACGTCTTTGGTAGGTGCTCTCTACATTAGACCATGCAGTTTTTGCATTAGCTTCTAAAGTTACTGCTGTATTGTTTATTCCTACTGCCCATTTGTATAAGCTAAAAGCAATTATTGCAATAATAATTACTGGTACAAGCCATTTTTTCATAATTGTTGGTTTTAAAGTTGTTCTTTTAGTTTGATTAGTTGATCTCTTACACCTTCCAATTTAGCTATAATTTCAAAATTATCAAGTGTTTTTTTTCTTTCTTCTTTTAAATGAATTTTTGCACCTTCTAAAGTAAACCCACGTTCTTTCACTAAATGAAAAATTAGTTGAAGGTTTTTAATATCTTCAGGTGTAAATTTTCGATTGCCTTTTGCTGTTTTTTTTGGCTTTAGCTCGTCAAATTCTTTTTCCCAAAATCGGATTAAGGATGTATTTACATCAAATGCTTTAGCAACTTCACCTATGGTGTAATACCGTTTTTCTGGAAGGTCTATAATCATTAATCTAAAGATTGGTTTTCAAGTGAAGCACGTTCTAATAACTTATTAAACTCTTCTGGTGTTAAACTACCATAGTAAAAGTTAATTGGGTTAATACGTTCTCCATCTTTAAATATTTCGTAATGTAGGTGTGGTGCTTCAGAGCGTCCTGTACTACCCACAAAACCTATTAAATCACCACGCTTTACACGCTGGTTTTTTTGGACATTATATTTAAACAAGTGTGCGTATAAGGATACATAACCATAACCATGATCTATTCTAATGTGGTTTCCGTATCCAGCAGAATTACTGTCTGCACGCTCCACAATTCCGTCACCAGATGCGTAGACAGGTGTGCCTCTTGGTGAGGTGAAATCCATTCCCCAATGCATTTTTCTTAGTTTTGTAAAAGGGTCTGATCGCATACCATATCCAGAAGCCATTCGTGTTAAGTCTTCGTTACTAACAGGTTGTATAGCAGGTATTGCTCGTAATAGTTTTTCTTTTTCTTCAGCTAAAACCGCAATTTCATCTAAAGATTTGGACTGTACGACAATACGTTTTAATAGTTTATCTATGCGTTTTGAACTGCTAATAATTAATTCTGAATTATCGTAACCATCTAGTTTTTTGTATCTGTTTACACCACCAAATCCTGCTTTTCTTTGTTCTTCTGGGATTGGATTTGCTTCAAAATATAACCTGTAAATGGCGTTGTCACGATCTTCAATATTGGCTAAGACCGTTTCAGCCTCTTCCATTTTTTTGTTAAGTAAGTCAAACTGTAGTTCTAGATTGGTTAACTCACGCTTTAATGCTTTTTCTTTAGGAGATTCAAAATAATGACCACCAATAAAAACAAATAAAAAACCAAACAAAGCAGCAGCAACTAAGAATAGTGTTACAAACTTAAATGTGCGTCTTTTTTTGCGCTCTATTTTTTTATAAGAGAGCGTTTCAGAATCATAATAATATTTTACCTTACTCATTATCTAATTTATACTATTTTTGCAATTACTAAACTTGAATATTTTAGTTTATCAAAATAGTAACGAATAACAAATATATAAATTGTTTTAATAAGCGTTAAGCTTATGCTAACAAGATTATCAACATAGTATTATGAACTCTCAAGACATACGCGCAACTTTTCTTAAATTTTTTGAAGATAAAAAACATAGTATCGTGCCTTCTGCACCAATGGTGTTAAAGGATGATCCAACATTAATGTTTGTTAATTCCGGAATGGCTCCTTTTAAAGAATACTTTTTAGGTAACGGTCAACCAAAAAATAATCGTTTAACGGATAGTCAAAAATGTTTACGTGTCTCTGGAAAACATAACGATTTAGAAGAAGTTGGTTATGACACCTACCACCACACATTATTTGAAATGTTGGGTAACTGGTCTTTTGGTGATTATTTTAAAAAAGAAGCAATTGCTTGGGCTTGGGAATTGTTAACCGAAGTGTATAAAATTGATAAGGATATATTATACGTTACCGTTTTTGAAGGAAGTGATGATGAGGATGACCTTAAAATGGATACCGAAGCTTTTGATATTTGGAAACAGTACATTAGTGAAGACCGTATTTTAAAAGGAAATAAAAAGGATAACTTCTGGGAAATGGGAGAGCAAGGACCTTGTGGACCTTGTAGCGAAATCCATGTGGATATTAGATCTGCAGAAGAAAAAGCTAAAGTAGATGGTAAGACTTTAATAAATGAAGACCATCCACAAGTTGTGGAAATATGGAATCTAGTTTTCATGCAATACAACCGTAAAGCAAACGGAACCTTAGAGGGTTTGCCTAACAAACATATTGATACAGGAATGGGGTTTGAGCGTTTATGCATGGTATTGCAAAACGTACAATCTAATTACGACACAGACGTATTTACGCCAATAATTAGAGAGATTGAAACCATTACTGGGAAAGATTATAATAAAGAAGAAAAAGTAGATATTGCTATTCGTGTTATCTCTGATCATGTTCGTGCAGTAGCTTTCTCTATAGCAGATGGGCAATTGCCAAGTAATACAGGAGCTGGTTATGTAATCCGTCGTATTTTGCGTCGTGCAGTACGTTATGGTTTTACTTTTTTAGATAAGAAAGAACCATTTATTTACCGTTTAGTTAATGTTTTAACGGAAAAAATGGGTGCTGCATTCCCTGAATTAAAAGCACAAAAACAATTAATAGAAAATGTAATTAAAGAAGAAGAAGCATCTTTTTTAAGAACATTGGATCAAGGTTTAGCTATTTTAGATCGTATTGTAGATAATGCAACGGATAAGCAAGTGTCTGGTTCTAAGGTTTTTGAACTTAAAGACACCTATGGTTTTCCTGAAGATTTAACCGATTTAATTTTAAGAGAAAAAGGATTCTCTTATAATAAAGGCGAATTTAATAAGCGTTTAAAAGAACAACAAGGTAGAGGTCGTGAAGCATCAGAATTAAAATCTGACGATTGGACTGTGCTTATACAAGATGAAGACCAAGAGTTTATAGGTTATGATCAATTAGAGGCTAAAGTTAAAATTACAAAATACCGTAAAGTCGTTTCTAAAAAAGATGGCGAGATGCACCAACTAGTCTTTAATCTAACACCATTTTATGCTGAAGGTGGAGGACAAGTTGGAGATAAAGGATATATACAAGCTGGGAATGGTGACGTATTTTATATTGTAGATACTAAAAAGGAAAACAACGTTATTATTCACTTAACTAAAGAGTTACCTCGAGATGTAAATCAAGTATTTGTAGCAAAAGTTGACGAGAAACAACGTTACAGAACAGAATGTAACCATACAGCAACACATTTATTGCATCAAGCTTTAAGAGAGGTTTTAGGAGAGCATGTAGAGCAAAAAGGTAGTGCAGTACACTCTAAATATTTACGTTTTGATTTCTCTCACTTTTCTAAGTTAACTGTTGAAGAATTACGTGATGTAGAAAACTTTGTAAATTCTAGAATAGAAAGTAAGTTGCCATTACAAGAAGGTCGTAACGTACCAATGGAAAAAGCGATTGAAGAAGGTGCTATGGCTTTATTTGGCGAAAAGTATGGAGACGCTGTGCGTACAGTACGTTTTGGTCAGTCTATAGAATTATGTGGAGGAACACACGTGGACAACACTGCAGATATCTGGCATTTTAAAATAGTGTCTGAAGGTGCAGTTGCTTCAGGTATACGTCGTATTGAAGCAATTACAAATGATGCTGTTAAGTCGTATTACCACGAAAATAATAGATCGTTTTTTGAAATGAAAGATATGCTTAACAACGCACAAGAGCCTGTTAAAGCATTACAGAATCTTCAAGAGGAAAATTCAAGTCTTAAAAAGCAAATAGAACAATTACTTAAAGATAAAGCTAAGAATATAAAAGGCGAGCTTAAAAATGAAATAACAGAAATAAACGGAGTAAACTTCTTGGCTAAACAATTAGATTTAGATCCTTCAGGTATTAAAGATTTATGTTTTGAGTTAGGTAGCCAATTTGATAACTTATACTTATTATTTGGAGCAGAAAATGATGGTAAAGCTATACTATCATGTTATGTGTCTAAAAGTTTAGTGGACGCTAAAGGGCTTAACGCTGGAACCATTGTTAGAGAGTTAGGAAAACACATCCATGGTGGAGGTGGTGGACAACCATTTTTTGCAACAGCAGGAGGTAAAAATCCAGCAGGTATTGCAAATGCTTTACAGGCAGCTAAGGATTATATCTCTTAAATGTGATATATACAAGCTAGTTATTTTAAAAGTGAATCTACAGACTAAAATACCATTAAAAAAACAAGAGTATAATCTGATAGATTATAACTCTAAAGTGTTTTTGTTAGGCTCATGCTTTGCGGAAAATATTGGCGAAAAATTTGAATATTTCAAGTTTCAGCACTATGTTAATCCTTTTGGTATTTTGTTTCATCCAATAGCGATTCATAATTTGGTGTCTAATGCATTACATGGTAAAAAATATGCAGAGAATGACGTGTTTATTAATAACGAGCAGTTTCATAGTTTTGATGCACATTCAAAATTAAGTCAACATACCAAAAGTTTATTATTGCATCAACTTAATGCAGCTTCGCAAAAGACTAGTCATTATTTAAAGCAAAGCACACATGTTGTCATCACTTTAGGTACAGCTTGGGTATACCGTTACTTAAAGACTAATAAAATTGTAGCTAACTGTCATAAAATTCCGCAGCAGCAATTTCAAAAACAAATATTAAGTGTAGATGTTATTGTAGCAGCATTACAGTCAATTATACAACAAGTAAAAAAGGTAAATCCTAAGGTTAATTTTATATTTACAGTATCACCTGTTAGACATATCAAAGATGGTTTTATAGAAAACACACAAAGTAAATCGCATTTACTTGCTGCGCTCCATAAAGTGTTGGATGACCAATCTCATTATTTTCCATCTTACGAAATTATGATGGATGAGTTGCGTGATTACCGTTTTTATAACCAAGATTTGCTACATCCAAGTCCATTAGCGGTCGATTATATTTGGGATAGGTTTAAAACGGTTTGGATGGCAGATTCTGCTATTGCTATTATGTCTGAAGTAGATACTATTCAAAAAGGACTACAACACAAACCATTTAATCCTAACTCGACTGCACATCTTAAATTTGTACAGCAATTAGTAGAAAGACAAATTACACTAACAAATCAGTATCCAAATATTAAGTTTTAATAATTGTAAGGTGTTGATATGTAGGTGTTTTTGTACAAATGATGCTTACAACTAATTATTTATCTGTTTGTCGAATAAAAAATATTAAACGAAAAAGTAGGCTTATTTTTATTGAGCTATTAATCATTATATTTTCAAACACCAACCATAGAACTGCCAATCTAGTTTTTATGTTGGTGTTTTTTTTGTTACTAATTTTTTAAGTTTTTTTCGATTCTTAAAAGTCTCTTTTTAATTAGTGACGGTAGGTTTTAAATGTTGCTAAATTTTTAAATAATTATTAAAATCTTAAATGCTTTTTTTATGTACTTTTATGGTATGCGAAAAATAGTAATAGGTATAGTAATAGCGTTTGTAATTTCTTTTGCAATAAAGAAATGTACAGAGGGAAGTGCAGATAAAACAGTTGTAAGAGAACACTCTGCATTAATCCAAAAACAAATAAATAATGTTGGTAAATTAATTGTTACCGAAGGATATTTTAGTGATGCCTACAGTTATAAAAATTCAAAAGCATTATTTGCTAATTTAACCTCAGATAAACAGGCGTTGGTTATAGTAAATGCTGAGGTTACTGTGGCTTATGATTTAAGTAAAATTGAATATGAAATAGATAGTATTAATAAGGTTTTAAAAATAAAATCTATTCCTAAAGAAGAATTAAAAATCTATCCAAATTTAGAATATTATGATGTAGAAAGTGGATACCTTAACGCTTTTAACCACGACGATTATAATAAAATAAAAGAAATTGTTACAACTCGAATAACAAAAAAAATAGAGGCATCAAATTTACGTATTAATGCTAAAAACAGATTGGTAAGCGAGCTGTCTAAATTTTATATTTTAACCAATAGTTTGGGTTGGACGTTGCAGTACAACGACAGTAAAATAGATAATCCAGACAGGCTAGAAATTTTAAAACTATAGCTTATTATATAGGCTTTGCCATCCACCACCATTCAAAACCTCTACACCATTGCTGCGTAAAATGGCTGCAGCACTACCAGAGCGCATACCACTTGCACAACAAGTAATTACTGGCTTGTTCCATTTTTTAATATCTGCAACTTTTGCTTGTATTTGTTGTAACGGAATATGTTTAGAACCAGGAATAGCTCCAGAGTCATATTCTGCTTTTGAGCGTACATCTAATATAACAGCACCTCGATCTGTAAATTCTTTTATTTTATTGGCTTTATTTCCAAAAAGAAAACTAAAAATTCCCATAGTATAATTGTTTATTACAAAGCTACTAATTTGAAACTTAAAAATCCTTAAATTTGTGTAACTTCAACTTAAAAAAAAGCAGTATATGTCTCAAGCATACGTTAATCAAACCATTGAAAATAACATAGGTTACATCACTTTTTTTACACCAGAACATAATGCGATGCCTAGTCCAATTTTAAAACAATTGGAAATAGCTATTAAAGATGCAGGTAAAAATAATGACATTAAAGTAATTGTTTTAAAAAGTGGAGGCGAGCGTACATTTTGTGCAGGAGCAAGTTTTACAGAGTTAGTGGCTATTACTAATTTAGAAGAGGGTAAGCGCTTTTTTTCTGGTTTTGCAAATGTAATTAATGCGATGCGTAAATGTCCAAAGTTAATTATTGGTCGCGTACAAGGTAAAGCTGTTGGAGGTGGTGTTGGATTGGCAAGTGCAACCGACTATTGTTTGGCTACTAAGTTTGCTGCCATAAAACTTAGCGAAATTAGTATTGGAATTGGACCTTTTGTTATTGAGCCTGCAGTTACTAGAAAAATGGGTCAAACTGCGTTTTCTCAAATGACAATAGATGCCGAATCATTTTTTACTGCAGAATATGCGAAAGAAAAAGGCTTATATGCTAATGTGTTTGATTCTGTTGAAGCGTTAGATAATGCTGTAGATAGTTTAGCTGCTAAATTGGCAAGTTACAATCCAGAAGCTTTGTTAGAACTTAAAAGAGTGCTATGGGAAGACACCAATGAGTGGTGTGTTTCTCTTTTAGAGCGTGCCGAAATTAGCGGAAAACTAGTTTTAAGTGATTTTACTAAAGAGAAATTGAAGAGCTATAAGTAGGTTTTTTAATTATATCTAATTTATAAAACATATAAATGCAAAAATTAAAAATCTTCTACACTTATGTTATTGCATCTAGTATTTTAACGTTATTTAATAATGGATTTATAGTGTTAAATTTAAGTGCAATAGTTAGTGTATTAGGCATTGTAGCTTCAATTTTGTTTTTTGCTAAAAAGTTTAATTTCTATTATTTAACTATACTATGGATTGTAGCTCAAATCCCTTACGTAGCATATCAAAATGATATTTTTGATTTATCACAGTTTTTACACTTTCATTTAGCAATAACTATTGGTCAATTATCAGTTGGTGTAAATGCACAAGTTATATTATTGGGTTTGGTAATTAAAGACATATTACTATCAAAACACTTATTTAAAACGCTGACTTTTAATGCTTATACTGAAAATGATATCCTTAAAAGAGAAGATTTCTATAGTTTTATTCCTATTGATATAAAATCTAAAAAGCTAATTGGTGTGTCAGAAATTGTAATTGAAAATGTAGCATATACCAATATACAGTTTGTGCCTTTACAGGAACAACAGGTTAAAAAAGCATCTATTGTTATGTCTTCATTTAATGAAGAAAATACAATTAAAGCGACCGTACAATATAGTATTACAAAATCTTAAACCACGATCTCCTGACTAGCAATCTTAATACCATCGTCAATTAAATGTCCTACTTCAGGTTTGTTTTGTTTAATTGTTTCTAAATGATCCAAAATAGTATTACATAATTCATTTTCATTCCCTTTTTTAGCCAATTCAAATAACTCGATAGGTAATAACCAATCCATCGGAAAACGGTTAATTAATTGCTCTAACACTTTAGTTCTAGAAATAGTAAAGTTAGTCCCTTCTCTGTAATCACGTACTTGTTTGTAAAGCGCTATAAGTTCTAGTTTTTCAGATGATTTTTCCTCATGTATAGTTGTACTACTAATGGTGTGTGTAATTAAATCAAAACTATGTAAATCTGCAGTACCAGAATAACCTGATACGACTTCTTTACCAACAGCCATATCATATTGTCCCCATTCTGGTTCAAATAAAATAGTATCGTTATGGGTTACTGTACAGTTTTTAAAGCTAATTAATATAATTTTACCTTGTAGGTTTCTAGTTCCAGTAATAATTTCACCTTTAACAATAATACCACCTTCAAATTCCAAAGTAACTGTTTCGCCTTCATAAATATCGTAAGCGCGTAAATCTCTAGGCGACATGTCTTCAATAGCCAAATTAATACCTTTTAATTTACCAATTGGCGATCCAAAACCATCAGGATGCTCTAAAGTGCTATGTCCAACTAGCTCTTTATCTCTATTAGCTAAGGCTGTTTTTCCGGTAGTTTGTATGTAGCTTACTTTACCATTATGTTCTATCATATTAGTAAATACACCAGATATTTGTAAACCAGTACTCAGCTCGATAGTTCCTAAAGCTTCGCTTTGTATCAGTTTTTTAATTGCACTTGGTCCACCAGTACGCAAAGCCATAGTATTTGCAAATTCTTCTAAAACTAAACTTAGATGTGCAAAATCCGGAGTGACATATAATTGTGGTTGCGGTTTTGTGATATCAAAATTCTGAAAGGTAGAGTCGATCGTGTAAGGTAACTTTTTAACCTTATCTGTCATACACCAAGCACTCTCACCAATAGACGATAATAAACCAGCACCATAAATTTTTGGATTATCTATTGTGCCAATTAAACCATACTCAACTGTCCACCAATGTAAATTTCTAATCAAAGCCATTTCACTTGGTTCACCCATGTTATCCTGTAAATCTTCAACTGCTTTTTCAGCTAAATCAATTTGATCTTGTGGTGTATTAGGAGCTTCTTTAATAATAGATAAGTGTCGCACAGCTTCATATAACTCGTAATCTTTGGCAGAGCTTATCGCTTTACAACCAATCTCACCAAAACGTCTTAAATACTCAGCATACTCAGGATTAGCAATAATTGGCGCATGACCAGCACCTTCGTGGATTATGTCTGGAGCAGGCGTATACTCAATATGTTCCAATTGTCTAATATCACTAGCAATAACCAAGACGTTATACGCCTGAAACTCCATAAAAGCATTAGGAGGTATAAAACCATCCACAGCAACAGCAGCCCAACCAATAGCTTTTAAAATACGGTTCATACCATACATATTAGGTATAGCATCCACACTAATACCAGTTTGTTGCAAACCTTCTAGGTAAGTATTATGTGCTACTTCACTTAGGTAATCCACATTTTTACGCATAGCATAACGCCAAACTGCTTGATCAATAGCAGAGTAATCCTCATAATCTTGAGGTTTAATAAATTGTCTTAAATGCTTAGGTAAACGATCTAAAATTGGATTAGATTCAATATTTTTAAACGCCATAGTATTGTGTTTCACTTGATGTAAAAATACAAAAATCGTACTAAAAGACTCTTAAAAAAAACAGTAGTTTATTCAAACAATCAAAACAACTTAGTATATTTGTACCATGATTAAATTAGCAACATTTTTATTTATAAGCGGAGGAGAAATATTTTTCATCCTACTTATCGTTGTTATGGTATTTGGTGCTAAAAATGTACCAGATATAGCCAAAGGTTTGGGTAAAGGTATGCGCCAACTTAAAGACGCAACTAATGATATTAAAACCGAAATCACAAAATCTGCAGAACGTAACGGTCTAGACACAAGCATCACCAATGATGTAAACGAGGAGCTTAAAAAAGTTAAAGACGATCTAGAAGAGTTTACAGGATCTGTACGTCGTAAACTATAATTCAAAATTTATTTTAATTATTTGGGCGTTACCACAAGGGTCGCGTCATCCATTATATCTTTTTTTGCCATATATGGCAGCAAAAAAAGGATGTCATTGCTACCGCTAACGCAATGCATTACTCTTAAAAATATGTCGATTTACTATTTTGTTTAGTGGTTGTTTGTTAATTTGTAAATTTTATTAACTTTTCTTTAAGAATAATTTATATATTTAAGCATCAACCTTAAACTATATAAAATGAAAAAACGTGTACTTAAATTGTCATTACTATTAATGACTTTTGCTTTTTTAAATGCTTGTCAGGATGAGGCCTATCTAGACAATCCTCAAGAAACCACAGTTAACGACGACCAAAAAGCAGCATTGACAATCCCAGAAATTAATGCTATAATTAATACTAGCCTTACTGAAACCGGAAGTTTTGATTGGAAGGACGTTACACCACATACCTTATGGAGTGCAGTTGTTAGAGGAAATAATATCTTAACCATAGGATATGGAGAAGAAGGAGAAAGTTTTGCAGAGGTCAAAACAGAGCGCTTAAAGTCTACCTTGTCTAATATAGAGCAACTAGTAGAAGCTAATGAAGCTTACAAAAAAAGTGAAAAAACAATGTTTGAACATGATATAATAAATGTTGTAGACGTTAAAGTAGAAAACTATATAACTATAAAACAATTATTACAAACAGATGGTGTTAGATATTTAGAGCCTAACGGTTATAATCACTACGAAACCGTAAATAATGCACGCTCAAGCTCAGGGTGTGATAAAAATGCAGATGCCATAAACGCATCGCATTACACAACAATAGCACCAAATAATGCACAAGTATCTTGGCATTTTAACAAGCATAATATTCCGCAAGCATGGAATTATAGTACTGGATCAGGTATAACTATAGGGTTGATTGATACAGGTGTATCAGCATCACAAAGCTTATTAAATACCTCAGGAATTAATGACGGTTATTCTAACGGTCGCTTTGTACAAAAATATGGAACCTTTATTGACTCGTCATGGTGGTGGTCTAATAATTATGATGGACCTCATGATAAATGTGGACATGGTACAGCTATGGCATCTACTATGGCAGCACCACGTAATGATAATGGTATGCCAGTTGGTGTAGCATATAATGCAAACTTAGTAGCTTACAGAGCAACAGAAGATGTTTTACTTAACGACTATCATGAGCGTAAAGGTGTGTCTGCAGCATTAACACAATTAGGTAACAGAAGTGATGTCAAAATTATATCTATGTCAATTGGTTATGTGTGGTCTATAGGTAATATTAAAGATGCTGTTAAATATGCATATAGTAAAGGTAAATTAATTTTTGCAGCAGGAGGGACGTCTACTAGTTTTACAAATGGATTTGGCGTAATTTTTCCAGCAACTATGTCTGAGACTGTTGCTGTAACAGGAGTTGATGATGGTCCAAATTATGACAGATGCGAAGTGTGTCACAGTGGAGATAAAATAGATTTTACAATTATTATGGAAGGTGATAATAACACAAGTAAAGCACCTCCAGTTTTAGGTTTTTATAATGGAGATAGACGTTACACAGGTGGATCATCTGTAGCAACAGCAACTACAGCTGGTATTGCAGCATTAGTTTGGTCAAGACATCCATCTTGGTCTAGAACACAAGTGTTAAATAAATTAAAGCAATCTGCCGAGTTTTATCCTAACAAGAACAGTAGTTTTGGTTATGGTAATATTGATGCCTTACAAGCAGTGCAGTAAATAGTATAAGTGATAATTTAAAAAGCCTCTCAATATTTTGAGAGGCTTTTTTATTTTATAATAGGTTTGATTAAGGTGTTTCTCTCACACCTTTTAAGAGTTCAGCACTTAAATTTGTGTCGTCAGATTCAGAGGATTTATGTAATACAGATATGTCTCCTGTAGATTCTAAAACCACAGCTTCAATTTGTTTAAAGTCTAACACATTTGCTTCTCTTAGCTTAGCTATTAATTGCGATTTTTCAATTCTCGCATGTTTTAAATTGTCATGTAAAATGGTTTGACCTTTCATTAATAATAAAGGCTTATTTGATATTAAAGTGTTTATACTAGGAAACTTTTTTTGTAAAGTAGAAAAAATATAAGTTAAAAATAGTAAGCCTGCAATTGCAACACTACCATGTGTAATGGAAGTACTTGACGTTAAAGTTGAAGAGATAATACTACCAATAGCAATAGTAAATGCAAAGTCGTATGCTGTAAATTTAGCAAACGAGCGTAAACCAATAATTCTGGTTAATATAATAATGACTACAAATAATATAAGGCTTCCTAAAATAGTTTCCCATAAAGGGTCACTTAAAGAATATATCCAATCCATGTTTATGTATTAGTGGTTAATTTTTTACGTTATTAGCTTAAATTTCGTAAAAATAAATGGCAATAAAAAACTTTAGTTAAATGTTGTTAAATTGCTAGTTGCTACATGCAATTATAATATTTGTTTTACTTTTTTTATAAGTTGCTTGTTTTTGGTTTTAAGGATAAGGACACCACATTTGGCTTGCTCTCCAAATAAAGCAGCAGCGTTAGCTGGTTTTATAATATAAAAATCTTCAATATTATTTAAGCTTATTAATTTTAGAACCATTGTCGTTTTAGGATACGCTATAGGATCAAGTAAATAATAATTAGGTTCGTTTAAATTTAGTAAAACTGAATTTTGCAATCGTACTCTATTTTTTCTTTAGGCAAAATAGGGTTGCTTTTGTTTTTAAATTGAATTCTAGAATTTGCAGCTTTAGCTGTAAATAATGTGTCTGCGTTTATTTTCTGCTTGAAAATAGTAATTCTATTGACTTTTAATTTTAGTTTCTCAAAATCATTTAACCATGTAATATTGTCGTTTAAAGTCAAGGTTTTATCCTCAACAGTATTTTGAGCACTAATTATTTGTGCAATTAGAATTATAAAAATCAGTATTAAATTGTGCTTCATATTATAAAAGTATGCTATTTACCTTATAATTAAAATAGTAATTAGTGTAAAAGGCATTTGGTTTAGTTAAGCACGTTTTTTTATACGTGTACATAATTAGCAATCTTTTAATTATTAATCTTGAGTTAGTCTTTATTGCTCTGATTGATAAATTGTGGGTACTTTTGCATTAAATTAAAAAAGGAATTTAGATGTTGGATTATGTAGTAATTGGTGGCGCACAAGCAGGATTGGCTATGGCTTATCATTTAAAAAAAATGAATGTAAATTTTTTGGTGCTAGATGGAGAGTCAGAGGTTGGAGCATCTTGGCTAAACCGATGGGATTCTTTAAAGTTATTTACACCAACAGAATATAACCATTTACCAGGCTTAAAATTTGATGCACCTAAAGGATATTATCCAACTAAGGTTGATGTTGCTAATTATTTTAAGGATTATGTCAAAAAATTTAATATACCAATACAATTAAACACTTTAGTGACCTCTGTAAGTAAAACTGAAACAGGTTTTTTTGTTCAGCATGATGCTGGCGAGATTGAAGCTAAAAACGTTATTGTTGCAACAGGTCCATTCCATATACCATATACACCGCCTTGTCATACCAAAATTTCTAAAAGCACTTTGCAAATGCATAGTAATTACTACAAAGGTGTTAAGCAATTACAACAAGGAGATGCTTTGGTTGTAGGAGGAGGAGATTCTGGGTATCAAATACTAAATGAAATCTCTAAGGATACATCTAAAACGGTTTACTTTTCTGGCGATACAACAGTAAAATCTTTACCACAAAATTTTTTAGGTAAAACGTTGTGGTGGTGGTTTACTGTAGTTGGTTTTTTAAGTTATAGTAAGTATAGTTGGATAGGAAAAAAAATTAACTCATCGACACAACCCGTTATTGGAACAGATGTTAAGGAAATTTTGTCAAGAGAGAATGTAATTGCGGTAGGACGAACAAAGGATGCTTTAAATAATGATGTCTTTTTTGAAAAACAAAAAGTTTCAACCATTAAAAATGTGATTTGGGCAACAGGTTATCGTCCCAATTTTAATTGGATACAAGGTTTAGAATTGGATGCTAATGGTTATCCAAAAAATTATAGAGGAGTTAGCAATATTGACGGTTTATACTTTATTGGTTTACCTTGGATGTATACACGTGGCTCTGCGACATTAGGAGGTGTGTCTAAAGATGCAAGTTATTTAGCTAATGTAATGCTTACAAAGGATAATATTAAATAGCTAATTAGTTTTTGGGCGTTTGTAATAATATTCAAAAATGGGTCTCTCTATGTGGTCGTTTTCTTCATATTCATAATGAAATAAAATAGCTTCGGCATCTTTAATATCATTTTCAGTAAATAAATCTTGGCAGCATTTTGCTAAGTCTAAATCGCTTTTAAAAAATGAACCAAGTCGTAATCTAAAAATGTTTAGTGGACTTTTGTCACCAAGTAAATACCCAATTAAAGCAATAGATTCAATTTCATCAGTATGGCAATTTTCTAATATGCGTCTTTCTACTTCGTTTATTTTAATTCTGTTTTTAAAGTAATGCTGAAGGATGTATCTTTTTTCAAAAGTAATCATCTTATTAGTGAAAAAATCTTCGTTTTCTTCTATAGATAAAGTAAAGTCCATATAATTAGTTTTTATTTTTTGCTAGTACTTTCACACAAAACATAGTTTTTAAAAATATGCTCTAATTCCTTCTCTGGATTATCTGTAATTCCAGAATGAGTTTTAGAGCTTTGTATTACCGTACTGCGTGAAGCTGCAAGCCATCTAAATCTATCGGATAATTCAAACTGTCCAATAGTTCCGCTAGATTTGTCACCTTTACAAATTAAGTCCCAGGACTTTAAATATGTGTTTAGGTCTTTTATATTTAGTTCGCATGCAAATGCAGCTAATTTAGCCTCGTCTATTTTAAATTTAACATCTAGGTATTTTTTTCTTTTAGAAAATAAAATAACACCAATGTTAAAAAACTCCTCACGTTCTACTTTAGGTACTAAACGTATTATCGCATATTCAAAAGTAACTTTATCTTGCATCTTTAGCTTCTTTAACCAGTAAGTTAATCTTTTCAAGTCTGGAGTTTAAATACGTTTTGTAAGCAGCTCTCATTTGGTCTGGCGTAAAAGTGTCAGACTCATTTATTAGCCAATCTTCAGGTATAGTGTTAATTATAGTGTCAATAGTATTTAAACTTAATTTTTCAATAATGTGTTGTGATGCTTCATCTAATTCTGTAGCACGATCTAATAAAACATGATCTTTAATTAAAGGAAATGTTCTGGTTAAATGGTTTTCCCAAGTATCCCAATTATGATGAAAATAAAAACTTGCTCCATTATCAATAACCCACAATTCTTTATTCCAATTTAGGACATTAGGGTTTTTAACTGTTCTGTCAATATTACTAATAATACTATCTAATAATACTACTTTGGATGCTGTTAAAGGATCTGCAACCGACGCCAAAGGATCAAAGGTTATACTACCACTTAAATAATGTAATCCTAGGTTTAAACCAACGCTAAACTTAAGCAAATCTTGTATTTCTTCATCTGGCTCTGTTTTGCTAAACGAATCATCTAAATTCATAAAGACCAATTCGGGTACTTTTAAGCCAATAGCGCGTGCTAATTCGCCACCAATAAATTCGGCAATCAATGCTTTTTTTCCTTGTCCTGCACCTCTAAATTTTAGCACGTATAAAAAGTCGTCATCTGCTTTTACAATAGCAGGTAAAGAACCACCTTCTCTTAGAGGTGTTATGTATTGTGTAACATCAACGGTTCTTATATCTAATTTACTCATTAGTAATATTATATTTTTCGGCTAATAGTTAAACCATCTCTAATAGGTAATAAAACGGTTTCGATTCTTGGATCTTTTTTTAAGAGTGTATTAAACTCTAAAACAATATTAGTAGAAACGTCTTTTGGATCTACAGGTTCAATCACTTTTCCATGCCATAATACATTATCAGAAAGTATGATGCCTCCTGGATTTAGTTTGTCAATAATTAAATGAAAGTAATTAATGTAGTTAGGTTTGTCAGCATCAATAAAAACCAAATCAAAGGTTTTATCTAATGTTGGTAAAATATCTATTGCACTCCCTAAGTGTTGATGTATTTGTGTTCCGTAACCAGATTTATCAAAGTATTTACGCTGAAAATCTTCTAATTCTTCATTTACATCAATGGTGTGTATTTCTCCTTCAGGATGCAAGCCTTCAGCTAAACAAAGGGTTGCATAGCCGGTAAAAGTGCCTAATTCTAAAACAGATTTAGGTTTAATTAATTTAGAAATCATGCTAAGTACGCGACCTTGATAAGGTCCAGACAGCATAATAGGTTGTAATATTTTTTGATACGTTTCTCTAGTTAATTGTTGTAATAGCTTGGGCTCATCTTGACTGTGAGCAACAACGTAGTCGTCTAATTTTTCTGGTAAAAAATACATAAATAATGTTTAACCTATTATAGTGTTGTAAAGTGCTTTTACTAAAAGCGCAATGAGTAATACTGCCATGACTATTAATGGAATAATGGTTTTAAATTTAATGTAGTTTGCTACGCTATCCCAAAAAGACTCTTTTTTCATTATCCTAAAATACGTTTAACAAGTTTATCTTTAGCTGCTTGGTCATCTCCACATAACCATTGGATCACGTTATCTTCCCAAATAGCATCTCGTTCTGTTTCTGTAATAATTTTTCGTTCTATAGCTAAATCTAAAATTTTTCCAGGGTAAGAACTTTGTTTTTCGCTTTCCATTTCCCCTAAAGGGTAAGGGTCATCAAGGCCCATTAAAACCTGTTTAGAACCTTGGTTTTTTAATAATAAATCTAATCCACCAGTATCGTGTACTAAAGTGTCAAAAAAGATGTTTTTATGTCCAACCGCTTTTCTTGGGTGACTTTTACCTTCAAATAAATCAGGTCTACCATCAAAACCTTGAATACGTCGTCCTAAGTTTATTTGTGCTAATTGTCCACCATGCGCAAAACAAGTTCTCATATTTGGATACTTATCTTGATAGCCATTTAAAGTTAAAAAGTGATAAGCATCGGCACATTGTGCTAACATCCATATTAAATGAAAACGCCAAGAGGTGTTTTCTAGTTTTATAAACTTTTCACCATCGTAAGGGTGTATTTCTACAGCTAAATTATACTTGTTAGCCATTTCAAAAATAGGCTCGTTTTCTTCATCAAAAATACAACGCCAAGTTCCAATAGTATCCATGTAGTGGGTTGGTAAACATAATAATTGCATACCTAACTCTTCTACACAGCGTTCAATTTCCCAACAGGCTCCTCTAACAAAACCAGGATGTACTACAAAACCGCAAGTAAATTTACTTGGGTTTTCACGTTGTACTTTGGCATTAAAATCGTTCTGAAATTTAAGCGCTTGCTTCATTTCTTCTACACGCAATCCGTTACCGTATAATTGCGATAAGTTTAAAACTACTGCATGGTCAATTTTAAAACGTTCCATCCAAGCTAGTTTTTCATCTAAAAAGAAACTAGAATCTGTAATTGGTCTGTTCCAATCTTTTTGAAGCATAAATTTTCGGTCTTTATCCACCCAAAAAATTTCTTTGTCTTGCATAAACTGAGGGATTTCCTCTGGATATGGTAATAAGTGCGAGTGACCGTTAATTCTAAGTTTACGTTTTTCCATATGTTTTGTCATTGCGAGCCTTAAAACGTGGCAATCTTTGTCTTAAATTATTTGTTCTATTCATTTTTTGCTTGTCCAAAAAACGAACCAAAAAAAGACATCCAAGCCAAGGAATTTTTCAGTTTTAAACTGAAAACCGATACGAAAACTTCGGGTCGAACATCGTTCTCCTGATCTCGAAGCTTTTCTTTATCTATTCTTCGCCTTGGCGTTCAATTTTACAAATTGATTGGGGACTTTCAATTAAGCTAATGTTATTTTTAATACCGCTTTGTTTCTTTTGCTAACTAGTTTTCTAACTTTACTTTTTGTGGTGGTTGCATTATAGCTGAGCAGTTTGGGCATGTACGCTTGTCTAAATCACCATAATATTTATCAAATATTTTTGGCATATCGGTTTCAATATTTTTTACTGTAAAATCTTCTTCATACAATTTAGTAGTACAATTTTCGCAGAACCAAAGTAAAGCATCTTGTACACCTTTTTCTCTTGGGTATTCAATGACTAAACCAACCGTATTTGCACCACGTTGTGGCGAGTGCGGTACTTTTGGAGGTAATAAAAATATTTCGCCTTCTTTAATATGAATGTCTTTTGGGACACCATCTTCTATTACTTTTAAGATAATATCACCTTCAATTTGATGGAAAAATTCAGGCGTTTCGTTGTAATGGTAATCCTTTCTATTATTTGGTCCACCAACAACCATAACAATAAAATCACCATCCTTCCAAACCACTTTATTACCAACTGGTGGCTTTAAAAGATGTCTGTTTTCTTCGATCCAAGCTTTAAAATTTATAGGTGGAAATAATTTACTCATATTATAATATTTTGGGCGTTTCCCTAAATAGGGTCAGGCTTTCAAGGCTCGCTCTCTGCGAGGAGCTCAAACAAACCTTTCAATCCTTAACGCGGATTCATCAATTCAATAAAATTAGTGATAATTGAACAGATTGCCACGATTTTTTAAAAAGAAAAAAATCTCGCAATGACAGATAGAATTATAAACTCTTTGTTCTTCCGCCATCAACCGGAAGATTAATTCCGTTAATATAACTCGCACGTTCGCTTGCTAAAAATGTAATTGCATCAGCTAGTTCTTCAGGCTTTGCAAAACGTTTTGCAGGAACCGCACTTTTCATAGCATTTGCAGATTCTTCTTCGGTATTTCCTGTTTTGGCAGATTTGTTTTTAATAATTTCAGCCAAACGATCGGTTCCTGTCGCACCAGGTAAAACATTGTTTACCGTGATACCAAATTGACCAAGTTCGTTAGCTAAGGTTTTACTCCAATTGGCAACAGCACCACGAATGGTATTACTCACGCCAAGTCCATCTAAAGGTTGTTTTACTGATGTAGAAATTACATTTATAATGCGACCAAAGCCTTCATTTTTCATAAACGGAACTACTGCTTGCGCTAACACGTGATTACATTTTAAATGCTGAGTAAAAGCAGCTTCAAATTCGTCTACATCTGCCGAAAATACTGGTCCTCCTTTTGGTCCTCCTGTATTATTTACTAATACATGAAACCCATGATTCTCTTTGATGTAAGCTTCTACCTTTTCTTTTAATTCCTTCGGGTTAGAAAAATCGGCAACTATATAATCGTGATTTCTATGTTGAGGTAACTCAGTTAATGTTGCTTTTAACTTGTCTTCATTTCTAGCAATAAGTGTTACTTGTACACCTTCTTCAGCTAAAGCTATTGCTGTGGCTTTTCCTATTCCTGCTGTGCTTCCGCAAACTAATGCGTATTTATTGTTTAAGTCTAGATTCATGTTTTTAAACTTTATTGTTGTTGTTATAGCGTATTTGGTAAGTCTGTAAACTGTTTTCTAATTTTCTGATAGATAGATTAAAACTATCAATCTCTATTTTAGAATAGTTGTAATTGCTGTCACAAAATTTTAAATAATGTTGAGCAGAGTTCCCAAAACCTTCTCTTAATATTTCTAATTCGTATATTTCTGACCAGCTAACAAAGGTATTGTTGGATAATGTAATGCCTTTAATATTTATAATTAATTGAGGTTTTCTATTAATTAATTTTTTAAAAGCTTGTGTTAGGATAAATAAGCAGATTGTAAACATAATTAGCCCAATAACAAAATCCGTATTTTTTTCTTCAAACATTAAATAAGCTCCAGAGGTTACACCTGTTGATAAAAATAAAACAATAAAAAAAGCTGTAGTAATGGAAAAATAAATTTTTGTTTCTTGAGGTACTTTTGGATCTTCATAGATCAAGTCTTTCTGAAGAAATTTTTTGTCAAGTCTTTTTAAAATTAGTTTGTCTTTTTGTGATCTATATTCTGTTCTTTCAAAAGAGGTTCCGTCTTCCCAAATAAGCATGCTGCGTATGGCTTCTTTTTTTAATGCGTGTACATTTCTAACATTAGTAAATGCCCAAATACGCCATTTTGTTATTAAAACACTCCAACTAATCCATGCCAATATTACTCCTAAAAAAACACCTATTATACCTAACCATTCGGGTAAATTAAATAAATGTACGACGTAAAACATTGCTAAAGGAGCGCATAATAAGCATATAAAAGCAGGAACGTTAACCATTAGTTGTCCCCTTATAATAGCTTGTTTTACGCTTATGTTTTTATTGACCTTCAATATTTTATTATAGTATAGAAGTGATTTGTGAGAATTGTTTAATGTGATTCTGAATCAAGTTCAGAATGACGTGATTGATAATATAGATACACTTTTTAAGACTTACAATTTATCGGTAACTAGTATTTAATACAAACATTTTTAGCTTCTGTAAAAAAGCGTAACGCTTCAAAGCCACCTTCACGACCAACTCCTGAGGCTTTTACACCACCAAAAGGTGTTCTTAAATCGCGCATCATCCAAGTGTTAACCCAAACTATTCCAGCTTGTAGTTGGTTGCTGATTCGCATGGTACGTTTTAAGTTGTTGGTCCACAGTGTAGCTGATAAACCATATTTTACTTTGTTTGCCATTTGCAATACTTCGTCTTCTGTATTAAAAGGCATAATGGTAACTACAGGTCCAAAAATTTCTTCTTGATTTACTCTGCAGTCATCATTTGGTACTTCAATAACTGTTGGTTCTAAATAGTAACCGTTTTTATAACCTTTTACAGTCACTTCATTTCCGCCACAGAGAATGGTTCCGTTTTCCGCTTTAGCGATATTTATATATTCTTTTACTTTTTCTAAATGTGGTTTGGAGACTAATGCTCCAATATTGGTGGATGCTTCAGATGGATGACCAACTTTTAAAGCTTTTACTTTAGCAACAAAATCTTTCTTGAATTTCTCATAGATAGATGCTTGTACAAATATTCTACTTCCACATAAGCAAATCTGTCCTTGATTTGCAAAAGACGAACGTACTGTTGTGTCTAACATATCGTCATAATCGCAATCTGCAAAAATGATATTTGGATTTTTTCCGCCTAACTCTAACGATAGTTTTTTAAACATTGGAGCTGCTACTTTTGCAATATGTGCTCCTGTTGCTGTTCCTCCTGTAAAACTTATGGCTTTTATGTCTTCATGTTCTATAATGGCTTGTCCAGTTGAACCACCAAGTCCGTGTACAATATTTAAAACGCCTTTTGGGAGTCCTGCTTCGTTACAAATTTCGCCCAATAGATAAGCGGTCATTGGAGTGATTTCACTTGGTTTGGCAACAACGCAGTTTCCTGCTGCAATTGCTGGAGCGATTTTCCATGTAAATAAATACAGTGGAAGGTTCCAAGGTGAAATGCAACCTACAACACCAATGGGTTGGCGTAAGGTGTAATTTATGGCTTGTCCGATGCTTTCGTGGCTTTCGCTAGCAAACTGTGTTATGGCATTTCCGAAAAAACGAAAGTTACTTGCTGCTCTTGGTATATCTACTGCTTTTGCTAAGCTAATCGGTTTTCCGTTATCTTTACTTTCGGCTTCTGAAAAGCGTTGTAAGTTAGCTTCTAGTAACTCTGAAATCTTTATTAATATTCTACTACGCACTTCTATACTAGTTTGTGACCAACCAGGAAAAGCCGATTTCGCAGCGATATATGCGTTTTCTACATCCTCTTTTGACGAGTTTGGTATTTGTCCGTAAACTTCTCCATTACTAGGATTGTAGTTGTCTATCCAATGGTTTTGAATTGGATTGTGGAATGCTCCGTTTATGTAGTTTTGAATATTCATTTATTGTTTCTTATAGGCCATAACTTTAATCTCAACAACCAAATCGGGATGCGGTAATTGATGTACGGCAACTGTAGTTCTGGTTGGTCCTGTTTCTTTATCAAAAAATTCAGCATAAGCTTTATTATAATCTGCAAAGTCATTCATGTTTACTAAAAAGGAAGTCACATCTACAACGTCTTTTAAACTGGCGCCAACTTTTTTAAGATTGGTGTCTATGTTTTTTAAAACTTCTTGCGTTTGTGTGTAGGCGTTTAATTTTTTAGTTCCCATCTCGTCGATGATATCAACTCCAGCGATACTGTTGTCAGCTCTACGAGAACTTGTTCCTGAAACGAAAATTAAATCGCCAACTTGTTTTACGTGTGGATAGGCTCCTCTTGGTGTTACTTTAGTTCCTTCGTTCATTAATTTTATGTTTTTGCGTCATCCTGAATTTGATTCAGTGTTTGATTATTTTTCTAGTTTGCTACTGGCTGCTTATCGGCTATTTTAGACCTGCAATTTTATCGTCTTGTAAAATAGCGTCTGTTTGTATTTTTACTTTTTCCAAAATATCTTTTAGATTATCTGATGTTTTAATAATTCCGTCGTCTAAAAGGTTTAGTATGGCTTTATCTTGTGCACGACCTCTAAGCATTGCTTCGCGATAGCCAATATGTTCGTTAAAAGTGACTAAGCTATATTTTGATGAATATTCATTAGGGAATTCTTTTTCTAATGCTTGTTCAATTTTTCGTTTTTCTTGAAATATAGCTTGACCAACGTGGTCTTTCATTTCATGAAAATTATCTATTGCTAAATCTGCAATAGCATCTGTGTCTTTTTTTCTAGTTTTTTCGTATTCTGTAAAAACAGTTTCCCAATTACCTTCAAATTTATCTAATACAGTGTCAAACTCGACAACATCTTCAAAAGACGCATTCATACCTTGTCCGTAAAAAGGTACTATTGCGTGTGCTGAATCTCCCATTAATAAGGTGTTACCCTTATAGTGCCAAGGAGAACATTTTACTGTGCCTAAAGGAGCTGTTGGGTTTTCAAAAAAGTCCTCCACCAGATTAGGCATTAAAGCTAATGCATCTGGGAATTCTTTTTGAAAAAACTCGGTTACAATTTCTGGAGTAGTTAAGTTGTTAAAATTATATTTACCTTCAGCATAGCTTAAAAATAGTGTTACAGTAAAGCTACCGTCTAAATTTGGTAGTGCAATAACCATAAAATCTCCTCTAGGCCATATGTGTAATGCGTTTTTATATGTTTTGTAATCTCCTGTTTTTGTTGGTAAGATGCTTAACTCTTTATAACCATGTGTTAAGTAGTTTTGAGAAAAACTGAATAAAAATTTACGCTCTAAATAATAACTTTTGCGTAAAGCAGAACCAGCTCCATCTGTTGCTATTATGCAATCGGCATCTTCAATAAATTTGTGTTTAGAAGTGTAATCTTCAAAAAGAGCAGTCGTGTTTTCAAAATCTACCGATTTGCATTTTTTATTAAAATGAAAGGTAACATTATCATGTTTTTCGGCTTCATCTAAAAGCAAAGCATTTAAGCCACCTCTTGATATTGAGTTAATATACTCATGATCACGACCACTATAATTTGATAAAAAGGTATTGCCTTCTTTATCATGTATCATACGACCATTCATAGGAATACAAAGCGCTTCTACTTGTTTTTCAATACCAACTAGTTTCATTGCTTTATTACCTCTGTCTGAGAATGCTAAATTGATAGAGCGACCTGCAGATATGTCAGTTTTGCGTAAGTCGGGACGCATCTCGTACACGTTAATATTATAGCCTCTTTGTCCAAGTCTTAGTGCTAGTAAGCTTCCGCAAAGTCCTGCACCAATGATTAATATGTTTTGTTTATTAGGCATGTAATTTTTTCTTTATTAACTGTATCTCTTCGTAAGTTAATCTTAACTTATTTAAGGATAACTGTTGTTGTTGATTATTTGAGTCATTAAAACTTAAAGTATTATTCATGCTGTTAAATTTTAATTCTTTAAAATTATGATACTCGTTGTTTGTAACTACAGTGTCTTTAATTAAGACTAATATTCTTTTGTTTGTGATAAATAGATAATCAAATTGATTATTGGCAAAAAAGCTTAGTAAACCTAGTATTTGATATTGCCAAAATCCAATATCACTTTTTTTCTTGAGTTTTAGTAGTATTGTTTCTTCCTTAATAATTTTATAAAAGGCATTCAAAATATAATTATAATAATTGTTTTAAACGCTCTACCATATTGTAAACATCCTGAAAACTGTTGTATAGTGGTATAGGAGCACATCTAATAACATCAGGCTCTCTCCAATCTGTTATAACTCCTGCATTAGTTAATTTGTCATACAAAGATTTATCTGCGTTTTTTACTTGTATAGATAACTGGCAACCTCTTTGGTTTGGATCACTAGGAGTAATTATTTTTATATCCTTGTTGTTTAATTGGTTTATTAAAAACTCAAAATAACCAGTTAATACTTTTGATTTTTCGCAAAGTTTATCAAATCCAGCTTCTTGTATTACATCTAAAGACGCTCTAATAGCAGCCATAGATAATATTGGTGGATTTGAAAGTTGCCAACCCTCTGCACCTGGAAGTTGATCAAATTCGTCACGCATTCTAAATCGTGTCTTTTTGTTATGACTCCACCATCCAGTAAATCTATTTAAATCTTTATTATTAGCATGACGCTCGTGCACAAACGCACCAGATAAACTTCCTGGTCCAGAATTTAAATATTTGTATGTACACCAAACTGCAAAGTCTGCACCAGAATCGTGTAAATTTAATTGGACATTTCCTGCACCATGAGCACAATCAAAACCAACAACACAGCTATGTTTGTGACCTAAATCAGTAATTCGTTTTAAATCAAAAAACTGTCCTGTATAGTAATTTACACCACCTATCATGACTAACGCTATTTCGTCACCATGTTCATTTAAAATGGCTTCTAAATCTTCATAATTAGCTAATTCTTCTCCCTTTCTAGCTTTCCATAGTATTAAACCGTCTTTATCATCATAACCATGATGACGCAATTGTGACTCAACTGCGTATTTATCACTAGGGAAGGCATCAGCCTCTATTAAAATTTTATAACGTTTAGGTGTAGGTTGATAAAAACTAACCATCATAAAATGTAGGTTAGCAGTTAATGAATTCATTACTACAACTTCCAATGGTTTTGCACCAACGATATTAGCCATAGTATCTGTTAAAAACTCATGATAATGTAGCCAAGGGTTTTTACCTTCGGTGTGTCCTTCTACTCCTAAATTTGCCCAATCTTGAAGCTCTTGGTCAATATAAGTTTTAGTTATTTTTGGTTGAAGACCTAATGAGTTTCCGCAGAAATAAATTAAATCCTTTCCGTTTTTATCTTTAGGAATGTGGAATTGTTGACGGTAGTCAGCCAATTGGTCTTCGTTATCTAATTGTTTAGCAAAATCTAAACCTAATTTATAGTTGGTCAAAATGGTTTGTTTTTTAGGTGTCCAACAAAAATAAGAATAATTAGGTTAGAAAGGAAGTAGTTGGTTAAGACAAAAAAAGGGTTTCATAAATATAAATTATGAAACCCTTTGAGATATATGTTGACGCGTAAAGCGGAATTACTTTATATACGTTTTAAGTTTTAATTTGGACTTTTTCTAATTCATTTTTATTGAAATATTAGAAAAATTTAAGTTCCAATTACTATCATTCTGTTTATGATCCTTAGCTATTTTAATACCGTTGTAGTCTTGATAATTTTCAAAAGTTGTGATCATTGAGGGTTTTGTGGTATTACCTTGTCTAAAAATCCATTCTTTAATAATGTAATTTTTATCGTAGTAAAAATCATAGGCATCACCAGGTGTGTAACCACCATCACTGGTATATGTTAGTGTTAATTTGTTTAGTTTAACCTTGCTAATTGGCGCTAATTCTACAATTGTATCAGTAATAGTTGTGCCTTTATCCCATGATATTTGAAAAGGTGCTAAAAGCCAAAATTTATCATTTATAAAACCACGATCAGCCATCATTGCTATACTGTCCATATTGCTTCTGTTGTACGATATAGTGTCTTTATTCGTAATTAGCGTAACTTGTTTGGATTTTGGTTGCCACGACCAAGAGCGTTCAAAATGTGTGCTATCTTTATCTACGTTAAATGTAAAGTCAATTTGGGTTACATTTTTCCAATTTGATATTCCGTTAGCGTTAGCAATTTTTTGAGCAGTAGTCAGTTGTATTTGAGTTGGTTTAACCTCTTTTTTACAAGAAAAACTAGCTATAGCCATTAATATAAGTAATAATTTTTTCATCATTTTTTATTGCAAAGATACGGAAGCCTTTTATTTAAAATAGAAATATTAAATTGGGAACAAATACCAATATTATGAAAACTGATTATTTTAACACCAATAAATCTACTTGGAACGAAAAAGTAAAAATTCATGCCACGAGTGACTTTTATGATATGGATGCCTTTAAAAAAGGAGAAACATCCTTAAAACACTATGAGTTAAAGGCATTACCAAATGTTAGTGGTAAAACGTTATTACATTTACAATGTCATTTTGGTCAAGATACACTTAGTTGGAGCAGGTTAGGAGCTAAGTGCGTGGGTGTTGATATTAGTGATGAAGGTATAAAATTAGCCCAAACTTTAAATAACGATTTGTCTTTAAATGCCAAATTTGTTTGTTGTAATGTTTTAGATACTTCTAGTCATGTCAAGGAAACTTTTGATATAGTGTTTACCAGCTATGGTGTTATAGGTTGGCTACCAGATTTAAAACCATGGGGAAAAATGATAGCTGAGCGTTTAAACAAAGGAGGTGTCTTTTATATTGCAGAATTTCATCCGATAGTTTGGATGTTTGATTATTTAGAAAAAAAGCCTGTAATGCGCTATGCTTATAATAGGGATGAGGTTATTTATGAAGAAGAACAAGGTACTTATGCAGATGAAACTGCTGAAGTGCTATCTAAGACCTATTCATGGAATCATGGTTTAGGCGAAGTTATAAATGCCTTAACCGAAGCTGGGTTACACATTGATTATCTAAATGAATATGATGAAAGTCCGTATAACGTATTGCCAGACTTAATCGAAACTAAATCTGGCAATTTTGAATTAAAAGAAAAACTATATCCTCTTATTTTTGAAATTAAAGCAACTAAGCTTTAGTTTTTGATAATCATTTTTGAACCTATAAGTTTATCAAAACTATAAATCTTTATAAAGTAAGATCCTGATTTAATTTGACTTAAATCTACTGTAGCTTCTTTACTATTTGGGTTTTTATCAATTACTTGTTGACCTAATATATTATAGACTTTAAAGTTGGTTACTTGTGTGTTAGATTTAAATGATACCAAACCATCTGTTGGATTTGGGTATAACTTAAAATTAATATTTTCAATATCCATAACACTTAATGTGCTATCTGTAATATCCAAATTAAAAGTTGAACTATAATTATTACAAGCATCAATTTGGTAAGTGACTGTATAGTTTCCTGTTGTTGATGCTGCTGTATTAATTTCTCCAGTTGCTGCATTTATTGCTAATCCTGGCGTACTAGAGAACGTTCCAATTGCACTACCTGTAATTGTAGGCATTGGATTACTATCCGTTATACTGTAACTGTTTGAAGCGTATTCAAAATTTGCAAAATCGTTATAATGTATGTCTAAAAAAGATACTATAACTGTAGCATAATCATCAGCAAATGGTACTAATGTTTGTGGTCTAGTATCATAAGTATTTCCATTATAAGTCCCTAAATCTCTTACTCGTCTATTAACTTCTGTCATTATACCATCTATACTTCCGCCACCACCAAGTCCATCGCTTGCTGCAGGTCCAGATCCATGACGTTTGTTGCTGTAAAAGTCTCCATCAAAATAGGAGTTAGAATAAGGACGCGTGTCATCACAACTTGTTGATCCTCCATTAAAGTCACTTGGAAGCGTACGATATCCACTACTAACACCACATTGAGAGTAACCTTGTGCATTGTAAAAAGCACCTCCAGTATCACTAAAAATACCACCTAAACTATTTGGGCCTCTTACTAATTGTTCTTGTGTTAACCCTCCAATGTTATTAGTTACTAAGTTGGAAATTGTAGAATTAGATACTGTATTAAGAAAATTTGTAGTTGTGTTATTTAAATCTGAAGCCGAAATATTATAACCAGCTTCTATTCTTGGTATAGCATGACTTTGACCATGTAAGTCTATGTAAAGACCTTTGCCAAACGTGTTCATAACATCAGCACTTGCAGTGTCAATAAAATTATGGTATTCATTCCAGTAAAATAGCGCATCTGAGTCTCCACATGTAGCCTCAGCAGACGCTCTGTTTGGATCTAATTTACTTCTGTGTAAATTATTTATAATAATGTATGGATAACAACCTGTTTGATCATATACAGATTGCTGTATTTCTCTAATTAATATATCAGTATTGTCGTCTCTTTCAACCGTTCCGCAGTTTCTATCAGGTAAACTATTATCGTTATCAGGATATGAAGTGCCTCCAATAGTAAGGCCTGACTGTTTTACACCACCATGTGGCGCAGAAATTATAATTGGAATATTACCTGGAATGTATTCAATATAATTGTTTCCACTTGAGTCAAATTGAGATATTCCTGGAAAAGGAGGCGCAGGCTGTTCCAAAGCAAAGTAGATTGTTTGTGAGATTTCGCTATTAGTAGCAGACGTATTAAAGGAACCATTAAACGTAAATGCAGATTGGCCATCAGTGGTAATGGTTAAGCTGCCTGATCCATTCCATCCATCACCATAAGTATCATAAACGATAACATAGTAACCAGCAGTAGTGCTATTGTTTACTGGGTAATCCATTGGAATGGTTGAAGTGGAGTAAGGATTTGCTTGACTACCAGATCCATCAAAACCGTTATCTATAGTCTCTAATAATGTCCCGTTGGGATCATAAAACTCAACTTTATTTTCTGTTGACCATTGTGGCCAATTAACAGATAAAACTACTTCTGTATTTTGAGCAGAACAAATTGAAAAGAAAACGATAGAAAATATTATAAGTAATTTTTGTTTCATGGTACTAATAGGTTAAATAACGATTTACTGTAAATGTAATTAGTATTGCGCTTAGCAAGTCTAATTACATTTACAGCTTAATTTTAATCGCTAAAATAACCCATTTAACCGATAAACAGTTTTTTATGTCGTTTTATTTTAGGATGTTTGGCATCTTAGATTTAAACTTATTTAATCTAGGAATGGAAACATTTTGTATGTAAGGATTTTCAGGATGTAATTTTTCATAATCTTGATGATAATCTTCGGCAATCCAAAATTTTAGAAAAGGATAAACTTCGGCAGCAACTGTGCTATTTAGTTTTTCAGCTAATGCCTTTTTTTTTGCGTCTATAATTTCTTTTTGTTCTTGATTTTGATAAAAAATAATAGATCTGTACTGACTGCCTCTGTCTGGACCTTGACCATTTACTTGTGTTGGGTTTTGCGAAGCAAAATAAACGTCTACTAAGGTTTCAAAACTTAAAATTTTTGGATCGTATATAACTTCTACTGCTTCAGCATGACCTGTTTGACCTGTGTTACTTTTCTCGTAAGTGGGATTTTGCGTATGACCTCCTGCGTATCCATTAATTACTTCATCTACACCCTTAACGCTTTCATATACAGCTTCTACACACCAAAAACAACCGCTTGCAAAATAGGCTTTTGCTTTTCCGTTTTCTAATGCAACAGTTACTGGAGTTGCTGTTTTAATAGCTTCTTGTTTGGGATTGGTTTGGGCTTGATTGTTACAGCTAAATAATATGGCTAGAAATAATACTGATAATAATTTTTTCATTTTTCTTTTCTTTTTCAATTGGACGTATAAATTATAACATCCTTGCTTATTTACTTATAATTATTTCTTAAAAAATAAATATATAGCAATAAAAAAAGCCTTTACGTTATGTAAAGGCTTTGTATTATAATGAAAAAGGTTTCTATAATTTAGAAAACATTTTTTCCATTTTCTCTCTTTGTTCATCTGCTAAAGCAGCATCAACAAGTATACGTCCACTATGCTCATCCGTAATAATTTTTTTACGTCCAGCAATCTCCATTTGTACTTGTGGTGGAATTGTAAAATAAGATCCACCTGATGCACCTCTTTCGATTGGTACAACAGCTAGACCATTTTTTACGTTTACTCTAATACGGTTGTAAGCTTTTACTAAACGCGCTTCGATTTTTTTCTTGTAATCTTCAGACTTGTCTATAAGTGCTTTTTCTTCTTTTTCAGTTTCTTTTAAGATAGCATCTAACTCACTTTTTTTATGTTTCAAGTGGTTTTCACGCTCTTTGTTATGCTCTTTAGTTTTAGCAATAACGTCTTTTTTCTGCTCAATTTGAGCTTTAAATTCTCTGATATGCTTTTCAGCTAATTCAATTTCTAACTCTTGGTATTCAACCTCTTTAGTTAAAGAATTAAATTCTCTGTTATTTCTAACATTTTTTTGTTGCTCAGAGTATTTTTTAATTAAAGTTTTAGATTCTTCAATTAAATTTTTCTTAGCAGTAATTTCAGCATCTACAGAGCTTAAACTATCTTCTAATTTCTCTAATCTAGTTTTTAATCCTGCAACTTCGTCTTCTAAATCGCTAACCTCTAAAGGTAATTCTCCACGTACGCTTCTTATTTCGTCAATTCTAGAGTCTATTAATTGTAGATCATATAACGCTCTTAGGCGATCTTCTACTGTTGCTTCTTTTGTCTTTGCCATATTTTAAAAATACTTAACAGGATTGGTATTTGTGTTCGATAAAATGAATGCAAAATTAGGGATTTTTTTCGTAAGTATTGCTACTAAACCAATTTTTGTGTACTGTTCACTTTCATAATGTCCTATATCTACTAATAAAATGTTGTTTTCTGCTTGGAAAAAATCATGATATTTAAGGTCTGAAGTTACAAAAGCATCAGCTCCAGCTGCTTTTGCTGCGTTTATGGCAAAGCTTCCGGAACCTCCTAATACTGCAACTTTTTTTATTCTTTTATTTGTTAATTTGCTATGTCTAATTGCTGAAATATCCATTTTTTCTTTCAAATACTGCAAAAACTCAATTTCGGTTTTGGGATTTTCTAGTTCTGCAATCATTCCCATACCAATATTTTGGTTTGTGTTTTCTAAAGTAGTTACTTCAAAAGCTATTTCTTCGTAAGAATGTGTTTTAAATAAAGTTTGTAAAATGGTAGATTCTAAATGTTTTTGAAAGGTGACATTTATTTGTGTTTCAGCTTCGATATAATTTTCTCCTTTTTGACCTATTGTAGGATTAGCTTCTTGATTAGGGTTAAATGATCCTATCCCTTTTGTTGTAAAGCTACAGTTAGAATAGTTTCCAATTTGTCCTGCACCTGCTTTAAATAAGGCGTTTTTTATGGCTTCAACTTCTGATTCTGGTGCGTAAGTTGTTAGTTTTTTTATGGTTTGTTTTTGTGGTATTAATATGCGTTGATTAGTTAAGTTAAGTTGATCACAAAACATGGCATTAACACCATTTTTATCATTATCTAAAGCTGTATGTATAGCGTAAATAGCAATGTTGTTTTGGATAGCTTTCAAAACGGTACGCTCTACATAATTTTTTCCGGTAAGACTTTTAAGGCCTTTAAAAATTATTGGGTGAAAACTTAATATAAAGTTGCAGTTGTTAGCAATTGCTTCGTCAATCACATCTTCCAATGTGTCTAAAGTTACCAATACGTTGGTTATCTTAGTGTTTTTATCGCCAATTAATAAGCCTACGTTGTCAAAATCTTCAGCATATTTTAAAGGCGCAATTTCTTCAAGGTGATTAACAAGTTCTTTTATCAACATACTTTTTGGTCTTTAATATTTAAAACAAATATAAAATATTTACTTTCGTTACTATTATTGTTTGCTCCATTATGTTTTTATAAAAAGATAAATGGGCTTTAAATGTATTAAATGAAGTTTTTAAGATTTATTTTAGTTCCTATTGTACCGTTTTACTATTTAATAACTTGGTTTAGAAACATCATGTTTGATAAAGGTTGGTTGGCTTCTAAATCTTATGATTTTCCAATTATTTGTGTTGGTAACCTTAGTACAGGAGGAACTGGAAAAACTCCAATGGTTGAGTATTTAATACGTTTATTAAAAGATGATGTTAATTTGGCTACCTTAAGTCGAGGTTATGGACGCCAAAGTAAAGGGTTTAGGCTAGGTGATGCTTCGACTAATGCGACAATTTTAGGTGATGAGCCATTTCAGTTTTATAATACGTTTTCAGAAGATATTAAAGTTGCAGTGGATGCAGATAGACAATCTGGTATTGCTAATTTATTGCGTTTAAAGGATAAGCCAGATGTTATTTTGTTGGATGATGCTTTTCAGCATAGAAAAGTTAAAGCAGGATTAAATATCATGTTGACCACTTTTGATAATAGATATACTAAAGACATTGTATTGCCAACTGGTAATTTACGTGAGCCAAAATCAGGAGCTAAGCGTGCAAATATTATAGTTGTAACTAAGTGTCCAGAAGAGATAACAGAAATTATTAAACAGGATATAATTGCTGAAATCAAACCTTTAGCTTATCAACAGGTGTTTTTTAGTAAGATATGTTACAGTGACAAAGTATATTCTGAAAACAAAACAATTGCATTAGATCAATTAATAGGTGATTTTAAATTGGTAACAGGTATTGCTAATGCAAAACCATTAGTGTCCTATTTAAAGAGTAAAGATTTAAGTTTTGAACATTTAAATTTTAAAGATCATCATGAGTTTTTATCCTCAGAAATCGAGTATTTATCAAAGTATGAGCTGATAATCACTACAGAAAAAGATTATATGCGTTTAAAAACGGAAGCTTCTTTACAGGGTAAATTATTTTATCTACCTATTAAAATAGATATTGATAACAGTGATAAGTTTGATGCTATTATTAAGACGTATGGTTTAGGGTAGAATTATCTCCTTTTTCCGATAGCATTAAGGCATTAAAAAGTTTTTTCTCGAAGTCTTCTTGCTTGAAAGGTTTAGGTATAATATCTGTAAATCCAGCTTCTTCAAATTCTTGCATTTTATCCTCAATAGTAACAGCAGTTAATGCAAAAATAGTAAGTTCTTTATCAAAGGTTCTGATAATTTTTGTAGCTTCCATACCGCTAATTCCTGGCATGTGGATGTCCATTAAAACAACATCGTATTTGGTGGTTTTAACCATGTCTACAGCTTCTTCACCATTATCCACAACGTCACAATACAGTTTCATTTTATTCAGGATTTTTTTGGTGATCATTTGGTTGATCTTGTTATCCTCTACAACTAGTATTTTGATATTGCTTAATTCAATTTCGTCAATTTCGTTAAAGTAGTTTGCCTTTTTCTCAACAATAATCTCATTACTTTTTTTCATAGGTATTTCAAAGAAAAAGGTAGTTCCTTTTCCTAGCTGACTTTTCATGTAAATTTTTCCTTTTAATATATCTATCAATCCTTTAACAATGGATAGACCAAGTCCAGTTCCTCCATATTTACGGTTGATTTGAATTGATCCTTGAGAAAAACTTTCAAACATATTTTGTTGCTTTTCTTCACTGATTCCAATACCATTATCTTCTACTTCAAATCTTACTTCAAAGTTTTCTCCATTTTGATTTTGTTTGATAATTCTAATCCAAATATCTCCATCCTTTGTAAATTTAATAGAGTTACCAATTAGGTTAATTAGTATTTGAGAGATTTTTAATTGATCTGCATTAAAATTAGTTGGTAAGTTTTTGTCGTATTCTAAATGCAAGGTGATATTGTTGTCTAAAGCAGAATTATTTAATGCTGACATGACATTTTCAGCTTTCTTTTTAAGATTAAAAACTTCAGGTTCTATATCTACTTTATTAGCTTCAATTTTATTAATTTGAAGGATGTCATTAATAAAAGTTAAAAGGTAATCACCAGAAAATTTAAGTGATTTTAAATGTTGTACTTGGCCAGGTTTTGGGTCTTCCTCCAAAAGCATATTTGTTAATCCTGTTACAGCGTATAAAGGTGTTCTTAACTCATGCGTTACAGTAGATAGGAAGTTAGCTTTGGTTTTGGTGGCCAATTCTGCTTTTTCCATTGCAATGGTTAATTCTGCATTTTTTTTATGTAAAATATTATTAGATTTTAATCTAATATTATTGTTTTTATATAATGAAAGCGTCAATAATGATAAAATTGTAATTAAAGCAATACTTAATATTGTTGTTAGTTTTTCTAACCAAGTTGAGCTTGCCTCTTTTTCTAAATCAGCTTCTTTTTCTTTTTGGTATTCTACGGGATTACTGTAAAGTTTGTCTAACCTTTTATCTGAAGAAAGAAAACCACGCTTAGCCATTAATAATGAATCGTTAAGTTTGATGTGCTTTTTTAAATAGGTATTTGATTTTTTATAATCTTCAGTTTCGTTATAAATATCACTTAATGAAGCATAAGCAATGTTAGTTATGGAAGGGAAGTTGTTTTTATGTGCAATGGTTAATCCTTGTGTAATTAACTTTTCAGCTTCATCAAATTGGCCTAGTTTTATTTTATTTTTTCCTAAATGGACGTAAGCGCTACTAAGTATTTTATTGTTTAAATAGCTTTTAGATATGCTAACCGCTTTTTCATATTCTATTTCTGCTTCTTCGTAGTTTTCTAGGTTATAATAGGCATCACCTTTATATAGGACTGACTCTGCTTCAAAATCATGTAAGTCTTCATTTTCAAAAAGACCTTCTGCAGAAGTAAAATAATCTAGTGCGCGATTAAAATTATTTTTACTCATGTAAACGATACCAATCGTTTTGTAAGTTTCTGCTATGTTAATGTTGTCTTCTGCAAAGCGTTGCTTTTCTATTGCTTTAATTAGCGTTTGAAGGGCTTCGTTAGATTCCTCAGTAATAAATTGAATTTTTCCAATTTTTGAGTAAATTAAACCAATGTTTTTATTGTCATTAATTTGATTAGCCAATGTTAGGGCTTCGTCTAAATCACTTTGGGCTTTGTAATATTGATTGTTATCAATATTTTTTTGAGCTTGACTAATGTTAAAGTTTATTTTGCTCTTAATGACTTCCTTTTCTTTTTCTGTTAAGTTTTGTGCTTGTAGATTTAATCCTACAAAACACAATATTAAGCACGTGAAAAATTTTATAAAATGGGATTTCATTGGTTGGGTATATAAAAACAAATATAAATATTTATACTCTAAAAGTTATTTTTATTCCGATAAATTGGAAATCAAATCTATTATTCGGCTAGAGTAACCAGTTTCGTTGTCATACCATCCAATAATTTTTACCATGTTACCTATAACAGAGGTCATTTGAGCATCAAAAATACAGGAGTGTGGATTGCCAACAATATCTATGGATACTATTGGATCCTCAGTGTATTCTAAGATGTTTTTAAATTTGCCTTTAGATGCATTTTTAAAAGCCTGATTTATAGCTTCAATAGTAACCGTTTTTTTGACATTAAAAGTAATATCTGTTAACGATCCATTGGCTACAGGAACTCTAATTCCGCATCCACCAATTACATTTGATAACTCAGGAAATATTTTTGTTAAAGCCTTGGCAGCTCCTGTTGTTGTTGGTACAATACTTTGTCCAGCAGCTCTAGCACGTCGTAAATCCCTGTGTGGCTGATCGTGTAGGCTTTGGTCTGTGGTGTACGAGTGTATTGTTGTTATGTATGCTTGGTTAATACCGCAAAGCTCGTTGATTATGTCAATCATTGGAGCTGCGTTATTTGTAGTACATGAGGCGTTTGATATTATAGTTTCAGTACCATCTAAATCGTTTTGATTAATGCCTAAAACAATAGTTTTAATATCATCTTCAGTTGGAGGTACGCTTAATATTACGCGCTTAGCTCCATTGTTTATATGATGTTGTAAATCTTCTGTAGTTTTAAATTTTCCGGTTGCTTCAATAACAAAATCTGGAGCAAATTGGGACCAATCTATAGTTTTAGGATGTGTTTGGTTTAAAAGAGAAACAGACACATTGTTTACTAATATAGTGTTTTCTGTGGAAGAAATTTCAGCAGGAAACACACCATGTATACTATCATACTTTAGTAAATGACTTAACGTTTTTGCATCTGCTAAATCATTTATGGCAACAACCTTAATATTGGGATTATTATGTAGTAGTCTAAAAACGCGTCTTCCAATACGTCCAAAACCATTAATAGCTACTGTAATCATATTTAATTTATGTGTTTTTGTGCTTTATATGAAGAACGTACTAATGCGCTACTTTCTACATGTCTAAATCCAAGTTTTAGTCCTATTTCTTCATACTCTTTAAATTCGTCAGGAAGTATAAATCGTTTAACAGGTAAGTGTTTTTTACTTGGTTGTAAATATTGACCAATGGTAACAACATCCACATCGTTATCACGTAAATCGTGTAAGGTTTGAATAACTTCCTCGCGCGCTTCTCCAAGACCTAGCATAATCCCAGACTTTGTTCTGCGTTGTCCTTGTTGTTTTAAGTATTTTAATACGCCTAAACTTCTTTCGTATTTAGCTTGAATACGGACTTCTCTGGTTAGTCTTTTTACGGTTTCAATGTTATGAGAGACCACTTCTGGAGCTACATCAATAATTCTGTCAATGTGCATTTCTACACCTTGAAAATCAGGGATTAATGTTTCTAAAGTTGTTTGTGGATTCATTCGTCTAACAGCATCTACTGTTTCTGCCCACATGATGCTTCCCATATCTTTAAGGTCATCTCTGTCCACACTGGTTAATACAGCGTGTTTAATTCCCATAATCTTAATCGAACGCGCTACTTTTTCCGGTTCGTCCCAATCTACATCCTCTGGACGACCAGTTTTTACACCGCAAAAACCACAAGATCTGGTACAAACATTTCCTAAAATCATAAAAGTTGCAGTTCCTTCTCCCCAACATTCTCCCATATTAGGACAGCTTCCAGACGCACAAATAGTGTTTAATTTGTATTTGTCTACTAATCCTCTTAATTCGGTATATTTTTTACCTGTTGGTAATTTAACGCGTAACCATTTTGGTTTAGGTTGTCTTTCTGGTAATATATTTGATGCAGTTTCTGTATTCATAGTTGCAATTTTGTAGATGCAAAGATACGAAGTATTTTGGTTAAAATTTAAGGAGTAGGAGTAAAGTAGGGTAAGCTAATAATTACTTTTTTTGAATAATTTCTGCTAATAATTTTTTAGCACGAAGTAACTTTACTTTTATATTATTAATTGGCTCTTTTAGCTCGTCAGAAATTTCTTTATAACTTAATTCTTGAAAGTATCTTAAGTTTATTACTTCTTGATAATGTGGTTTTAGCTTTTTAATGTCACGAAGTAATTTAGCTAAATTTTGTTCTGTAATTAGTTTGTCTTCAACAGATGGTGTTTCGTCTAAAACTTGATAGACAGCATTGTCATCTGTACTTGAAATAGCTTGTTTAATGCTGTTTTTTTGTTTTCTAATAATATCAATATGAATGTTTTTAGAAATTGTAATTAACCAAGTATTAAATGCGTATTTGCTGTCGTAAGTTTTTATTTTGTCAAAAGCTTTAGAGAAGGTTTGAATGGTAATGTCTTCTGCATCGTTTTCATTTTGGATGCGTTTAAGTTGAAAACCATAAACCTTATCCCAATAATTATGAAGTAAATAATTAAACGCTTTTTGGTCGTTTTGTTTGGCTCTTTTTATTGCTTCTTCTATTTCCAATAATTTGGTTTTGAAATTTTGTTGGCTATAAAGATACTAAATTGCAATACAATCAAGGTTATTTCTAGGATTGGTAACAATAAAATGGTGTCTTTTTCGTCTAATTTATTTGCAGAAAAGCCTAAACTTAAAAATTGAATGATAAAACGTAAAATAATTAGACCCAAAACAAAAGGCCATAAATAGGTGGTTATGGCTAATACAATCGCTAATATCCAAAATAGTATTTGCGAGACATAGAAACTAGCCAATAAAAATTGATGTTTAAATTTATAATATTGAGCAGTTGACACATGTCTCCGTTTTTGTTTAAACCAACCCTTTAATGATGTTTTTGGTATGGAAGAGGTAAAACCTTCTTTATTGTAACAAATTGCTGTGTTGGTTGCATTAGCAGCTTCGTTGATAAAAAGATCATCATCTCCAGATCTAATTTTCATGTGTTTAATAAAACCATTAGTTTTAAAAAACTCATCTCTATGGTAGGCTAAATTACGACCAACACCCATAAAAGGAATCCCAACTTTTGCAAACGAAAAATATTGTGTTGCAGTCAGCAAGGTTTCAAATCTGATTAGTTTATTTAAAAATGAGTTTTTTATTTTGTTATACGCACCATAACCTAAAATTATGGTGTTTTCGTCATTAAAACTTTGACTCATTTTGTCGATCCATTGGTTTGAAACCGGTTGGCAATCTGCATCAATAAACAGTAAATGATTGTGTGTGGCAGCTTTTATACCTAGTGAGAGTGCGTATTTTTTATTTCCCCAAAAGGCTTCAATATTTTTTACATCTACAATTTTAATATTGCTATGTTTAGATTTAAAATCTTCAAAAACATCTAAAGTCTCATCGTGAGATGAGTCGTTTATTAGTACCACTTCAAAATTGGGATACGATTGATTTAATATGCTAGGTAGAAATTTTTTAAGGTTTTGTGCTTCGTTTTTTGCACATATAATTACAGAAATTGGATAGTTTCTGTTTAAAGAGGTTGTAACACTTTTAGAAAAAGCAAAGCTGCCAAATAACATAGCATAATATAATACCTGAATAACAACCACAGCTACAAAGCTGTAGAATAAAACCTCAAGTATTAGCATGTATTAAGAATGTTGCGTTTCGTTGCAGTTGTCAAACTGATCTGGAGTTTTACCGCAAAATCCGCAAGATTCTCCTGTTGTGTTTAGCATAGGATTTTGACTTGCACAAGTACCAGCAAATTTACCATCTTTTTTTGCCCATATTTTAATTGCTATTCCAGCAAAACCTAATGCTAGAAGACCTAATGTAAGTAGTAAAAGTTTCAAATTATTTTTCTTTTTTGTGGCTACAAAGATACTAAATTTTAAAGAATAATGTAAAGGTTTTATAAAACCTCTAACAGTGTTTTTATTTTTTATATCTATTAAAGTTGTTTTTTATCGAATTTTTTATTCAAGCGAAAAATAAGTACCCAAGATTTGATTTTTTTAAATACCTTAAACCCTTAACTTTTAATTATTTAGATTATGAAAAAATTATTGGCAGAATGTTTTGGAACTTTTTGGTTAGTTTTTGGAGGTTGTGGTAGTGCAGTCTTTGCAGCTGGTTATCCAGATTTAGGTATTGGATTTGTTGGTGTAGCTTTAGCTTTTGGATTATCCGTATTAACTATGGCTTACGCTGTTGGTCACGTATCTGGAGCGCATTTTAATCCTGCGGTATCTATAGGTTTATGGGCTGGTGGTAAGTTTCCTGCAAAGGAGCTGCCTGGTTACATTATTGCACAATTAGCTGGAGCTATTTTAGCAGCTGCAGCTTTATTATATATTATTTCTGGTAAAGCAGGATTTTCTGGTCAAGGTGGTTTTGCTGCTAATGGTTATGGCGCTTTGTCTCCTGATGGTTATTCCATGATGTCTGCTTTGGTGACTGAGTTTATTTTGACCTTATTTTTTCTATTAATAATATTAGGAAGTACGTACCCTAAAGCACCAAAAGGATTTGCAGGTATTGCTATTGGTTTAGCTTTAACTTTAATTCATTTAATTAGTATTCCTATAACAAATACGTCTGTTAATCCAGCAAGATCAACTAGTCAAGCTTTATTTGCCGAAGGTGGTGAATATATGGGGCAACTATGGTTGTTTTGGTTAGCACCAATTGCAGGTGCAATTGTAGCTGGTTTAATCCATAAAGCATTGTTTAGTAAGGATTAAATCGTCAAATTTTGACATAAAAAAAGCCTCATAATAGTTATGAGGCTTTTTTATATAGTAAAACTAATTAGTCGTTAATCTTTAACGAGATCTCTGCAACAGGTGTGTCATTTGATCTAAATTGACTACCTCCTTTAGGTTCTATGGATATACTTAAACCTAAGGCGTCTTCTGTATATGGTATTTCTTGTAAGCGTCTGTCAGCTTCACTTAGCACACCAAGGTTAACCATTTTATCTTGTAAGTTAGCCCAAATTTGATATACTTTGTCATCAGGTAATTGAGGTAAGGATACTACATCAATCATAGATTTTTTTTCTTCTGGATTAATGTAAGCTACAGTTTTAAGGTTTTTAGCTCTAGTATTTCCTGTTAACACATATTTTTCTGTTTCAGGATTATTTAATTGTTCAAACTGTTGTAATACTTTATTTAAAGTACTATTGTTATTGGAAATATCACTTCTTAAATCAAAGATTTCATCAGCGATAGTTTGATTTTCATCTACTAAATTATTGTTTTGATTAAGTAGATAAACAGAGCTTCCTGCAAATAATAGTGCAGCCACACTTGCAGCAATTGCTAAGCTATACCATTTTTTTGATTTTTCTGGTTTTAATGCTATTACTGGTTTATCGTCTAAAGTATCTAGAACATTATCTAAAATAGATTTTGGTGCTTTTACTGCATTTAATTGCGTAGTAAATTCTAGCTTGTCTTCAAGCTTTTGAAATGCTTTTTTAACTTGTGGGTATTCTGATATGTAATGCTCTACCTCTAAAGTTTCTGAAGCTGTAGTTAGACCTATTAAATATCTGTCTAATAAGTCAGTGTCTAAAAATGTTTTTACTTTCTGATTCATCATTTTACAATTAAGGGTTGTAAATTTTTTTCAATTCACGTAACGCAATTTTTAATCTTGATTTTATTGTACCTAACGGTATGTCTAATTCTTCGCTTGCTTCTTGTTGCGTCATTCCTTCAAAAAAGAGCGCGTTTATAACTATTTGATACTTTTCGTCTAAAGTGTTCAAATGCTTTTTAATATCTAAAACATCCTCGTTTAAACTATTAGTTGTCAGTTTATATACGTTTGAATCTTCGATTTGGACTTCTTTATTAGATTTATTATTTACAGATCTAATCTTATCGATTGCCGAGTTATATGCAATGCGGTATAGCCAAGTGAATAATTTGGCTTTATCAGGATTATAACTTTTACCTTTTTTCCAAACTTTTATTAAAGTCTCTTGAAGCACGTCTTGCGCTAAGTCGTCATCCGAAATCACTTTTTTTATGACTCCAAATAATGCATCAGCATAATTTTCGTATAACAAATTAATGGCTTGTTTATCGCCATTTTTAAGGTGTGTTATAATATGTTTTTCTAAAGAAAATTCCAAGCTATTGTATGTAGTTGTTAGTTAACTAATTTAAATTGAAGTTATTTTATATTGTGTCAAAAGATATTTACTTCAGCTTCAATTGAAATATTAAAGATACGATAAATAGTATTTTGTATTAATTTTGAAAGGTTTAAAATGTCTTCTCCTTTAGCGTCGTCATAATTAACTAGTACTAAGGCTTGTTTTTTATGTACGCCATAATTACCAAATGTTTTTCCTTTAAAACCTGCGGTTTCAATTAACCATCCAGCAGGTATTTTTATTTCGTTTTCAGAAATCACATAGTGTGGCACTTCTTTAAAGTTATCTTGCAATTGTAAGAACTGAGCTTTTGAAATAACAGGGTTTTTAAAAAAACTTCCAGAATTGCCAATAATTTTAGGGTCTGGTAATTTGCTTTCGCGAATAGCTATAACTGCTTTGGAGATGTCTTGTATTGTGGGTTGGGTAATATTCATGGTTTCTAACGCTGTAGTTATAGCACCATAATTAGTATGCAAAATGTGGTTTTTAGTTGTTAGTTTAAAAACCACACTTGTTATTATATATTTTCCTTTTGCATCTTGTTTAAATATTGAATGTCTATACCCAAAATCACAGTCCTGCTTAGTAAAAGTTTCTATTTTTAAAGTGTCTAGATTTAGAGCATTGCAAGAGTAAAAATGATCTTTTAATTCTACACCATAAGCGCCAATATTTTGTATCGGACTTGAGCCAACATTACCAGGGATTAAAGACAAATTTTCTAAACCGCCAAAATCTTGTTTTAGTGTCCATTCTACAAATTCATGCCAGTTTTCACCAGCTTGACACTCTATTAATACATGATTATCTGTAGTGTCAACAATAGTTTTTCCTTTAAGATTTAATTGTATCACTAAAGCATCTACAGGTTTGGTTAGTAACATATTGCTACCACCACCAAGGATAAATTTATTGGTGTTTTTGTAATTAGAATAGATAAACCTTAAATCTTGGACTGTACTAACTGCTACAAATTGTTTAGCGTTAACATCTATGCCAAAAGTATTATAAGGTTTTAAAGATATGTCGTTTAAAATTTGCACTAGTCTTTATATACTTTTAATGCTTGTTTGATAATATTTACTGCTTTTTTTAAACTGTCTTGATTTAATACATAAGCAATACGGATTTGATTTAATCCAACTCCAGGTGTGCTGTAAAAACCTGCAGCAGGAGCGACCATAACGGTTTCTCCATCAATATCAAAATCTTCTAAAAGCCATTGTGCAAAAGCGTCACTATTTTTTATAGGTAATTGTGCGATACAATAAAAAGCACCTTTTGGATTAGCTACTTGGACACCATCTATTTTTTGCAATTCTGCGATAAGCACATTACGTCTTTCAACGTACTCTTCAATAACATCGTCAAAATAACTTTGAGGTGTTTCTAAAGCAGCTTCACTAGCAATTTGTGCCAAGGTTGGAGGGCTTAATCTTGCTTGTGCAAATTTTAATGCAGTTGCGATAACTTCTTTGTTTTTAGAGACTAAACAACCAATTCTTGCACCACACATGCTGTAACGTTTAGATACAGAGTCTATGACTATTGCATGGTCGTCTAAACCTTGTTCTTGTAATATGGAATAGTGTTTTGCTCCATCGTAAGCAAACTCACGATAAACCTCGTCAGCTATTAAAAACAAATCATGCTTTTTAACTATTTCGGCTAATTTTTTTATTTCGTCTTTTGAATATAAATAACCTGTTGGGTTTCCTGGATTACAGATTAATATTGCTTTAGTTTTTGGTGTGATAAGTTTTTCAAACTCTTCAATTGCAGGTAAGGCAAAATTGTCTTCTATTTTAGAAATTACAGGTACGACCTTAACACCAGATGCAGTTGAAAATCCATTGTAATTTGCATAAAAAGGTTCTGGAATAATCACTTCGTCATCAACATCCATTATGCTTCCAAAAGCAAAAAGTAATGCTTCACTACCACCTGTGGTTACAATAATATCGTCATGTTTTACATGGATATCATTTTTTTGGTAATAGTTGGCGATTTTTTTACGATACTCTTCAGATCCTTCAGATCGTGTATAAGCTAATATATCTAAGCCATGCATTTTTACTGCATCAAGAGCTGCTTGTGGTGTTTTAATATCTGGTTGCCCAATATTTAAATGATAAACAGTTTTTCCCATCTTATATGCTTTTTCAGCAAAAGGAACTAACTTTCTTATTGGTGACTGTGGCATTGATTGCCCTTTTTGAGAAATTTTTGGCATTACATATCGTTTAGGTTGCAAATTTGCAAAAAATAATTGTAATGTTTCTTTAAAAAAAGACCTTTTAAAAGAGATTATAGTTAAAAGATTTGTAATTTTATTAAAGACATAATTTATTATACCATGGATGCGCTTACATAAACTATTATTTTATTTTTTTTTAATCTTTACTTTTTGTGTTAATGCGCAAAGTAACTACAAGTTAATAGATAAAATTAAATCTCAAAAAATAGAGTTTGAGTTAATTAATAATATAATTCTTATTCCTGTAGAGGTTAACGGTATTACTTTAAAATTTCTGCTTGATACAGGTGTTAGCAAACCAATTCTTTTCAATTTTATAAAAGGTTCAGACTCGTTAAAAATTTTAAATTCAGAAAAAATTAAAATTAAGGGACTTGGAGATGGAGACTACATTGACGCTTTAAGATCTAGTCATAATACTTTTAAAATTGGAGACGTAATAAATACTGATCAAACATTGTTTGCAGTATTTGATTCCAGAATTAATTTGGCTCCTAAGTTAGGTACACCAATAGATGGTATTATTGGCTATGATTTGTTTAAGGATTTTGTTGTGGAGGTTAATTATTCTGGTAGATATATTAGGTTACACAATCCTGAACATTATAAGTATAAAAGGTGCAATAGATGTGAAGTTTTAGATTTAGAATTTAAAGATAATAGGCCTTACTTAAATACTAACGTAACTATTAAAGATAAATTAGTTCCAGTAAAACTACTTATGGATTCTGGAGGTAGTGATGCCTTGTGGTTATTTGAGGATAAAGATAAAGGCTTGCAGCATAGCGATAAATATTTTGAAGATTTTTTAGGTTCTGGACTTAGTGGAGACGTTTTTGGTAAAAGAACTAAAATAGAAGCGCTAAACTTAAATCGTTTTACTATTAAATATCCTAAAGTAGCTTTTCCTGATTCTGTAACTGTAAAGGCAGTTAAAAAATTTAAAGATAGAGATGGGACTATTGGTGGCGAAATTTTAAAACGCTTCAACTTAATAGTTGATTATTCAAACGCTAAAATTACTTTCAAGAAAAACAGTACTTTTCATGATGCGTTTAGCTATAATAAAAGTGGTTTGCAAGTAGAGCACGATGGTGTAAGAGTGGTTATGGAGATTAATGTTGAAGAAAACAGTGCTCATATTAGAAGTGAACAGTCCAATTCCATTGCAGTTAATAGTGTAGTAAAGACAAATCGTAATTTTTCATTAAAACCAACATTTATAGTGCATAATGTTGTCAAAAACTCTCCTGCTTATTGGGCTGGAGTCCAAAAAGGTGATGTTATTTTAACAATAAATAATAAAATTACTTTTGATTTAACACTAGATCGTATTGTTAATCACTTTTATAAAAAATCAGGTACTCAAATTAAATTGTTAGTTAATAGAAATGGTCACGAAAAAGAAATTAAATTTAGATTAAAATCGCCCATAGAGTAGACCATAAAAAAGCCGAAACATATGTTTCGGCTTTTAAAATATGATTTAAATAGAGAGTTTATTGCTCCATTACGCTTTTTCCTTTTTTCTCTAAAACACTAGTTTTAGAAGGATCAATAACTTCTCCTTTTATTTTTAAAGATACTGTTGGTGTGTCAGCATTAGATAAAACAGTAATTGTTTTTCTAATAGGCATAACTCTGTTAGTATCATATTTTACTTCAATTTCTCCAGTTTGTCCAGGCATTACTGGCGCTTCTGGTTTTTTAGGTACAGTACATCCACAGCTAGAGCTAACTTTAGATACAATTAAAGGTGCATTACCAGTGTTTGTAAACTCAAAAGTTCTTACACCATTATCTCCTCTGTTAATAGTTCCGTAGTCTATAGTCGTATCTTTAAACTCTATTTTTGCTACTTTGTCCTGAGCATTCATCGATAAACTAATAAGTCCGATAAATAATATTGTAAATAATTTTTTCATTGTATTTTGATTTTATTGGTTTGTAAATCTAATTACTTTTTATTCCTTTTGCAAAGTTATTAGATGTAATGCATACTTGCAAATACTTATAACATATTTAACTATACATTATTCATCGTTATAATTTCACAAAAACAGAAATATAAGTACTTTTGTAAGATATATTTCAAAAACTATTCCAAAGTATGCAAATTCCATCAAAATATAATGCTATTGAAGCAGAAAATAAGTGGTATGACTACTGGATGAAAAATAATTATTTTCATTCAGAACCAGACGACAGAGAGCCTTACACAATTGTAATACCTCCTCCAAACGTAACAGGAGTCTTACATATGGGACACATGCTTAACAATACTATTCAGGATGTTTTGATACGTCGTGCACGCCTGCAAGGTAAAAATGCGTGTTGGGTTCCTGGTACAGATCACGCGTCAATTGCTACTGAAGCTAAAGTTGTTGCCAAATTAAAAGAGCAAGGTATTGACAAAAATGACCTGACAAGGGACCAGTTTTTGGCACATGCTTGGGAATGGACAGAAGAATATGGAGGCGTAATCCTTGAACAACTTAAAAAATTAGGATGTTCTTGCGATTGGGATCGTACCAAGTTTACAATGGATGATGATATGTCTGAAGCTGTAATTAAAGTGTTTGTGGACCTACATGACAAAGGATTAATATACAGAGGTTACCGTATGGTAAACTGGGATCCTGAAGCAAAAACTACGCTATCTGACGAGGAGGTTATCCATGAAGAGCGTCAAGGAAACCTATATTACATAAATTACAAAATTGAAGGAAGTGACGATACATTAACTATCGCAACAACACGTCCTGAAACTATTTTTGGTGATACAGCAATTTGTATAAATCCAGAAGACGAAAGGTTTGCACACTTACGTGGAAAAAAAGCCATAGTGCCAATTTCTAATCGTGTTATTCCTATAATCGAAGATGACTATGTTGATATCGAATTTGGAACAGGGTGTTTAAAAGTAACACCTGCACATGACGAAAACGATAAGAATCTTGGAGATAAGCACAAATTAGAAGTTATTGATATCTTTCATGAAGATGCCACATTAAATAGCTTTGGATTACAATTTGAAGGTCAAGATCGTTTTGTTGCTAGAAAAAATGTAGCAAAGGAATTAGAAACAATTGGTGTTCTAGTGAAGACTGAAACGCATATGAATAAAGTCGGGACTTCAGAACGTACAAAAGCAGTTATTGAACCAAGATTAAGTGACCAATGGTTCTTAAAAATGGAAGAGTTGGTTAAGCCAGCAATCGAAGCTGTTTTAGGAGAAGATGCTGAGATTAAATTATTTCCGAAGAAATTTGAAAACACCTATCGTCATTGGTTAGAGAATATTCGTGATTGGAATATCTCACGTCAATTACTTTGGGGACAACAAATTCCTGCTTATTTTTATGGCGATGGAAAAGAAGATTTTGTAGTTGCAGAAACTATTGAATTAGCTGTTGAAAAAGCACAAAAAGTAACAGGAAGAGCAGATTTAAAGGCAATAGATTTAAAGCAAGATACTGACGCGCTAGACACTTGGTTTAGCTCTTGGTTATGGCCAATGTCTGTTTTTGATGGTATCCGTAATCCAGAAAACGAAGAAATTAAATATTACTATCCTACTAACGATTTAGTAACAGGACCAGATATTTTATTCTTTTGGGTTGCACGTATGATAATTGCAGGTTATGAGTATAAAGACCAAAAACCATTTAACAATGTATACTTAACAGGTCTAGTACGTGATAAACAACGTCGTAAGATGAGTAAGTCTCTTGGGAACTCACCAGACGCTTTAAAATTAATTGAAGAGTATAGTGCAGATGGTGTTAGAGTTGGGTTACTATTAAGTAGTGCTGCAGGAAACGATTTAATGTTTGATGAAACTTTATGCCAACAAGGAAAAGGGTTTGGAAACAAAGTTTGGAACGCCTTTAATTTAACTAATTTATGGGAGGTTAATGATACAATAGCGCAACCTGACTCAAGTAAAATTGCTTTAGATTGGTACCAGTCTAAGTTTAGTGATGCTTTATTAGAAATTGAAGATCACTTTAGTAAATACCGTTTAAGTGATGCTTTAATGGCTATTTATAAGCTAGTATATGACGATTTTTGTGGATGGTTACTAGAGATTGTAAAACCAGCATATCAACAACCAATTGATGCAACTACATATAATAAAGTGATGGCTATTTTTGAGGATAACTTAAAAATATTGCATCCATTTATGCCTTTCTTAACCGAAGAAATTTGGCAGTATATTGCTGAAAGAACTCCAGAAGAAGCGCTAATTGTTGCAAAATGGCCTGAAGCTAAACCAGTAAACAAGGAGTTAATTGCACAATTTGAATTTGCTTCAGAGGTTATTTCTGGAATTAGAACCGTTAGAAAAGAAAAGAACATCGCTTTTAAAGATGCGATTGGTTTTTCAGTTATAAATAATGAAAACTCAAATACAGCGTTTGATACTGTAATTGCAAAATTAGGTAATTTAGAAGCTATCGATTATGTAAAAGAGCCTGTTGAAGGCGCATTAACCTTTAGAGTAAAATCTAACGAGTACTTTATTCCAATGGATGGTGCAATAGATGTAGAAGCAGAGATTGTTAAGTTAACTGAAGAGTTAAAGTATACAGAAGGTTTTCTTAAGTCTGTACAAAAAAAGCTGTCTAACGAGCGTTTTGTAGCTGGTGCACCAGAGCAAGTAATTGCTAATGAGCGTAACAAAGAAGCAGATGCTTTAGCTAAAATAGAAACATTAAAAAGTAGCTTGGCTAGTTTAAAGTAGTAGTTTAAAATTATATTTATATGTAAAAAGCCTTTCCGTTTGGGAAGGCTTTTTTGTTTATTATTGTTTGTTAATTTTTTGAATAATTCACAATTAAAACTTAAAATTTAACATTTCTTTTTATTAAAAGGTCTTGTTTTGTTAATTTATTTAAATTAATGTTAATTTAATCTTCATTTTTATGTTTATTTTATAATTTTTTGTGATTTAGTGTATGGAAAGTCTAATATCTTTGAATTAAACCAAAAATATTATTATGACAAATTTAAAAAATGTAATCGGATTAACCGTAATAACAGGACTTCTAGTCACGTCTTGTATGGATGATAAAAAAAATAATCAATCAGATATTACGGATTCAGAAACTAATCAAGAAGTGACATTAGAAGCTAATTCAAATGCAATGTATTCAAATTCGGATAAATTGGTAGCTAATAATAAAAATAGGTCTGATGGTAATACAGCAACAACCAAGACAGGTAATGTTGTCACTAGATCTGTAAACACTAAAGTAAACGCTATGCAGATTAGTGGATGGGATGGCTTTAATAAGCTTTCCATTGAAATGAAAAAAATTGAAGGTGCAGATTTTAATACTAAATCTGCTGCGATACCTAATATGGGATCTATAATTGCGTCACTTCAAAGTACAAGACCAGATTGGATGAAAACAGAAGAAATCACTGAAGATATTGAAGACGTTCAAAAGGAATATAACGAATATATTAAGGAACAAAACGGAAAGGAAAAACGTAATGTCAGAAATTTAGAAGAGTTAAATGAAGCTTATGATGATTTAGTTGAAGAGATTAATGAAACCTTTGATAAATATGTCAAAATTAATCGTAAAGCTAATGAAGAATATAAAGAAGAGATTATGGATGATGGTGATGTAGATGATGCTAGAGAAGAATATAATGAAGAAATAAAAAAGCTAAATAAAGTCGCTGACGATAAATAAATTTAGTCTATTTGTTTGTACATAAAAAGCTACGTTTTAACGTAGCTTTTTTCTTTTAACATATTGGAAGTGTGGTTAAAACCTCAGTCATCGATGTAATAGACGCTTTATCGAAATGTATGTTAAACATAGTCTTAAATGCTTTTAACGGTTTTCTTGTTTTTATACTTTAGCAGTCCCTAAATATTAATAGCATGTTTCAAAGTCCTTTTAAAGTAGTAATGCTTGTAGCATTATTTTTACCCATTTATTTGTTTTCTCAAACAGGTCCAGGAGGTGTTGGTAATTCAACAACTCAAGTGTTATGGTTAAAACCAGATGGTTTTTCTTTAGCAGATGGAACAGTTTTAGAAACTTGGGATGACGCCTCAGGAAATGCAAACTCATTGTCACAACCTGATCCAGCTTTTAGACCAATTGTAAAAACTAATGTTGTAAATGGTTATGATGTTGTTAGATTCGAAACAGGAAATAGACGTTTAAGAAAAACTAACTTCACAGACTTTCCCTCTACACAAATTACTACGTTCTATATTAATAAAACCACAGATTCAAGTGATGGTATTTTGTCTTACAATTCAGCGGGACGTGATAATGATTATTTATTATTTAATAGTGGTAATTTACAGTACTATCGTGCAAACAACACAGGTTTAAGTATTGATGCTAATGATGGTGCTTGGCACATGGTGGACATGAGTTGGATAAATACAGGTTTAGGATTAACTTCATATTTAGATGGGGTTTTAAAAACAACGACCAGTCATAATAATGGTACAAGTATAACTCCAGGTGGTAGTTTATCATTAGCTGGAGAGCAAGATGCTGTCGATGCTAATTATGCAGAAGGTCAATCTCATCAAGGTGATTTTACAGAGGTTATTATTTTTAATCAAGTTATTAATTCTGCTGAAAGAGTTATTATTCAAAACTACCTAACAGCAAAATATGGTTTAGCTTTAAGTAGTACTGTAGATTTTTATATTCAAGATAACGCTGTAAATGGAAACTTTGATTTTAATGTAGCAGGAATAGGACAGGCTGGCGATGGTAGTAACCATACGGATTCTAGAGGAACAGGAATAGTTAGAATTAATACGCCTTCAGCTTTGTCAAATAACGAATATTTATTTTGGGGAGAAGAGATTAAAGATCAAACTTACGCTCTAGTAACAGAAACGACTACCTATACAAAACAATTAAACTCTAAATGGCGTGTTAGTAAGGTAGGTGACTTAGGTTCAGTTTCAGTGTCATTTGATATTTCAAGTATAGCAAGTGCTATAACATGTAATACATTACAATTAGTGGTGGATAATGATAGTAATTTTGGAAGTCCTACAACTTATAATTTATCAGTTTCCGGTAACGCAGCAACAGCAGCAGGCGTGTCTTTTTCGGATGGAGATTATTTTACTATTAAATATGTAGATGAAATCGTTTGGGATGGCTCAACTTACTATAATGGTTCAGGAGCATCTAATGCACCTAACAATACAGATTCATGTTTTAAATTAGTTGTAAAGTCAGGTAGCACAGCCTTTTTGACAGCAGACGCTTTTGTAAAAGAGGTTGAGGTACAATCAGGAGCTACATTACAAGTTGAAGATGGTGTCTTATTAGAAGTTGAAAACGGTATTGTTAATCAAGGAACAATTGAGTTGATTGGTGATGCTCAGCTAATACAAAATCATACAGGTACAAGCTTAAACTCTGGTTCTGGTGAATTAAAAATTAGACAGCAAGGAACTTATAATTTGTATAATTACAATTATTGGAGTGCTCCTGTTAATAGAGGTGGTAGTTGGCAAGTAAGCTTTTTAGAAACCGAAACAGGTCCTGTAGGTTTTACATCAGGTTATGATGCTAATCCATTAGCTTCTCCGGGAGAAATTAGTAGTTATTGGTTGCATACTTTTAATAATTTAATTGATAATTATTATGGATGGAATCACATTTCAACTACCACACCTCTTAGCCCAACAACAGGTTATATCATGAAAGGTTCTGGTAATGTGTCACCATCTCCATTCCCATCTGTGGATCAAAATTATGTATTTAGAGGGACAGCTAATGATGGTGATTACAATGTGCCAGCAATAGGAGGAAATCAAATTTTAATAGGAAACCCATATCCATCTGCAATGGATGCTGACCAGTTTATTAATGATAATTTATCTGTAATAGATGGTACGCTTTATTTCTATGAGCATTTTGAATCTAATAATTCGCATATTTTAGCTAATTATAAAGGTGGTTATGCAACTTATAATTTATTAACGTCTATAGGTAGTCCTGCTCCTCCAACAAATGGAGGTACAACAACTAAAGGTGCTCCAACAAGTAATGTAGCTGTAGCACAAGGCTTTTTTGTAAAGATTGCCAATTCAGGAACGATTACTTTTAATAATAATCAGCGTGTTTTTGCTAAAGAGTCTGCAGGTGAAACTACTTTTTTTAGATCTGCTCAGGCAGCTTTAGCGGATAACCGTATTAAGTTTTGGCTTAAGTTTAAAGATAATAATGATAACGAGTCTACTATTGCTTTAGGTTATGATACTAATGCTAGTACAGATTTTGATAAAGGTTACGATAGTAAAATGTTTAACGATTTACCAAATGACTTATATTGGGTTATTCCTGATCAAAGATTAAGTATTCAAGGTCTAAATACTTTTGATGTTTCAGATGAGATTCCTTTAGGAATTGATATTTCAAATTCAGGTAATTTTACTTTTGAAATTAGTGAAACTTTGAACTTTCCAACAAATCAGAAAATCTATTTAAAAGATAATCAAACTAATACGTTATACGATATTAAATCTAATCCTGTAACATTAAATTTAGTGTCAGGTGTTGATGAGTCTAGATTCTCTATTGTATATCAATCATCAGAAACTTTATCTACCGAAGATTTTATAACCACACAGTCTTTAGTTTACTTTGATAGTTCTAAAAAAGCTTTAGTATTTAAAGATATTGAAAACCTGAATAGTATTAAAAATATAAATGTATTTAACCTATTAGGTCAAAATGTTAAAACTATAAATTCTATTGAATCTCAGGAAGTTGATTTGTCTAATATAAACTCAGGAGTATATATTGCTAAAATCACAAAGGCTAATGGACAGTTGGTTAATCTTAAATTTATTAAACGTTAATGTCTAATAAAACTAAGTATTCTATATTAACAGCTTTAGTAATTATAGCATCGTATGGTGTAAATAATTATTTAGATTCCAAAGATAAAATAGACACTGTAATACAAGGTACAACAGTAAAAACCAATACAAACGAGTACTTTTTACCAACAAGCACGACAGGACAAATTATACACCATAATGGTTATAGTTTAAGTTATAGCGAGCCACATGAACAAGCAGAATGGGTAGCTTACGAGTTAAAAAAATCTCATTTAAGTAATGCGGATTATAAACGTCCTTATTTTGAAGTTGATCATGCTGTAAAAACAGGTGCTGCACATTGGCGTAATTATAAAAAGTCAGGTTACGATCGTGGACACCTTTGTCCAGCAGGAGACAGAAAATATAGCCAAGAAGCACATGACGAAACTTTTTTGACTAGTAATATCGCTCCTCAAAATCACGATTTTAATGCAGGAGTTTGGAATAGATTAGAACAAAAAACACGTTATTGGGCTAGTAAGTACGATGGTGTTTTTGTAGTTACAGGAGGTGTTTTAGAAAATGGATTAAAAACAATAGGAGAGGAAGAGGTGTCTATTCCTAATCAGTTTTATAAAGTATTAATTGACAATAATAATGGAACTACCAAAGTGATTGCTTTTTTATTACCACACCTAGAGTCTGAACAACCTTTATATAAATTTGTAACCTCTGTAGATCATATAGAACAATTAACTGGTATTGATTTCTTTTCAGAATTAGATGATGCTATTGAAGATAGGCTAGAAGCATCCAGCAGTTATAAAGGATGGAGCTTTTAAAATAATTTTTGCTTTACACCTTTCCATCTTAGATCTCTAACAAACCGTCCTTCAACCTTAGTAATTAAGCGCTCAGGTTTGTTACTTGTGGCTTTTAAATACCCAACAATATAATCTTTAAAGTATCTAAAGCTTTTCTTTTTTACACTCATTTTTAAAGCAGTAATTAACGTCAGTGTAAAACCATAACGCATTTTATACATGGCTTCGCCTTGCAGGTGTTTTGCACCTTTATTGTAGCTAGCTCCTGTAGGTTTTAAATGCTTAACATGTAAACTTTTATCTAAGACAATAGACCAGTTGTTGTACTTTGCTAAAAGCTCGTCAATAGTATCCCAACCCATAGATTTTTTTAATTGTCCTATGGCTTCAAAACAATCTTTTCGGTAAGCTTTAAGTGCTCCTCTTATGTGATCTTTACCAGTAATAGATTCTAAAACCCAATCATTATTTTTTTCAATATAACAATAGCCAGCAACCATCCCAATAGATGAATCTTTATTAAAATGAAAGGCTAATGTTTCTAAATAATTTAAAGGAAAAATTAAATCGGCATCAAATTTACAAATCACATCATAATTTTTATTTGCAATCTCATAGCCTTTATAAAAGGCATTGATTATTTTAGTACCTGGCAAGTGTTGGTTTGATGAGGTAACATTAACTAAAATGATGCAATCGTGTTGTTTCTGAAAGTCTTCTACAATAGTTTTTGTGTTATCTGTGGAATTATCATTAACCACTACAATTTGCTTGGGCAGCAATGTCTGACTAACTAAAGATTGTAGTGTTAATCCAATTGATGAAGCTTCGTTATGTGCAGGAATGATTATACTGAAATTCAAGGTTTAGTAGTTAAAATTCAAAGTTAAATGATTTTAATTTAATGAAAAGATTGCTTCACTATGTTCGCAATGACTAGATTTGCTTAAGATCTTTCAGCATAAATAATATAATATCTAGGTGTAAACCATCTTAAAATAGGTCTGATTCCAATTTTTTTGGTGGGATTAGTCCATTTTTGTCTGTCAATAATTTTCCAACCTGTTTTTTCTAATAACCAATCTAATTGCCAATCTTCAAACTCGTGATAATGCCTATCCCAAGGGTCTGTTTTGCTTCGGTAAGCCGAAGAAAACCATAATTTAAGTGGCACGCTAATTACTAATTTGTCTGCTTTTATACTTTGTAAAATAGTAAAGGGGTTTAATAAATGTTCAAAAATTTCAAAAGCTGTAACGACTGTGGTTTCAGAGTTTTTGATACTTGAAACATCAAAATCTAAATCTTCACCTTTGGTGTTTTCAACATTGTAATTATTGTCTTTTAATATTTTAGTAAATGGGTTTTCTACTCCTAAGTCTAAAATTGTTTCAGATTTAGAAATATGTTTTTCTAAAAATTGATACGTTAGTTTAAAGCGTTTATGCGGAAAAGTTTGTTCGTACACAAAAAAAATGATTTAGTTTTATAATAAAATGCAGACGTTTTATTGTTTGTAAACTATAGCATTAATATTCATACCAGCACCAACACTAGCAAAAAGGATAACATCACCTTTATTAATCTCTTGGTCTTTTAGTTTACCTTTTAAAATTAAATCGTACAAAGTAGGTACTGTTGCTACGCTAGAATTACCTAAAGTATTAATACTCATTGGCATAATGCCTTCTGGCATTTTCATGTCGTGTAGCTTGTAAAAACGTTTTACGATAGCTTCGTCCATTTTTTCATTAGCTTGATGTATCAATATTTTTTTAACATCATTTATGTTGTAGCCACTTTTTTCTAAACATGATTTTAAAGCTAAAGGCACGTTAGTTAAAGCGAATTCGTAAATTTTACGACCATACATTTTAATGTATCTACGTTGACTAGTAGATTCTAAATTATTAGTTTCTCCAAAAAAGATAAAATGAGCTTCATCTAACGCATAAGTAGCAGACTCGTGTGCAATAATTCCGCTATCGTCATTGGTTTCTTCGACAATTACAGCTCCAGAGCCATCACTATAAATCATGGAGTCTCTGTCATGTTTATCTACAACGCGAGATAATGTTTCCGTACCAATAACTAAACAGCGTTTTGCTATTCCTGATTTAATAAAAGCATTGGCTTGTATGACACCTTCTATCCAACCTGGACATCCAAATAGTAGGTCGTAACCCACACATTTAGGGTTTTTAATTTGTAATAAATGTTTTACGCGTGAGGCTATACTAGGGACAGTGTCACTTTGTTCTGTATTGTGTTTTATGTCACCATAATTGTGGGCAACAATAATATAGTCTAAAGTTTCTTTGTCGATTTTAGCATCAGCAATTGCTTTTTCGGCTGCATAAAATGCAATGTCAGAGTTTAATAATTCTGATTTTATGTAGCGTCTTTCTTCAATACCAGTAATGGCTTTGAATTTATCTACGATAACCTCATTTGTGCTATTTATTTTAGAACCATCAGCATTTAAAAACTCATGATTATAAAAATCTTCATTTTTTTCAATAGTACTTGGAATGTAACTTCCTGTTCCAATAATCTTAATATTCATAAAAAAAGGATTGCCTTTAATTGTTTAACTGCTAAGATAAGCAGTTAAAAACTAAAGGCAATTTTATTGGTTAATTATTTACGATGTTCAACGTTTAGTTAGCATCCATATAAGCTTCAATTGGAGCACAAGTACATATTAAATTTCGGTCTCCATAAGCATCGTCCACACGACGTACAGAAGGCCAAAACTTGTTGTCTACCACGTAATCCAATGGATAAGCAGCTTTCTGACGAGTGTATGGTAATAACCATTCGTCACTTGTTAACATAGCTAATGTATGAGGTGCATTTTTTAAAGGATTATTATCGTCATCCTTAGTTGCAGCATCAATTTCTTTTCTAATAGAAATCATAGCGTCACAAAAACGATCCATTTCTGCTTTACTTTCACTTTCTGTAGGTTCAATCATCATAGTTCCTGCAACCGGAAAAGATACAGTTGGAGCATGAAAACCATAGTCCATTAAACGTTTTGCAATATCGACAACTTCAATACCATGCTCTTTAAATGGACGACAATCTATAATCATCTCATGTGCAGCACGACCTTGTTCTCCAGAGTATAAAGTTTCAAAAGCACCTTGTAGTCTGTGTTTGATATAATTGGCGTTAAGTATAGCTATTTCGGTTGATTTTTTCAATCCTTCAGCACCTAACATTTTTATGTAACCATAAGATATTAAACATGCTAAAGCAGATCCAAAAGGAGCAGCAGAGATAGCAGTTATTGCTTGGTCACCACCAGTTTTTATAATAGGATTACCAGGTAAAAATGGCACTAATTGTTTAGCAACACAAATTGGTCCAACACCAGGTCCACCACCACCATGAGGAATAGCGAAGGTTTTGTGTAAGTTTAAGTGACAAACGTCTGCGCCAATATTTCCAGGATTAGTTAATCCAACTTGAGCATTCATGTTGGCTCCATCCATATAGACTTGACCACCATTATCGTGTATTAATTTTGTGATAGCTTTAATTCCAGACTCATAAACACCATGAGTAGATGGGTAAGTTACCATTAAAGCAGCTAGATTGTCTTTATGTAATTCTGCTTTTTCGCGTAAATCATCTACATCAATATTACCATCTTCATCAGCTTTAGTAACGACAACTTTCATTCCAGCCATTACTGCACTTGCAGGATTGGTTCCGTGAGCAGAACTTGGTATTAAACAGATGTTTCTGTGATGATCGTTTCTAGATTCGTGATACGCTCTAATAACCATTAATCCAGCATACTCACCTTGAGCTCCAGAGTTAGGTTGTAAAGAGGTACCTGCAAAACCAGTGATTTCAGTTAATTGATCTTCTAATGCTTTTAGCATTTGTTGGTAACCTTCAGCTTGATTTAAAGGAACAAATGGATGGATGCTTCCCCAATTTGGAGAACTTAATGGTAACATCTCTGAAGCAGCATTAAGCTTCATTGTGCAAGATCCAAGTGAAATCATGGAGTGGTTTAAGGCTAAATCCTTACGCTCTAAACCTTTTATGTAACGCATTAATTCTGTTTCAGAATGATGCGTGTTAAATACGTCTAAAGTTAAAAACTCAGATTGACGTTGTATGCTGTTTTGTATATTGTTTGCTTCTGTAAAACTATCGATTGTTGTAGTCGGCTTTGTTTCCGCTTCAGCGAAAATTGTTATAATTTGATTGATATCTTTAACAGAAGTTGTCTCGTTGATTGAGATTGTAACCGTATTGTCATTAGGATAATAGAAGTTAACCTCGTGCTTTTCTGCAATTGTTTTTACAGCTGAAGCGTTAGCTTTAACTTGAAGTGTATCAAAAAATGAAGTATTTAATTGCTCAATACCCATTTTAGTTAAGGCATTGGCTAATGTTGACGTTGCATTATGTACTTGATTTGCAATAAAAGTTAACCCTTTTGGTCCATGATACACAGCATACATACCAGCCATAACTGCTAATAATACTTGGGCTGTACAAATGTTAGAGGTTGCTTTGTCACGTTTAATGTGTTGCTCTCTGGTTTGTAAAGCCATACGTAAAGCTCTGTTACCATTTGCATCTTTGGTTACACCAATAATACGTCCAGGAATATCACGTTTGTAAGCCTCTTTTGTAGCAAAATAAGCTGCATGTGGTCCTCCATAACCCATTGGGATACCAAAGCGTTGTGTAGTACCAACGACAACATCTGCACCAAATTTACCAGGAGCTTCTAATTTTACTAAGCTTAAAATGTCTGCAGCAACTGCTACTTTAATGTTATTTGCGTTAGCTTTTTCTATAAAGGTTTTGATGTCTGTAATTTGTCCATCTTTACCTGGATACTGTAGTATTGCTCCAAAAAAGTCTGTAGAAAAATCAAACGTAGTTTCATCACCTATTACTAACTCTACACCAATTGGAGTAGCACGTGTTTGTAATAAAGATAGGGTTTGAGGTAAAATAGTATCGCTAACAAAAAATTTAGAAACACCAGCTTTTTTTTGATCACGTTTTCTAACAGCAAATAGTAAGCTCATTGCTTCTGCAGCAGCAGTACTTTCGTCTAATAAAGACGCATTTGCTAACTCCATTCCAGTTAGGTCAGTAACCATAGTTTGGAAATTTAGTAATGCTTCTAGACGACCTTGAGCAATCTCGGCTTGGTAAGGCGTGTAAGCAGTATACCAACCTGGATTTTCTAGTATGTTACGTTGTATAACAGCAGGTAGAATAGTTGGATGGTATCCTAAACCAATATAGGTTTTGTAAGTTTTGTTAAGTTTAGACAGGTTATTGATATGATTTGAATACTCATATTCTGTCATAGCTTCATCTAGCTGTAAGTCTTTTTCAAGACGAATTGGAGCAGGAACAGTCTCAGATATTAATTGTTCAATGGTATCTGCGTTTACTGTTTGAAGCATTAGTTTTTGATCATTTTCTCTTGGACCAATGTGACGTAATGCGAATGCGTTTGTGTTCATTTGTGTTGTGTTGTTATTAACCTTTTTTACAAGGTTTGAGAAAAAATATAGTTGTTTTTTAATGTTTGCAAAATTAACGAAAACTAATAGTAAAATTTTGTTAAAAATTGAAAGTTTTCAACTAATCGGCTGCTTTATTAACAGATTAATTATTTTTGTCTAATGAAGGTCCTAAAACAGCTTTTAGATTTTTACATAAATAGTAGCATTCATGTTGCTTTAGCAGTCTATGCGTTAAGTTGGATTACTTTAAAAAAGTTGAACATAAATTATGACGCTACCATCCTTTATTTTAATTTTTTTGCCACTATAACTGGTTATAATTTTGTAAAATATTTTGGTATTGCTAAATGGCACCATCGTAGTTTGGCTAATTGGTTAAAAGTTATACAACTGTTCTCTTTTATATGCTTTAGTTTGATGTTGTATTTTGGGTTGCAATTAAAACAAAACACTGTCTTGTTAATTTTAGGTTTTGGTGTTGTTACATTTTTATACGCCATACCTATTTTACCAAAAAAATGGTATTTAGATACGCAACAAAACTTAAGAGATATAAGTGGTTTAAAAGTGTATGTTATTGCTTTGGTCTGGAGTGGTGTTACGGTAGTCTTACCACTATTAGATAGCAATGGAGTATTTAATCAAGATGCTATTATTACAATAATCCAAAATTTTATTCTAGTTATTGCATTAATGTTGTCTTTTGAGATTAGAGATTTAAACTATGACAGCTTAAAATTAGCGACTATACCACAAAAAATAGGTGTAAAAAATACTAAACGGTTAGGTTATGTGTTAGTACTACTGTTTTATTTTGTAGAATATTTTAAAGATAATATTGATGCAACTGGATTGTTGTTTCAGTGTGTGATAAGTATAATATTGTGTGTATTTATCTATTTTGCTAATGAAGATAGAAATGCATATTATACATCGTTTTGGGTAGAAGCCTTACCCATATTTTGGATGTTACTTATGCTTCTGTAATTCTTTGTCAAAAGAAGATTTAAGCTCTTTTTTTTCAGAAGATGTTAAATGTTCACCTTTTAAATTATTAATTAAATTAGTAAGCTTAGTATTGTTTTTAGAGTGCTGTCTACAAACTACACACATAAATGTGTGAAATTTAAACTTCACTTTTTCTAAAATAGTAGCTTCGTGATACTGAGCTTTATCGCAGATATGTCCTGATTCCTCACAAGAAATCATAAATTTTTTCATAAACATAATTAAAACCAATTTTTTTCTAAACAACCTGCCATAGCAGTTCTTGCTCTGTGGATTATTACCCAAAGATTAGACGCAGTTATTTCTAATTCATTACAAATTGTTTCGGTTTCATAATTTAAAATGGTTTTCATTTCAAATATTTGAGCTTGTTTTTTTGGTAATTTAGACAGGCAATCATCAATTGCGCTGGCTAATTCAGTATTTTCTATTTGGTCTTCTGCAGTTTTATCAAAAGGATCTGCAACGCGTTCTTCTAACCAATCGCCTTCTGTTTCGCTATCAGAATTGTAAGACATTCTAACTTCAGCTTTACCTTTATTAGAATTTGATTTACGGTAATGGTCAATAACTTTTCTTTTTAAAATAGATACTAGCCAAGTACGCTCACTAGCTTCTCCTTTAAAGTTTTTCATGCTTTTTAGACCAGCTAGAAAAGTGTCAGAAACTAAGTCTTGCGCTATTGCTCTGTCATTTACACGTGTAATAGTGTAATTAAAGAGGTAGTCGCTGTATAAATCTATCCATTTATTAGGATTAATTGTGTGATCTGACATGTTTAAGATTTCTTTTTCGGGCTAAAAATACTAAAATTACAATTAAGTAATTACGTTTTTTTACATCTAAATAATGGAATACCTAAAACTTTGATATGTAAACTGGATAGCAAAGGGTTGAAAGAACCGATATAATAGTTTGTTTAAAAAGGTGAGGAATAGTCAAAATGAATAATATTAGCTTTACTCCAAAACATGTATTCTTCTTTTGTCTAATTTTAAAAATCTACTATTCTAACTTATTTTGCTATGCATTTTTGGTCGTGCTAAAAGAGATAGTTTTATTATAATTGCCTTTTAAATTTTAAAATGTATTGACTATTCTGTGGTACTATATTTTGAAATAAAATGTGTTATTGCTAAATGAAATCCAGCCAATATGATAGCCATTAGTGACCAAATAAAAAAGATTAGTAATTGATTTAATACTATTAATTTGATGAAAATTAGTGCAATTACGACGCTAAGCAAATAGATAAAGCTTGATATTTTAATTGACTTAGGTAGTTGTTTAAAATTAATTCCAATTTTTACACTTATAATAATTTGAATAATGCCTAATATGGGTAATGCTATTATTGCTCCATAAATAGTAAAGCTTATCAAAACACAAATTATAAACGCCCAACTATTAATAGTATATAGATTTTTCATTGCAATTAGTTTATAATTGTCTGGAGGTTTAACATAAATAGCCACGTATAAATTATTGCAAAGCTTACAAATAGTGTGTTCATGAAATAACTTCCTGTTTTAAAAATTATTTTCTGCGGAATCTGATACATAGGGTAATATGCAATTTGAGTGGCCACTTTACCTACCCAATACATGCCTATTAAAGTGGTTAGTGCTAAAGCTAAATGACTTCCGTTTTTTAAATCTGTAGGTATTAGTATTGCAATCAATCCAAAACAAAAATTTAAACCTTGTATATAACGACCATATGTTTTTGCTATTTCTTGATTTAAAGGTTTAAGTTGTTTAACATCATTGTACCAATCAAATACTTGGTGTCTTATATATGGATATATTAAAGCTGTAAATATCTGACCACATCCTCCAAGTATTATTAGCCAATTAGGAATTTGATATTTCATAGTTCAGTTTTTTTTAGATAATTTAATATCCATGTAAAATAATATGCAAGACTCATTGGAATTATGATTATAAGTAAAACAACTAGGAATAATCCATTTAAATCTTTAACGATTAACCAACCTAAACCATAACACAGTGTTAATATCCAATACAATGTAATATGCTTTTGTTGTTTGTTATTATACTGTTTCCACAGAAAAAGGATACCTAACGCACTTATTAATTGAACAGCACCAAGTAATATTTGAGCATATAATCCTAGATAAAAGGTTAAATATAAAATGGTAGTAGCAATGACTAGAAATTTGTTGATGTTAAATACTGTTTTCATAGTTATTAAGTGTTTAAAACTTTCAATAATTATTGAAAGTTAGTTTTAAATTTTTTTATTTAAATAGTTTAAGTAAAGATTTAGTAATCCAGTTTTGTTTTTGATTTACTAATTTATTTATCATCACGTCCATAGTTTCTGTTAACTCGTGAAGTGCTTTTGTCTGTTTGATTAGCTCTTTAGTTTTTGCAGTGCCATCATCTTTAATGCTTGAAACTTCATCTAAAACTTTGACTACAGGTTTAATTTCTCTTCTACTACGTTCCACAGCAACAATCCTAGCTAATTCTTGTACATCTTTTTCAGTAGTAAAAAACTCTTTACGTTCTCCAGCCACTAATGTTTTGGTTACAATTCCCCAATCCATCAATTGTCTTAAATTCATACTAGTATTTCCTCTAGAGATTTTAAGATCTTCCATAATCTCTTCCATAGATAATGGTTTGGTAGAAATAAAAAGAAGCGCTTGTATTTGCGCCATTGCTTTATTTATTCCCCAAAGAGAGCCTAAACTTCCCCATGTGCTAATAAACTTATCTTTTGCTTCTTGATATTCCATGACACAAATATATTAATAATTTTTAAACTTTCAGTAATTATTGAAAGTTTATTATTTAAACAAAAAAAAGCCATTCTTAAACGTAGTCAAGAATGGCAGATTTTAAATTATGATAACTAAATTACTTTATTAGTCCTGCGCGTTTTAATAGTGCCTCAGGTTTAGGTTCTTGACCTCTAAAACGTTTGTATAATACCATTGGGTTATCTGTACCACCTTGAGATAATACATTGTCTTTAAATTTTGTCGCTACTTCTTTATTAAATATACCTTTTTCTTTAAAGTAGTCAAACGCATCTGCATCTAAGACTTCTGCCCATTTGTAGCTATAATATCCAGAGGAGTAACCACCTTGAAAAATATGCGCAAAAGCAGTACTCATACAATTCTGTTTAACATCAGGATATAGGTTTGTGTCCTTAAAGGTTTTGTTTTCATGTTGTTTAACATTAGTAATATCTGTTGGGTTTATACCATGCCAACTCATGTCTAATAAACCAAAACTTAGTTGTCTAAGGGTTTGCATTCCTTCTTGAAATGTGGCACTTTCTTTAATTTTTTGGACTAAATCCATTGGAATGATTTCTCCAGTTTGGTAATGTTTAGCAAATAATTCTAAAGCTTCTTTCTCATAACACCAGTTTTCTAAAACTTGGCTAGGTAACTCTACAAAATCCCAAAACACACTTGTACCAGATAAACTTGGGTAAGTTGTGTTGGCTAACATACCATGTAATCCATGACCAAACTCGTGAAATAATGTAGTAACTTCATTAAAGGTTAGTAATGACGGTTTGCTTTTAGTTGGTTTTGTAAAGTTGCATACGTTAGATATTTGTGGTCTTTGGTTAATGCCATCTTTAATAAATTGTGGTTTGAAGGATGTCATCCATGCACCATTTCTTTTTCCTGCTCTAGGGAAAAAATCAGCATAAAATATGGAGACTAATTGATTGTTTTCATCTAAAACTTCATAGGTCATAACATCTTCATGGTACTTATCTATTGTATCAATTTTTTTAAACTGAAGTCCAAATAATTTATTTGCAACTTGAAAGGCGCCATCAATAACATTTTCTAATTTAAAGTATGGTTTAAGTTGCTCGTCATCTAAATTAAATAGTTTTTGTTTTAATTTTTCAGAATAGTAAGCAGCATCCCATTTTTCTAATCGATCTAAGTTATCAAGTTCTTTTGCAAAATCTTCTAATTCTGCAAACTCACGTAAAGCAGCAGGTTTTGCTTTAACTAATAAGTCTTGTAAAAAGGTGTTTACTTTTTCTGGTGTTTGAGCCATACGTTCTTCTAAAACAAAATGTGCATGTGTGTCATAGCCTAATAAATTAGCACGTTCAAAACGCAGTCTAGCAATGTCTAAAACGTTTTGTTGGTTATCTAATTTGTCATTATTAAATCCTTTGGCTCCAAAAGCTAGCGCTAATTTTTTACGTAATGCTCTATTATCTGCATACGTCATAAATGGTATATAACTTGGGTAATCTAAAGTTATTAAATAACCCACTTTGTTTTTAGACTCAGCTAATTGTTTTGCAGCTTCAATTGCACCTTCTGGTAATCCTGATAAATCAGCTTCATTGGTGATTAGCATTTCAAAAACATTGGTTTCTGCTAAAATGTTTTCTCCAAACTTTAATTTTAAACTAGCTAATTGTTTGTCAATAGCTCTTAGTTTTTGCTTTTTATCTTCAGGAAGATTTGCTCCATTTCTAGAAAAGCTTTTATATTTTTTATCCAATAGTGTAGTTTGTTCTATATTTAAATCAAGACTATCTTTACTGTCGTAAACGTGTTTTACTTTTTTAAATAACGCTTCGTTTAATGTTATATCATTACCAAACTCGGTTAAAATAGGAGAGATGTCCTGTGCTATTTTTTGAAGTTCATCATTAGTTTCTGCCGAGTTAAGATTAAAAAATATACTGGTTACACGATCTAGTTGTTGTCCAGAAAACTCTAAAGCTTCGATTGTGTTTTTAAAAGTAGGAGCGTCAGTAGTGTTTATAATTGTCTCTATCTCTAATTTAGTATCCTCAATTAGTTTTAAAATGGCAGGTTTAAAGTCCTCATTTTTTATAGAATGAAAAGGTGGAGTGTTAAATTTTGTGCTAAAATTGTTTAAAAGTGTATTCATTATAACGTTATAGTAAAATTTTTGATGTTAAAATTAATATTTTTATTGCATATTAATTATTTAAATGTTTATTTTTGCAAATGATTTTTTCCCGTGAGTTGGTTACTCACATAAAAATTATTGATTAATAGCGATAAAAAGCCTCAGACATGTCTGAGGCTTTTTTTTTTATATTTTGTTATTTAACGATTTATTAAGACTCTTTAACTAATATTCTAAAATAATACAAAATGTTGGTTGGTTTTGTAAGAAAACATACTTTTTTGCAACTGTTTTTTGGATATGAGTATACATTCTCATAAATAGAAAATAATAGCGATGGAAGCCTCAGACTTATGTTTGGGGCTTTTTTTATTCTAAACTATTGTTAAACCGATAAAAGTGTTGTTTGTCGAAACCTCTAATTTTATTGGTTGTTAATTGTATATATAGAGGCTTAAGTTGCAACTTTGACATAAGTTTTTTTGATGTGAGAATATATATGTCCACATATAGAAAGATTAATAGCGATTGAAAGCCCCAACCTAGTTGGGGTTTTCTATTTTTAGCTATTTAATATCTTTTGAAGCTTGCTCTACTTTTACTTTTAAAGCTTCTTTGTAAGCTATAATTTTATCCAATACTAATGCATCAGATGCTCCTATGATTTGTGCAGCTAATATTCCTGCGTTTTTTGCTCCATTTAATGCAACAGTAGCAACAGGAACACCTCCTGGCATTTGTAGTATGGATAATACCGAGTCCCATCCATCTATAGAATTACTACTTTTTACTGGTACTCCAATAATTGGTAATGGACTTAAAGAAGCTACCATACCTGGTAAATGTGCTGCACCACCTGCACCAGCAATAATGACGCTAATGCCTCTTTTATGAGCGTTTTTACTAAAATAAAATAGTTTTTCTGGTGTACGATGTGCTGATACAATATCAACTTCTATATCTATTTTAAATTCTTTTAATATATCAATAGCGTCTTGCATGACTGGCATATCACTATTGCTTCCCATTATTACTGCTACTTTGCTCATAAATTGTGTTGTTTCAAAATTTAGTTGTTTTGCAAAAGTACGTTTTTTAGTACTTTAAATTAATGTCAAATTTATGATTATTTCCGCTTCTTAATCATTTACAAAAAGTGTGTCTGCTATTCATGACATATAACATGCATTTCACGACATTTATTTTTATACACCTTGATTTTATTGCAGTTTTGAATTGCTATTAATCAATAATAATAAAACCCTTTACTTGATTTCTGGTATTGGGTTTTATTTAAAATAGTTAAAAATCTGATTCTAAAATTTCTTTTAGAAATCGTCAAAACCAAATGTCACACCATAATTAAATCTAACACACTACAATAAATAACTATCAACCTTAAAACAAGAAAAATGAAAAAATTAATTTTAATAGGATTAACGCTTTTTACTATTACAGCTGCAATTGGACAAGAACCTACAATGGAGCAAACACTTAGTTATTTAAATGCTAATATAACCGACTTGCCTTGTATGAGTGATTGGAAGTATAAAAACATAGCTTATAATGAGTCTAAAAATGCTATTGAAATATTTTTTGATGTTGAAAATGGTGTCTTAAAATATTCTGTCAATATGAATAAAGAGTATACGATAACTGACCATAAAGAAAAAAATTATGTTAAAGTGAAATTTAAAACAGAATCTATCACTTGTGTAGGTTCTGATGATGAAACTTTTTATAGAAATTACTTTTTATTTAGTAGCGCTATTCCTAAAACTGTAAGAGCAGTAAAGCATTTATTAAAATTAGGATATGCTAATAGAGATACAACCTTTGATGATATTAAATTTTAGGAAGATGAAAGAGCTAAAAATATTAAATCTAATATCATTTATTTTCTTTTATGGTGCTTTTGCTTTTGCGCAAGACAATAATAATACACCTATCGAAAATGTAAAATTATATAAAATACCACTTACCAATACTGTTGTTTCTAAATATGAAAAACTGTTACTTTTTAAAGTTTCAGAATATGATTTTGGTAAAAACTCTAATGGTATTGCTATACAACCTCAATTGTTAAATGAAAATATTAATAAAATATTTAATACAGTTGTACTTGCTAATTCGGATGTAGCTTCAAATGGATCTGCTATAGGTTACCAAAAAAATGACTCTAAAGAAACAGTGTCTGTTAATAGTATTTCTAAACTAAGTGCATCATATAGTCATTTCTTAAAAGTAGGTATTCATGCAAAGGGATCATCATCTCCATTTAACTTGTATGATGATAATACTTGGAGTAGTGGTGTTGGTGCAACCTTGGGTTACATTTATAAGCGTCAAAACTCTTCGACTTCTTATATTGATAATGAAGCAGAAAAAGTTAGCTTAAAGCGATTAAAATTTGTTGATTCTTTAATAAAGATTAAGATATCCTATGCTAAAAAATTAGAATTAATTGAATCTTTAATTAGTGAATTGGATAAAAGTAAAGCAACTTATTATCACAAAAAAGATAGTTTAAATGCAATTAAAAATGAAATAGATACATTTAATTCTGTGTTTAAAAATGTGAATCCAAATTTTACTTTAACGGATTACTACAATAATTTACTTTATAATCCAGACGTTTTACCTGATTCTGTATTTATTTTGGAAAACCAAAGAGCTTTAAACGAGTTAGAAAAATCAGGAAGTACTGCGTTTAATAAAGCTATAGATTATATTATTGAAGAGTTAACAGCTTTTGATAAAAAACATGATATTACTTATGGTTATTCATTGCATTGGTTTGATGGAGATTTTACTTTAACCAATGCAACCTATAAGTTTGAAGAAGCTAATATCGATAATACATTATATGTAGCCTTAAATGATAGTTTAAAGTTTGATAAATCTCAAAATAAATTAAAACTCTCTACACAGATTAATTATAATTTCACTAAAAAAAGTAGGAGAAATTTAATGTTTTTTAAAGCGGGAACAGCATTGCATAGTGGATCATTTTTAAGTTCTAATTTATTAAATGGAACACCTAAAATAGATGAAAATCAAAATGTAATTGATGAAAGTAATAGTGAAGAGAATACGTTAAAAGGTGATTTTAATGCAATAGATAAATCACTTACTTATGGAAGTTTTAGTGCTTATGGAGCTATGTTTTTTGGATCAAACCAAAAGTTTGGAATAAATTTAAATCTTAGCCATAATTACTTAATAAATAAACCCGAAAATGTTTTTTATAAAAACAATTTTACAGCTTTAGTAGGACCAATTTTTAAAGCGACAGGAAAAGAAGGCAAAGGTGTTGTGCTAGGTATTGATATCGGTTTTGACAATGCTATTTACAATACTAAAATAAACAACGATTTTACCGCCAGATTACGCGTTGGAATACCTTTTGAAATATACACAAAATCAAAATAATTAACTATGAAAACTATTAAACTATTTGCAACACTATTTATACTTACTTTAAGTTTTGCTAGCATCGCACAATCTAAGCAAGAGACAGGTAGTGCCATGTTTCCGTGGACTGACAGTCAAAAAGAAATTACAGCGTTTTACGGAATGAAAATATACGTTAAGGATAATACAGAATACTTATTTATTACAGATGCTATCAAATTATGTAATAGTGTTGAAAAATCTGATTCTTTTAAGTTTAATGAAGATTTTGAAGCTTACATAGAGGCTAATTATGCAAGCACAATTAAAGGCGCTAATAAGTTTGTCAATTATGGTGGTTTAAGCGGTTTTACACACATGTGTTATTTTTTTAATAAAAAAAATGATACAGCTTCAGAAAATTATAGTGATGCTAAACGTGGTATAACAAATGCTATGGCAGTGTTTAATAACACAAATCATAACAACAGAGAAAAGAAAATTATAAAAATAAGTCGTTTAGATTTTGACTTTAATCTACCTTGTTATTGATAAAGCATAGTACTAATTGGGTTACAATTAAAAAGTACTGTTGTTACCTCAAAAGCGTAGTTAAAATATTGTAAATAAGTCACAAGCGTGATAAAAAAGCAAATATTTATTATATTTAAAATCTAACCATCAAAACTAAAAAAATGACTCAATTTAAAGCAAAAGTAGAAGTATGTTTAAAAGATAGTGATGTTAATTTTACAATTGAACTGAATATCCCAGTCGAAGTTGATATAAACTGTAAAGAGTATATCACTTTTTTAGACAGTAAAAATGAAAGACACCTAGTGCTTTTTATTGAAACAGTTGATGGAAGTAGAATAGGTGTTGGTGGTAATGTCAAAAAGATAATTAAGAGCACATTTGTCAATAAAGATTTAAAGGAAGGAATGGACGTTGATATAGCTCTTTATAACGATAACGCTCTTTTCAAACCTGAAAACACTAGTATAAATTTTGAGGAGCCTAGAGAGTCTGGTAATGGCGGAGTCGTTGGAGTGATAAGTTGTTCTAATTAATTGAAAAAACTAATTTTCATACTATTCGCACAATTTGTTTTAGCGCAACAAAATCCACAAGATTCTATTTCATACGAGTATTTTTATGAGAAAGAATTACAACAAATAGTGTCTTTAAAACAACAACAAATAGGACGTTCTTTTAATCCTAAAAAGCAGCTTGAAATTGCCGAAATTTATAAAAGAATTAACTGCGAGGATTCTGCTTATGCAGCTTATTATAAGGTTTTTGATAAAGAATTTAAAAAGCTAACGTTATCCGACGATGCTTTTAATGAGTTGCTATTTTCGTTACACACAACCGAATCTAGTAAGTATAATTATGAAAAAGATAGACGCTACTTTCTAGAGCTTTTAAAACAACGAACCATTAATGAAACTAACGATAAATGGTTAGCTAAAATAGAAAACGAACGATTCAAAGACTATTTTATTGATAGCTTAAAATTAGACAAAGCAAAAGAAATAATTAATGGTATAAAAAAAACAAATTATTACCAATCAAATAGCACGTTTAGGTCTGTAATTTTATTAAATGAAGGTAACCTAAACACCAAAATAAATAATTTTAAGATTGCAGAAAGTAATTTATTTCATGCCTTAGACTTGGCTAAACAAAATAAAGATTATCTAAGACAAGTGTATTGTCTTATTAATCTTGGAGTAAATGAAAATAAACAGAAAAATTATACAAAAGCATTAAGTTACTTTGATCTAATAGAAAGTATACCTAATAGCAAATACAATATCAAAATAGCCAGAATTATAGCAAGTAATAAAGGTAATGCCTACTATGGGTTAAAAGATTCTGTAAATTTAAAACACCAAGATGATTTGTATTATAAGTTAGATAATGTAATAAGTGATTTTAGTAAAAACAGTAATTTTTACGAGATTGACGTTGCCTACCAAACTAAAGAAAAAGATAAAAAAATAGAGGAGTTGTCATCTTTTAAAAAGACATTTAATACTAACAAAATAGTCTATAGTGTATTATTGTTTTTAGTGTTTTTGTTAGCGCTTTATTCTTTTGTACGATGGAAAAAATCAGACAAAACAAAAAAGCTGCTAAATAAAGAAAATCAATCTCTAAGCATAGAAAATAAAAAGACAAAACACGAGTTAGAAACCGTAAAGTCTATCGTTACTAATGACTTTATTTTACTTAAAAACAAATCCAAAGTTTATCTTGAAGCATTAATTTACGTCAAATCTGATGGGCATTATCTAAACCTTTACACGACTTCCAAAAAGGAATTTGTAAGAGGTAAAATTTCGGAAATTGAAAAACAATTACCACCTAACTTTGTTAAATGTCATCGCTCTTATATAATTAATAAAAATTATATCAAGCAGTATAATAGCATGGAGGTTATTATGACAAATGGTCAAGATATTCCGCTTTCTCGTGGGTTTAAATTTTAGTTATAAACTTATCACTTCAATGCTATTTTTAACCTTTTCAGCAATTTGACGTGCTGTATTTAAGTCCTCATCTACAATGGTAACATGACCCATTTTTCTAAATGGTCGCGTTTCTTTTTTACCATAAATATGAGGTGTCACACCATCCATAGCCATTATAGATTCTATGTTTTTGTAGTGTACTTGACCTGTATAGCCTTCAGCACCAACAAGATTAACCATAACACTTGCCACTTTATTCTCAGTTTTACCTAAAGGTAATCCTAAAATAGCACGAACATGTTGCTCAAATTGAGACGTGTAACTCCCTTCAATCGTTTGGTGACCAGAATTATGTGGTCTTGGTGCAACTTCGTTAATTAGTATTTTATCATCTTCGGTTTGAAATAACTCAACAGCTAATAAACCAACGTGATTAAAAGCTTCAGATGTTTTTAATGCAATATCTTGCGCTTTTTTAGCAACTTCTGCACTTATTCTTGCAGGACAAATAACATATTCTACTTGGTTAGCTTCTGGATGAAACTCCATTTCTACCACAGGATAGGTTTTCATTTCGCCATTAGCACTTCTAGCAACAATTACAGCTAATTCATTTTTAAACGGAATTAATTGTTCTGCTATGCATTCGCCTTTAGGCAAATCTTTTAAATCCGCAATGGATCTTACTATTTTTACACCATTACCATCATAACCAAATTGTGCAGCTTTCCATACAAATGGTAAGTTTAAACCACCATTATCAATAGCGTCTTCAATCTCAGACACATAAGCAAACCTGCTAAAAGGTGCAGTTGGTAAATTATGGTCTTGATAAAATAATTTTTGAGTCGCTTTATTTTGTATGCGTCTTAAAGTTTTTGACGATGGGTAAACAGTAATACCTTCATTCTCTAATTTTTCAAGTGCAGCGACATTTACATTTTCAATCTCGATGGTTAAGACGTTAACCTGTTTACCAAAATTATAAACAGTATCAAAATCCATCAAGTCACCTTTAGTAAACTCATTACAAGCCATACGACTTGGTGCCTCATTACTATTATCTAAAATACAAGTGTAAATATCAAATTTTCTAGTATTATAAAGTAGCATTTTGCCTAATTGGCCACCACCTAAAATACCTAATTTAAAGTCTGAAGAAAAATAATTCATTGGTCATAAATCGTGTTAGCCACAAAAATACATTTTAAAACCAAAACAGGACCTAAAAATCGAATTCAAATATCTGTTAAGCAGTCACAAATGCGTATATTTGCGCTTTAAATTTATAAAATGCAAACTATTACGCTTCACGACAAACAGTTTAAACCATTTATTTCTGAACAAGAATTAGATGATGCTGTAACAAGAATGGCTAATCAAGTCGCTCACGATTTAGGAGACGAAGTCCCAGTTTTTGTTGGGATTTTAAATGGATCGTTTATGATTGTAAGTGATTTTGTGAAAAAATATCCAAAACCATGTGAGGTAACTTTTATTAAATTAGCCTCTTATGAAGGTGTAAAATCTACAGAGGATATACAACGCTTAATTGGTTTAACACAAGATTTAACAGGACGCACTGTAGTTATCCTAGAAGATATTATTGACACAGGAAACACGTTAGAAGAAGTACACCGCATTTTTAAATCCGAAAACGTAAAACAATTGTTAATCGCAACACTGTTTTACAAACCGGAAGCTTATAAAAAAGACTTTAAATTACACTATGTTGGTATAGAGATTCCTAATAAATTTATAGTAGGCTACGGTCTAGATTATGATGGATTAGGTCGCGATTTGCCAGCAGTATACCAACTAAAAACAACACAACACATGACTAATTTAGTGCTATTTGGACCTCCAGGTGCAGGAAAAGGAACTCAAGCTAATTTTTTAAAAGAAAAATATGATCTAGTACACATATCTACAGGAGATGTATTTAGATACAATATCAAAAACGAAACTGCTTTAGGTACACTAGCTAAGTCTTACATGGACAAAGGGCATTTAGTACCAGATCAAGTAACTATTGATATGTTAGAGGCAGAGGTAGAGCGTAATGCAGGAGCTAAAGGTTTTATTTTTGATGGTTTTCCAAGAAACGAAACACAAGCTATAGCTTTAGATAAAATTATGGCAAGTAAAGACTCTGAAGTTAGTGCAATGGTAGCTTTAGAAGTAGAGGATGAGGTGTTAGTACAACGTTTATTAGAACGTGGTAAAACTAGTGGAAGAAAAGATGACTCTGACGAGTCTATTATTAGAAATAGAATTAAAGTTTATTACAACGAAACTGCAATTTTAAAAGACTACTACGCAGCACAAAATAAATATTTTGGAGTAGATGGTATTGGTGGTATAGAAGATATTACCAAACGCTTAAACACTGTAATTGACAAATTGTAATACAAACAAACGTGTTTGAGTTAATATATATTAGTGAAAACTTTTAGCTGTTAACGTTTTAAATTTTTAACTAAATTATGACTGAGGGAAATTTTGTAGACTACGTAAAAATGCATGTCTCTTCCGGTAACGGAGGAAAAGGATCTGTGCATTTACATCGCGAAAAATTTATTACAAAAGGTGGACCAGATGGAGGAGATGGTGGACGTGGAGGACACGTTATATTAAGAGGTAACTCTAACCTTTGGACACTATTGCATCTAAAATTTAAAAGACATATTAGAGCAGGACATGGTGGACATGGTAGTAAAAGTAGAAGCTCTGGAGAAGATGGAGAAGACATGTACGCAGACGTACCTTTAGGTACTGTCGTTAGAGATACAGAAACTAACGAAATCCTTTTTGAAATCACTGAGGATGGAGAAGAGCGTATTGTGGCAGAAGGTGGAAAAGGTGGTCTAGGTAACTGGCACTTTAAAACATCTACTAACCAAACACCACGATATGCACAACCAGGAATACCATTAGAAGAAAAATTTATAACCCTAGAACTTAAAGTTTTAGCAGATGTAGGTTTAGTTGGATTTCCAAATGCAGGAAAATCCACATTACTATCTGTAGTAACCTCAGCAAAACCAAAAATTGCAGATTACGAGTTTACAACACTTAAACCTAACCTTGGAATTGTAAAATACAGAGATTTTCAAACTTTTGTAATGGCTGATATTCCTGGGATTATTGAAGGTGCAGCAGAAGGTAAAGGATTAGGGTATTACTTTTTACGTCACATAGAGCGTAACTCGATTTTACTATTTTTAATTCCAGCAGATGCGCCAGATATTAAGGCACAGTATGAGATTTTGTTGGACGAGTTAAGACGTTACAATCCAGAAATGTTAGACAAAGATCGTATGATTGCCATCTCTAAGTCAGACATGTTGGACGACGAGCTTAAAGCAGAACTGAAAGCCGAATTGGATAAAACACTTCCAATTCCTTACCAATTTATATCAAGTGTAGCACAACAAGGTTTAACCGAGTTGAAAGACACACTATGGAAAATGCTTAACTAAATTATTTTGGGCGTTACCCACTTTTGCTTTTAAGTAGCAAAAGTGGGTCAGGCTGTCCATTATATCTTTTTTTGCCATATATGGCAGCAAAAAAAGGATGTCATTTCCATCCTTAACGCAAAGCCAACCATTATCTTAAACACTAAGATTACTTCATATAGTTAAATGTTATTTTAATGAACATTATAAAAAATGTAGCTATTCGTTTTTTTATTAGCATTTTGGTAGCAGGATTAATATCTAAACAATTTCCGCAATTCGAGTTTATCCTATTAATAACAATAACCATTGCAATGTTTGTGTTATTAAGCAAAATGGCAGATAAATTTTAGATTCCTACTATTGGTTTTTACCCTATAATGTAAAATTAAAGTGGACTAAAATCTAGCATGAATCCAATCTGATATTAATTTTAAAGCAACAGGAGAAAAAGTTTCCTCAATTTTAGCATACTCATTAATATTTCCCGTTTTTGCAGTTTGAAATAAATGATTTAAACCTTCAATTTCATGTATAGTTACATCATTATTCTTAGCAGTCTCAAGGTGTTTTTTAATGGCAGGTAAATTTATTTCTGGTAATACTTGTACATCTTTAGTTCCGTTAAGGACCAAAACAGGACACGTAACTTTTTCTAAATATGCTTTAGGGTCTAATGTAATAAACGCATAAAGCCAAGGATTAGTTAATTGTGAAGCTAATTGCTTAATTACTATATTATTTACATAAACCGCAAACGGACTTTGATCTGCTTCTAATTGTTTTTTATAGTTTTCTAAAGCTAAGGTTATAGCAGCTTTTTGTTTATCCATTTCAGTTTCAGTGTATAAAGCATCATAAGCAACAGTTGTTAATTGGTGGTTAAAAGCAATGCCTTCTTTAGTAGTCCCTTGTAGTTCTGCAATTTTTTTGCTTTGTGACTGTAGTACTTCCTGTCCACTAACACCTGTACCAGCAAGCATGACAATAAAAGCCACATTTGTATTGGTAGATGCTACTATTGGTGCAATTAATCCGCCTTCGCTATGACCAATTAATCCAATTTTTGATGCATCAATATCTGTACGTGATTTTAAAAAATTAATACCAGCTTCAACATCTTTAGCTAAATCAAAGGTGGTAGCTGTGCTAAAATCGCCTTCAGATTGTGCTGTACCACGTTCGTCATAACGTAAAACAGCAATTCCGTTATTGGTTAAATAATCTGCAATTACCCAAAACGATTTGTGACCCATGATGTCGCAATCTCTATCATGTGCACCTGAACCATTAATTAAAATGGCGACAGGAGGATTGATAGTATCTTGAGGTAACGTTAATGTGCCAGCTAACACTATGCTGTCTGCTGCTGTGTTAATAAAAGTAACGTCTTCAATTTTATAGTTAAAAGGTGCTTTTGGTGTCTGAGGTTTTTCGGTTTGTGCAACAATCAAACTTGTAAATAATATAAACAGCGCAACTGATAGGTTATTTAAATACTTCATAATAACTATTTTATTTTTTTAAATTCAATATAAGAATGCACTAACGGTATTATGGTAATTAATACAGCTATTATGACAAATAACGTAGCTGCTGTTTGTGCTGTAAAGATTAAGCTCATGCAAACAATTAGTAAACCACCAACAAACCATATTTTACCACCTAAAAGATGCGTTTTTTTCCAAACTGTTTCGTTTTCTAAAGTCCAAGGTGTTTTGATACCAATAAAGTAATTTGGTTTTACCGTTTTCATAAAATTACCAAGACCAGCAAATAATAATCCTAGTAGTATGTATATTATGTTTGGGCTAGAAAAGCTTTGTGTTTTTGAGCTGTAAATTATAAATAAGGCTAGTACAGACATAAACAAGACTAAGAAAAATTTTAATTGCTCATACTTTTTCCCCATTGTAGCAATCTTATTTTTTGGATCAATTTTGGGTGCAATGGTCATTATAATATAAACTAAAACAGGTAACATAAACGGAATTAATAGTAAGGTGTTTTTACTATCATAACCATCAATTTCTCCACTAGCATTCCAATGGGTTGGTACTGTTTCTGGTAAAGTATTCCAGATGTAAGCTAAATATATAAATGGCAAAGCCATTAATATCATATACGGAAATTCTTTTTTAAGATTCATAATTCTATTGTTTTAAAGTTATAATCCATTGGAGTACATCTTCTAGGATGGTTGTATTTATGGCATATTCTACAAACTGACCTTTTTTTTCACTGGTTACTAAATCGGCACGTTTTAAAATGTCTAAATGATGTGATATGCTAGGTTTGCTAATATTAAAGGCGTCAGCAATTTGTCCTGCTGTAAGATTATCTTCTTTTAAAAGTTCTAAAATTTGACGTCTTGTGTCGTCGTTTAATGCTTTAAATAATAAATTCACTAATTAGGTATTTAGACAAATATCTAAATATTATTTTAAATAGCAAAAAAAAAGCTTCCTAGAGTGGAAGCTTTTAATCTGCATCTTTTAAAAAAATTAAAACTTAATTTTTAAAATTCGTGTATTTTTTTTCTTTTTACCTGGTAAAATAACTGTGCGATCATTAAGGTTTACAACACCATCATTAACCTTGTAATAGACTTTAGAGTCTTTATCGTCGATTAATTTTTCAAAATCAAAAGCACCATTTTGATCAATAGATATCATGTAAAGATTAGACTTTTTAGCTTTAGTTTGTTTAAAAGCAATACGGTCTGCACTAAGTTTTTTAATATTATCAGAACAGTTTATAAAAAAGTAAGTTGTTTCGCCTACTGGAATTGAAGTGTAAGAGCTATTAGTAAGTCCTGTTTGTGCTTTATTGATGTTTCTTGCCCATTTTAAGCCTCCATCTTTATCTAATCTAACGCTCATAATATCATTAAAATGATAGATGGTATAAGTAGACATCCCACCACTACCATTCATGGAAGTATGTGTGGTAATAAAAAACTCTTCTGCGTTTACAATAATGTCACCATTATCCATTGTAAAAATGCCTTTAAAATCTATGTTTTTAATACCTTTTTTCTGTTTTCTTTTTTTTCTGTTTTCTTTATTACCGTATTTATCCGTCATAAACTCATCAGAGAAAGGTGTAAATTTTTCAGTCTCCATAGCAAGCGTATCTGGATTTAAATTAAACAAACAAACACCATTATAATTACCTTGATCTTTAACTCCGTAAAAACCAACACAAGATAATCTGTCCTCTGTTTTGATTAACTCCATTGACGAGATAAATTTATCTGCCTTTTTAAACGATGTTGTTTTTTGCCCATTTGCATTTACTTTTAGCAATTCAAAGTGGTAATTAGCTTCGCCTTTTTTCTTAGATTTTCTAGAGTTGTTTTCAAAAGCTTTACCTAAAAAGTAAACGGTTCCGTCTTTGTCATCGACATCAATACTATTGTATTCAAACAATTTGTCTTTAATATCTTTTTCTATTAATTTATCATATACACTTTCAAAATTAGTATTGAAAACAAATATTTTGTGGGTCTCTTTATCTTTATTGTTAAAGTCAAAGTTGATAGCAAAAAACGCATTGTTTTTAGACATAATTACTTCTCCCATATGGTTTCCATCCATTTGAGAAAAGTTATTTATAAAAAAGGGAAAAAGACCTATTCCAAAATACTTTTGCATGTTGTCTTCAGAGAAAGATAACAGTTCTTTTTTACTAAATTTTAAGTCTTTAAGGCTAGATGATACTACATTAAATATGATTTTATCTGCTTTTTTATCATGATCAAATTCTATAATGTGTAATTGTCCATCTTTAATAAAAGCGTTTTGAATAAAATTATTGTCTACCTCATATTCAACCTCTTTTATTAACTTTAATTTAGAGTCAAAGTGTTGGATGTAATAGCCTTTTAATTTAGGGATAAAGCCACCTAAAAAAGATCTAATTGTAATTAAGCCTCCATTATCATCTTCTAAAGAAAATACTAAAGAGCTGTTTTTTTTTGAGTCTTTAAATATCTCACTTTTAGTTAAATTCACGGTTTGTGCGCTTATTGAAAATGCAAAAAGCAAAGCAATAAGTAATACTGATTTTTTCATTATGGTTAGTTTAGTTTGGCCTAAAAATATAATTTTTAACCCTTTTGCAAACTATTATATCTATTTTTTATAGTCAAAAGTAGGTTGGTTAAATGCCTAAATCATTTTTTAGCCACTGTAGTTTATTGTGGTTAAGTGAGTTATGTGTATAAAAAAAAGCTTCCAAATTAATAAAAGCTTTTTTGTTTAGTTAAGCTGAATTTATTCTACCTCAATGCGTACACCTTCACTATGACTACTAAATTCTGGAGCATACATACTTTGTATAGTTGTAATACCATTACTCATATTACCAGCATTATTAACGCGTAAATCATATTCAAAGACAAAAATACCTTTTGGTAAATAGTCAAAAAAGAAGTTGGTAGATGCATCTTTAGTCGCTTCATAATACCCTAAACCATCTTGATATTTGTATTGACTAAGTACATTTACAGGTTCTAATCCTGCAGCACGCATATCTTTCATGTGTACAAATTCCATAGTGCGATCACTACGTAATTCTATACGGACTCTTACTAAATCTCCAACTTTTAATTTAGTTTCATTTGTTATGGCAGTAATAAGTTCACCTGTATCTGTATTGGTTTTTAAGTATAATTGTTTTTTAAGTTTTAAAGGCGTTTCTGCAGACGTTATGTTATCTAAATCCTCAAAATATTGCCAGTATAAACTTCCCCAAGCAATGCCATTTCCTTTTTTGGTTAGCTTGACTTCAGCCATTTTAGGAGTAATTTCCGTTCCAGACCAAGAGGTTTTGTAGTAACCTGTTCCAGCTTCTACTTTTACATCTTCTAATGTAGCAGGTGTTATTTTTTCGTCACCTAAAACCACATCAACCATTTCTGTTACACTTAGCCAATCGTTACCTTGTAATAATAAAGCATAGACAGCATCTGTGGTTGCTTTTGTTGTTTTCCATTGGTTGGTCTGTTTGTTTTTAAGTAACCATATTTTAAGGTTATCAATCGTTTCAATGTTTTTAGCTTCGGTTTGTAGTATTGTACCAGCTTCAGCAAAAGCTTCAATCATTAAGGCTTGTGTTTCAATGGATGCTTGATACCAATAGTAAGAGTTTGTGTTTTCTTTCCAATACATACCTAATTCGTTAGACGTAATACTGTTTTCGCTAACCGATTTTAAAATGGCTTTAGCTGTTGTCGTATCGTTATTACGTTTCATTATTAAAGCCATCATTCCTTTAGCATATAATGGACGCTGTAACCAATAGTTTCTAATTTGTGACAAGTAATAGTTGTGTATCTCTTGTTGTTTTTTCGACAGTTTAAATTCTGGAAAAAAGCTTCGCATGTATAAATAATGTAACTGCGTATAACTTAAATGGTCCTTGGTGTAATCTATAGTATTACTATATTTTGTTAAGTCGTTGTATTCTTTTTCAAATTCATCATCCAAATACTGTAATGCATTTTCCACCATATTTGTAATGTCTTCATCTTTGCCATCAACTACATTTAATTTTTTAAGATGTCCAAAACCTGTAATAATATGTTGTGTGATGTAACGGTTAACACGATAATCTCCAAACCAAGACCAGCCACCATTTGACATTTGGTTGTTTTTTAATTTTGTTTTAGCACGTGTTAACTCATTATTCATTTTATTTAAATCAAACAGTAAAGCAATACGTTTTTTCTGTTCTGTCTCTGACTGTGCATCACGTAACCAAGGTGTTTCTTGTATTAAAATAGATTTTAATTCTTCGTTTTTTTCTAGATTACTCAATAACGCATCTGTATTTTTCCATTGGTTAAACACCTCTTTGACACGTGGATTACTATTAACAATATGGCTAGCTAAGGCATTAGCATAAAATCTGCTAAAGGTTTGCTCATTACACTCATATGGATATTCCATTAAATAGGGTAATGCTTGTATAGCGTACCAAGCAGGATTGCTAGTCATCTCTAATGTTAATTTGTGATGCTTTAAAGTAGCCGACGTATTGGTCTTTAACTTATCCAATGTAAAGGTTTTGGTTTGGTTGCTTTTAATCCACATTGGAAGGGTTTCAGTCACCAACATTCTATTGGTTAAAACAGGTAAGGCATTTTGTTCACCATCGCTAAAATCACCAGATTTTGCTAATATTTTATATTGAATCGCACTAACGTTATCCGGAATGGACAGCGTCCATGTGACTTGTGTATTTCCTTTTGCTTTCGCGGAAAATGATTGCTGGTTTAACGTATTGGATAATTCCGAATCTATAGCTTTTCCAGTCAATGCATCAAACAACTGAAGCACTGCTGTACCTGTTAAATCCTTTGTATTAAGATTTGCAATTTTTGTGCTAATCTGTATTTGGTCACCTTGACGCAAAAAACGTGGCACATTTGGTAACACCATCAATTCTTTTTGTGTAACGGTTTGCAGCGTGTTTTGGGCATAGTTACCTTGTTTGTCATGTGCAAACACATTAAGATTCCATCTAGTTAATGCTTCTGGTGTTGTAAAATTAAAGGACACATTACCATCTTTATCTGTAGCTAATTGCGGAAAGAAAAAAGCGGTTTCTTGTAAATTTGTTCTTGCTTTAACTTGAGAGAAATCTTCTGATGCACCTTTATTTGTTGTAATAATTATTACACCATTGGCACCTTGAGATCCATATAAGGCAGTTCCACCTGCACCTTTTAATACTTGAGTGTTTAGTATAGAATTTGGATCAAGATTACTAACTTGGTCTGCAGACATTATCACACCATCAACTACAATTAACGCTGCTTTGTCACCAGTTAAGGATCTATTTCCTCTAAGAGTGATTTTTTTTACAGTGCCATCTTCATTTAAAGCTTTCTTTGTGTAATCATTTCCTCTATAATAGTCAAATTCATTTTCAGTTGCACCTGTAAGTTCATCAGCCTTTCTCTCAACACCTAATGCAGTTATAACCACTTCATCTAAAGTGTTGTCAGGTTTTAGTGTTATATTAAAGACGTTATCAACTCCAATTGTTTTTTGGATTGTACCATAGCCAACATAGCTAAAAGTTAAAATAGCGCCAGTTTTTGCTTTAATAATAAAGTTACCATCAAAGTCTGTAGTTGTACTTTCTGTACTACCTTTAACAGCAATTGCAGCAGTGGGTAATGGTAATCCGTTCTCGTCAATTACGGTTCCTTTTACATAACCATCTTTTACATTACCATCATAAGAGGTTCTAGTTTTGCTTACTCTAAGCGAATTGATGTAATTGTTATAAAACCAACCGTTATTATTAATAGAAAACCCAAACCAATTAAATTGATCAAAGCTTTTTAAATTATTAAAACTATGGTATTCATAAACCCTATCCACTCTAAAATGGGTTACGCCAAAACTTTTTCCATTATTTTTTCTAAAAGACGTGTAATAGGTTAGCGGTTTAAATGGTGAGTAATTCCAGTTGTGTGATTTAAACTGATCAAGAGACGCATCATACATGCTAGCTAAAAACTCGGATGTAATTTTTTCGCCTTTTGTTCCTTTAACTTTAAAGCTCCAAGTTTCGTCTGTTCCTGGTTGAAGTTTGTCTCTAAACGTAAGTGTTTCAATCTCTAAATCTGTTTGAGGATAAGGCACATTTATGGTTAGACTACCATCTGAGTAACTATTAAATGCTGCCAAGCTATAATGAACACCAAAACCGCCTAAATCGTTTTTGTCAATAGGTATACTTATCGTTTTTTTGTTTTGGTTTAAAGTAACAGTATGGTTTTCCGTGATTTGATAATCACGTTCTATACTAACTGTAACAGTTATGTTTTTGGCAGCGCTTGCAAAGGTTAAAATTGCTTTGTCACCAACATTATAACTGGTTTTATCTGTTGTAACTGTAATTAATTGCTGGTCTGCAAGGGTTTTATCCTTGTCCGAAAACAACATGGTTTTAGCAATATCCTTAACCTCTTGACCAAACTTGTCTTTAGTTTCTAGTTCTAAAATGTAGGCTCCAGACAGCCATTTTTTGGTGTTTTTTAAGTCTATAGTTTTAGATTTTTCTGTGTCAAACGTTTTGGATAAAACTAAGTCGCCTTTTTCCCAATGTTCTGGATTATCCTCATTGTTGTAAGCATCATGCGGAAAGTAGTTTTTAAATTCTGTTTTTGTAAAACCATTGTAATCCGGAATGCTCCATGGTCGTGGTCTTAATACATTATCAGGAGCTTGCAATTTGTAAATCTTTAAAGTCCCTTTGGCTGCTACAAATTGACCATTTAAGTTTTGAGTAGTAATAGTAATTTGATTGTCTTTTTTTGTTTTGTCAATGGTAGAAGCAATGTCAATAGTAGCTGTTAACGCGTGATATCCGACTTTTACAATTGTTGAGGTGCTTCTTGTTTCGCCATTAATATCTGTGACGTCTGCTGTGACTTTGTAACTAAAAATTGGTAAGCCAGATTTATCAACTTTTTCATCTGGTATGGCTTTAAATACAAGTTCATAATTACCATCTGCATTTGTTGTTGTTTCGCCATGTGTTATTTCTTGCGATTCACTAGTATAACTAGGTCTATACCATCTATACCAAGCAGGATATTGTACGTTTCTAACCACACGATAAACGACCTTTGCATCTGTAATTTTACTACCTGCAAAAGCTATAGCTTCGCCTTTTACAGTAATGCTGTCATTAACTTTAAACGTTTCGGTAATGGGATTAAAATTGGTTTCAAATTTAGGACGCTTATATTCTTCAACCGAAATAGAAGTCTGACCATAAAGATCTGCATCGTTAATTTGAATGCTATAATTACCTGTTAATCCATCGTTAGGTAAAATAAATTCGCCTGAAACAGATCCAAAATCATTAGTAATTAAATCTAATGTGCTTGCTTTTTCGCCATTAGTATTATATAAAATGACTTGTATTTTTTTATTAGTATATACCTCAGTTTTGTTGTTTTTGATTTTTAAAGCAATTGCTTTAAAGTAAACGGTTTGGGATGGTCTGTAGATACTACGATCGGTAAAAACAAAAGCTTGATAATTGGTGTCATTATCTTCACGACTACGTTTGTAATTATACATGTAATAGCTGCCAAAATAGGCAGTATCATCATTAGATTTTACCGTTAAATTAATATTACTGCGATTATAATTATTGGTTTTGCTTAAAGCAATAATACCTTTTGAGTCTGTGGTTGTGGTTTTAGTGTGTATTTTCTCGTTACGGTAGGTATAGTCAAGGTCTACTTTTGTGTTTGCTAATGGTGCTCCGTTATTACGATTAATGACTTGGAAAAAATCTTGATTATTATCTTGATAGTTTACAATAGCTATATCAGTCACTTGGGTTAAGGCTGTTGCAAAAAAATCTGATTTTAAATCTGTAGTTTGTCCTACAATAAGATATAATCCATTATCTAATTGAGGTACTAAAGTTTCAATGGTGTGTTGTTGGTAATCATTTTCATCCTTTAAGGTAGACGACCAAGTTTTTGTTGAACTTAGTTTTTTGATAAAGTCTTTTTTATCTTCCTCTTTATATAATTTTAAATACGCATCGTATTGTTTTTTACTTATTATATAAGCGTTAAAGGTTAAGTTTTGAATGTTTTTATAGCTAATTAAAAAACGCGAATACGTATTAATTGGTATGTTTTGTTCGGTTTGAATGGTTAAACTAGGTTCTAAAATTTGAGCCTGTAAAGCACTGCACAAACCAGCACCTTTACTATTCGGAAACTTTGCTATGACTTGTTTGCACATAGCTAAAGCATCTTTAATTTTAAATCTTACATCAGCATTTGTGTCCTTGTTATAGTTAAAACCTTGTGTGTTATAAAGTGTGGCTATTTTAAAAAGGTAAAGCCCAGAAACTTCATGATTTTTATATTTTTCAGCTTCGGTTTGTAGTGCTTTTAAATATAGGTCGTCTTTATTTTCAAAAGTGGCATTGTAGTAGACGTAGTCTAATCGCTCAGTATTTAATTCCGTTAAGGCATACGGTGTTTTGTCTTTTAAGTGAAATTTAATTAAATCTTGATATACTTTTAATGCTTGTAATTGTAATGATGTCGAATCTATAGAGGTGATTTTTAAGTCAGAAAACGGTTTAGAGTCTGTTAAAAATTGCTCATCATCAATATTAAATTTATAGGCTGGTTGCGTAATTCTGTTTTCTGGTGTTCTGTAAAATTCTAAGGCGTTATGGCTTAAAAAGTCAAATAAAGTTGGTCTGTAAATTTCAGCGTCTTTTCCTTTAGTAATTATAGCTTCAAATTGATGTGTTGGTGTTTGTTGAAGTATTAATCCATTTTGTAAAGAGCTGGCAAAAAGCGTTTGGATTTCAGTAAAAAGGGTCTCTAAATCCCAAGTTCTAAAATCAACTGCATCTGCTTTTTGTGCAGTTTTTGTGCGTCTATAAAATTGATATCTGTTTTGCTGAAAGTATTGCCAATACAACGTTGCCAACATGTTTTCTAGCACATTTTTAGTAGGTGCTTCTGTTTTGGCAATTTCTGCTTTAAAATCGTTAACAATACTAAGTTGAGCATCTTCCTCTAGCAATAATGCAAACTTGCTTTTAAATAGTAAAACTTTAATACGTTGTGCTGTGTTATTGTCTGCTAAGGCTTTGTCTTGTATGGTATTAACAACTTCTAGCGCACTTTTTGGAAGGCCATTAATTTCGTGATTTTCTACAGTTTCCCAAAGTTTGGAATAGTTGTTGGTTTGAGAGTGGGACGTTGCAAAAAGTAATACCATTAATAGCGATAATATATGTTTCATTTTATTAATTTTTAAACAAGGTACTTTGCTTTTTATGATTGTAATAACATAAATGTGTAAAGTAAACGTTTCAATGAGTGACGAGTGATAAATTTAAAGTTAAATAATATTTAACCAAATTAATCAAAAACAATACCAAGAGAATGCTATTTTTGTAAACCTTTAACATTCAATATGAAATCATTTTTAGTAACCTTATTATTACCGTTAACTATTTTTGCTCAGACCTCAATAGAGAAAGGGAAGACCTATATTGATAGTAAACAATTTGCTAAAGCAGAACAAGAATTATCTGCTTATGTAAATTATCATTCTGCAAATCTAGAAGCTATTGAGTTGTTAGGTGATGCGTATGGTCATCAAAAAAAATGGGATGAAGCTGCTGCAGAATATAAAAAGCTAGTAAATACTAAACCTAATACAGCAAACTACCATTATAAATTAGGAGGCGCTTTAGGGATGAAAGCCTTATCTGTAAGTAAAATTTCTGCTTTAGGAATTATTGGAGACGTAAAATCCTCTTTTTTAAAAGCTGCAGAATTAGACCCAAATCATATTGAAGCACGTTGGGCTTTGGTAGAATTATACATGCAATTACCAGGTATTATTGGTGGAAGTAAAAGTAAATCTTTAAAGTACGCTAATGAGCTTGAAAATCTGTCTAAGGTAGATGGTTATTTGGCTAAAGGTTATATTTATGAATATGACGACGAGCCAGAATTAGCAGAAGAATATTACCTAAAGGCTATAAAAGTTGGAGGCTCTTTAACGTGCTACGATAAGTTAACAGCGCTTTACGAAAAAGAAAAGCAACCAGAAAAAGCAGTCTCTAATTTGGAAGCTGCACAAATTAAACACCAACGCAATAGTTTGCATTACCAAATAGGTAAGGTGTGCGCAGATTATAACGTGCAATTAGATAAAGGAGAGCGTTGTTTAAAAGTTTATGTCCAAAATTATTCAGCTAAAGATGGTGTTCCAAAAGCTTGGGCAAATTACAGATTAGCGCAAATATATAAGCACAAGAAAGACATTACTAATGCTAAAAAATATATTGATTTGGCTATAGCCGAATTACCAAGTATTGATGTATTTAAAACGTTTAAGCAAGGATTGTAAATTTATCCCATGCGTCTAAATAGTTTAAATAAAAAATAGGCAATACCTAAAGCGATTAAGGCGTAATAACCAACGCCACGCTTTTTTACTTTTTTCTCTAATATTGGCTTTTGACCTCTAAATGTTGCGTTATCTTTACCTTTTTTTGAAGCTAAGTAAATATGGTTTTCTGAAGCAGAATAGCTATCTATTTTCTGGAGATATTTTAAAATGTCCTCTCTAGCAACATAAATATCTTTATGATGTTTAGGGCTAATGTCTTCTAAAACATCACAGATATATAAGCAATAAGCGATAAGTTGATTTTTATCTTTTTTTATAATTTCAGAGCTGTCCAAACGGTTACAGATATTTAAAATAGTAACGTTTAGAGCGTTTTTAACTAACGGAACATTAAAATTTTCTGGCTTTTTATCTACTGTTTCTTTAGCATGTTTTAAAACGTCTAAAGTTTTAACTAGTTCTGGATGGTACTGGATTGCAACAACATCAATTACTTTTCTTGTGGCTAAAAATTGGGTAGACCTTAAAAAAGCATTTGTTTTTGCAGTGTTAGTAGATTGTACTGCATAGTTATTGTAAATAGTTTTAAAGCTTTCAATGTATTGGTCTTCGATATATGTTTTAAAAGCATCATCAACAAAATCAATTTTTGAAAAATCCGAAAAACCCGTGATTTCTTTCTCGTTTAAAAGTAAATTTAATGCTTTATGGTTATTTATTAAGTTACTGAACGTGTCCGAAGTCATAAGGTATATCTAAAATTATATAACAATAATACCCTTAATATAATTTAAGCACAAATTAATTTGCTGTAAGTAACTAAAAAAAGATTTTAAAAAGGATAATTGCTAACCCTTATTTTTGTTAGCAATTACTATCTTTGATTACTCTACAAAATTAGGATAATGAAAGTACATTTTATAGCTATTGGCGGAAGTGCTATGCACAATTTGGCATTAGCATTACACAACAAAGGTTACCAAGTTTCAGGAAGTGATGATACGATTTTTGAACCTTCTAAATCTAGATTAGAAGCAAAGGGATTATTACCAGAACAATTTGGTTGGTTTCCGGAAAAAATTAGTGATAATCTGGATGCCATAGTTTTAGGTATGCATGCTAAAGCAGATAATCCAGAGTTACTAAAAGCACAAGATTTGGGACTTAAAATTTACAGTTATCCAGAGTTTTTATACGAACAATCTAAGCATAAAACTAGAGTAGTTATTGGTGGAAGTCATGGTAAAACGACAATAACATCCATGATTTTACATGTTATGCATTACCATGATCGTGATGTGGATTATATGGTTGGTGCACAATTAGAAGGGTTTGATGTTATGGTTAAACTAACCGATGATAACGACTTTATTGTGTTAGAAGGTGATGAGTATTTAAGCAGTCCAATAGATAGGAGACCAAAATTTCATTTATACAAACCAAATATTGCTTTGTTAAGCGGAATTGCTTGGGACCATATTAATGTGTTTCCTACCTATGAAAATTATGTCGAGCAGTTTAGCATTTTTGTAGATAGTATTGTAAAAGGAGGAAGCATAAATTATAACGAAGAAGACGCAGAGGTTAAGCGCGTAGTTGAAGCATCTGTAAATCCAATACGTAAGATTGCTTATCACACACCAGATTATACTGTGGAAGATGGTGAAACGTTATTAGAAACTCCTGAAGGTCCAATGCCAATTGAAATTTTTGGAAAACATAACCTAAACAATTTAGCAGGTGCCAAATGGATTTGCCAACATATGGGAATTGATGAAGACGATTTTTACGAAGCCATTTCTACTTTTAAAGGCGCAAGTAAACGTTTAGAGAAAATTGCCGAAAGTAACACCAGTGTTGCTTTTAAAGATTTTGCACACTCGCCAAGTAAAGTAGAAGCTACTACTAACGCTGTTAAAGAGCAATATCAAAACCGTACGTTAGTGGCTTGTTTAGAGTTACATACTTATAGTAGTTTAAATGCCGAATTTTTAAAAGAATATAAAGGAGCATTAGATGCTGCAGATGTAGCAGTGGTGTTTTATAGTCCGCATGCTGTAGAAATTAAAAAATTAGATATAGTATCGCATGAGCAAATTGCCAATGCTTTTCAGCGTGAAGATTTAATTATATACACCAATCCAGAAGCATTTAAAGACTTTTTGTTTAAGCAAAACTTTGATAATAAAGCCTTGTTATTAATGAGTTCTGGTAATTATGGAGGTTTAGATTTTGATGCAGTTAAAGGATTGATAGATTAAATTTTACGTAGACTTACTTTTTAATTAAGCAAATAAAGTAAGTCTATTTTTGTTTTGTTTTAAGTGGCGTAAATGCACTAAAACACAAACAAAACCTAATAAAAATATTAAAACCATAATTTAGCAGTACCTTTGCATTAAATTAAAAGAGGTAGCCTAATTAAATAGTGTTTATCTCAATAAACAGTATTTATGTCATTTCAATCTTTAGGCCTATCTGAAGCCTTACTAAAAGCAATTAGTAAAAAAGGATACACTACACCAAGTCCAATTCAAGCAAAAGCCATTCCGCCAGTATTACAAGGTCATGATGTGTTAGCTTCTGCACAAACAGGTACAGGAAAAACTGCAGGTTTTACACTGCCTTTATTACATATATTATCGGAAAACCCGAAAGAAAAATATAGACCTATTCGTGCTTTAATTTTAACGCCAACACGTGAGTTAGCAGCTCAAGTTTATGCTAATGTAAAAGAGTATAGTGAGTTTTTAAACTTACGTAGTGCTGTTATTTTTGGAGGAGTTAATCAAAAGCCACAAGCAGCAACCATCCGTCAAGGTATCGATGTATTGGTCGCTACTCCAGGTCGTTTAATTGATTTAGAAAGTCAAGGATTATTGTCTTTAAAACGTGTTGAGATTTTTGTTTTAGATGAAGCAGACCGTATGTTAGATATGGGTTTTTTACGCGATATAGAACGTGTCATGAAGCTTATGCCTGATAAGAGACAAAACTTAATGTTTTCTGCAACGTTTTCTAAAGATATTAGAAAATTAGCAAACGGGATTTTAAATCGTCCAGTCCAAGTTGAAGCTACACCAGAAAACACGACTGTAGAAGCAATTACACAAAAGATATTTAGAGTAGCTAAAGGAAAAAAAACCGACTTAATTATTAAGTTAATTACAGATGGTAACTGGAAGCAAGTATTAGTTTTTACGCGTACTAAGCATGGTGCAAATAAGTTAGTAGAAAAAATGATTAAAGCTGGTATTAAAGCAGCTGCAATACATGGTAATAAAAGTCAAGGTGCACGTACAAAAGCTTTAGCTGGTTTTAAAAGCGGAAGCGTTAGTGTATTAGTAGCAACAGATATTGCTGCACGTGGACTAGACATACCATTATTACCACACGTTATTAACTTTGAAATTCCTAATATCTCTGAAGATTATGTACATCGTATTGGTCGTACAGGTCGTGCAGGAGCAAATGGAGAAGCGATAAGTTTGGTTAGTGCAGACGAAACTACTTTTTTACGCGATATAGAAAAGTTAATTGGTATGAAACTACCAGTGGAAATTTTAGAAGGTTTTGAGCCTGATCCAAACGCATCAACTGCACCAATTAAACCAGGTCAAAATAGAAGACAACAACCTAGAAATAATAAGCCTAAAGGCGAAAAAGGTAAATCTAAAAGTAATACGTCATCTAATTCAGGTGGTCGTAATAGGTCAAGAACTAAAAGTAGAAACAACGACAGTAGACGTTAATTAATTACAAGTTATGACTATTGATTTAAAAGATAAAATAATTGAAGTTTGTAATAAAAAAATAGCTCAAAAAGGAGACACTGTTGGTGTCTCTTTTTATGCTTTTTTTAAAAATAAAAATGATAATCCAGAGTTATTAATGGAAGCAGCAACTTGGTGGATACAGACACACCAATTAGATCATTTTGAAAAAGCAGTCAAAATTAAAAGCTTAATAGAAAATAGTTAGTGGAAACACAAAAGAATAATCCTTTACACGGAATTAAGTTAGAACAAATCATAACGGATTTACAATCACATTATGGTTGGGAATATATGGGTCATGTTGTGAAAATTAAGTGCTTTACAGACAATCCTTCTATTAAATCTAGTCTTAAATTTTTACGTCGTACACCTTGGGCTAGGACTAAGGTAGAAAATATGTATTTAAGCTATTTGAAAAAAAACAAATAGTTTTTAAAAAGGATTTTGCGACAAAAAGTTTGCTAGTTTTTCTCCCTTTTTTCGGTCTAAATAGCGTCTTAAAACGCCACCTTTTACGTTGTTTACATCAAACTCAACAATAAAAGCATCATCATCTATATCAGATATAATTCGGTACATTTTTTTGATATCAATACGATTAATAATCGTATGAATAATATCTAATTCTTCGTTTTCATTTTTATTTACAAACCCTTTTTTTCCTTTGTAAATGGTCATTCCAGCACCAAGCTCTTTAATAATTGCGACTTTAATCTTTTCGTAATCTTTAGATACAATGGATACACCTATAAAGTCCTCAAAACCTTCAATAACCATATCAGTTACTTTAGCAGTTACAATATATGTAAGTATAGAATACATGGCTATTTCTTTTGAAATAACAAAAGCTGTAATTGTAAACAATATGACATTAAAAAGTAGGATGACTTTTCCAATACTTATTCCAAATCGGTCGTTAATAAAAACACCTAAAATTTCTGATCCATCTAAAACAGATCCATTTCTAATGGCTATTCCAATTCCTGCTCCCAAAAACAGACCACCAAAAATGGATATTAAAAACTTATCTTCTGTAATTATTTCGAAATTTTCAAAATGAATAAATAGTGCTAATCCAATTATACTAATAACAGACTTTAAAATAATGCGTCTTGAAACCGTAAAATAACCAATGATTAAAAACGGAATACTTAGCACAACTAATAATAAAGATATGTTTATATCAACTAGTCTACTTATTAATAATGCTATTCCAGTTACACCACCATCCAAGAAACGGTTTGGAAGTAAGAATGCTTTTAATCCAATACTAGCCAATATAATACCAAGTGCAATTTGAGCATATTCTGACAGTGATTTAATTATTTTACTTTTTTTCATAAGTTATTTTTGTAGTTTTCTTAAGCCTTCATACACAACAATCCCAACAGAATTTGCTAAGTTTAAACTTCTTATATGCTCACTGTACAGAGGGATTTTATATAATGATTTTTTATGCTTTTCTATTATAGTGCTTCCTAGTCCAACGGACTCTTTCCCGAAAACTAAAAATTGATCATCCTTAAAAGGAATGTCCCAATGCGATTTTGTGCCATGACTGGAAAAAAATGCAAAATTGGCATCTTTATTTATTTCAAAAAAATCATCAACCGAGTTGTACATCACGACGTTTAAATGTTTCCAGTAATCTAATCCAGCACGTTTTAAACGTTTGTCACTTAGCTCAAAACCAAAAGGTTTTACTAAATGTAATGTGCTTCCGGAAGCTAGTGCTAATCTGCCAATATTCCCTGTGTTATTTGGTATTTCTGGTTCTATTAAAACAATGTTAAGCATTGGATTTGGTTGTTAATTTAACAATTATTACTCTAACTAAAAGTATCCAAGGGAATCCATGTAAAAGTACATCAAACCAATCTTTAAGTTGCATACCTTTTGCACCACCTGCAATCCATTGTAATTTTCCCCAGATATGAGGTTCTGGAAAAAAAGGCGCTAAACCTAGGGTTAAACAGAGTAATATAATTAGTCGGAAGTCGTTGAGTAGTTTCATGAAATTGAATAAAAAAATGCCTATTCAAATATACTGAATAGGCATTTAATAAATAGGCTAATTTGGATTAGCTATTTGTTTTATTTTGCTGTTTTTTAATTGTCGATTTATCGATATCAAAATCATTGGTTTCCAACTTTGTATTTGCAGTTGGATTTGTAGGATTTGTTTGTCTAACCTTAGTTTCAAATTTCTTTCTATCTTTTATCATTCCCATAATTTTATTGTTTTTTTGGTTCGTAATAAAGATACTATTAACTTAAGTTATTGTCTCACAAGGCTTAGTTAAAGTCTTGTCTCTAAGTGTTAAACTCTCTTAAAAGGTTTATTTAAGATCCATTTTCATTTCAATCATTCTGTTTTTAAACCCTTTTTTCTGATACGCTTTTATTGCAGATTCGTTATCACTATAAACTTCTAATCTAGTTTCAAAAATATTTAAACTAATTGACCATTGTTTTAATTGCTCGATTATATTTTGAATGACACCTTGACCTCTAAATTCTGGAGCTACATACATAAAACCCATATAAGTATATCTGTCGATGGTATGATACGCTTTTGCTTTTATAATTTTGGCGTATCCACAAGCTATTAAATGGTTGTTTACTGTAGCAACAACTAATTTAGCTTCATTAGATTGAATTAAATAATCTAAGTCATAATACGTGCAATTTTCTTTTAAAATACTATCAAATGGACGCTCATAGGCAATTAATTGTTGTTCAAATTGTAATAGTTTTGGTTTGTCTTCCAAAGTTGCTTCTCTAAACGTAATTGCAGCCATACTTGATTTTTATTTTAGAATTGAATTTGTAAAAGTGTCAATTTTAGTATTACCGTGTTTGGTTAAGTGTTTTATAAAAGCACTTCCAATAATTGCTCCTTTGGCATATGTTGTGGCTTGCGTAAATGTTGAATTGTCCGAAATACCAAAACCTACAATTTGAGGATTGTTTAACTTCATGTCTGCAATACGTTTAAAGTAATCTGTCTGTTCTGTTCCAAAACCAGAGCTACTTCCTGTAACACTTGCGCTACTTACCATATAGATAAAACCATTGGAAATAGAGTCAATAAAATTAATACGCTCTACACTAGTTTGTGGTGTAATTAAAAAGACATTTATTAAACCATATTTTTCAAATATAGTTTTGTATTGCTCGTTGTAAACATCTACTGGTAAATCAGGAATAATTAAACCATCTATTCCGATGTCTTGACATTTTTTACAAAACGCCTCAACACCATATTGTAACATTGGGTTAAAATAGCCCATGATTATTAAAGGAATAGATACCGTTTTTCTAATGTCTTTTAATTGCGTAAATAACGTCTCTGTTGTCATTCCGTTTTTTAAAGCTTGCGTAGAGCTAGCCTGTATTGTTGGCCCATCTGCTAGAGGGTCACTAAACGGAAGTCCAATTTCAATCATGTCAACTCCGTTTTTCTCAAGGTCTTTTATAATAGAAACAGTGTCGTTTAATGTTGGGTATCCAGCTGAGAAGTATATGCTTAATAGCTTTTTGTCTTCTTTTAGTTTTTGATTTATTCTGTTCATTTTTAAATGAATTTATTTTATGTTCCCTGTGAGATACTGAAACGAGTACAGTATGACGTTGTGTTTGTGGTTTACTTTGTTATTAAGTTGCGTCAATCTGAACTTGTTTTAGATTCACATTGTTTGGTGTTTCCATTATTTAGATCTTCCTGACGTTTTATTTTTTGTGTGATGCTGAAACGAGTTCAGCATGACGTTATGTGTTTTTTAGTTATTCAGTTACGTCAATCTGAACTTGTTTCAGATTCACATTGTTTTTATTGTTTCAAGTTTTGGATTCTGTTCTTTAATTAAATTTAGTTTCCATTCCTTTTTCCAATTTTTAATTTGTTTTTCTCTCAATAAAGCTTGATTAATATCGGTAAATATTTCGTAGTAAATCAAATCTTTTAAATTATACTTTTTTGTAAACACAGAACCAATTCCATTTTGATGTTCAGTGATTCTCTTATTTAAATCTGCTGTTACACCTACATAAAATGTTGTTCTGTACTTATTAGTGATTATGTAAGTGTAACTTGTTTTCATTGTTATGAGATACAGGAACTAGGTTACTATTTTCTTTTACTTGTGTGATACTGAAACGAGTTCAGTATGACGTTGAGGTTGTAATTTAATTTGTAATATCGATATTATGATTGGTTGTTATAACGTTACGTCAATCTTAACTTGTTTTAGCATCTCGTCAGTTTTTCTAACTGTAAACTGTTACATTTTCTCGCGTTAAGGATTGAAAGGTCTGTCTGAGCTCCTCGCAGAGAGCGAGCCTTGAAAGCCTGACCCTTGTGGTAACGCCCAAATATTACAGTTTAAAATAATCTATATAATTTTGTAAATCTTTATCACCACGACCTGATAAATTAATAACAACAACGTCGTCTGGATTAAATTTTTTGTCTTCGAAAATGGCAAATGCATGCGAACTTTCGATTGCTGGAATAATCCCTTCTAACTGACTTAATTCTAATCCAGCTTTCATGGCTTGATCATCGGTAATTGAGATAAACTCGGCACGACCAGTGGTATATAAGTTAGCGTGCATTGGCCCAACACCTGGATAATCTAATCCTGCTGAAATCGAATAAGGCTCTGTAATCTGCCCATCTTGCGTTTGCATTAATAGGGTTTTACTTCCGTGAATAATGCCTTCTTTACCAAGGACAGAAGTTGCAGCGCTTTCTCCAGAATGAATCCCTTTTCCAGCTGCTTCAACAGCTATAAGATTAACATCTGTATCGTCTAAATAATGATAAAAAGCTCCAGCAGCATTACTACCACCTCCAACACAGGCTATAACGTAATCAGGTTTTTCTGTACCTTCTTTATCTTTTAGTTGCCATTTGATCTCTTCTGATACGACCGCTTGAAAACGAGCAACCATATCTGGGTAAGGATGTGGTCCAACCACACTACCAATAATATAATGTGTGTCTACTGGGTTATTAATCCAATCTCTAATGGCCTCGTTAGTGGCATCTTTTAAGGTGCGACTTCCTGATAATGCTGGACGTACTTCTGCGCCTAACATTTTCATTCTTGCCACGTTTGGTGCTTGGCGTGCAATATCAATTTCGCCCATGTAAACAATACATTTCATACCCATTAATGCACAAACTGTAGCTGTGGCAACACCATGTTGTCCAGCGCCAGTTTCTGCTATAATACGCGTTTTACCTAAACGCTGTGCCATTAAAATTTGACCAATGGTATTGTTTACTTTGTGTGCTCCTGTATGGTTTAAATCTTCGCGTTTAAGGTAGATTTTAGTATTATATTTTTCGCTTAAGCGTTTTGCAAAATAGAGTGGAGAAGGGCGTCCAACATAATCTTTTAATAAGTCGTCAAATTCCGCTTTAAAAGACGGTTCTGCCATTATTTTTAGATAGTTTTGACGTAATTCTTCTACGTTTGGATATAGCATTTCCGGGATGTATGCACCTCCAAAATCTCCGTAATATCCTTTGTCGTTAATATTAAAACTCATAATTGTGTGCTATCAATTTTTGTTTAAAATCGTTAAGTTTTGTTGTGTCTTTTAATCCTGCTGCAGTTTCGAATTTGCTATTTAAATCAAATCCAAAGCATAGGTAAGATTCCGGCCTCTTTAAAAATAGAAGAATGGCATCTACTTCGTTTAATCCAATACCGCCACTTAAAAAGTAAGGTTTTGAAGAGGGGTAGCTTTTTAAAACATTCCAATTAAAGGTGTAACCATTACCTCCGGGTTCTTTTCCTTTTGTGTCAAATAAATAATTGTCACAAACATCCTCATAAGGTTCTAAAACAGAGAAGTCAAATTGGTTTTTTATAGAAAACACTTTGATTACAGCAATGTCTAAATCTTTTAAACGTTGACACAATTCAGGTGTTTCTTGACCGTGTAATTGCACTCCTTGTAAGTCATGCTTATCCACTTTTCCTTTTATATACTCGAACGTTGCATTTACAAAAACACCAATTTTTTTGATGCTTTCTGGTAATTCTGGAATGACTCCGTTAAAATAACGCGATGATTTTTCGTAAAAAATGAAACCCATATAATTTGGATTAAGATCAGCAACATCTAGGATGTTGTTTTCGTTTTTCATTCCGCATACTTTTAGTTTCATAGTCTTAGTTGTTTAATGTTTTGATAAATTGTTTGGCACTTAAGCCAGCATTGTCAGTTTTCATAAAATTTTCGCCAATTAAAAATCCTTTATAACCAAAGGGTTGTAGTGTTTTTATGGCTTCGATATTGCTTATTCCGCTTTCCGATACTTTTACAAAATCGTCAGGGATTAAATCACTTAATTGTTTGCTTGTATCTAAACTAACCTCAAAGGTTTTTAAATTACGGTTGTTAACACCCAGCATATCTAAGCTTGGCATAATAGATTTATGTAATTCGTCTTGGTTATGCACTTCTAAAAGCACATCAAGATTTAAACTTTTAGCTAATTCTGAATAGGTTTTAATTTCTTCTCTGGTTAAGATTGCTGCAATTAATAAAATAACATCTGCACCATAAGCTTTAGCTTCAATAATTTGGTACGGATCTATTATAAACTCTTTTCTTAATAAAGGTAAATTACAACTTGCTCTTGCAGTTAGTAAATCGTCTAAACTTCCTCCAAAATATTTCCCATCGGTTAAAACAGACATTCCGCAAACACCAGCATCTTCATAACCTTTAGCAACATCAAAGACATTTAAATCGTGATTGATGACTTGTTTTGAAGGTGAGCGTCTTTTATGCTCTGCAATGATACCTGTCGTACTTTTTTTTAATTTTTCGGCTAGTGAAACAGTCTCACGTTCAAAAAGAATGGATTGTTCTAATTGTTTGATTGGTATTAATTGCTTGCGTAGGTTAACTTCAATACGTTTGTCGTTAACTATTTTAGTTAAAATATCCATTACTTACTTAGTTCGATTAATTTTTCCAAACTCGTTTTTGCACGTCCGCTTTCCAAACTTTCTTTAGCAAGTTCAAAACCTTCTAAATGTGATATTTGTTTGGCTGTTGCAATTGCTAAACCTGCATTAGCACAAACCACGTTGTTTTGCGCGTCTGTACCTTTACCATTTATAATGTTTTTAAATATTTTTGCTGCGTCTTTAACTGTGTTTCCACCAAATAGTTCAGATTGTTCAAGTTGTTTTAGACCCAAATCGCAAGGGTTTAATATTGTTTCAGCTGTATTGGAAATTATCTTAGTATTTCCAGTTAATGAAATTTCATCATATCCATCTAAAGCGTGTACGATGCTATAATTTTTATCTGTATTTTGGTATAAGTAACCATATATGCGTTGTAGCTCTAAGCTAAATACACCTACCATTTGATTGTTTGGAAATGCTGGATTTACCATTGGTCCAAGCATATTAAAAAATGTTTTTACACCCAATTCTTTTCTAATAGGAGCAACGTTTTTCATAGCTGGATGAAACAGAGGTGCGTGTAAAACACAGATGCCTGCTTTTTCTAAGGCGTATTTTAAAAAATCTGTTTTGTTAGAAAAATGAATGCCTAAAGCTTCCATAACATTGGAAGATCCAGAAGCTGATGACACACCATAGTTACCATGTTTTGCCACATTAACTCCAGCACCAGCAGTTACAAATGATGCTAAGGTTGAAATGTTAAAAGTATCTTTTCCGTCACCTCCAGTTCCGCATAAATCGATTGGATCAAATTCTGATAAGTTTACATGAATACATAATTCTAACAATGCATCTCTAAACCCTTGAAGCTCTTCTAGAGTTATACTTCGCATCATATAAACCGTTAAGAAAGAGGCTACTTGACTTTGATTATATGCGCCTTCAGATATGTTGACTAAAAGGTATTTAGCTTCTTCAGCAGTGATGCTTTCTTGATTAATTAGTCTGTTTAGTATTTGTTTCATATTAACTCTTAATCCAGTTTTCTAAAATTTGTTTTCCGTTTGGTGTCAGTACGCTTTCTGGATGGTATTGCACACCTCTTACGTCGTAAAATTTGTGTCTTAACGACATGACTTGTCCATTTTGGTCAAAGGATGTGGCTTCTAAAACCTCAGGTAAATTAGGATCTACAACCCATGAATGGTAACGTCCGACTTCAATAGTTTTGTTCATGTTTTTAAACAGTACTTCATCGTCAACCACAATATCTACATTTGTTGATACACCATGATATACATTGTCTAAATTAATTAAACTACCACCAAAAACTTCTCCAATAGCTTGTTGACCTAAACATACGCCTAAAATACTTTTAGTAGGTGCATAAGTTTTAATTATTGCTTTAAGCAAACCAGCTTCGTCAGGTATTCCTGGACCTGGAGAAAGTACAATTTTATCAAAAGCTTCGACTTGGTCCAAGGTTAATTTGTCATTTCTTTTTACAGTAACTTCACAATCTAAGTCTTCTAAATAGTGAACTAAGTTATAAGTAAAACTATCGTAATTATCTATTACTAAAACTCTCATATCTCTTTGGCTAATTCTATAGCATTTGTTAATGCTCCTAATTTGTTATATACTTCTTGTAACTCGCTTTCTGGGTTTGATCTAGAGACTAGACCTGCTCCAGCTTGCCAATGTAAATGATGGTTTTTACTCATAAATGTCCTAATCATAATTGCGTGATTATAATTGCCATCAAAATCCATAAAACCAATTGCTCCACCATAGAAGGCTCTGCTAGTTTTTTCGTATTTTTCAATAAGTTGCATGGCTTTGTGTTTTGGAGCACCACTTAAAGTTCCTGCAGGAAAGGTGTCTGCAACAACCTGCATTGTTGGTGTATTGTCGTGTATTTTTCCGGTTACCTTACTAACTAAGTGAATAACATGAGAAAAAAATTGTGCTTCTCTATAGGTTACAACTTTGACTTCGCTACCATGTCTGCTTAAATCATTTCTGGCAAGGTCAACTAACATGACGTGTTCTGCATTTTCCTTATCATCTTCGGCTAGTTGTTTGGCTAGCTTTTGGTCTTCCTCATCATTTCCAGTCCTTTTAAATGTTCCGGCAATTGGATGTATTTCGGCTTGACCGTTATTAACGACTAATTGTGCTTCTGGTGAGCTTCCAAAAATCTTGAAGTCACCATAGTCAAAGTAAAATAGGTATGGTGATGGGTTTATGCTGCGTAAGGCACGATAGACATTAAACTCGTCACCTTTAAAACCTTGCGAGAATTTTTTAGATAATACTAACTGGAACACATCACCTCTAGCACAATGTTGTTTGGCTAATAGGACCTGATCTTTATACTCGTCATCCGTTAAATTTGATTGTATTTCAGAGTTTGTTGTAAACTTATAAGTCGCAAAGTTTTTAGAGCTTATTAGTTGTAAAACTTCGTCTATATTGTTTTCTGTTTCAAAACAATGTGCAAAAATATAGGCTTCGTTTTTAAAGTGGTTTATAGCAATTATATTTTGGTAAACTGCGTAGTAAACGTCAGGAATGTCGAGAGAATCTGGTTTTTTAGAAATCTCTACATCTTCAAAGTGTTTCACAGCATCATAAGCTGTGTAGCCAAATATCCCGTTGTTGATAAACTTAAAATCCTCGTCCGATTTTACTTTAAAGCGTTTGGTAAACTTATGTATCATCTCGGTTACATTACGCACCTTGTTTTTCATCTCACTACCATCCGGAAATGTTTGTGTAATTGCTTTATCGTCAACTTTAATTGAGGCGATTGGGTTAAAGCATATGTAAGAAAAACTATTATCATTAGCGTGATAATCGCTACTTTCTAACAAAATACTATTAGGATATTTATCTCTAATTTTTAAATAGATGCTAACAGGAGTAATGGTGTCTGCTAGTATTTTTTTGTAATGTGTGTATAAACTGAATGTTTTCATTTTTATTATGCTGAATTTATTTCAGTATCTCCATTATTAGAGATATTATTAATTTTGTTTGTGTTTTCTGAAACAAGTTCAGAAATAAAAAAAAGGCTTGTCGTGAATGACAAGCCTTTTTTGTATAGTTACTTAAATAATACGTATAGCGTTAGTTCACGAAGTTTGATTTCGATTATTCCACCACCAAGTATGATTTAAAATTGTGTTCATGTTTATTATAAAGTTCAAAGATATAAATCAAAAGTTAGTTTTCAAATTATTTTCCCCTTTAATTATTTGTTAAAACTGAAAAAGAAGAAAACAATATATATTAAATTTACTTTATGAAACACTTATTTTTAATTTTGACCTTTACTTTTTTTGCTTTTGGAAACCAGTATATTAGTTTATTAAATAGTAATCAAATAAAAATAGTAGACGCACCTTATTTAAAGCAAGATTTAAAAATAGTCGATTTTGGCGGTTTGGAGCAATACCTTGCTGCTAAGGATAAAAGTAAAACTTATGTGATAAATTTTTGGGCGACTTGGTGTGCACCATGCGTTAAAGAATTACCTTATTTTGAACAGTTAAACACAACGTATGCAGACAAAAAGGTAGAAGTTATTTTGGTGAGTTTAGATTTTCCAAAGCAGATTGAAAGTAAATTAAAACCTTTTTTATTGAAAAATAAATTAAAAAGTGAGGTTATAGTTTTAAACGATGTTGATGCTAATACATGGATACCTAAAGTAGATGAAAATTGGTCAGGAGCAATTCCTGCAACATTAATTTACAATACCCAAAAGACAGTTTTTTATGAGCAATCATTTGATTATATAGCGTTAGAAACAGAATTAAAACAATTTTTAAAACAATAAATTATGAAAAAAATATTTAAATTAACCTTAGTGTTGGTCGTTATAATAACGGTTAGTGCTTTTACAACAAAGACTAATAGTACTGATTCAGGATATAAAATAGGTGATGTGGCAACAGATTTTGAACTTGAAAATATTGATGGTAATATGGTGTCTTTATCAGATTATGAAGATGCTAAAGGGTTTATAGTTGTATTTACCTGCAATACTTGTCCCTACGCAGTAGCTTATGAGGATAGAGTGCAGGGTTTAAATAAAAAGTATGCAGATCTAGGTTATCCCGTAATTGCCATTATGCCTAATAATACAACCGTTAAACCAGGAGATAATATGGAAGCTATGAAAACTAGAGCTAAGGATAAAGGGTTTACTTTTCCTTATCTGATGGATTCTGGTCAGGATATTTATCCGCAATATGGCGCAACAAAAACACCACATGTGTATGTTTTGCAAAAAGAACAAAAAGGAAATGTCGTTAAATATATTGGTGCAATTGATGATAATTATCAAGATGCAAATGCTGTAAAAACTAAGTATGTAGAAGATGCAGTTGATGCCCTATTAAATAATAAAGAAGTAAAAATTAACGAAACTAAAGCTATAGGTTGTTCTATTAAAGTTTAAAAAAAATTAATCTATTATAATAAATAAAAATCCGAGATGTAACATTTCGGATTTTTTTACGTCTATATACTATATATGTGTTAATTTTGTGCTAAAATTAATTGTATAAATATTATGGCAGATTTAATTCAATCGGATTGGGTAAACCAATTAGAAAAAGACGATAACGCAGTCATCCTTGATGTAAGAACAGATGAAGAGGTTGCAGAAGGAAAAATACCTAATGCAATACATATTGACATTTATAAAGGACAGGGATTTATTTATGCTGTCGAGGAGTTAGATAAATCTAAGAATTTTTACGTGTATTGTAGATCAGGTGGAAGAAGTGCCCAAGCATGCGCAATAATGAATCAATTAGGATTTGGTACTACTTACAATCTTCTAGGAGGATTTAGTGAGTGGTCAGGACCAGTTGAATAATAAAAAAGGTATGAAAAAAATAGCATTAGTATTAAGTTTGTGTTTAGTTTTTGTTGCACTGAGTTGTAAAAAAAATGTTGAAGGTGAAATAAAGGTTGTCTCTCCAGAGGAAATGCAAACACTATTGACTCTTGATAATGTTCAGTTTATAGATGTTAGGACACCAGCGGAATACAATTCTGGATATATTGCATCAGCACAAAATATAGATTTTATGTCGCCTACATTTGAGGATGATATTAAAACCTTAGATAGGAAAAAACCTGTACTATTGTATTGTCAAAAAGGCGGTAGAAGTGCTAAGTGTGCCGAAAAAATGATAGACTTAGGATTTAAAAAAATATATGATATGCAAGGTGGTTTTTCTAAATGGAAACATGATGGATTACCTTATAAAAAGAATTAACTAAAAATCCCAATCTTTTCAGATTGGGATTTTTTTTGCTAGATGTTACAAATAGACTTCAATTAGTTTAGCAGAATTTGCATGAATTATTATTATATTAATACAGGCAGGAATAATAATAGTTTGCCCCATTTTTAAGCTATAATTAGTAGCGTCGTCAGGCGTGTTAATTATAACCTCTCCCAGAACACATATATAAATTATAAACGAATCTATTGCTGTAACATCCCTTGTTAACTTGGTGTTTAATTCGATTATATTAGTTTTAAAATATTTGGAATTTACTAACTGACTTGGTGTGTTTAATTGTTGGTTGTAATCCGTTTTATAATGCGTGTAAAAATTGTAGTCTATAGCGTCTAAAGCTAGATTGGTGTGTAGCTCTCTTTTTTGTCCTGTTTTTTTGTCAACCCTATCATAATCATATATACGATAAGTAATATTTGAGGTTTGTTGGATTTCGGCAAGTAAAACACCTGCTCCAATTGCATGAACGCGTCCAGTAGGAATATAGAAGGTGTCTCCATATGTTACTGTTTCAATATTTAAAATATCTTTTAAGGTGTTGTTTTTAAGGTGATTTACGTAGTCTTCTTTACTGATTTTTTGATTAAAACCTACAATTAATTCGGCTTCATTTTCAGCTTGCATAACGTACCACATTTCATTTTTACCAAATGAATTATGTCTTTTTTTAGCTAACTGATTACTAGGATGAACTTGTATGGATAAAGGTGTTTTGGCATCAATAAATTTTATTAGCAACGGAAAGTTGTTGCCAAAGGTTTGATACACTTTGTGTCCTAGAAAATCACCTTTAAATGTCTTAATTAAATCTTTTAGCGTATTCCCTTTTAAATTGCCATTATTTACAATGGTTTGGTTATCCTCAACATCAGAAATTTCCCAAGATTCGCCTATGCTGTCTTGGGAGTAACTTTTATTTAATACCGATTTTAATTTGTTTCCTCCCCAAATACGGTAACTAAAAACTGGATTGAAAGTTAAGGGATATAATTTCATTTTATTTAAGTTGTTTGATATGGCCAATAAATTTTTTAGTCATAGTTGTAAGATGTATGTTAGTGTTTTGCATGGCGTCATCTAAGTTTTTTGCTTCGTTTATTATTTGTGAAGCATAATTAATTCCCATGTTTTTTAGTGCTTTTTCGTTAATGTCAATCGCACCACAAAAGACTGCTACATTAATATTATTTTTAGTTGAGGTATCTAAAACACCCTGAATTGTTTTTCCGGATAACGTTTGATTATCTAACTTGCCTTCTCCAGTTATAATCCAGTCTGCATTTGAAATTTGATTATCAAAATTTGATAACTGTTTAATTAATTTATTTCCGCTTTCAAGAGTTCCGTTTAAAAATATTTTAGAAGCAATTCCCATACCTCCTGCAGCTCCAGAACCAGGTATGGACTGTGGATCTATTTTAAAGATTTGACTGATTAATTTTGAGAAATCTTTAAGTCCTTTATTAAGTAATAATATATCTTGATGATTAGCTCCTTTTTGAGCAGCGTAAACGTAAGCAGCGCCTTTTTTACCATATAATGGATTAGTAACATCACAGGCTATTTTAAAATCTGTTGAAAAAATTTGTGGATTTGCATGACTAACGTCAATGGATTTTATAGATGACAGGTTTTTGCCAATAGGGTTTATTGTTACACCTTTTTTATCCAAAAAACGGTATCCTAATGCAGTTGCCATGCCAATACCACAATCGTTTGTAGCACTTCCACCAATACCAAGTATTATTTTTTTTGCACCTTTGTTTAAAGCGTCCAAAATAAGCTGACCAGTTCCAAATGTTGAAGTTATTTTACAATCTAATTGCTCTGGTTTTAAAAGCTTTAAGCCTGAGGCTTCTGCCATTTCTATAAATGCAGTTTCATATTTTGGAGCATAAATGTAGCTTGCCTCAATTGTAGAAAATAAAGGATTGCACACCTTAGTTTTGATTGTTTCTCCGTTTAAATAATGTTTAACAATATCAATGGTGCCATCACCACCATCTGCTAATGGTAGTTTTACGATATTGGCATAAGGCAACTCTTTTTTAAGCTGTTTTTCAACGATATTACAAAACTCTAAACTGGTTAGCGAATTTTTAAACTTATCTGGAGCAATTACTATTTTCATGTTAACTTTTAATTTAAAATTTCACCAATAAAAATTGCAAACAGCACAATTAAAACAAAGTATGATAATAGTATAATGACTTCTTTTTTACCTGCTTTATAGACTTCAATATCTAAACCTGGTTTGGTTTCTTTTTTAATAACATAGCTTACAATTAAAGCTATTATAACAGTCACTAAACAACCTATTGCATTCCACCAAAACCAAAATATACTTGGTACATATAGCCATAAATACATATTGAATAACACACCTATAACGATACCAATATTAGCACCTAAAGCATGCGTTTTTTTAGTTAGAATAGCTAATATGAAAGCAGCTAAAATGGGACCATAAAAAATTGAGCTTATTTTGTTAATAACCTCAATAACAGTTCCTTCTATACTTCCAGCGAAAAACGCAAAAAACAAACATACTAATCCCCAAAACACAGATAATAAACGCGAGTATTGTACGTATTTTTTGTCTGGCATATCAGGTTTAAATCGTTTTATAAAGTCTTCTAAGGTTACTGCAGATAATGAATTTACTGTGCTGCTTAAAGAGGACATTGCGGCAGACATTATTGCAACTATTAAAATACCGATGACACCATTTGGTAAGTATTTAATTATAAAAACAGGTACCATTAAGTCGGCTTTTTTACCTTCTAAACTTGTAATATTAGATTGGTAAACTGTATTTAATAACTCTTGAAAACTAGCGTCTTGTAGTAATAATGTCCCTAAAATTAATCCCATTATACAATAGGTTAATGTAATTGGGAATCTAAACAATCCATTAGCTAGTAATAATTTTTTTATGGTAGGTAATCCTTTTGCAGATAGCAGTCTTTGTGATTGTGTTTGATCTGTACCATAATAGGAAGCATACAAAAAGAAACCTCCTATTACCATTGGCCAAAAACCAAATTCGTCATTTTTATCAGCATTATTAAATCCCCATTTAGAAAAATCTACTGCAGTTAATCTGTCTTTATCAACAAGATTTATAAAATTATTATAGCCACCCAACTCACTTAAACCATAAAATAAGCAAATAATTATACCAAAAAAGAGAATGCACATTTGTATGACGTCTCCCCAAATTACAGCCTTCATTCCACCTTGAAAGGAGTACACCATGGTTATAACACCAATAATTAATATCGAAATCCAAAACTCTATACCAATAGTAGCTTGTAAAATAAGTGCCATAGTGTATACCATAACACCTGTTGCTACAGAGCGACTAATTTGAAAAACAAAACTAATAAGTAACCTTGAAGAGGCATCAAAACGACGTTCTAGATATTCATAAACACTAACAATACCAGAATTATATAAGGTAGGTATTATGGCAATTAGTAAAAACGCCATAGCTAAAGGTACACCAAACTCATAGGTTAACCATTGCAATCCACCACCTTCTTTTAAACCAACAAATGCTGGTGCAGATATAAAGCTAATAGCAGATAATTGGGTTGCCATGGTTGATAAACTTAACGGAAACCATCCCATTGATTGACCTCCAAGGAAGTAATCTTTAGAGTTTTTATTTTCTTTAAAGAAATACCCTATCCCTAAAAATCCGATTAAATATAATATGATAATGATGTAGTCTATATAATTCATGTGGTTAAAGCTAATGGGTTATTTATTCATTTAATAAATCTATAAATAATGCAGCACTCCATGAAAAATTATGACCTCCATAACCTGCGTTACCATTTTTATGTTCTTCTTTTCTGGAATCAAAATACTCGTAAAACCCATTGTTTTCAATAATCTCTATGGTATCTTGTTTCATTCTTTTGGCGATGTCATAAAAACCATATTGTTTTAACCCATAATATAACATCCAATTTAAATTAACCCAAACTGGACCTCTCCAATATTTTTTAGGATTAAACCTATCGCTAGTTGGATCAAATGATGCACACAGATATTGATCTGGGTTACCAAATTTTTCCATCATAATATCTACCATTTTTTTTGCTCTAGCCTCACTTGGTAGATTAGCAAAAAGTGGGGCAAAAGAAGAGGATGATATGTGTTTTAATAATTTTTCGTTTCTTAAATCGTAATGCACGTAAACACCTAGTTCTTCATCATAGAGTTTATTATTAAACGCTTTAGTCCCTTTGTCTTGCCATTTTTGAAGTTGGTGTATCTTATCGTTATTATTTTTATTTCCAATAATACGATATAAATCTATTAGGCTTTGATTAGATTTTAAAAGCACTGCGTTAAATAATGGATCTTGAACTAAAAAAGGAGAAAGCTCTGCAATTTTTTGATCATTATAATTGTTTTGTTTTGCTATTTCAATAATATGTAAATAGTGATCGTATTCTCTTTTTGAAGGTCTTTGCGCAGCATCAACATGTGTTGTGTCACGTCTTTCAAAAGTATATTCTGGAGGATTCATGGTGCCCCAAATATCATCCCAAATAGGAGAGTTGTCTGTACCTGATTCCCAGTTATGGTATATGTATACTAAACCTTCATCTTGAGGATCACGTTGGTTGTAAAAATATTCGTGATTTTTATATACTTTATCAATTACGGACTCTATAAATTTTAAAGTAGCATCTCTATCCTTACTAATACGGTATAAATCTTCTAGAACAAAACCAGTAACAGGAGGTTGTGTCATACCTGTAGATTTATATTTTTCCGAAGATTGAGGATGTAAATCTGAACGATGAAAATCTGGTCCAGGAAAATAAGTGTCCGTTTCGGTATGAAAAATAATATGAGGAATAAAACCATTACTCCATTGTGCATCAAGCAGTGTTTCTATTTCTTTTTCGGCTTTAGGCATGTCAAAATGAGCGAAACCAATTGCGATTAATCCAGAATCCCAGAACCATTGAAAAGGGTAAAGCTTTGCGCATGGAATGCTAAATTTATCTTTCCAGTTATTGTTTAATACTGTAATAGCGTTGTTTTGTAAATCCTTCATATATATTAAAGATTGTAAGTTTTTTTGATTTTAAAAAATAACCCATCACTTTACTTAGCAAAAAAAATGATGAGTTATATGACTAATTAAATTATTATAAATTAAAAGTTGAATGTTGCTGTTAAGAACATACGTCTAGGTAAGATTGGTCGTCCAACAAAAAACTCGCCATCTCCAGATTGACCAGCAATACCAGCTCTTGGGTTTCCTTCTGTAATACCAGAACTATCAAATAAGTTAAATACAGATAATCCAAAACGTAAGGACGTATCTTCGTTAGTTTGAATTGTGTAACCAGCACCTAATCTTGCAATTGTAATAGCATCTAACTCTACATTATTAGTGTCGTCAGTAAACTTTTTTCCTGTGTGGTTAACAGCAAAGCTTGCATCAAAAACTTTGTTATCGTAGTTAAGGCCTAAGTTACCTAAAAGGTTAGGTTGTCTTGCAATTTCATTACCTTCATTAATAGTACTTGTTGTACCACTAACTAAATCTTCGGTTTGATTAGTTGTAATTTCATGGTCTTGGTATGTTAGTGTCCCAGAAACATTTAAATACTCAGTAAATTTATATTTACCTGTTGCTTCAAGACCTAAAGTTTGTGTTGATTGCTCACTTCTAGCTTGATCTACTAATTGACCTCCAGAAATAGCTTGATCTATACGTATACGGTCGCTTAATCCAACGTAGTATGCAGCCACAGAACCAGAAAATTTATCTGTTCCAAATTTGGCTCCCATTTCACCTTGTAAAATTGTTTCAGCCTCATAATTGGTATCTCGTATTCCTGGAGTTGGTCCAAAACCACGTTGTTGCGGAAAAAAGTATCCTTTTGAGAAGTTTGCGTATAAGTTAGTAGCATCAGTTAGTTTGTATAAACCTGCTAATGATAATGCCCAATCTGTATCCTTAATTTCTCCAGTTGTAAATGTACCATCAGCAAATTGAACGTTTTGTAAGTTAGTTGTTAAGTCAGCATTTTCATAAACTTGAGAGGTTTCTAATCCACCTCGTCTAAAGGTACCTGTTGTAGACTCTATACGGAATCCAACGTCAAAACGCCATCTATCAAAAACCATTTCGTCTGTAAGGTAAAAGGCAGTTCTGCTTTGCGTTAGGAAATTATTGGCAGTCATACCAATTCTGTTATATAAACCGCCTTCAGAATATATTACATTATTTCCTCCAGCATCAGTGTAGCTTAAGTTTACTAATTGCGGATTATTATTAAATTCTGAAAGGACTCTATATTGATAGTTAACATCTTCAGCTTCTGTTCTGGCTAAGAATGTTCCAGCGGTATAGGTGTGTATTCCATCATCAGAATTTAATATAAAGCTAGCCTCTCCAGAATAATCTGTCATAGGTCTTAATCTATCTACGTGTAGGTTTTCTACCACTAAATCATTACCATTAATTTGGTTGCCAGCTCCACCTTGGTATGTTGCGCTAAATGCAGTATTATCTGGAGCAATAGCAGCTACATAATCATTAATAGTAATTGGATTACCATAATCACCACTACCTCCAACATATAATGCAAAATTGTGTTGGTAGTTGGCATATTTTACTTTCGATTTAAATTTTAGATTGTCATTTAAGTTATAGTTAAAATCTGCTAAAAGGTAACCACCTTTAGTATACACACCATCTTCAATAGGACTTTCATATACACCACCTGGAGTTAAAAATGAAGTGTTTGCAAGTTCACCAGATAATAGTTGGTTTACAGCTTCGCCATCGTTACCATTTAACCGTTCTCTAGACGCTCCATCTAATGGTAATGGTAAGTAAAATTGAGCTCTATCATTAATATATTGTCCGTGAACAGTAAAGGATCCGTTTTCAAATTTTTGTTTAATATTACCTCTAAACTGCACTCCTTTTGTGGTTAAACCAGTTTCAATTGGACCATCATCTTTTCTAACAAAACCTGTAAAAGCGTAGTAAGTGTTAGAATCTTCGCTACCTAATTGTCCACCAGTATAAAAGTCTGTTTTTAATCTACCGTCATTTCCCCATTCTACATTAATTAAATTTTCGTCATTAGAATCTCCAGTTTTACTAGAGTAATTAATAATACCAGCAACCGATCCAGCACCATAAAGTACAGCAGATCCACCTCTAACAAATTCGACACCTTTAAAACCAACATCAGGTCTAGCGTAAACATCATGTGCAGAAGAGTTTAATCCAAACGTACTCATAAGTGGCATACCATCGTACTGTAAAGGGTTAAAGACATATTGTCCACCAGAAGGTAAACCTCTAACAAAAAGGTTGGTTGCAGTTTCTCCACCACCACCTTCAGCAGTAATACCAGGTACATCTCTTAAAATATCGGCTTGACTATTAGCCGATAGTCTAGTAATTTCTTTAATGCCTTTACTACTAATGGATAAAGGTGCTTGTTTTTGTGATCTAAAAGTTGATGAAGCTGTAAGTACAATTTCATCTAAATTATTACCTTCTTGTAAGATAATATCAAGTGTTAATGGCGTACCGTTTAATTCTACTTTTTTAATTAAAGTATTATAGCCAATGTAAGAAATTTGTAACTCCCTTGATCCTGTAAGTTCAGGTACTGTAAAACTAAAATTTCCGTCAAAATCTGTAGAAGCTCCAACGTTTGAGTTAATAATTAAAATGTTAGCATTAGGGATAGGTAATCCAGCCTTATCTTTTACTGTTCCTGATATTTCTGTTTGTGCAAACATTGAAAAACAACAAAATAATAATAATAGTGTGGTGGTTAGTTTTTTCATTTTATTAAGAATTAGTTAATGTTAGGCTAATATAATTACGAAATAAGTATTGTTGTGTGCTAAAAAGTACGATATTTGTATGCAAACGTTTGCGAAAACGTTTGAAATTTTATTTTGATGAAGAAAGAAGTTACAACTTTAAAAAAATTAGCTCAGACTTTAGAATTATCGATATCAACAGTTTCTAGAGCATTAAATGACCATCCAGACATTAGTGTGCAAACTAAAGAGAAGGTGAAGGCATTAGCATTAAAATTAAATTATGTCCCAAACATTTTTGCCAAAGGTTTTAGAAATCATAGATCTAATATTATTGGTGTTATCGTACCCAATATAACACATTACTTTACTACGACTATTGTTAGAGGTATTATGGAAGAGGCCGAAAGTAAAGGATTTAGGGTAATTATATCAGAATCTAATAATGATGTAGAAAAACAAAAAGAGATGTTTAATACTATGATGCAATTTGGTGTGGATGGTATTTTAGCCTCATTAACTAAGCGTACCAGAGAAGTTGATCACATATTAGCAACGTTAAACACAATGCCAATTGTTTTATTTGATAAGGTTTCAAATAAAATTCCATGCACACAAATTACAATTAATGATGAGGAAGCAACCTATAACATTATTGAACATTTAATTAATATTGGAAAAAAACGTATTGCTATAATTAAGGAAGACCAATATTCTTATAATTCGGAAAAACGGTATTCGGGTTATTTAAAAGCTTTAAAAGATAATAATCTGGAGTTAGATCCAAAAATGGTTATTAGTGTAGAGGATATATCAATGAAAGAAGGAAAAAGAATGACTAATATATTATTGAGTTCAAAAGTACGACCTGATGCTATTTTCGCGATTACAGATGGTGCAGCAATAGGCGTAATACAAACACTAAATAAGTTTAATGTAAAAATACCTGAAGAAATAGCAGTTGTTGGATTTAGTAATTCTGAGCACTCAATTATAATAGAACCCAAATTAACCACAGTAGATCAACCTGGAGAAAAAATAGGACGTACAGCAGTGCAATACCTTGTAAATGAAATTAATATCCCTGAGGATAATATAACCAGCAAATTAGTTGAAATTAAAAGTAATATAGTAATTAGGGATTCTACCTTTAGGTCATAAAAAACGCCCTGAAATCAATATTTCAGAGCGTTTAAAGTGGAGTCGGAGAGAATCGAACTCTCGTCCAAACAAGTAACCAAAAGGCTTTCTACACGTTTATTCTTTTCTTAGGTTTTCGATTAAAAGCTGGTTAAAGACAACCTACTTTTAACTTATCTTTTTTAATTTCAGCAAAGCATCAAAGCGCTACTTAGCCTATATTGACTTTTTCGATGCCTCAAATGGAACGCTGTCAATCAAAGCTTTCCGGAGACATAAAGCTTGCTCACCTTGTGAGCCGAGGCTTAATCCTACTATGATTCGGATTAGGCAGCTAAAGCGTAGTTATTCTCGCCGATTAAAAAGTTGATCTAGTGTTTTACGAGCGCAAAATCATTACTCGACGTGCTTACAATTTAATTAATCTCGCTGTCAAAACCAGTCGACCCCATTTTAATAAATTGTGTTATTTATTGGATTGCAAAATTACTAAAAATTATAATGCAAACGTTGTACCATTTAAGATTTATAATAAACTTAAGATAAAATTAAGTCATATTTTTTAAATTGAAATAAAAAGTAGAGATGATAAAAACAGGTACAGAAGTACAATGGGATTGGGGAAACGGAACTGCTAAAGGAAAAGTAGAAGAAACCTACACTAAAAAAATAACAAAAACTATTAAAGGTACCAAAGTGACCAGAGATGGGACTTCTGGAAACAAAGCGCTTTTTATAAAGCAATCAGATGGTGACTACGTTTTAAAAAGCGAAAATGAAGTAAAGCGTGTATAATAAATTTGATTTGCTAAACCTTAATATTAAAGGTAATTTAGCAAGAATAAATTTAGATATATGAAATTTGCAATTATAAAAGAACGTAAAAATCCACCAGATAGACGTGTCGTGTTTTCTCCTAATGACTTAAAAGATTTAAAAACTTCCTTTCCACAAGCAGAAGTAATGATTGAGGCTTCGGACATTCGTGTGTTTAATGATGCTGAATATGAAAAAAATGGCTTTCAGATTTTTAAGGACGTTTCAGATGCAGATGTTATGTTTGGTGTAAAAGAAGTGCCAACAGAAGCGCTTATTCCTAATAAAAAATATTTTTTCTTCAGTCATACAATAAAAAAGCAACCTTATAATAGAGCGCTTTTAAGAGCTATCCTTGATAAAAATATTGAAATGTATGATCACGAAACTATTGTTAGACAAAATGGCGCAAGACTAATTGGTTTTGGGCGTTATGCTGGTTTGGTAGGTGCTTACAACGGTTTTAGAGCCTTAGGACTTCGTGATAATTTATTTACACTACCTAAAGTAGAGCACTTAAAAGATTTAGATGAAGTAAAAAGCGAACTGGATAAAATTAAATTACCCAACATAAAAATTGTGCTTTCTGGTACTGGTAAAGTAGCTAAAGGCGCACAAGAAATTTTAGATCATCTTAAAATTAAGCAAGTCAGTGATGCTTTATACTTAACCTCTAATTTTACTGAGCCTGTGTATTGCTTAATTGATGTTATGGAATATAGTAAGCGTAAGGATGGTAAAGTTGGTAATAAAGGACAGTTTTATAAAGATCCTTCAGGTTACGAAAGTAATTTTATGCCTTATGCTAAACAAACAGACTTTTTTATAGCAGGTCACTTTTATGGTGATGGAGCTCCTTATTTATTTACAAGAGAAGATGCAAGACATCCAGATTTTAAAATTAACTTAATAGCCGATATTTCTTGCGATATTGATGGACCTGTAGCATCCACAATCCGTCCATCCACTATTGCAGATCCTTTTTATGGTTATAATGCCAAAACTGAAAAAGAAGTAGCTTATAATGATAAAGATGCAATAACTGTCATGGCAGTAGATAATTTACCTTGCGAATTACCAAAAGATGCAAGTGAAGGTTTTGGAGAGATGTTTTTAAAACATGTTATTCCTGCGTTTTTTAACAATGATGCAGATGGTGTTTTAAAAAGAGCTAAAATTACCGAAAATGGTAAATTGACTAAAAGATTTAGTTATTTACAAAACTACGTAGACGGTAAAGAGTAATATCAAGTTAGGACTTTTTGACCTTAATCTGTTATATTAATATAACCATTACAAAACTTAAAAGATGAAAAAACTAAAGTTTATAGTATCATTACTAGTTGTTTTATTAATTTTTTCTTGCGAAAAAGACAATAATATTCCGTTAAACCAACAACAAGTAGATGGTCAAGCTGGCAATCCTTTTTTAGAAAATTTTGGAGCATCTATGGATGCAAGATTTATAGGAAGGATTATAAATGAAGAAGGTGACCCAATTATTGGAGCTAGTATTAACGTCGGTAATATGATGACTGTAACAGATGCAAACGGAGTATTTTCTGTAGAGTCAGCAACGGTTTATGAAAAATTCGCCTATATAAAAGCGTCTAAAGTTGGTTTTATTGATGGTTCTAGATCTTTGGTACCTACAAGTGGTGTTAACCAAGTCGTTATTATGTTACTAGATGCCGATCCAAATGCTACAATTGGAGCAGGTCAACCTTTTAATATTGGCTTGCCAAACGGAACTTCTGTTAATTTTTCAGGTGATTTTGAAACTGAAAATGGTTTTGAGTATTTAGGAAATGTTCAGGTTGTTTTAAGACATTTAAATCCGGATAATGAGGCTATGGCTTTGCAAATGCCAGGAGCTTTAATAGCAGAGAATACGAGTGGTAATTTACAAGCTTTAGAAACCTATGGTATGATAGCTGTTAAGTTAATAGGAGAAAATGGTGAGGTTTTAAATATCGCAGAAGGTACCACTGCAGAATTATCTGTTCCTGTGCCTACTAATGCTACTAATCCTCCGGAAACAATACCATTATGGTATTTTGACGAAACATATGGATATTGGAAGGAAGAAGGTACAGCAGTTTTAGAGGGTAATAAATATGTTGGAGAGGTATCCCATTTTAGTTTTTGGAACTGTGATATTGCTTTTGATACCGTTCAACTATGTATTACTGTAGTGGATGATAATAACAATCCTTTGCCTAATACCATTGTACAATTGCAACGCGAATCTATATCTTGGACATCTACAACTACAGGGTACACTAATGCAAATGGTGAAGTTTGTGGTATTATTCCTGCTAACGAAACATTAACAGTAACCATTCCGGATTTTGGTTGTATTGATAATGATTATACTGAGATTGTTGGACCGTTTGATATGGACACTAATCTGACCATAACAGTATCAGATAGCAATGCACAAACGACTAATATAACTGGTGTTTTTAATGATTGTTCTGGTGCTCCAGCTACAAATGGTTATGTCTTTTTAAATTATAATAATTCTGTATCTATTATTCCAATAACCGACGGAATCTTGGATTTATCTATTGATTATTGTTTGACAGATACGGAGTATACTATGCAGTTTTTTGATATAACAAACAATCAATCTACAACTTTTGTAACAGGTAATTTTACAGTTCCTATAACAGATTTAGGTACGCAAATGTCATGTACAACACTTTTGGATGCTGATGCAGATGGTGTGTTAGATTTTAATGAAGACTTAAATGCTAATGGCGATTATACTGATGACGATACAGATCAAGATGGTATACCTGACTATTTAGATACTGATGATGATGGTGATGGTGTTGATACTATTGATGAGGATTATGATAGTGATGGAGATCCAATGAATGACGATAGTGATGGTGACACGATACCTGATTATTTAGATAATTTAGATGTCTTAATTTACGCAACAGAGGTTTCAGGAATAGGTTGTATCCCATCATTAATTTACGATTTTGATAGTATTGTTTCAGAGGTTTATTTTGAATTAATTAATAATACGTATACTTTTTACTTAACTGAAGCTGATGCATTAGTTGACGTTAATCCTTTAGCTAGTCCATTTATAGATAATGGGAATACGCAAATAATTTATGTAAAAGCGGTTAATACCATAACAAACCAATTTGATATTGCAGAAGTATATTTGTATCAGGAATTTTTAGATACAGATGGAGATGGATTAACAGATTGTGAAGAGACATCAGGTATTGATAGTGACCTTACTATCTGTAATCCAAACGGAAATATTACAGATCCTAATTTAGCAGATAGTGATGGAGATGGTTTTGATGATTGTATAGAAGCTACTAGTGGTACAAATCCAAGTGATGACACTAGTATACCAACTAGCCCAAGTATAATTGTAAATGATCAAACGGTAACAGAAGGAGATGTTATGGAATATGCTTTTACTTTATCTAGTCCAGCAATCGATGATATTGTTATTAATTTTGAAATTGTTTCTAGTGAAGTAGATTTTGACGATTATCAAATTGAAGGTATTTATGGTAATAACAATATTAATTTTACCATTGAAGCAGGTAGCACAAGTGGAGTATTTGCAATTGTAATTACAGATGATACAGAAGTTGAAGGGACTGAAGATTTTACTGTCGTAGGAACGTTATTAAGTGGATCTGCAAGTGCGATAGGAGAAGCGACGATTTCCATTATAGATAATGATTAAAATTAATTTCATATTTAATTAGTATAAAAAAAAGCTTCCTAATGGGAAGCTTTTTTGTTTGTTGTGTAATTTGTTTTTATGGCGTAATAACAGACACATAAAAACAATCCAAATACAATTGTAAATAGCCACGCTGTGTAATTTAAATTTGGGTTTAGTACTATAAATACTATTGTTTCTAATATAGTCCATGGTTTATTTAATACTTCCCAAGAATTAAATCTTAAAAAGCGACCTAAGTAAACTCCAAAACCAACTAATATAAATAACAACGGAATACTGAATGCAACAATATGTTTTTCGACGTAAGTCTTAAAAATAATTTCCATGGTCCAAACAGATTTAAAAAACAAAATTAATCCCGTAATAGCAAACATGGTGATAATTAACGTGTCTATCCAGAGTAAATGGTGACTACTATATTTTAAATGAAATAAGTCCGTAACTATATAAGGTGCGTTTGGTAAAAATAGTAACCATAGTATACTGTTAGTAATTAGAGTTGATGATTTTATGTGTTTAAGAGTTGCCAAATAACTACTTAGTAAATAGGGTAGTCCTGCTAAAAATAAATTCCAAATTAAAAATAAATAGTAGTAATTATTAGTTAATTTAAATCTTATTAGTAATAAAGTTAAACTAAAAAAAGTTAGTAATATTATAGATAATATGGTTTGATATTCTGCTTGGATGATTTGTTTAATTGTTTTCATTAGTGATGTAATTTATATCTATAAAATAGATAGTGACAATGCCTAATGTATATGCGACTAAGTCTGCTACACTAAAGTGACTGCCAAGCACGATTGAGGCTATTTTGTTATGTTTTAAATGTAATGTTTCAAGTAGATTTGTAAGTTGGGCAAACTCAATACAAAAAGAGATGGCTAATGCCCAAATTGAAGCCTGAATACAATGTGTTTTAAAAATGCTTTTTAGGCCACAATAGACTAATATAGAAGCCAGAAAATCGCCAACTGTAAATCGTATAAAACCATTTTTTAAATAGTAGGCAATTGCAATTTCTGTTAATAGTATAATTAGTGTTAGCGCTAAAAATTTAGTGTCAATTTTTATTGTCATTATAAGCTTATTTTTGGACCCAAAAACTTAGGTTGTGTATTAATAATAACATCTATAATTGCTTTGGTACGTGCTAAGTACTCTCTTGCATTGGTGCGTAAACCGTATCGCCTTTTTACATCTTTAGCGTTAAAGGCAATAACGTTTAAATTATAGTGTTGTGCTAAATAAATAGCGCGTTGGTTATGAAATTTTTGTGAAATTATTGTAAAACTATCCAAACCAAATATTTTGTTGGCTCTAATAACAGAATCTAATGTTCTAAATCCAGCATAGTCTAATATTATCTTATCTTCAGGAATACCAAGATTGATAAGGTCATGTTTAAATGTTGAAGGTTCGTCATAATAACTAGTACTGTTATCTCCACTTATTAAAATACGTTCAACTTTTTTATTTTTGTAAAGTAAATAAGCAGCTTTCAAGCGGTATTTGTAATATAAGTTTATAGTGTTATTACTTATGAATTTGCTGGTGCCAAGTAATAAACCTACTTGGTTTTCAGGAATTGCGTTTACGTCATTATAAAGTTTGTCTTTAGCGTTATAATTAATATAAAAGTGCGCCATAAAAAGGGCTAGTACCATTATAGTTATGGTAATAATTATAAGTTTGATGTAGGTTTTCATTTTAATTATTTAGATTAATAAATATAGAGCTTCTTAAAGTGCTAACTGAGGTGTTTAGTAATCCTTTATAATTTAGATTGTAAAAGACATTTGCATTTTTGCCTATGCGATACGACTTTATATAATACTTCCAATATTCTGGTAATATTATGGAGCCTATAGTAATCACGCCAAACAAGTATATGCTGCGTTTACCATTACCAAAGCAAAGGTATTGTAAGGCTATTTCGTCTTCTTCAGTGGTATTATATCCAGTCATTACGTGGTAGGCGTCGTGACGTTCTACTTTTGGAATTAACTCAAACCCATTGTGTTGTAAAAACAGGCCTAAATGATAACCAAAGGTGTCTTTTGGAAATTGTAGTAAGTGTTGTTTTTTTATATGCCAAGGTTTGTTTTTTTTGAAGTATTTGGTGTAAATATGTTGTGTTATTTTAAATAACCATGCGATTAATTGTTTACGTTGTGTTTTCATATTTCAAAGTGCTTTGTTTTTCAAAGTAAATAGATAAAAAAATAGATTACTGTTTTTTGATTAATTTTTCAAGTGCATTAATGTGTTTTTTAAATTCGGCTTGACCTAACTTAGTAACACTATAACGTGTGTTTGGTTTACGATCTATAAATTGTTTTTCTACAGTGATATAATCTGCTTTTTCTAATGCTTTAGTGTGACTTGCTAAATTACCATCTGTCGCATCTAATAACGCTTTTAGGGTTTTAAAATCTGCGTACTCATTTACCATTAAAACAGACATAATTCCTAGCCTAATCCTATGGTCAAATACTTTATTTATGTTGGTTATTATACTCATTTTATATTATGCGAAAATAGGAATCTTTGCTAATTAATCTGTTATCATAAACTTTTTAACTTTTGCTACCACATTGTTTTTAAAAGTGATTTGTAAACTATGAAATTGAACACCAAAGCCTGCACTAGATATTCCTAAATCATAAACCCACTGATTATCAATAGTACTATTAGAAGGATTTCCCAGAAGCGTAACTACTTCGGACTTGTTTTTTAGTTTTAAAATTTGATTATTAATTATATCATCTCTCATTTTATATCTTGATGTTGTTTCTGTACGCCATTTTTGTTCATTAAATGTTGACTCTGGTATGTACTCTATATAACTCATCAATAATAATATTAAACCATAATACGCTAAAGGAGTACTAATAATACTTAAAACTAGAGCTGTAATTTTGGCTTTTTTTAAATTTTGATTATACTTTTTTACAACCCAGTAAGTTGTGTAAAATAGTATTATTGCTATGATTGTTAATATAATTGGAACTTCAATGCTCATTTTTTGTCGTATTTAAAATGCATATAAGTACCATAAATAATGTGCATAAAGCCAAAACCAATAACCCAAATCCAAAAGCCATAACCAGGATAAAGTGTTGCTATAAGTCCCAAAATAATTTCGGTATAGCCCAAATATTTTATGTTTCCAATACTATATTTAGAGGCATTTATTAATGCCAAACCATAAAATATTAGCATCAAACCACCTGTTTGACCATAGCGACCTTGGCTAAGTATTATTAAAATATATAAACCACCAACGACTAACGGAATTAGAAAATTAAATATTAATCGTCTTGATGAGGTGTCCCAAATTTTTTCGCCATTTTTTTTTGCCTTTTTTGTAGTTAAATAAATACCAGTAACAATACTTAAAAAAGCAACCATAAATAGTATAAATATTATGGTTTTAAAAACCCATCCATCCAATAATAATGTACCATAACTATAGGTGGTTACGTAATAATAAGTCATTGCAGCACCTACAAGTGCATAGATACCAGCTAAAATTCCAGATAAACCACTAAGCGAAATAAATCTAGAAGACTTATTCATAAGGTTTTTAATCTCGCTAATATCTTTTAAATAATCTTCGTTGCTCATAATTAAAGTACTTTGAAATACAAAGTAAGTTTAATTAATTAGAATATAAAAGTTAAAGGTTTATTAATTTTCATTTTAACATTTGCCCAATGCATGGTTTATTTTTCATAAATTTATAATCTAACCAATTTAAATCAAATAAATCATGGCATTAACAGGATTACTATTAGACATTGCTAACATTTCTGGAGGCTTATTATTAGGATTAGCTACTTTAGATAAATGGGATGGTGAAGCTAATTTTTTTAATAAAATTGCAGGTGTTTTAGCACCTTTTCAAACCGTTATTGGTGGCGCACTTATTGTGTTGCCTATTTTAATTATACTAGGAGGAGGGTTTGGTATTTTTAGTATTGTAAGTATTATTGGAGGTATACTATTGTTAACACACGTATTTGGAAAAGTGCCTGCTTTAGAAGAGACATTAAGAAAAATATCAGACAAGTTAATGCCTTTTAAAGCTATTATAGGTGTAGCATTATTAGCTATTGGTGTGCTTAGCTTACTACATATATTATAGAAAAAAGTGAATCCTGCAGCGCATTATATTTTAAAACAACCGGAACCCTATCGTTCTATATTAATGCATTTGCAGGTTATTATTGAGCATGCAATTCATAATTTTGAATTAAAGTACAAATGGAGCATTCCGTTTTATTACGTAAACGGAATGCCATTTTGTTATTTAAATGCAAGTCATAAAAAACAATTTGTTGATTTGGTTTTTGTTAAAGGCAATCAATTAACTGTTTTTAAGACACATCATGTTATTGAAAATAGAAAAAAAATGATATCATTAAGATACAAGTCTTTGGACAAAATAGATGATACCGTAATTAATGCTGTATTGCAAGAAGCTTTAACGTTGCAATAGACTATAGTCTAAAGCGTCCACCAATTGAAAAAACACGTTGTAAAAACCAAAAATGTTGCGATGCACTCTCATTAGCATTACTTGTTGTTCTAATGTCTGGCATATTAATAAAGCCACCTCTTAAATCTGTTTGAATAAAAAAGTATTTAAAAAAGGTAAGGTTTAAACCTACAGTTGCAGAAAATCCATATCCAGATAAATGAAACTCGTCATAAGTATCTTTACCTAATAATGTCGTATTAGATTTAGGATATAACACTCCAGCACCAAGACCTTCAGTAATATTTAATTGAAATTTATCAGTGTTATTAATTTTAAAGATAGAAGAAATATCATCAAATCTATTTAACTCTAAATACACGTAATTTAACCCATTGGTATGTTCAAATTTTAAAAAATCTTCTGAAACAACATACTCACTTCCATCAAATTCTTGATTAAATACGCTACCTTCTTCATCTGCAGGAAGGTTAACATAACCTGTAACATTCTGGCTGCGATTTCTGTTCATTACATATTTCATATGATCTACACCAAGTGAAATATTGTATTTGTCAGAAATAAAATAACCAGCTTTAAAATTAGTTTGTGGTATGGTCATTCTAGTTGGATTAATATAATCTATATGCCAACCTTTAGGTTTGTCTTCGGCAGTAGCGTTGTCAATAGTGAAGTCATAACCATCACCTTTAAACCTAATGTCAGATTCAGAAAACGTTTCTCTGTTTCCTCCCCAACTGATATAAAACTTTCCTTTGTTGTTAGCAGTGTATTTTTGTAAGTCAATGTTGTCTTGAGCAAATGTTAGTGTTGACAATAGGGTAAGACACACTAAGGCTATTTGCCTTAATAAATGTTTCATTTATTATTATGTTTAAGGGATGTTATAGGCTATTAATAGTTTTTCTAATAGCAGTTAAGTTAGTTAATAACGCTTCCAAGTTGTCTAAATGTAACATATTGGCACCATCACTTTTTGCATTTGCAGGATCAAAATGTGTTTCGATAAATAAACCATCAACATTATTTACAATTCCAGCACGAGCTATAGTTTCAATCATATCAGGTCTTCCACCAGTTACACCAGCACTTTGATTAGGTTGTTGTAAAGAGTGTGTTACATCCAATACAGTTGGTGCATATTGACGCATTGTTGGGATACCTCTAAAGTCCACAATCATATCTTGGTAACCAAACATCGTCCCACGATCTGTAATCCAAGCTTTGTCGCTTCCTGCATCTTTTACTTTTTGTACCGCATGCTTCATTGCTTCAGGACTCATAAATTGTCCCTTTTTAAGGTTAACAACTTTACCTGTTTTTGCAGCAGCAACGACAAGATCTGTTTGGCGTACCAAAAATGCAGGTATTTGTAAAACATCTACATATTGTGCAGCCTTTGCAGCATCGCTAACTTCGTGAATATCTGTAACTGTTGGGATGTCAAATTTTTCAGACACTTTAGCTAATATCTCTAAAGCTTTTTCATCTCCAATACCTGTAAAACTGTCAATCCTACTTCTGTTAGCTTTTTTAAAACTACCTTTAAATACGTAAGGTATTTCTAACTTATTAGTAATAGTAACAACTTTTTCGGCAATTCTATAAGCCATCTCTTCGCCTTCAATAGCACAAGGACCACAAAGTAAAAAAAAGTTGTTGCTAGCTGTATGTTTAATTTTAGGGATATCTTGAAGTGTCATAATCGTAATAATTTATCTTGCAAAGATAAGTTAATTTTCAGAAGATAGTAGACTTGTATTAGGTCTTAACATTTGTTTGATTTTACTATTAGTATGTTTACGATAATACATGGCTAAGCTAATAAAAATCAATACGCTTAATATTACAGAATAAATTATAGAAGTTGTATTTTGTTGTACTTGTAAAACACTTAAATATGGCGAAAATATATACTTACAAATAATACTAAGGGTTAGTGCTATAATAATTGAAACACCTAAAATTTTAAAAGCAATAGCATGATATACTTTTGCTATTTGTGATTTAGAGTATCCTAAAAAATTAAGTTGTGTTATGGTTTGCTTATTTTTTAGAATAAGTAAATTAATGTTGGTAATAACAAGATAAATAGACAATATGGTAATTAATAAGCCAATACCTAAAACAATGCTTAGTATTAATTTTAAGACATAGCTAAGTTTTGAATTTTGAACATCGTTGGATAGGTAATTGTATTTTTTTGAAGCCAAAAATTCTAATAATTTAGGATCAGATGGATTAATAACATCAAGTATAATACGTGAAACTTTATTATCCTTTAAAGGACTTAATTTTTTGTTGGTATAGTTTAAAAAGGATTCTGGAACTAAAATAGAGTTTATTTTTTCTGAAGCATCTAAAATATACGCACGATAATTTTCTGTTTTATGTGTTCCGGATAACGTCAAGTCTATAGGGACTTGTCTAATTATTTTCTCGTTAACTTGTGGTAATCCAGAGCTAGTTGCATATCCAAAATTATATAAATTAATATAGTTTTTAGGAATAATAATTGGTACCTCTTTATCTCCTGGTTGCCATTTCCAATCTTTATTGGTAATGTCTATAAACTCATCAGACACAGCTTCTAGAAACATTTCGGTGGATATTCCTGCGTGATTAGGAAACGTAACACTTGCCAAAACACGATAGGTTCCGTGAGTAAAACCACCTGTTTTATTAATAAAAGGTTGAGCGTTTAACTCTGTAATTTCATTAGATGTAAAAGCATTATCACGTCCTAAGTCCTTATATATTATTAAATTTTGATTGCCTAATAAATCGTTTTTAGAATTAAATAAGGATTGCGTATCAATAAATAATTGCACCACAATTAGTAAAATACCTAGGCCTAAACTAGAGCTTAATGCAAAAAATAATAGTTGTGATTTGTGGACTTGTTTTTTTAAAAGTTGACCTATCATAACAATATTGTTTTTGTGTAGTCAATATTATAAGTATCTCCTAAACTAGCAATTATTAAGGTTGCTTGGTTTGCGGTAACTTCATTATTAATAAGTGCTATAGCGTTAGTAATTTGAGCTTCATCAATATGGCTAAAGGGTTCGTCAAGTAACAACAATTTAAAAGGTTGGCATAATGCTCTGATTATAGCAATACGTTGTTGTTGACCGTAAGATAGGGTTTCAGCTTTTTTATGTGCTAATTGGTCGACCTCTAATTGTGACATCATGTCTAAAATTTCGGCTTCCGTTTTATGATTTGTAAGTATGTTTTTTAACTGAATATTTTCCAATGCTGTCAATTCTGAAAACAGTTTTAAACCCTGAAAAACGATAGCGATTTTTTGTGTCCTAATGGTTGTCCATTCAGCTTCAGAAAACGAAGTAATAGAGGTGTCGTTAAATAAAATTGAGCCTGAAAACCTATTGTTTAAACCATAAATAAAATTAAATAACGAGCTTTTTCCGCTTCCTGATACAGCTTTAACCAAGTATTTAGAATTAGGTTGAAATTCAAAATTTTTACTCCAGACTTCTGACGAAGCTGGAGTAAAATAGTCTGGTATGATGGATTGTATAGTAACTTGCACTTAATCTAGTTTGATTCGGTAGATTCTATTACAGTTTCTTCTATTTCATCTTCATCTGCTTCATCATAATCATCATCTTCTAAAGTGCTCATCATTTTTGCAACTTCGTCACCATATAATATGGATTGTATTAATGAGTTTTTGTTTCCTTTAGTGTAAGTAAAAGATTCGCCTCCATCTGTATCTATAAAATAATGATTTTCGCCATAAAATTTGTTGTAAAGCTCGCTGCTTTTTTCTGTAATGACATCCATGGATTTATTATTGCCATATCTATTGTAACTGCTATAAGGATTGTACATATTGCCTAAACTTTTTGTAAAGTCATTGCTAAGTTGTGCAATGTTTCCTTTTGTGTAAAGGTAAACGCTGTGTGATAATTTATCTTTATGTTTAAAGTCGCTTAAATTGTTGGCAAGTTTTCCGTTACTACTTATTTCATCAGCTTTACTTTGGTCGTTTGTAAAAAAGATGTAATCCTCTGTAATAACCATAAAAGTACTACCGTCTATTTTAAAATAATTGGAGTTTAAGGTTTCTATTTGTGCACCTTTCTTTTTTACAATATTAAAAAATTGGTCAAATTTATTTTTATCATTTAGGGCTACTGTACCATACATGTTGGGTGTTTTTTTATCTACAATTGTATAGGTTTCTTCGTCAGTAAAATAATTGTAATCATAAATAGTGTCTTTTACTGTTTTACCCTCTGTCATAGCAAACATTAGCGAGCCATCAAATATTTTAGAAAAAGATTTAGCATCCATACCTAGTTCTTTTTCTGTGTCACTATTAGATTTTTTTATGTTTTTTCTTAACTCTTCTCTAGCTTGGATAGGTAAATTTTTGTTGTCTTGAAGACTTAAAATATGCTCGTATAAGTTTTCAGGATCAATAGATAATTTTGCAAATAACAATGGGTTATCAGGCAATGCATTAAGCATAGACTTTGAATATGAGGTAGACATCCATTTTTTATAACCAATTAAAGATGTAAAATCATCATTTAGTTTTAAATTGGTTTTAGTGTATATATGGTCTTGCTCAAAGCTACCATAATAAGATAGGTTGTTGTTTTCTAGATTAACATCTAAACCAGCAAAAGTATTTAGTAGTCCATCAAATGCATCTCCTAATGGAGTAGAGGTGATGTGTAAACCCATGTCTTGTTTAGTGTCAAAAAAGGCATCAAAATAGTTGGTTGCTAATATGCAATCTTCTCTTTTTAATGTGGTAAGGTCTTTTAATTCTGCAGCAGCATAATTATTTGCACCAATAATTAAAGCAGTTTTACCATTCCATCCAATTGCAATTTCCTTATTTGCGTAAATAGTAAATTCTTGATCTTTACCAACATTAGTTTCTTTTTCTAAATTAGGAACTTCATCAATCATTGGTTGTATAAAGGCTTCAAAAGACGCTGCATCCTTAATAGGTAATATTAATCCACCAACACCAGATAATCTTTTAAACGTACCAAAACCTAAAATATATTCTTTTCTAAAGGTTTTATCTAAATTATCTTTTGATAGTAACTCTTGCACAAAACGTTTAACCTCTTTAGGTGCTTTGTCCTCGATAAGCGAATTTATATTTAATTGATTAAAATCTAAACCTTTACTTTTTTCTGAAAGCGATTTTAAATTAACATACATGAGACCAATAGCGTCTTTTGGTATAAAGTATGATTCTTCAATTTTTTTACTACAACTAGCAAATAATAAAACGATAAGTAATACAGAGATGATTTTTTTCATGATGTGGTGATAATGGTTTTTAAGTCGTTGATTGAAAAGAATACAAAACTAATGATATATTGTTTTTGAAGAAATTTATTGGTTTAAATTACAAATGTTTTCTTTAAATAGGCCTAACTATCTGTGTCTGTTAAGTTCAAAAAGTTACAATTTTTTAAAATGAATTTGTCAAATATAAATTAAAACGCTTTTTTATATAAAAAATGAGTACCTTTGCACGCTTAAAATAAGGCACAATTATGGCTAATATTAAAAACATTGCAATTATTGCACACGTTGACCACGGAAAAACGACGTTGGTTGATAAAATCATGTACCATTGTCAACTGTTTCGTGAAAACGAAAACACAGGAGACTTAATTTTAGATAATAACGATTTAGAACGTGAACGTGGAATTACGATTACATCTAAAAACGTATCAGTTATTTATAAGGATACTAAAATTAACATTATTGATACACCTGGTCACGCCGATTTTGGAGGAGAAGTAGAGCGTGTATTAAACATGGCAGATGGTGTTGTGTTATTAGTTGATGCTTTTGAAGGTCCTATGCCTCAAACGCGTTTTGTATTACAAAAAGCGATTGACTTAGGGTTAAAGCCTTGTGTGGTTGTAAACAAAGTTGATAAAGAAAACTGTACTCCAGATGAAGTACATGAAAAAGTTTTTGATTTAATGTTCGAGTTAGGAGCAGAAGAGTGGCAATTGGATTTTCCAACAGTTTACGGTTCGGCTAAAAATAACTGGATGAGTGATGATTGGAGAAAAGAAACAACTAACGTTGAGCCTTTATTAGACATGGTTGTGGAGCATGTACCTACACCAGTTTTTCCAGAAGGAACGACACAAATGTTAATTACATCTTTAGATTTTTCTTCATTTACAGGTCGTATCGCGATTGGTAGATTACAAAGAGGAGAATTAAAAGAAGGTCAACAAATATCTTTAGTTAAAAGAGATGGTTCTACAACTAAAAGTAGAGTAAAAGAACTTTTTATATTTGAAGGTTTAGGACGTAAACGTGTTGATAGCGTACAAACAGGAGATATTTGTGCTGTTGTTGGTATTGAAGGTTTTGAAATTGGAGATACTATTGCAGATATCGAAAATCCAGAAGGTTTAAAATCAATTGCTATTGATGAGCCTACAATGAGTATGTTATTTACAATTAACGATTCGCCATTTTTTGGTAAAGACGGTAAATACGTAACATCTAGACACATTAAAGATCGTTTAGAAAAAGAATTAGAAAAAAACTTAGCACTTAGATTAGGTGAAACTGGTAGTGCAGATAAATTTATGGTTTTTGGACGTGGTGTATTACACTTATCAGTTTTGATTGAAACTATGCGTCGTGAAGGTTATGAATTACAAATTGGACAACCACAAGTTATCATTAAAGAAATTGATGGTGTTAAATGTGAGCCAGTTGAAGAGTTAACTATTGACCTTCCTGAAAGTGTATCAGGTAAAGCTGTAGAGTTTGTAACTTTACGTAAAGGTGAATTGTTAAGTATGGAAACAAAAGGAGATCGTATGATTTGCGAATTCTTAATTCCTTCTCGTGGTATTATTGGTTTACGTAACCAATTATTAACTGCAACTGCTGGTGAAGCTATTATGGCACACCGTTTTAAAGAATACCAACCATTAAGAGGTGCTATTCCTGGACGTATTTCAGGATCTTTAATCTCTATGGAAAATGGTAAAGCAATACCTTATTCTATCGATAAATTACAAGATAGAGGTAAGTTTTTTGTTGAGCCAGGAGAAGATATTTACGAAGGTCAAGTAATTGGTGAGAACTCTCGTCAAGATGATATGGCTGTAAACATTACTAAAGCTAAAAAGCAAAGTAACGTACGTAGTTCTGGAGCAGATGATAAAGCTAAGATTGTACCAGCTATCAAATTCTCGTTAGAAGAAGCTTTAGAATATATCCAAAAAGATGAGTATGTAGAGGTTACACCAAACCATATTCGTTTACGTAAGATCTATTTAACAGAAAACGATCGTAAGAGAAATAAGATTGCTTAATATTAGATTAGTTGTAAATACAACGGTCTAAATTATATAATATTAAAAGAGGTTTCTAGTTTAGAAACCTCTTTTTTTGTTTACTACTAAACCTATCTTTTTGTTTTAAGATAGATCTAAAATTGGTTAATCAAAGCACTTGCAGTTTCATACTTTTAAATTTAGGTTTACTGCAGTACATACTGTGTCTACCCTTATATTTATTCAGCAATTGGCTATAACTTATTTTTATAGTAAATTCTTCAATAAAAATTAGTACTTTCATTGCTTAAATAAAAGTGCGCTATTTTTTCTTTAACCATATATTCCGCTAAACATAAAAAGCTTTGGAACAGTTTTATTACTGAATCCAATAATGGAACATTTTTATTAAATCGAAATTTTATGGAATACCATAAAGAACGATTTAATGATTTTTCAGTGCTTATTTTTAAAGGTGAAAAACTAATTGCGGTTTTACCAGCAAATAAGGTTGGTGACACACTACATTCTCATCAAGGATTAACGTATGGTGGATTGGTGACACATAAGGCTCTAAAATTTAATGAAGTCTTAGAGGTCTTTAAATTGCTTTTACAGTTTTTAAAAGATCAAGATATATTGTATTTAAATATTAAGAGCTTACCTTCAATTTATGCTTCAGGACCAGACAGTCAGTTAGCCTATTTAATGTTTTTACTAAAAGCTAGTGTAGTAAGGCGTGATGCATTATCTGTAATTGATTATAACTTTATGCCAGAATCTATTTCTAGTAACAGAAAAAGAGGCTTTAAAAAAGGACAAGCTAATAATTTAGTAGTAAAGGAGGAAAGCAGTTTAGAAAATTTTTGGAATGCTATTTTAATTCCTAATCTAAAAGCACAACATAATGTCAAACCAGTGCATACCTTAGAAGAAATGACATTGCTGCAATCCCATTTTCCAAATAATATACGACAGTTTAATGTATATAAAGGCGATACCATTGTAGCTGGAACAACTGTTTTTGAAACTAAAAATGTCGCACATGCGCAGTACATTTCGGCTAATAGTGATAAGCAAGAACTTGGTAGTTTAGATGTATTGTTTCAGTATTTAATACATACCGTTTTTAAGGATAAATTATTTTTTGATTTTGGTACATCAAATGTAAATAATGGATTAAATATTAACAAAGGACTATTGTATTGGAAAGAAAGTTTTGGAGCTAGAATGATTGTACAAGACTTTTATAGTGTTAGTACAAGAAATCACGAATTATTAAATTCAGTGTTTATATGATCAAATTTTTAGACCTACCAAAGATAAACGCAAGATTTGAGACCCAATTTAAAAACCAATTTGATTCGTTTTTAAATACAGGACAATACATATTAGGCGATGGTGTTAATACCTTTGAAACTAGCTTTGCAGCCTTTTGTGGAACTAAACATTGTATTGGTGTTAGTAACGGTTTTGACGCCTTAGTTTTAATTTTCAAAGGATATATGGAACTTGGTATTTTAGATAAAGGAGACCAAGTTATTGTGCCTGCTAATACATTTATTGCTTCCATTTTGGCTTTGTTAGAAGTTGGGTTGGAACCAATCTTGGTGGAGCCTAATCCAATGACCTTTAATATTGAAGCTAAAGACATACAAAAAAGTTTATCCCATAAAACTAAAGCTATTTTAGTAGTGCATTTATATGGTCAGCTTAGTGATATGGAAGCCATAAATAGTTTAGCAAATCAAAAACAATTATTAGTTATTGAGGATGCAGCACAAGCACATGGAGCTTTACATAAAAGTTTAAATACAAAAGCAGGAAATTTAAGTGATGCTGCAGCGTTTAGTTTTTATCCAAGTAAAAACTTAGGAGCTTTAGGAGATGCAGGTGCAATTACCACCAATAATAGCCAATTAGCTGACATGATTTTTAAATTAAGAAATTATGGTACTAGCACTAAATATGAAAATGAAGTACTAGGCGTTAATAACAGAATGGACGAAATACAAGCTTTATTTTTGGATATAAAGCTTAAAGCGTTAGAAAAGGATAACAGCCATAGGCAATCTATAGCTAAACAATATATATCCAAAATCAACAATAATAAAATAAAACTGCCTTTTTATGATGGTACTAAAAACCATGTATTTCATTTATTTGTGATTTTAGTGGATAATAGACAACAGTTTTTAGACTATTTAAAAGTAAATAATATAGAAGCAGCAGTACATTATCCTATTCCGCCACATAAACAAGTTGCGCTTCAACGATTTAACCATTTAAAATTTCCAATAACAGAAAAAATTCACGAAACTTGTGTAAGCTTACCTATTAGTCCAATAATGACTAGTTTAGAGGTAGATACAGTGATTGAAAAATTGAATAATTACTAATTGAAAAAAGTTCTAGACTACATAAATAATAATGTCCTAGTTAAGGTAGCTTCCCTTAATTCTGTATCTGTAATTGTAAAAATTATAGCTGGATTTTTAACATCCAAATTTATAGCATTATTTGTGGGTTCAGAGGGTATGGCATTAGTTGGTAACTTACGTAATTTTGTAGGTTCTGTGCAATCCTTATCCATTTTAGGACTTTACAAAGGTGTCGTAAAGTATATCGCTCAGTTTAAAGATGATGCTTTTCAATTAAGTAAAACAATTTCTACCGTATTTTACATGGGATTTTGTTCTACACTATTAATGTCTATTCTAGTTTATTTTAAAGCAGAATTTATTAATGATTTAATTTTTAAAGATTACAACAATTACGCGTACGTTATTAGGATATTTTCTATGGCACTTCCGTTTTACGCGTTAAATATGTTTGCTTTTTCCATAATGAATGGCTTTGCAAAATATAAATACTTGATTGTATTTAATATTTTTGGTCAAATTTTAGGTGCTGTTATTACCATTTTACTGATTTGGCAAGAAAAAATTGATGGTGCATTAATTGCAGTTGTGATAGCAGAGTCCATTATTTTTTTAATAACACTTGTAGGTATTGCAAACCGAAAAAACTTTATTCCATTAATTAAAGCCAGTAATTTTAGTTTAAACTTTGCTAAAAAGCTTGGGTCATACTCAGGAATGGCGTTGTTTTCTGCAATTATTTTACCCTTAGTTGCAATATTAATTAGAAGTTATATTATTGATAATATAGGTTTAGAACAAGCTGGTTTTTGGGAAGCAATGAATCGGATTTCTAAATATTACTTACTATTTGTAAGTACATTATTAACCATGTATATTTTACCTAGATTCTCTGAAATAGACAATATAAAGGATTTTAGAAAAGAAGTGTTTAGTTTTTATAAAACAATAATTCCAATATTTGCTTTAGGTTTAATTGTCGTTTATTTTTTAAGAGGTTTTATTGTTAGTTTAGTTTTTACTGAAGAATTTAGACCAGTTGAAGACTTGTTTTTATGGCAATTATTAGGCGATTTTATCAAAGTACTTTCAATTGTTATAGCTTACCAATTTTTAGCTAAACGTATGTTTTGGCATTATATAATTACCGAAGCTTTTTCAGTTACAACATTGTACTTTACTAGCAAGTATTTTATAGACGAGTTTGGTTTAGTTGGAGCTAATATGGCACATTTTGCAACTTATGTTATGTACTACGCTATTATCTTACTAATTTTCTATTCGTCATTATTTGGTGTGATTCCGGATAAATTAGAAGAGGATTAACTAGTTTTTATTCCAAGTATCTAAATAACGTTGCGCTACTGTAATGTAATCATGATGTTGCTTTATAAATGCGCTGGCATAGCTTCCCATGATTTGTATTTGATTTGGATTATTAATTAGCCATTCAAGTTTTTCAACTAAATAATCCGCATTAGGTAAAGCGTTAATAGCAACACTATTTTCTTTTAAGTTATAATATTGTAACCATTCTTTTTCTGCTCCTGTAAATAGCACTTTACCTTTATACATGGCTTCTAATGCATTGTATCCTTGGTCATATGAATAGACTTGATCTAATATTATATGTGCTTGATCGTAGCTTTGTATGTACTTAGTATAGGGTAGGTCTGTAGTGCTAGATATACTAACTTTTTCAGGATATTTATTAGCAATAATTTGCAACGCTTCAGAAAAATAATTGGCACCTTTTTTTAAACTTGATGTCGAGTTAATACCATGGAAAATATGAATTTTACCATTTGTTTTTAATGGTTTAAATTCTAATAAATCAGTATTAATTGGATTTGGGATTAACCCTAAATATTTAGAATGGTTTATATAAGCTCTGTGGTAATCTATATCAGAACAAATAACACCATTAATATTTTTGTTTATAAACTCATGTAAGTTTTTATAAGCTTCTGTGGTGTATTTTAACGAAAAATTAAATGTGTTTTTTAAAGTAATATTGTTTAAATAAGGTGTTAAAACAGAATAGCCATTTGCTGGATTTAAAAAATAATTTATGGTTACATGATCTTCTCCACAAGCCAATAAATAGATAGACTTATTTTGCTTAAAAAGCTGTGAGTATAATTTTATAGATTGTTTTGGTGTTACGCCAAGTGCATCTTCATTTATTAATTGGACAACATCAAAATTTTTAAATTGTGGTAATAATTTTTTAAACTGCTGATAGTATTCATTTTGAATCAAATTAACACCAAAAAGTCTAATTAATCCAGAGTTTAATAGTCTTAAAAAGCGATTATTTTTGATTTTTGAAGTTAACAGATAATCAGATTCAAATTGTTTTAAGCCATCACCAGAACTAACTAAAGTCACCTGATGTCCTAAAGCAATCAAACCTTCTTTTAAAGAATTGTGTAGTCTGCTATATTCGCCAATTAATAATATCTTCATTTATATTTTATACATTTGTTTTCAAAGATAGAAGTTAATGGGCAATGCCAAAAAGAAAGATGTGAAATTAGAGTTGTTAGTAGCAACAATGTTTCAGACATCTATAGATTTTCTATCAAATATGTTTCCAAGTAGTTCTTTTAAAAATTATAACATCCTGATAATTAATCAAACAGATCAATCTCACATATTGGAGTCGACTGTGGATAATATTAGAGTAATAAATAGTTTTGAAAAAGGTTTGGCTAAAAGCCGAAACATGGCAATAAAAAACACGATTGGTCAGTTATGTTTAATTGTAGATGATGATGTTAAGTTTAAACCAGATTTTGATAAAATTATTTTAGAAGCATATAATAGTAATCCTAATGCAGCTATTATAACTTTTAAAATGGAAGATTTTGAAGGTAATTTATTTAAAAATTATCTTCAAGTTAAGTGTCATGATTTAGAGTCTATTAAAGAAGTTAACTCTGTAGTGATTACGTTTAACACTAAATTAGTAAAGCAAAACAGACTGCTTTTTAATGTCAATTTTGGATTAGGGTCCACTTTTGAAACCGCAGACGAATATATTTTTATGCGAGAGGCTTTAAAATTAAATATGCAGACTATATTTGAGCCCAAGGTATTATTGTCGCATCCGTTTTTTAGTTCAGGCAAAGACTCTGGAAATGACAAATTAGTATATGCCAGAAGTGCCTTATATTACAAATATTCTGGTGTATTGGGATATTTAAAATTATGTAAATATTTATACATTGTACATAAGCAAGGTGCAATAAAAACAAATCAAATTATTAAAAAATTTAAAGTAGGTTTAAAAGGAATTTCAACTTATAAAAATCTAGTTAAATTAGGAATTGAAAAGTCTTAAAATGAAATTAAAATCAACGACTGTGAACGCAGTATCTATTATAGAAATACCTAAAATCACTGATGAAGAAGGACGTGGTAATTTATCAGTTATAGAAAAGGATTGCGTTCCATTTGATATCAAACGTGTATATTATTTATACGATGTACCTAGTGATGCCTATAGAGGAGGTCATGCTCATAAAGCTTTATTTCAGTTTTTAATACCCTTAAGTGGTAGTTTTGATGTGATTTTAAAAGATGGTAAAAACACTAAAACAGTCAGTTTAAATAAGCCTAATAAAGGGTTGATGATTGTACCAGGTATTTGGAGAGAACTTGAAAATTTTTCTTCAGGAGCAGTATGTTTAGTCTTAGCATCAGAAGTTTACAATGAAGAGGATTATGTTAGAGATTATAGCGAATTTGTATTACTTAAAAGCTGATAAGTAAATGTTATTTTTTATTAAAAAACTATGAAGCTTTTTTAATCCAATTAAAATAGAGGTAGGACAATTTACAAGGACTTTTTGTTTATAGTTTAAATTTTTAAAATCGATGTCTTGCTTTGCTTTTTTAGCGTCAATAGGTTGGTCTAATAATTTATAACGAATTACTAATGCATATCTATTTATGTCTAAATACTTTTTTAATGATGCGTTGTTTTGTGCTTCATTTTTATAATTATTAATTAGTAAATATCTGTCCTCATTATAATCACGATTTGATAAACTAGATTGATCAAAGAAGTTATAGAGCATTGTTATTTTGGGATTAAAAGCGATTTTGCCAATTAAACCAAATTTAATCCACAAATCAATATCTTGTCCTGTTCTTAATGTAGTATTATATCCATTTACTTTTAAAAAGTCCTGTTTCTTAAAAGCAACGGAAGATGAAGTAGGAATAAAATTAATAATGTTGGCTTTAAAAAAGTCGTTAATTATCAAGCAACTATTGTCATATTCAAAATTAAATTTAGATTTAGTTATAAACCCATCATGACGTTTAATATTATAATTGGTACAAAACAGTATAGCCTCAGGGCAAGTGTTTATGCATTTTTTTAGTTCTAATAGATGATTTTTATCCCAAATATCGTCAGCGTCTAATGTGGCAATATAGCTTCCGTTTGAGGCTGCAATAGCAGTATTTCTTGCTATGGATGCGCCTTGATTTTCTTGTTGGATGACTGTTATTTTGTCATTATTTAGACTTTTGACTAGTGCTAAACTTTGATCAGTACTGCCATCGTCGACTATTACAATATCAAAATTTTGAAAACTTTGTTGTAAAACAGATGTAATAGTTTTTAAAACATATTTTTCCTTGTTATAAAGCGGTATAATTACAGAAAAAAAAGACATTATAATTATTAAATTTTGGTTATTTGGTTTGTTATGGACCTACAGTTTTAATATGCTGTAGCAGTTTTTCAAATCTAAGCATTAATATAGATTTATAAATAGACAAGTGGATAATTTTCAAAGTGATATATTTACAAATGATATTATTATTTAATTAATGAATTCTTTTTTTAAAAACGCATTACTTTTTACCATTCCGTTAATCTTAGTTTTTATTGCTATAGAATGTTTTTATAGGTGTGTTCCAAATAATTATTCATACAAAAACAAGCAAATACAAACGCAATATGGTAATATAGAAACACTAGTTTTTGGGGATTCTCATGCATTTTATGGAATAGATCCTAAAGGTTTTGACGGACCAACCTTTAATATTTCTAATGTTAGCCAATCCATATATTTTGATAAGTTATTGTTTGAAAAACATGTGGATAGTTTTCCTAAACTAAAAAACATTATTTTAACTATTGCATATACAACGCTAAGTGAGGTAGATGATAAGTTAGACTTAAAATGGCGAAAGTATTTTTATAAAAACCATATGGGATTAAACATTCCTTTGATCTCTAAATATGATTTAAAACAACATAGTCTTGCATTAGTAAACAAACTATCCAAAACCATTAAATATGTCAGAGATTATTTTAAAGACGGTACTTTAGTAACTAGTGATACTTATGGATTTATTACAACTAATTTAGTTAAAAATAGTACTAAAGATTTAGATGGTTTTGCTACACGTGTTGCTTTAAACCATGAAGATGGATTGTTAGATTTTACTCAAAATATCAATAGGATTCAAGAAATTATCAAGCAATGTCAGTCTAGAGATATTAACGTGTATTTAGTAAGTTTACCAGTTAATTATAGGTATGTAAATTTAGTAAATTCTAAAAAAGTAACTAAAATTTACGATACAGCAAATGCTTTAGCATTAGGCAATAGTAATACAACGTATATCAACTTGTTTGAAGATAACCGATTTGATGATTCAGATTTTTTTGATGCTAATCACCTTAATGTTAAAGGTGCTAAAAAATGTACAGTAATTTTAAACCAAATTATACAGTAGTCTTACGCTGTACCACTTCAAAAATTCTGTTATCGTCACATTTTAATGTTTTACTTGGGTATTTTAAAAGTAAAGCATAATCATGAGTTGCCATTAAAATAGTATTACCATTTTTATTAATGTCTTGTAATACTTCCATAACTTCAATACTGGTTTGTGGGTCAAGATTACCAGTTGGCTCGTCTGCTAAAATTAATTCAGGATCATTTAACAACGCACGTGCAATTGCAATACGTTGTTGCTCTCCTCCAGACAATTCATGCGGAAATTTAAAACCTTTAGTTTTCATGTCAACTTTGTCCAAAACAGAAGCGACACGCTCATTCATTTTAGTTTTATCCTTCCAACCTGTTGCTTTTAGTACAAATAGTAAATTGTCATTAATGGTACGGTCAGTCAATAATTTAAAATCTTGGAAAACAATGCCTAGTTTTCTTCGTAAAAACGGAATGTCTTTTTCCTTTAAAGACGGTAAGTCAAACTCAACAATATGTCCTTCACCTTGTGATAATTTTAAATCACCATATAAGGTTTTCATAAAACTACTTTTACCAGAACCTGTTTTACCAATTAGATAAACAAACTCTCCTTTTTTAACTTCTAAATTAACTTCAGAAAGGATTAGACTTTCACCCTGAAAAATAGAGGCGTTTTTTAATTCTAAGACAGTGTTTGACATAAAAAGTTTTATTTTTTTGAAGTAATAACGTCTTTGTAAGACCAAATATTATTGATGACAAAGTAAACAATTAATGGGAAAAATGGAAAACAAAATCTACTATTGTTTCCGTAGGCAATTAATGCTTGTGCTAAGGATCCTGACAGGATTATACAAACTATAAAAAGATCAGGATCATAGGTACACATTTTGTTTTTAAAAAAAAGGATTATTTTTTTGAAAGCAAACATTAGAAATAAAATATTAAATATTATTAAGGCAAAGCGTTGTATGTAAATCCACACTAGCAACGTGCCTTGCTTGAAATAAACATTGTTTATCTTTTCAATATTCCAATAAAAACTACTTTGATTACCCCAAAAAAGTAGCCAAGATTTACCTACTTGTTTTAAATAAAGTAAGGGGTTGTCTTTTATAACCTGTTTAGAGATGTCTCCTAGTTTAAAATACAGGTCTTGTTGAGATAAATTTGTGACTTGCAATAACTCAACCTGTGCGTCCCAAACACTCATAGCTTCAATTTTTGGATTGTGTATAAGTATAGAGTCTCTATGTCTAACTATAATATCTCTAATTTGTGCATGTTCGTCTTTTGCTAGTTCAAAAAAAGGAGTTGCTGTTTGTGTTAAATTAATTCCAAAATATGCAGTATTGGTAAAGTGTCCAATGGTTTTTTTATTATAGTTGTTCCACATATAATAGGTCAATAGTGGCAAGCTTAAAACGATTGTGCTTTTTAAAATAACCGATTTTAAATTAGTTTTAAAAGATGCTACAATAAAAAACAAGGCAAAACCTATAGGAACATATATAAAAAAAGGTCTTGTAAGATATAACCAAGTTAGTGTTAACGATAATAAAAAGTAAAAGTACCATTTGGTTTTGCTTATAAATAATCTGCAATAGACTATTAGCCATATACTAAAGATTAATAAAAAAGTAGTTAATGTTTCCGTTAGAATAGCAAAATCAAATAGTACAACATTAGCAAAAGATGTAAATATAATGGCAGTCCAAAAGCCAATTACTTTATCCTTACTAAGGACACTAGTAATGCTATATGTAAAATAGGTTGTAATTACACCTAAAATTAATTGGAAACCTACAACCCAAGTTAAATTATATCCAAAAAGATTGATAATTACTGGTAGTCCAGGTGTTCTTTTTCCGTCATAACCAGTTAAATCAAAAACAGTTTTTGATAAATTAATATAATCTTCAGAGTCAGGAAATAGGGTTACTGTATTATAAAAAACAACAAAAATAAAACGAATAACTATAGCATAAATAACAACTAAAAGTCCTGCATGATTAGTTATTAAATGTTGTAATTTATTCTTGGTAGACATTTATGGGATTGTTTTAAATAAGACTGTAAATATAGAATAATTAAATCTACCTTTTTTTGATAATATATTAAGTCGGTTTATAATTATTAGTTAAATCTATCGTTAGAGATATAGATTAATTTATCTTTGATTTTGAATTTAAAAATAGTATCAATGTTAGTAAAAAAACAGCTTACATTTTTCATTACCATAGTCTTTTGTTTCCAGTTACTTGGACAAGAAACTGCAGTTTATACCAATAGTCTAGGCGATTATCAAAAAGCGTTACAGCTTTATAATAGTCAGCAATATTTAGCCTCTCAAAATTTGTTTAGTCAAATTAAAAAAGAGACGCAAGACCAAAACGTAAAAAGTAATTGTGCTTTTTATATAGCCAATGCAGCCATAAGATTAAATCAGCAAAATGCAGACGTTTTAATGGAGCGTTTTGTGGAAGATTATCCAACAAGTACTAAAAAAAATACGGCATTTTTAGATGTTGCAGAATATTACTTTGCTAATGGTAAATACGCCTATGCTCAAAAGTGGTATGCAAAAGTAGACGAGAATGGACTGTCTAAAGCAGATAAGGAATCTTATAACTTTAATAATGGTTATGCTTCATTTACAACTAAAAACTATAAAGATGCTAAAAAGTATTTAACACGTGTAGAGACCTCTCAAAAATATGGTTCTCAGGCTAAATATTATTTAGGCTTTATGTCCTATGAAGGTGATGATTATGATGGAGCTAATAAGTATTTTGAGCAAGTTGGTCAAGAAGAAAAATATAAAGAAAAACTAAGTTACTATCAGGCTGATTTAAACTTCAAATTAGGGAAATTTGATAAAGCAATAGAGCTAGCTAAATCTAAACTAGAAACTAGTGACAGAGACGAAGTTTCAGAATTAAATAAAATTATAGGTGAAAGTTATTTCAACTTAGAAAAATATGACGAAGCGATTCCATACCTAACCCAATATAAAGGTAAAAAAGGAAAATGGAGTAATACAGATTATTACCAATTAGGTTACGCTTACTACAAGCAAAAGGATTATGATAAAGCCATTTCAGAATTTAACAAAATTGTAAGTGCAGATAATAGTGTAGCTCAAAATGCATACTATCACTTAGGAGAAAGCTATGTTAATGTAGGCAAAAAACAAGAAGCGTTAAATGCTTTTAGAAACGCCTCTCAAATGGATTACGATTTAAAAATCCAAGAAGACGCCTGGTTAAACTACGCTAAAATTAGTTACGAAATTGGTAACGCTTATCAATCGGTACCTCAAATACTAACAGGTTATTTAGATAAATATCCAGACACACAATACAAAGATGAGGTAGAGGTATTACTAATAGACTCGTACATTACCTCTAAAAACTATAAGGAAGCTTTAGAGTTGTTGAAAAATAAAAACAGCTTTGAAAGCAAAGTAGCGTTACAAAAAGTAGCGTTTTACAGAGGTTTAGAATTATATAACGAAAGTAAATACCAAGAGGCAGAAACCCTTTTTGATAAATCTTTGAAAGAACAACAAAATCAAAAATTTACTGCAAGAGCAACATTTTGGAAAGCCGAAACAGATTATAATCTAACCAACTACGAAGATGCCTTAATTGGGTTTAAACAATTTAAACAACAAGGTGAAGCTTCGTCAACAAAAGAATTTGAAAACTTAGATTACAATATAGCTTACACGTATTTTAAGCAAAAAAACTACGATCAATCAACAGTGTTTTTTAATCAATTTATTCAGAAAAATCAATCGGATAAAGTTAGGTTAAACGATGCGTATTTACGTTTAGCAGATGGTTATTTTGTGTCTAGTCGTTATACTGAAGCTATAACAGCTTATGAAAAAGCGATGCAAGTAGGCAAGATTGAAAATGACTATGCGTATTTTCAAAAAGCGATGAGCTACGGTTACATTGGTAAAGAAGGTGATCAAACAAATCAATTAGAACAATTTATTGCAAAATACCCAACTTCAAAATTACGTGATGATGCTATGTATGCTTTAGGTAATAGCTACGTAAAAGCAGGTAAAGATGCTAAAGCAATAGCTATTTATAGCCAATTAAAAAAAGAATATAGTACTAGTCCATTTACTAGTAAAGCCCAATTGCGTCAAGGATTAGTATATTATAACGCAAGTCAAAACCAACAAGCATTATCAACCTTTAAGTCCGTTGCCAAAGACTATCCAAGCACACCAGAAGCTAATCAAGCAGTAGCAACAGCAAGACTTATTTATATAGATTTAGGTAAGGTAGATGAGTATGCATCTTGGGTTAGAACTTTAGATTTTGTAGAAGTTACAGATGCTGATTTAGACAATGCAACGTATCAAGCTGCAGAAAAACAATATCTAGACGAAAACGTAAATGAAGCTATCAAGCAATTTAATGGGTATTTAAATCAGTTTTCTAATGGATTACATGCCACTCAAGCTCATTTTTACTTAGCACAATTGTACTTTAAAAAAGATTTAAAATCTAATGCAGAGCCTCATTATGCTTATGTAGTCGGTAAATCTCAAAGCGAATTTTCAGAAGAAGCCTTATTGCGCTTATCTCAAATTCAGTTAGATAAAAAAGATTGGAATGCAGCAATACCAACCTTAAAACGTTTAGAGGCAGAAGCAAACTTTCCGCAAAACAGCTTATTTGCACAGTCTAATTTAATGCAATCTAATTATCAATTAAATAATTATAATCAAGCAGTCGCTTACGCGGAAAAAGTGCTAGGTAATGGTAATTTAGATAACAAAATTAGAAGTGATGCTCATGTTATCATTGCACGTTCGGCAATTAAAACTAACGATGTTGCTAAAGCAAGAATAGCTTATGCACAAGTCGAAACGTTTGCAACTGGTGAAACTGCAGCAGAAGCACTATACTATAATGCATATTTTAAAAATAAAGATGGTTTATACGCAGAGTCTAACCAAGTGACACAACGTTTAGCTAAAGATTATTCCGGTTATAAATATTATGGAGCTAAAGGTTTAGTCGTAATGGCTAAGAATTTTTATGCCTTAGGTGACGCGTTTCAAGCGACATACATTCTAGAAAGTGTTATCAAAAATTTTAGCAATTTTGAAGATGTAAAAACAGAAGCACAAACCGAATTGAATAAAATTAAAACAGAAGAAGCTAAAACAAACTCTTCAGTAATATCTGAAGACTAATAACAGCAATCGACACAATCGTAATTCATAAATATAAATTATGTTTAGTACAAAAAAGCAAATCATTATAACGATAGCATCACTATTAATCACTGTCTTCGCTTTTGCACAAGAAAGAGAAGGAGATACCATTCAAACAGGAGTTATAGATGTTGTTAAACCATATACGCCTAGTATTTCTGACGCTTTTAAAGTTAAAGAAACACCTACCTTAGACGACACAGAGACTGCAACTAAAAAAGAAGTAAAATATAATATTTTTTCATTTCCTGTAGCCTCTACTTTTACACCTGCAAAAGGAAAAGCAGCAGTTGTGGATAAAGCAAAAAAAGTTAAGTTGTACGATAACTATGCTACCTTGGGTGTTGGTACATACACTACAGTAGTTGGAGAAGCGTATCTTAATCATGCTATTGGTAGAGATCAGATTTTTAGTGCATATGTAGGACATCACTCGTCACAAGGTGATATAGAAAATGTATTGACAGACAACGGATTTTCAGATTCAAAACTTAATTTAACATATACTAAAAAAGATCGTGATTATAGTTGGACTGCTTTAGGTGGTTTCCAATACCAAACGTACAATTGGTATGGCTTACAACAACCACTATTTAATCAAGCAACAGCAGATAGTTTAGATGTTGGTCATAGTTTTATTAACGGTTATGTTGGAGGAGATATTACTTTTGAAGACGCTATAGTATCCTCAGGAAGCTTTTTATATAGACGCTTCGGAGATAACTTGGGATCAGGAGAAAATAGATTTAAAGCCAATGCAATTGGTACAATTAATATTCAGGATAACGATGTAGATATTGAAGTGTTTACAGATTATGTTGGTGGTAGTTTTGATAAAGCTTATGCAGATCCTAATCAGATTAACTATGGTAACTTTCAGATTGGTTTAGCACCAACTTTTCAATTAAAACAAGACGACTTAACTGTAGATTTAGGTGTTAAGGCTGTGTATTTAAATGATACCGAAGCAAGTAAAAGTAAGTTTTTCATTTATCCAAATATAGCAGCAAGTTACAGGTTGGTGGATGAGGTTTTAATTGCTTTTGGAGGAGTAACAGGAGGATTAAATCAAAATTCGTATTATGATTTTGCTCAAGAAAATCCATTTGTCTCACCAAATCTTTTTATAGCACCAACAGACCAGCAGTATAAGGCATTTGCAGGAATAAAAGGTAAGCTGTCTAATACAATGAGTTACTCAGTTAGCGGAAATTATTATTCAGAAAAAAACAAAGCACTTTACACAAACAATGATATTACAACAACCTCAGAGCCATATACATTTGGTAACTCGTTTAGTTTAGTTTATGACGATGTGACTACTTTTAGTGTTGCTGGAGAATTAAATGTTGACATAAACCGTAACTTTACATTAGGCATTAAAGGAGAGTATTTTTCTTATGATGTAACCAATCAAATGGAAGCATGGAATTTACCAGACTTAACAGCTTCTGTCTTTTTAGATTATCAAATAACCGATCAATGGTTTGCAGGAGCTAATCTATTTTATGTAGGTGAGCGTAAGGATCAATTTAATATTCCTAACTTGATTAGTCCAAACACAGGTATTGTAACCTTAGATAGTTATTTTGATGCTAATGCACATGTTGGTTATCATATAAATGACCGTTTTTCAGTGTTTGCTAAAGCTAATAATATTGTAGGAGAGGAGTATACTAAATGGCAAAACACACCTGTTCAAGGTATACAGTTTCTAGCAGGAGCAACGTATAAATTTGATTTTCAGTAAAAATAAATAATTCACTTATAGGTTTTAAACTACCTAATATTTTAAATTTAAAGCCTCTATTTGAGGCTTTTTTTTTATGTTTATATTTACAAAAAATATTAAAAATGAGAATCACCAAAGTTTTATTATTATTCTTAATTATAGTATCCTGTGCTTCAGATAAAATTGAAGTCGATACTATCATTACAAACGGAACGGTTTATACTGTTGATGCCGATTTTAACAATGCTGAAGCTTTTGCCATTAAAGATGGTAAATTTTTAGCAGTTGGTACAACTAATGATATTAATAAAAAATACAAAGCTATCAATACAATTGATGCTAAAGGACAAACCATTTTGCCTGGTTTTATCGATGCGCATTGTCACTTTTACGGTTTAGGTTTAAACCAATTACAAGTAAATCTTAGAGATACTAAAAGTTTTGATGAGGTAATGAAACGTGTTATCGATTTTCATAATAACCGACCATCTAATTTTATTATTGGTAGAGGTTGGGATCAAAACGATTGGGACGATAAAACTTACCCAAATAAAGCATTATTGGATAAATTATATCCAGATACACCTGTGGCTCTAACTAGAATAGATGGTCATGCTATGTTATGTAATCAGGCAGCTTTAGATTTAGCTAAAATAGATGTTAATACAAAAATTGAAGGAGGCGAAATTTTAAAGAAAGATGGCCAACTTACAGGAGTATTAATTGATAATCCAATGGAGTTGGTTGAGGCTATTTTTCCGGAACCGACAAAACAACAACAAATTGATGCTTTGCTTGAAGCACATAAGATATGTACAGATTTAGGTTTAACAACCGTGTCTGATGCTGGTTTGGACAAACAAGTCATTCAATTAATTGATAGTCTACAACAAGCAGGAACATTAGATATGCGCATGTATGCTATGATTAGCAATAAAAAAGAAAACTTAGAGTATTACCTATCAAAAGGAAAAATCAAGACAGACAGATTAAATGTGCAATCTGTAAAAGTGTATGCAGATGGAGCTTTAGGCTCTAGAGGAGCAGCTTTAAAACAAGAATATTCAGACCAACATGATCATTTTGGTGCTTTAGTTATTGGTACTGATGCATTTATTAATTTAGCTGACCAAATAGCAAAAGCAGGATACCAAATGAATACGCATGCTATTGGAGACTCAGCTAACAGATTTGTTTTACAGACTTATCAAAAAACCTTAAAAGATCTAACTAACAGACGTTGGAGAGTAGAGCATGCTCAAATTATCACAGATAATGATTTTGACTATTTTAAAAACGAAAACATCATACCTTCCATACAACCAACACATGCAACAAGTGATATGTATTGGGCAGAAGACCGTTTAGGTAAAGACCGTATTAAAGGTGCTTATGCCTATAAAACCTTACTAGAAAAAAGCGGAAGATTAGCCTTAGGGACAGACTTTCCGGTAGAGCAAGTAAGTCCGTTTTTAACCTTTTATGCAGCAGTATCTCGTCAAGATGTAAACCAATTTCCAGCAGGCGGTTTTAATAAAGACAATGGATTAACAAGAGAAGAGACCTTAAAAGGGATGACTATTTGGGCTGCTTATGCTAATTTTGAAGAAGAAGAAAAAGGAAGTATTGAAGCTGGTAAATTTGCGGATTTTATTATCTTAGATAACAATATAATGACTATCGAAGAGAAAGAAATCCCTAATATCAAAGTAAATCAAACGTACATTAATGGAGTGGCACAGTAGTTGCTATTTTGTAATAACTTAAACAATTTAAAATGAAAAAAATTATCGCATTAGTGTGCTTTTTAGCAATAGGTACAGTAAGTATTGCTCAAAGTGATCAGTATAGTAAAGATGTTAAAACGTGCATACAAAGCAACGGAACAATGACATACTATGAAGGAGTTATAGACCAAATGTTTACCATGTTAGAGCAGCAGTTTGAATCGCAGGATGTACCAGCTTCGGTTTGGAAAGATCTAAAAAAAGTTAAACCTGATGCAATGGATGATTTAGCTGTTATGATAGTATCTGCTTACAAAGCTCATTTTACACATGATGATGTAAAAAATATGAATGCGCTTTATAAAACAAAAGCAGGTAAAAATATGTTTAAGCCTGAAGCCTTAACAGAAGGCGATAAAATAATTTTAAAAGAATTTTATCAAAGCGATACAGGTCAAAAAATTGTAAGCTCTCAAGACTCCATGAACGCCTCAATGAGTGATATTTCTGTAATGTGGAGTGGTGATTTATACAAAAATGTGATAGCAAAATTATCAGAACAAGGATACGATATCTAAATAAATAGCTTTGCTAAATAGTCATAATGCTCGCCTTCAGCGAGCATTTCGCATTTTAAACCAGAAGTTTCGCATGCTTTTTGCAGCAACTTAAAATCTAAATATAACCACTTCATTGGTAATTCAGCTTCTCCTTTATAACTTAAAAAATAATCTAATTCGCCATAATAATTAGCATTCATATCTTGCCAAAATCCACCATCTTCATCTAAGTACATATACTTTATGTCGCTAGAGTCTATTAAAATTTGACCACCTGTATTTAATAATGTTTTTAAATGCGATAAATACATTGCTACCTGATTTAAGGTTTCAAAAATACCAGTACCATTCATTAATAATAGAATTGTATCAAAAGTTTCAGTTTCATCTAAAAGCGCAAGGTGTGCAACCTGTTTTACACCTCTAGCGTGACTTACTTCAACAGCACCTTTAGAGATGTCAATAGCTTTAACGTTTAGTCCTTGGTCTTGTAGGTAAAGACTATGACTTCCAGAACCACATCCTACATCTAATGTCAGTCCTTTAGATAGTTGCAAAGCTTTTTGTTCTAATTTTGGCATGTCTTGATAATCCCTAAAAAGATAAGGTAGTGGTAACTCATCTTCGTCAGATATGTTAGTAGACGTTATTAAGTCTTCTGTATAATTACCATTTTGGTAATCTAATAATGCTTTTCCGAAAAGGTCTTTCATTTAAAATACTATTTTTGCACTATGGAACAATTTTTAAATGGTCTTCCAAAGCTTGCCAAAGATAAGCATAAGGAAAATAAAACCTTTTTTACTAAGCTAAAAAAGAAAGCACCAAAGCAATTAGATTACTTAATGCAAGAGTTGCATGATAACGAGTTTAAAAAAACCGATTGTTTAACGTGTGCTAATTGTTGTAAAACTACTGGACCATTATTTACAGATAAAGACATCCAACGTATTGCTAAACATTTTAAGCAAAAACCACAACAATTTATTGATAACTATTTACGTCTGGATGAAGAGAATGACTATGTATTACAATCTGTACCTTGTACCTTTTTAGGAGCAGATAACTACTGTTCAATATACGATGTGCGTCCAAAAGCCTGTTCAGAGTTTCCGCATACTGATCGTAAAAAGTTTCAGCAAATATCTAATTTGACTTTAAAAAACGTAGCTATTTGTCCTGCTGCTTTTAATATAGTTGAAGAGATGAAAAAACGAATTAAATATTAATACGAGTTTTTTTTTATTTAATCAAGTCATAATCGATTTGTGTTTTTTGAGAAGTTTATTGACTTTGTTTTAAAAAAATAGTAAAAACTTACAATCTTGGTATATTTATTGAATATCTCATAATTAATTAGCGGTTAAAGCTTTAAATCATTGATAATCAGATAATTTAACTATTCGTCGACTATTTTATGTAGTTCGGCTAATTATAGATAAATTATGTTCAGATTTGTATGTAATATCCCAATTTCATAATACATTTGGTCTCCCTTATAACTGATTTTTAGCGTAACTATATAAAATTTATATTATGATTAGGCAAAAAATAACATTCCTACTATTCTTAATGTTAATGCTAAGTACTTCGGTATTTTCGCAAGTTAAAACAACTATAGTTGAAAATGTAAATGCAACCAAAGCAGGACTTGTTCATGTACTAAACAGAACAGGAGATACTATTATACTTAAAAGTAGCTCATCTATCTATAGATTTAGTTTCTTATATCATTCTCAAAAAGAGTCTGTTTTAATGGATCTAGATAGTAAGGAAGCAAAAATTCCATTACACCATTTTGAAGTAGGACAATATACCGTTGTTGCCTATCGTGAAGATGCTGTGTATCCAATTTCTTTAAACAGAGTTGGTGCTATTACTAAGCCAATAGATGCTATTGCAGATTTAGAAGAAGATGTTTTAAGAGCCAGTTTGTCTAATGACGAGCAACGTAAAAGAAACATCAAGCCTAGACACAATGCAAGTAGTGACACACGTTTAGCTAGTGCTGCAAGTAAAAGCAAAGAAGCTGCTGAAGCTAAAGAAAGAGAACAAAGAGCGTTGATAAAAAGAGCAGCAGAAGATACAGCTAGAAAAAATCAGGCTTTAGCTGAAGCGAAACAAAAAGAGCAAGAGCAAAGAGAATTAATTAAAAAAGAAGCTGAAGCTAGATCTAAACAAGAACACGCTTTAGCGGAAGCTAATAGAGCAAAAGCTGAAAGAGAGAAAGCAGACAGACAATTAGCACAAATTGAAGCTAATAAACAAGCCATAAAAGAAAGAGCATTAGCAGAAAAAAGAAGAGAAGAGTTAAGAGCTATTGCTGCAGCAGAAAGAAAAGAAGCAGATGCACGTATTGCAAATGTTCAAACTGTGACGACAGAAGACAATAAGCTTGAGAAAAAAGAAGTCAAATATAACATCTCTGTTATACAAGATGGATCTGTAGAAAAGCAAACCAGAGAAGAATACAGAAAAGAAAATTTAAGACCTAACGGTCTACCTTACGAAGATTAATCTTTATTGATATAATAAATAAGGTTTACGTTTAACCATAAAATCATTTAAGCCACTTGTCCAAGTGGCTTTTATTTTGTCCTCACTCCAACCTGCTTCAATTTGTTGTTGCAGTTTTTTAGTACCAGCAAGTTTTGTAAAAAAACCATTAGTAATAAAAAAATCAGATTTTATAGATGTGGTATTATAAGCATTAATTAAGTAGCTTAAGTTTAAACCACTTTGTTGTTTAATATTACTTAAATCATAACCATGACATACTTTGTTTTCATGCTTTGGGTATTTAGCACCTTCGTTAGATTTAGGCGTAAAAGCATAATCTGTATTTGGTAAAAAAGGAGAACCATATATCTGGAATTGTAAATCCGTACCACGACCAGCACTTACATTAGTACCTTCAAAAAAGCATAAACTAGGGTATAAGTTTATCGCCTGAGCATTAGGTAAGTTTGGAGACGGTTTAATAGGTAAGTCATAAGCCATTTGTCTATTGTAATTTTTTATAGTAATTACTTTTAAATTACACTTTACACTATTGTTTAGCCAATTTTCGCCATTAATCATTTGTGCATATTCGCCAATAGTCAAACCATGCACTACAGGTACAGGATGCATACCTACAAAGCTAGAATGTTCTTTTTCTAAAATTGGACCATCAATATAATGTCCATTTGGATTTGGTCGATCTAAAACAATCAAGGTTTTATTTTGTTCAGCGCAAGCTTCCATGACATAATGTAAAGACGATATATAGGTGTAAAAACGTGCACCAACATCTTGAATATCAAAAATAACAACATCAACATCTTGTAATTGTGCAACGGTAGGTTTTTTATTATTTCCGTATAATGATATTATTGGTAAATTAGTTTTTGTATCAATACCATCTTTAACCAATTCTCCAGCATCTGCAGTACCTCTAAAACCATGTTCTGGAGCAAAAACTTTTTTTACAGCAACTTGTAAGTCAAGTAAAGTATCTACAATATGTGTGTTGCTGTCATAGGTTGGTGTTTTACTAAAGGAAGTATTTTTAAAGATAACGCTAGTTTGATTTGCAACTATACCAACACGTTTCCCTTTTAATAAAGGTAAATACGCTTCGGTTTGGTTGGCACCAACAATAATAGGCTTAATTGTGCTGTTATCTAAAGTAGTTTCGGTTTTAGCCAAAACAGTATTAGTTTCATTTATATTATTTTTCGTTTTAGAAGCGCAAGAAATAAGTATTAAAACAAATAATAAAGCTGTATTTTTGAAAATATTAAATCGCATAATCTAGTTTGAATTTCGAGTTTTTTATTGCTAAACGCATAATTGATAGTAAAGCGTATAAAAGTAGCATATCGGCACCAATAATAAAAATTGGTATCGTAGCAATTGCATTAGGTATTATTGTAATGATGATTGCTATTGCAACAGGTATTGGTTTACAACAAAAAATCAGAGAAAAAGTAATCGCTTTTAATGGTCATAGTATTATTCAAATTTACGATAATAACAACTCGCAAGAAAGCATAAGACCAATCTCTACCAATCAAGACTTTTATCCAATATTTAAAAATGTACCAGAAGTAACGCATATACAAGGTACTGCAACTAAATCCGGAATTATTAGATTAGAAAACGATTTTGAATACGTTGTTATAAAAGGTGTAGGTGCAGACTACGACTGGCAATATTTTAAAACATTTTTAACAGACGGTCGCTTACCTGACTACACAAAGGATATCAGTACAGATGTTTTAATATCGCAATACCTAGCTAATAGATTACAACTAAAATTAAACGATCATATAAACACCTATTTTTTAAGAGAGGACACGACCAAACCACCAAGAGTGATAACCTATAATATAGTAGGTATTTATAATTCAGGTTTACAAGAGATGGACCAACTATATATGATTGGTGACATCAAACAAATCCAACGATTAAATAAATGGGAGGACGACCAAGTAGGACGTTTCGAGGTTTTTATTGACGATTATAATACCTTAGAAGCCACAGGAGACGCCATTTTTAAAGAGGTCCCTTCTACATTAAATGCTAAAACGGTTGATAAAGAATATCCTTTTATATTCGAGTGGATTAAAATCTTTGACAATAACATTTACGCCATCATCGGGATTATGATATTAGTAGCAGGTATAAACATGATCACAGCATTACTAGTCTTAATTTTAGAACGTACCCAAATGATAGGTATCCTAAAAGCCTTAGGAAGTGCTAACAATAGCATTCGTAAAATATTTTTATACAACGCAGCCTATTTAATATTAAAAGGACTATTTTGGGGTAATGTAATAGGATTAAGTTTACTATTATTACAAAAATATTTCGGTTTATTCCCATTAGACCCAAAAACCTATCACGTCTCTGCAGTGCCAGTTTACATTAATATAGGTTACATAATAGCATTAAACATTGGTACCTTTATTTTGTGCTTGTTAATGCTGTTAGTCCCATCATATATTATTTCAAAAATTTCGCCAGTAAAGGCCATCCGTTTTGATTAAATAATTTGGGCGTTACCACAAGGGTCGCGTCATCCACTATATCTTTTTTGCGCATAAGCGCGCACAAAAAAGGATGTCGTTTCTACCGCTAACGCAATCAACCCTAAGGACAGTTTTAAAATAAATTAATGTAGTTTTAACTTTCAATTTTAGACAATTAACGTACTTTTGCAAAATCAAAATTAGAAATAAGTACGTCTTAATTTCAAGCTTTAGCTTAAAGGATTAGTCATAAATTAGACGCTTTTTTCTTCAATAAAAAAAATAAAATACCTTAATGAAATACGCAAATAACATTTTAGAAACCATCGGTAACACACCATTAGTAAAGCTAAACAAACTAACAGCAGAGTTACCATGTTTAGTATTGTCTAAATACGAAACCTTTAACCCAGGAAACTCCGTTAAAGACCGTATGGCATTACAAATGATAGAAGATGCAGAAGCAGATGGACGTCTTAAGCCAGGAGGAACAATTATAGAAGGGACTTCAGGTAATACAGGAATGGGATTAGCATTAGCAGCAATTATAAAAGGATACAAGTGTATTTTTGTAATGGCAGATAAACAAAGTAAAGAAAAGGTAGATATCTTAAAGGCAGTAGGAGCAGAGGTAGTGGTTTGCCCAACAGCAGTTGAGCCTGAGGATCCAAGATCATACTACTCGGTATCAAAAAGATTAAGCACAGAAATAGAAAACAGTTGGTACGTAAACCAATACGATAATCCAAGTAATGCTAAAGCACATTACCAAAGTACTGGACCAGAAATCTGGGAACAAACAGATGGTAAAATCACGCACTTTGTTGTTGGTGTAGGTACAGGAGGAACAATCTCTGGAGTTGGTAAATACTTAAAAGAACAAAATCCAAATATCAAAATTTGGGGAATAGATACTTACGGTTCGGTATTTAAAAAGTATCACGAAACAGGAATTTTTGACGAAAACGAAATCTATCCTTACGTAACAGAAGGTATTGGAGAAGATATCCTTCCAAAAAACGTAGACTTTAGTATTATCGATGGTTTTACTAAAGTAACAGATAAAGATGCTGCAGTATATACACAAAGACTATCAAAAGAAGAAGGTATGTTTTTAGGCAATAGTGCAGGAGCAGCAATTAAAGGTGTGTTACAATTAAAAGAGCACTTTACTAAAGACGATGTTGTTGTGGTATTATTCCATGATCACGGAAGTCGCTATGTTGGTAAAATGTATAACGACGACTGGATGCGTAAAATGGGTTATATTGACTAATCCTTATTAGTCAAATAAATTAAAAGCTCACAAGGTAACTTGTGGGCTTTTTTTATGATCTACAATTTAGTAAAATGTTACATGGGTATTTTGCAGTTTTGACACCTTAATTTTTTGTTATTTACATAAACATGACAGAGTTGCTGATTTGCGTAAATAAGTATTTTTTAAATTTTCTAAATACTTAAAACAGCTACAGTACTATCACCAAAGGAATGGTGAGACGTTTAGTAAATCGCAATTTAAGCTAAAATAAGTTTGTTGACCCTAAATGTAGGGTTTGGCTTGGTTTTAGCGTTTAACCTGTCAGTACGTTTAAACTATAATAATTACAGCATAAAAATTATGCAAAACGTACGTTTTAAAATTTATAATGTAGTATGAATCAAGTAAAAGAAAACAACACAGTTAAAGTAAATTACACAGGTAAATTATCTGATGGACAAATTTTTGATACGTCTGAAGGAAGAGAGCCTTTAGAGTTTACTTTAGGTCAAGGACAATTAATTCCTGGTTTTGAAAAAGGAGTTATTGATATGAAATTAAACGAAAAAAAGACCATCACAATTGCTAAAGAAGAAGCTTATGGTGATGTTAATCCAGCTTTAATCCAAGAAGTAAGTAAAGCAGATTTACCTCAGGATATGACGCCAGAAGTAGGTATGGGATTAGTGTCTAAAACGCAAGATGGTCGCGAGACTAACTTAATGGTAGTTGAGGTAAAAGAAGAAACGATCGTTTTAGATGCAAACCATCCATTAGCTGGTAAAGATCTTGTTTTTGATTTAGAAGTGGTAGACATCAAATAATACAAGTTACCAAATAAAATAAGTCGCTTATTTTAAAAGTATCCCAATACAGATTGTGTGTAGTAATACAGCAATTAGTATTGGGATTTTTTTGTTTATTGGCTAATAGTAGGTTTCTTTTTACCGCTTAAAGCAAGTAAACCCAAAATTGGACCTAAAGCTAAAATCACATAAATTCCGTTGGAAGTAGTTGTTTCAATCAAAGCAGTTAATAATTGTATACTAATTATAGAGATTGCAAAACCAATACAATTTACAATAGTAAGTGAGGTGCCTTTAAGTTGTGGTGTTGCACTTTCAGCAATTAAAGTCGATAATAAAGGTGAGTCGGCAACGACCACCATTCCCCAAAACATTAAAAAACCAACAAATATATTAGTAGAGGTTGTTGTAAATAGTAAAGGCGAAAGTAAACAGCAAATACAAGATAATAGCAATGCTATAAAAGCAGTCTTTTTAGTCCCAATACGTTGTGCAACATTGCCACTTATAATACAGGCAATGCCACCTAATCCAATAATTATAAAAGACAATAATGGGATGTTTAAATCTGCAATACTATAGTTAATACTATATTGTTTAATTATTATAGGTGTAAAAACCCAAAACGCATATAATTCCCACATGTGACCAAAATAACCAAAAGCAGCATGTCTAAAGTTGTGTTTTTTAAAGATTGTAAAACACGCTTTAAAATTAGTGTGTAAACTAGGTTTACGATAAGGACCATCTGGTACTAAAAATAAAATTAATAAACCTCCAATTACAGCAAGTGTGGATGTTGTAATTAATACAGACTTCCATGGATAGCTACTTGTAAAATCTTTTAATAAATGCGGAAAAGCAGTACCAAGCACTAAAGCGCCAACCAAAAAACCAAGCGATTTACCCAATCCTGTATTAAAGTAGTCCGTTGCTATTTTCATACCAATAGGATAGATACCAGCTAAACAAAAACCTGTTAAAAACCGAAGCAATAATAAGCTTGTTAAAGTGTGTCCATTCCAGATAATAACTAAGTTAAAAGTCGCACCAAACAAGGCACTTATAAAAAACACTTTTGATGGCGAAAAGCGATCTGCAATAGTCAAAATAGCAAACACTAATGTGCCAATAATAAATCCAAATTGTACAGCAGAGGTTAAATGCCCTAAAGCACTAAGCTTTAAATTAAAATTTAGGACCAAGTCATTAATTACACCATTACCTGCAAACCAAAGTGAGGTACAGCAAAACTGAGCGATGACAATTATGGGTAGTATTAATTTATTGGGTTTCAATGCTAATAGATAACTATGTTTTGGTCTGTAAAGCGAAGTTAAAGGTTTTTAATTGATTTACTTAGTGTGTTTGTGTAGGTTTAGTAGCGTGATTTAGTAATCAAGTTGGCAATATATTACAAATGGAATGTTCATTGGGAATATTTGTAAGTAAAATAAAATTAGCTTTTTATAATACCTATTTTGTGTTGTCGTTACTTGTCTATTCGTTCTAAAATAGCTGCTCTTATATTTTTCAATTCAACTATTCCGAATTGCAAATTTGGGAGATAGGCATTATATAACTTCTGGTAACTACTTATAACATAACGTCTATATTCTTGACTATTTACAAAATAATCTTGCAGCTCTTCACTGCTATTATCTTTTGTTATTCTTTTGCTTATCCATTCTGGATACCAACTGTAATTATCTCTAAATATATTTACAACTTGGTGACTTTCGTCAAAAATTTTTTTCTCTATGGTGCTAAGGGTTGTTGAAGTATCATATAATTCAATTAAGTACAACGATAGACTATCTTTTGATGCGATTGATTTTAAGCGTTCAATACCACCTTTATTCATGTTAATTATTGGACCTCCAGCCATTATTCTAGATAATCCATCGTCTAATAAGTCTACTGTTCTAGTATCTAAAATGACAGCGTCATAAATGGGTTTAATAGAATCGTAATATTTGATAACACTTGAAAACTCGCTAATGTCATTATCTAAATCAAGTGCAATCTGGTTGTAAATATCTATAATTTCAGATTGTTGCTTTCGGTTCTCATTCCAATTGTTAATCTGTAATGCAATTAAAATTCCAATAACTACAAGTATTATTTCTCCGATTGCGTATTTAATGTACTTTCCCAGTTTTCCTTCTGAAAGTAAATTTTGTCTGATTTTTCTAAAGAATTTTATCATTGGTTAGCGGTTTGTGTTAATGATGCGCAACATATAGATAAGACAAGTTTTTAATTTGCTTTATCGAAGGTTCAGTCAAGTTAATAGTTTTAAGTTTAGTAATCAATACGTATAACTACGTATTTTTCTTACATAAAAAAGTGTAACTTTAAGCCATGCAAGAAGATTTTTTACACTATCTCTGGAAACTTAAAAAATTTGAAACCTTAAATCTCCAGACCACAAAAGGAGAGCAAGTTGTTATCCAAAATGCAGGCACACATAATTATCATACTGGTCCAGATTTTTTTAATGCGCAACTTATAATTGCTGGTCAATTATGGGCTGGCAATGTCGAGATCCATATTAAATCTAGCGATTGGTACGTGCATAATCATGAAGTTGATCCAAATTACGATAATGTAATTTTACATGTGGTTTGGGAGCATGACACACCTGTTTTTAGAAAAGATAACTCAGAAATACCAACCATCCAGCTTAAAAATTATGTGTCGCAAGTGGCTTTAAATAATTATGCTAAGCTATTTAATAGTAAACAAACGTGGATTAATTGCGAAAACACGATTGCTAATGTTACTCCTTTTGTTGTCACAAATTGGTTAGAGCGTTTGTTTTTTGAACGTTTAGAGAGTAAAGCAAAAGCTATTGAAGCTATTTTAAAAGCTTCTAATAATAACTGGGAAGCTGTTTTGTTTAAATTACTTGCTAAAAATTTTGGTCTTAAAGTTAATGGAGACGCTTTTTTTAGTTTGGCTAACAGCTTTGATTTTTCAGTAGTTAGAAAACAGCAAAGTAATTTACAAAGTTTAGAAGCTTTGTTTTTTGGTCAAGCAGGTTTATTGGATCAGGATATTCAGGAGGCGTATTATATTGCACTACAAAAAGATTATGCGTTTTTAAAACAAAAATTTAAAATTGATAATGCTAGTGTTAGTCCGTTTCAGTTTTTTAGACTGCGTCCACCAAATTTTCCTACGATTAGGTTGTCACAATTAGCCAATGTATACCATTTGCACCAAAACGTGTTCTCAAAAGTTATTGCTTCAGATAGTGTTGCGGATATTTATAAATTATTTTCGGTGTCAACCTCACCATTTTGGGAGTCGCATTATACGTTTGACAAAGTATCTTCAGCCAGAAAAAAGCAAATTACAAAGTCTTTTGTGGATCTGTTATTAATAAACACAATCATTCCGCTTAAATTTTGTTATGCAAAACAACAAGGTAAATCTATTGAGGAAGAGATTGTTAGTTTAATGCAACAACTAAAACCAGAAAAAAACGGAATAGTAGATAAGTTTGCTAGCTTAAAAGTGGTTTCGGGATCAGCGTTGGATAGTCAAGCAATTATTCAGCTTAAAAATTTATATTGTGATAAAAATCGTTGCTTAAAATGTGCAATTGGTAATACCATACTTGCACAAAATTAATTATCTTGCAGTATGCAATTTTTATATAAACAGCTACACTATTTTCAAAAACGAGGCTATCACGTCTGTCAGCGTATTGCAGATCGTTTGGGTATCAGAGCCAAAGTAGTACGCACCACGTTTATGTATTTAACCTTTGCAACACTAGGTTTTGGTTTTGCGTTATACTTATTTTTAGCCTTTTGGATGCGCATAAAGGATATAGTATACACTAAGCGCTCGTCGGTGTTTGACCTCTAAATTATGACTAACCCACTAATTACACTTTACAGATCTAAAATATATACTGCAATTGCACTATTAATTATACTATTAGTTATTGGTGTTATTGGCTTTAGGTTTATGTCCCACTACACTTGGGTGGACGCTTTTTATATGACAGTAATAACCATAACTACTGTTGGCTTTGGAGAGGTGCAACCCTTAGATGATAAGTCTAAAATTTTCACCATCTTTTTAATTTTAAACAGTGTTGTAATTGTAGGTTATGCTTTAACTATTATTACCGAATTTATTTTAAGTAAAAATAACATTGAAGAACTAAAACAAAAGAAAATGCAGAAAAAAATTGATGCACTAAATAACCATATTATTATATGTGGTTTTGGTAGAAATGGGAAACAAGCTGCAACAAAATTATTAGTGCATAAACAACCTTTTGTTATTATTGAAAAAAATAAAGAGGTTATTGAAAAATTTGAAGACGAAAACACACCTTTTGTTTTAGGTAATGCTAATGAAGATGAAATTTTATTGCAAGCAGGAATTACTAGAGCTAGTACCTTAATTTCTGCCTTACCAAATGATGCAGACAATTTATTTGTAGTATTATCTGCTAGACAAATGAAAAGTGATTTACGCATTATAAGTCGTGCTTCTCAAGAAACATCTTACGAAAAATTAAAGCTAGCTGGTGCCAATAACGTGATTTTACCAGATCGTATTGGTGGTGACCATATGGCTTCCTTAGTGGTTGTACCTGATTTAATAGAGTTTATTGATAATTTGGCTATAGTAGGAGAAAGTAATATTAATATTGAAGAAGTACAAGTTGAAAAACTTTACGATCCTAAAACAGGAATCAAGACTATTAAAGACTTAGACTTGCGTCATAAAACAGGGTGTACTGTCATTGGTTTTAAGGATGGTAATGGTGAGTATATTGTAAATCCTGAAGCCGAATTAAAATTAGTACCTAACTCTAAAGTTATTGTCCTTGGACGACCAGAACAAATCCAAAAACTAAACACCGTTTTTAGTTTGGACTAAATGATGTATTTAACAAGAATTCTTTTAAAAATTCAGCATTTTTTTGCATCTTGCTAATCTTAACTTAAAATTAACTAACAAATAAATAAATTATGAAGAAATATCTTCTCTCGATGTTTACATTAATATTACCATTGCTAACCTTTGCTCAAGATAGTACAGCAGACAATATAGACGCTATCTTTAAAAAATATACAGGTTGGTTTGTTGAAGGGATTTTCTCTGAAATTCCTTTTACAGATACTATAAAAATTCCATGGGTATTAATTGTTCTTATTGGAGGTGCTTTATTTTTTACAATTTATTTCAAGTTTATCAATATTACTGGATTTAGAACTGCAATTAAAGTTGTACAAGGTAAATATGAGGATATAGAAAAACATGGTGTAGACTCATTATATGGAGATCAAACACCAGGTGGAGATATTATTGAAACAATGAAAGCTGAAGGTGCAGATGGAGAAGTATCTCACTTCCAAGCGTTAACTGCAGCATTATCTGCTACAGTAGGTTTAGGTAATATTGCAGGTGTTGCAGTAGCACTATCAATTGGTGGTCCAGGTGCAACATTTTGGATGATTATTGCTGGACTATTAGGTATGGCGTCTAAGTTTGCCGAGTGTACTTTAGGTGTAAAATATAGAGATGTAGGTGAAGACGGAACAGTATATGGTGGACCAATGTACTACTTGACTAAAGGTTTAAAAGAAAAAGGAGCTGGCGGAATTGGTAAAGTTTTAGCTGTACTTTTTGCAATATTTGTAGTTGGTGGATCTTTTGGAGGTGGTAACATGTTCCAAGCCAATCAAGCAGCAGCTCAGTTTACAAAATTATTTAATTTAACAGGAGAAAATGCAGGAATGTACTTTGGAATTGTAATGGCTGTATTAGTAGCTATTGTAATTATTGGAGGTATTAAGCGTATTGCATCAGTAACAGAAAAAGTAGTGCCATTTATGGCAGGTATTTATGTATTAGCAGCATTAATTATTTTGTTTGCTAACTTTACGTTAATTGATGATGCTTTTATGGCAATATTTAATGGTGCATTTACTCCATTAGCAGGATTGGGTGGTGTTATTGGAGTAATGATTCAGGGTGTACGTCGTGGAGCATTCTCTAACGAAGCTGGTGTAGGGTCTGCAGCAATTGCTCACTCTGCAGTACGTACTAAATATCCAGCAAGTGAAGGTATTGTTGCTTTATTAGAGCCTTTTGTAGATACAGTTGTAATTTGTACAATGACTGCTTTAGTAATTGTTATTACTAATTTTGATGGAGGATTTATGGAATACGGAGTAGAAATTAAAGAAGGTGTAGAGATTACAGCAACAGCTTTTGATACTGTTATTCCTCACTTCTCAATCGTGTTAACAATAGCAGTTATTTTATTTGCTTTTAGCACAATGATTTCTTGGTCATATTATGGTATGCAAGGATGGGTTTTCTTATTCGGAAAAGGAAAAATTACAGATTTAATTTATAAAATTTTATTCTTATTATTTGTTGTTGTAGGAGCTTCGATTAGTTTAGGAGCTGTTATTGACTTCTCTGATGCAATGATTTTTGCAATGGTAGTGCCAAATATTATTGGTGTAGTTATGTTATCTCCAGTTATTAAAAAGGAGCTTACTAAGTATATGAATGCTATCAACAAAAAAGAAGATGCTATTGAAGATGGTGCAACAGATTTAGTTGATGAAATGTAAAATATAAAACACATTATAATGACTTTTAAATCCCACTTTCAGTTTTCTAAAAAACAACGAAGTGGGATTTTTTTATTGCTATTAATTTTGATTGTAGTGCAAAGTTTTTATCACTTTGTATTACCAAAATTGATGGATACAAATCCTGATTTTGCTTCAAATGATACAGAAGTTATTGCATTTGTTAAACAAATAGACTCGCTTAAAGCAATTCAATTAGAAAAACGTAAGCCAAAGATTTATCCCTTTAATCCAAATTTTATTACAGATTATAAAGGTTATACTTTAGGATTAAGCAATCAAGAGATTGATAGATTGTTAGCTTTTAGAAAGCAAGACAAATGGATTAATTCTGTAAAACAATTTCAAGACGTTACTAAGGTATCCGATTCGGTATTGAACAAAATTTCGCCTTTCTTCAAATTTCCTGATTGGGTAACAAATCCAAAGCCAAAGCAGGCTAATTTTAAAACAGGTTATTCAAAAACAGCAAAAACTGAAGCGCAGAAGCTTGATTTAAATTCCGCTACAGCGATACAATTACAAAAAGTTTATGGCATAGGACCTTCATACGCTGAACGTATCATTAAATTCAGGAATAAAATTAATGGATTTCACTCGTTTATTGAGTTGCAACAAGTATACGGATTAACGCTAGAGGTTATAGATAATATTAAATCGGATTTTAGTATTAAAACACCAAGAGCAATTACTAAAATTGCATTAAATACAGCAACTAAAGAGCAGTTGGTGACTATTAAGTATATTGATTATGAGGTAGCACACAGCATAATTGAAGAACGCACCTTGCGTGATGGGTTTAAATCCATTGACGAATTAACAAAAGTTAACGGTTTTCCTGTTAATAAATTAGAGATAATTAAGTTATCTTTACGTCTAGATTAGAACTTAACAATAACACAACGGATTATGGAAAATATGTACTTCAGTGAAGAGCATAATTTATTTAGAGAAAGCTTACGCGAATTTTTAAAAAAAGAAGTCGTACCTCATATTGATAAATGGGAAAAAACAGGAAGTATAGAACGCTTTATTTGGAAAAAATTTGGCGATATGGGCTTTTTTGGTATTAGTTACCCAGAGCAATATGGCGGAATGGATTTAGATATTTTCTATATGGTTATTTTGCTAGAAGAATTACAAAAAATCAACTCAGCTGGTTTTGCTGCAGCAATGTGGGCACACGCTTATTTAGCAATGACGCATTTAAAAGCAGAAGGTAGTGATGCCATAAAAGAAAAATATCTAACAGCTAGTATTACTGGAGACATGATTGGATGTCTTTGTATCACAGAACCTTTTGGAGGTAGTGATGTTGCAGGAATGCGATCTACAGCTGTTAAAAAAGGAGATACATATGTAATTAATGGATCAAAAACATTTATTACAAACGGAGTTTACAGCGATTATTTAGTAGTTGCAGCAAAAACAAATCCAGAAATAGGCAATAAGGGTATTAGTATTTTCTTAATTGATAGAGATACGCCTGGTGTGTCTGCAACTAAATTAGATAAATTAGGTTGGAGAGCATCAGACACAGGAGAGATTGCGTTTGATAATGTAACAATTCCAGCATCTAACTTAATGGGAGAAGAAAATAAAGGGTTTGCATACATCATGCAACATTTTGCGACTGAGCGTTTAATTATGGGTGTAAATGCACATGCTAGAGCAGAGTTTGCTTTGGATTACACGATGCAATACATGTCAGAGCGTACAGCTTTTGGTAAAACAATTGACCGTTTTCAGGCATTAAGACACCGTTTAGCAGACCATATTACTGAAGTAGAAATCTGTAAAACATTTAACTATACAATTGCAGATAGATTAGGAAAAGGTGAATACGTAGTAAAAGAAGCTACGATGTCTAAATTAAAATCTACAAAAGTAGCAGACGAGGTTATTTACGATTGTCTTCAGTTTTTAGGTGGTTATGGTTACATGGAAGAATATCCATTAGCAAGACTATTAAGAGACAGTAGGCTTGGACCAATAGGTGGTGGTACTTCAGAAATTTTAAGAGAAATTATCGCTAAAATGGTAATTGACGGTAAAGACTATAAGCCAGCTACGAAATAGTTTGTTTAGCTTTTTAGCGAAAATAAATGTTTATTTTCGCTAAAATAGTAATCCTTAAAAAGATTATGTTTCTGCTAACAAATAATATTTAAAAGTATTTAAAATGAAATTGACTCAGATCAAATCCACAGTAATTATAATATTTTTACTAGTAGGAAGCGTTGCTGTGGCACAAACCGAATTAAAAAATAAAGTTGTCGACTTTATGAGTATGATGCCAATTGAAAACGCAAGTGTTTATATTCAAAACACAACAATTGGTACTATTACAAATGCAGACGGTAAGTTTGTGTTATTAGTGCCTAAAACATACGAAAAGGATACCATTATCATTTCTTCAATTGGTTTTAAAAGCTACAAAACAACAATAGATCAGTTTGATAACGAGTTTGATATTTTATTAGAGGAAGATGTAGCATCCTTAGATGAAATTTTGATTATCGCAGAAAATAGACCAAAAACTGGAAACGATATTGTACTTAGAGCGCTAGAAAAATTAGAAAGCAACCTTCCAGAATTACCATACTTACAAAAAGGTTTTATAAGACATAAAGAGCGAAATAAAAAACAATTTAAATGGTTGGTTGAAAGTGCAATTACTTTGTATGATGATTCCAGTTATGTCACAGGAGGAAAAGATAATCTTAAAATAAACGTAGATCAAGTCAGAAAAAGTTACGATTTACGTGATGTAGATAGTTTGTTTTCCTATGCTACATATTTAAAATATAATGCCAATGTTAATTTAAAACCTAAAAATTTACGAAGAGATACTATCGCTAAATCATCACTAATAAAGTCTATTAAATGGAATGATACTAGAGTAAATGGTTTAGATAATTTATTTAAAGGAAAACTTAATTTAGTACGTAATTCTAAAAGTCCAAAAGCATTGTTAGGTAAAGATGTGTTAGCAACACATCAATTTAAATTGGATACGATTTTAGTTGATAATGAAAGAAAAATTTATAAAATTAAGATTGATAAAAGTGAGGATTTTGTTGGTTTAGGTACAGAAGGCATTTATAACGAAGGGTATATCGCAGAAGGTTGGATGTACATTTATTGGGATAATTTTGCAATTAAAAAAATTGAATATCAATTAAAAGCAGGATCTAATGCGCAAAAAAGTAGAAGTAAAACCCTATTTGATACGCAAATAAACCATAAACTAGTTATATCCTATATGGAATATCAAGATAGAATGTATCCAAATTATATCTATTACGAAACTCCAAAACTTGTCAATGTTGGTTATAAACCCGTAGGTAAAATTGATAAAGAAGAGGAAGCACTTTTTAATAAAGAAGAACGGTTTTATTATACAGTACAAGAAATTTTGTTTACAGAAATAATTCAAGATCAAGAACAAGTACAAGCAGCTTTAAATCAAGACTGGGATTCAGATATTTTTTCTATAAAACCTTACGATAAAACATTTTGGGAAAACTATAATACATTGCTAGAAAGTGAAGAAGACGAAAAGTTAATTAAGGATTTAACTAAACGTTCCACACTTTTTAAACAATAAAAAGCAATTTTTTTTATTGTAAAATATAAATAACTAATTATATTTGCGCCTCAAAATTTTAAAAGAGAGGAGGTTAAGACACTATGTTAATAATTCCAATAAAGGACGGAGAAAATATAGAACGTGCATTAAAACGCTACAAACGTAAGTTTGATAAAACGGGAACAAGAAGAGTTTTGCAAGGTCGTAAGCAATTTGTTAAACCGTCAATAGAAAATAGAGCTAAAATTCAAAAAGCTCAATATGTACAACATTTAAGAGATCAAGAAGCTTTATAAATAGTTTCAATTAATAAAAAAAGCCACTAATTTAGTTAGTGGTTTTTTTATTTTTACACATACCCAAAACAAAAAAGGTATATTTATAACACTTAAATTCTATACGATTAATGCTACTAAAAGCCTTTTTAGACTACCTGTTGCTTGAAAAAAAATATTCCCAGCTAACAGTTAATGCTTATAAAAAAGATATAGAATCCTTTATGGCTTTTATTTCTAGTGAAGAAGAAACAAATACTATTCAAGAAACTAATTATTCGCAAATTAGATCTTGGATTGTTAGTTTAGTTCAAAAAGGAATAACCAACAGAAGTATAAATAGAAAGATTTCTGCGTTAAATGGCTTCTTTAAATTTCTACTTAAAATTGAAGAAGTAAAGCTAAATCCACTTTCAAAACATAAAGCATTAAAAACAAGTAAAAAAGTTCAAATCCCCTTTTCAGAAAAAGAAATTAATACAGTTCTAGATCAAATTAATCACAATCAGGATTTTGAAGGTGTTAGAAATAAATTAATAATAGAATTATTTTACTCTACAGGAATTAGACGTATAGAGTTGATAAACATTAAATTAAAAGATATTGATTTAGAAAATAAAACAATTAAAATTTTAGGTAAAAGAAATAAAGAACGTATTATTCCTTTGTTAAACATGGTAAAGGATAGTGTAGATATCTATAAATTAGAAAGAAATAAATTAGAAACTATTACTGATAATGAGTATTTGTTCTTAACAAAAAAAGGAGTTAAAGTATACGAAACTCTTGTCTACAGAATTATAAATGATTACTTTAGTAAAGCTTCCACTAAGGTGAAGAAAAGCCCACATATTCTAAGACATTCTTTTGCAACACACTTACTAAATCAAGGTGCAGAGCTAAACGCAGTCAAAGAACTATTAGGCCATTCTAGTTTAGCAGCTACTCAAGTTTATACACACAATAGTATAGCTGAGTTAAAAAAAGTATACGCAAAAGCACACCCTAGAAGTAAAAAATAAATGTTTAACCACAAAATTTTAAAGTATGAAGGTAAACACACAGGCAGTAAACTTTAATGCCAATCCCCAATTATTGGAGTTCATCCAAAAACGAATGGATAAACTTGAAATGTACTATGACAAAGTAATTCAATCAGAAGTCTATCTTAAAGTAGAAAAGAGTAGTAATAAGCTTAATAAAATATTTGAAGCAAAAATAAATGTGCCAGGTGATTGCTTGGTTGTTAAAAAGCAATGTAAGACATTTGAAGAGGGAGTAGACATAGCTGTAGCCTCTTTGGAAAGGCAATTAAAAAAGCGAAAACAAAAATTAAGAGAAAATTTTAAAAATATTTCATAAAAATGTTTTGAATAATTAAATAAATATTTACATTTGCAGTCCGTTAGAAATAGCGGGCTTTTTTTAGAAGTAAAATTAGCAGAAAAAAGCCGATGTAGCTCAGCTGGCTAGAGCAGCTGATTTGTAATCAGCAGGTCGTGGGTTCGAGTCCCTCCATCGGCTCAAAATAAAGTTAAAATAGATAATTATTTGTTTTAACTTTGAATAAGTTCTTTAATAGAGTGAAAAGTTTAAAATTGGGGAGATACTCAAGCGGCCAACGAGGGCAGACTGTAAATCTGCTGACTACGTCTTCGCAGGTTCGAATCCTGCTCTCCCCACTTTTTTTAAAAGATTATTTTAAACAACAAAGGATTTTAAATAATTGCGAGAGTAGCTCAGTTGGTAGAGCGTCAGCCTTCCAAGCTGAATGTCGCCGGTTCGAACCCGGTCTCTCGCTCTAATATTTAAGCCGGTGTAGCTCAGGGGTAGAGCGTTTCCTTGGTAAGGAAGAGGTCACGGGTTCAATTCCCGTCATTGGCTCAGAATAAAGAATACAAATTAAGAATACACTAATATTATTATATAACTAAGATTAAATTATTAAAACATGGCAAAGGCAACTTTCGATCGTTCAAAACCACACTTAAATATTGGTACAATTGGACACGTAGATCACGGTAAAACAACTTTAACTGCTGCTATTACTAAAGTATTAGCTGATGCAGGTTTATCAGAAGCAAGATCATTCGATCAAATTGATAACGCTCCTGAAGAAAAAGAAAGAGGTATCACAATTAATACATCACACGTAGAGTATTCTACAGCTAATCGTCACTATGCACACGTAGATTGTCCAGGTCACGCCGATTACGTAAAAAACATGGTAACTGGTGCTGCGCAAATGGATGGAGCTATATTAGTTGTAGCTGCAACTGATGGTCCTATGCCACAAACACGTGAGCACATCTTATTAGGTCGTCAAGTTGGTATCCCAAGAATCGTTGTATTCTTAAATAAAGTGGATATGGTTGATGATGAAGAGCTTTTAGAGTTAGTAGACATGGAGGTTAGAGAATTATTATCTTTCTATGAGTATGATGGAGATAATGGACCTGTAGTTTCTGGTTCTGCATTAGGAGCTTTAAATGGTGAGCAAAAATGGGTGGATACAGTAATGGAATTAATGGCGCAAGTTGATGCGTGGATCGAAGAGCCATTACGTGAGGTTGATAAGCCTTTCTTAATGCCTATCGAGGATGTATTCTCTATTACAGGTCGTGGTACTGTTGCAACAGGACGTATCGAAACTGGTATTGCTAATACAGGAGATCCTGTAGAGATTATTGGTATGGGTGCTGAAAAATTAACATCTACAATTACAGGAATCGAAATGTTCCGTCAAATATTAGATAGAGGTGAAGCTGGAGATAACGCAGGTATTCTTTTAAGAGGTATTGAGAAATCTCAAATCTCAAGAGGAATGGTAATTGTTAAGCCAGGTTCAGTAACACCACACGCTAAATTTAAAGCTGAGGTTTATATCCTTAAAAAAGAAGAAGGTGGACGTCATACTCCATTCCATAATAACTACCGTCCTCAATTTTACGTTCGTACAACTGACGTAACTGGAAACATCGCGTTACCTGAAGGAGTTGAGATGGTTATGCCAGGAGATAACTTAACTATTCATGTTGAGTTAATCCAAAAGATCGCAATGAATGTTGGATTACGTTTCGCAATACGTGAAGGTGGTAGAACAGTAGGAGCAGGTCAGGTAACTGAAATTTTAGACTAATTAATAGTTTATAATATATATAATTAAGGCACTTTGTTATGAAGTGCCTTGATTTATATTTACGGGTTTAGCTCAGTTGGTAGAGCACTGGTCTCCAAAACCAGGTGTCGGGAGTTCGAGTCTCTCAACCCGTGCAACTAAAATCAAATGCAATATTTGTTTTTAAATAGTATTAAAGGAGTCCGCTCCATTGGATGACATTAAATAAAATAACATGGCTGGAATTGTAAATTATATAAAAGAATCATTTGGAGAGTTAAAAAACAATGTTACTTGGACACCATGGTCTGAGGCACAAAGTTTAACTATTCTGGTGGCTGTTTTTTCTATTATTTTTTCTTTAGCTATTTGGGGTATTGATACTGTTTTTAGTAAAGTAATTAGTTTATACTTTAATTTAATAGGATAGATTGATATGGCGGAAGTTGGAGAAAAAAAATGGTACGTAGTAAGAGCTGTAAGTGGTCAAGAAAATAAGATTAAGGCTTATATTGAAAATGAAATAGCTAGACTAGGCTTACAAGATTATGTAGAGCAAGTTTTAGTTCCTACTGAAAATGTTGTGCAAATCAGAAATGGTAAAAAGGTAAACAAAGAAAAAGTTTACTTTAGTGGTTACATAATGATTAAAGCTAATCTTACTGGAGAAATACCTCATATTATTAAATCTATTACAAATGTTATTGGTTTTTTAGGTGCTACTAAAGGTGGAGATCCATTACCTCTAAGACAGTCTGAAGTAAATAGAATGTTAGGTAAAGTGGATGAGTTATCTGTAGATGCAGATGTAAATGTTGCGATACCTTTTACTAAAGGTGAAACCGTGAAAGTTATCGACGGTCCATTTAATGGTTTTGATGGAACTATTGAGAATATAAATGAAGAAAAACGTAAGTTAGAAGTAATGGTTAAAATCTTTGGAAGAAAGACGCCATTAGAGTTAAGTTACATGCAAGTAGAAAAAATATAATAATTGTTACACTAATAATAATGCGTTTTTAAGCTTCCACTTAATTAATGCATCAATTTAATTCATTCAAAATGGCAAAAGAACTAGGTAAAGTAGTTAAACTACAAGTTAGGGGAGGTGCAGCGAATCCTTCGCCACCGGTTGGACCCGCTCTAGGTGCTGCAGGAGTTAATATCATGGAGTTTTGTAAGCAGTTTAATGCTAGAACTCAAGATAAAGCTGGTAAAGTTTTACCAGTGGTGATTTCGGTTTACAAAGACAAATCATTTGATTTTGTAATCAAAACACCACCAGCTGCTGTACAGTTACTAGAAGCGGCCAAAGTGAAAAAAGGTTCGGGAGAACCACACGTTAAGAAAGTAGCAAAAGTTTCTTGGGATCAAATCAAAACTATTGCGGAAGACAAAATGGTAGATTTAAATGCATTTACTTTAGATTCTGCAATGAAGATGATTGCTGGTACTGCAAGATCTATGGGTATAACTGTTAAAGGTGGTGATGCACCAAATTAACCTAAAAAGATTTTAAAATGGCAAGATTAACAAGAAAACAAAAAGAAGCTGTAGCTAAAATTGAAAAGGATAAAGTTTATTCTATCAAGGAAGCTTCAGTATTAATAAAAGATATTACTAACACTAAATTCGACGCTTCTGTTGATTTAGCAATACGTTTAGGTGTAGATCCTCGTAAAGCTAATCAAATGGTTAGAGGTGTTGTTTCTCTTCCTCATGGAACTGGTAAAGATACTAAAGTATTAGCTTTAGTAACACCAGACAAAGAGGCTGAAGCTAAGGAAGCTGGTGCTGATTATGTTGGTTTAGACGAGTACCTTGATAAAATCAAGAGTGGTTGGACTGACGTTGACGTAATTATTACTATGCCTAGTGTTATGGGTAAATTAGGTCCTTTAGGACGTGTATTAGGTCCTCGTGGTTTAATGCCTAACCCTAAGACTGGAACGGTAACAATGGATGTTGCAAAAGCTGTAACAGAAGTTAAAGCTGGTAAAATTGATTTTAAAGTTGATAAAACTGGTATCGTTCATGCTTCAATTGGAAAAGCTTCATTTACTGCTGATAAGATTGAAGACAATGCAAACGAATTATTAACAACAATATTAAAACTTAAACCAACTGCTGCAAAAGGAGTTTATGTAAAGAGCATTTTTATGTCTTCTACCATGAGTCCTAGTATTGCTGTGGATACTAAAATAGGTTAAGGAGTTAAAAACTTTATATTATGACTAGAGAAGAAAAATCACAAGTAATTAAAGACTTAACTGTACAATTAGCCGAAAATTCAAATATCTATATAGCAGATATTTCTGGTTTAAACGCAGGTACTACTTCTGACTTACGTCGCGCTTGTTTCAAAGCAAACATTAAGTTAGCAGTTGTTAAAAACACATTACTTGAAAAAGCGATGGAAGCTTCAGACAGAGATTTTGGAGATTTACCATCAATACTAAAAGGAAATACATCTGTGATGTATTCTGAAACTGGTAATGCTCCAGCTAAGGTAATAAAGACTTTTAGAAAAAAATCTGATAAGCCTTTATTAAAAGGTGCTTTTATTGAAGAAGCAGTTTACTTAGGAGACAATCAGTTAGATATGTTAGTAGACATCAAGTCTAGAGAAGAGTTAATTGGTGATATAGTAGGATTACTACAGTCTCCAGCTAAGAATGTTATTTCGGCTCTTAAATCTAGCGGTGGAACACTTTCAGGTATCTTAAAAACATTATCTCAGAAAGAGGGATAATAACAAATTAGGCACTATTACAATTATATATTAAATTACAAAATTAAAACGATAGAAAAATGGCAGATTTAAAAGATTTCGCAGAACAATTAGTTAACCTTACTGTAAAAGAAGTAAATGAGTTAGCTACTATTTTAAAAGATGAATATGGTATCGAACCTGCTGCTGCTGCAGTAGCTGTTGCAGCTGGACCAGCTGCAGGAGGTGATGCTGCTGAGGCTCAAACTGAATTCGATGTAGTTCTTAAAGCTGCTGGAGCATCTAAGCTTGCAGTTGTAAAATTAGTTAAAGAATTAACTGGTTTAGGATTAAAAGAAGCTAAAGAATTAGTTGATAGTGCACCAAGCAACATCAAAGAAGGAGTTTCTAAAGATGAAGCTGAAGGTTTAAAAACTTCTTTAGAAGAAGCAGGAGCTGAGGTTGAGCTTAAGTAAGCTTACCAAATAATTTTACAAAGGTTTAGGTCTGAAGCATGTGCTTTACGACCTAAACCATTTGTCGTATATAGTGATGAGCTATATAAAATAATTTTTTTTTAATCAAAATTTCGTCCATTGATGTTAGTAACACAAGCTGAAAGATTAAATTTCTCGTCTATTGTAAATAGAACAGAATACCCGGATTTCATGGATATTCAGATTAAATCCTTCCAGGATTTTTTCCAGTTAGAAACAAAATCTGAAGAAAGAGGTGATGAAGGTCTATACAATACCTTCATGGAGAACTTTCCAATTACAGACACACGTAATCAATTCGTATTAGAATTTTTAGATTACTTTATTGATCCACCAAGATATACCATTGAAGAATGTATTGAAAGAGGACTAACTTATAGCGTTCCATTAAAAGCTAGGTTAAAGTTATATTGTACAGACCCTGAACATGAGGATTTCGAGACCATTGTCCAGGATGTGTACCTAGGAACCATACCTTACATGACACCTTCAGGTACTTTTTGTATCAACGGAGCAGAACGTGTAGTAGTTTCTCAATTACATAGATCTCCAGGTGTATTTTTTGGTCAGTCTTTCCATGCAAATGGAACCAAATTATATTCAGCAAGAGTTATTCCTTTTAAAGGGTCATGGATAGAATTCGCTACAGATATTAACCAAGTAATGTATGCGTACATTGATAGAAAGAAAAAGTTACCTGTAACAACTCTTTTTAGAGCTATTGGTTTTGAACGTGATAAAGATATATTAGAAATTTTTGATCTTGCAGAAGAGGTTAAAGTATCTAAGTCTGGTCTTAAAAAAATCATTGGTCGTAAATTAGCTGCTCGTGTATTAAATACATGGCACGAAGATTTTGTTGATGAAGATACTGGTGAGGTGGTTTCTATTGAGCGTAATGAGATTGTTTTAGATCGTGATACGGAATTAGATAAAGATAATATTGAGGAAATTCTTGAGATTGACGTTAAAACTATTCTTTTACATAAAGAAAGTGCTCAACAGGGAGATTATGCAATTATCCATAATACACTTCAAAAGGATCCAACAAACTCTGAAAAAGAAGCTGTTGAACATATTTACAGACAACTACGTAATGCTGAGCCGCCAGATGAGGAAACAGCACGTGGTATTATAGATAAATTATTCTTTAGTGATCAACGTTATTCTCTTGGAGAAGTTGGACGTTATAGAATGAATAAAAAATTACAATTAGATATTGGAATGGATAAGCAAGTGCTTACCAAAGAAGATATTATTACCATAATTAAATATTTAATAGAACTTATCAATTCTAAAGCAGAGATTGATGATATTGATCACTTATCTAACCGTCGTGTGCGTACAGTAGGTGAACAATTATCTTCTCAGTTTGGTGTTGGTTTAGCTCGTATGGCACGTACTATTCGTGAGCGTATGAATGTTCGTGATAACGAGGTTTTTACACCTATAGATTTAATTAATGCTAAGACGTTATCGTCTGTTATTAATTCTTTCTTTGGTACAAACCAATTATCGCAATTTATGGACCAAACTAATCCTCTTGCAGAAATTACACATAAGCGTCGTTTATCAGCATTAGGACCAGGTGGTTTATCAAGAGAAAGAGCAGGATTCGAGGTTCGAGATGTTCATTATACTCACTATGGTAGACTTTGTCCAATTGAAACTCCTGAGGGACCAAACATTGGATTAATTTCATCATTATCTGTATATGCTAAAGTGAATTCTATGGGATTCATCGAAACGCCTTATAGAAAAGTTACTGATGGAGTTGTTGATATTAAAGGAGCACCTATTTATTTAAGTGCTGAAGAAGAAGAAGATAAATTAATTGCTCAAGCAACTGTTAAAGTTGATGAAGACGGTAAGATTTTACATGATAAGGTAATTGCACGTATGGAAGGTGACTTCCCAGTAATGGATCCTAAAGATATCCATTATACAGATGTAGCACCTAATCAAATTTCATCTATATCTGCTTCACTTATTCCGTTTTTAGAGCATGATGATGCCAACCGTGCACTGATGGGATCTAACATGATGCGTCAGGCTGTACCGTTGTTACGTCCTCAAGCGCCTATTGTTGGAACTGGTTTAGAGAGACAAGTAGCATCAGATTCTCGTGTTTTAATTAATGCTGAAGGAAATGGTGTTGTACAATATGTTGATGCAAATGAGATTGTTATCAAGTATGAAAGAACAGAAGACGATGCTAAAGTTAGTTTTGATAGTGATATTAAAACGTATCCATTAGTTAAGTTTAGAAAAACTAACCAGGGAACTTCTATTAATTTAAAGCCAATTGTTAAAAAAGGTGATAAAATTACTAAAGGACAAGTTTTATCTGAAGGTTATGCAACGCAAAAGGGTGAATTAGCTTTAGGAAGAAATATGAAAGTAGCCTTTATGCCTTGGAAAGGGTATAACTTTGAGGATGCAATTGTAATTTCTGAAAAAGTTGTTCGTGAAGATATTTTTACATCTATTCACATTGATGAATATTCTCTTGAAGTTAGAGACACTAAATTAGGAAATGAAGAATTAACAAACGACATACCAAACGTTTCTGAAGAGGCTACTAAGGACTTAGATGAAAATGGTATGATTCGCGTTGGTGCAGAAGTTAAACCTGGTGATATTTTGATTGGAAAAATTACTCCTAAAGGAGAGTCAGATCCAACACCAGAAGAAAAACTTTTACGTGCTATCTTTGGTGATAAAGCTGGAGATGTAAAAGATGCTTCATTAAAAGCGTCACCTTCATTACATGGTGTAGTTATTAATAAAAAATTATTTTCTAGAGCAGTTAAAGATAAAAGAAAGAGAGCTCAAGATAAAGAAGATATAGCTAAATTAGAAAATCTTTACTTTACTAAGTTTGATCAATTACAAGATGTTTTAGTTGAAAAACTTTTCACTATTGTAAACGGAAAAACATCTCAAGGTATATTTAACGATTTAGGAGAAGAAGTATTACCAAAAGGTAAAAAATTCACTCTAAAAATGTTAAATGCTGTTGACGATTATACTCACTTAACAGGTGGTACTTGGACAACTGATGATCATACTAATAAGCTTGTTGCTGATTTAATACACAATTATAAGATTAAAGAAAATGACTTACAAGGGTCTTTAAGACGTGAGAAGTTTACTATATCTGTAGGAGATGAATTACCAGCAGGAATAATCAAATTAGCAAAAGTTTACATCGCTAAAAAACGTAAGTTAAAAGTTGGTGATAAAATGGCAGGACGACATGGTAACAAAGGTATTGTTGCGCGTATTGTACGTCAAGAGGATATGCCATTCTTAGAAGATGGAACTCCAGTTGATATTGTATTAAATCCATTAGGTGTACCATCTCGTATGAACATTGGACAGATTTATGAAACTGTTTTAGGTTGGGCTGGTCAAGATTTAGGTCGTACGTATGCAACTCCAATTTTTGATGGTGCTACAATTGATCAAATTAACGAGTTAACTGATGAAGCGGGAATCCCTAGATATGGTCATACATATTTATATGATGGAGGAACAGGAGATCGTTTTGATCAACCTGCAACAGTCGGAGTTATCTATATGCTTAAATTAGGACACATGGTAGATGATAAGATGCACGCGCGTTCTATCGGACCATATTCTTTAATTACGCAACAACCTTTAGGTGGTAAAGCACAATTTGGAGGTCAACGTTTTGGAGAGATGGAAGTTTGGGCACTTGAGGCTTACGGAGCATCTGCAACATTAAGAGAAATCTTAACTGTTAAATCGGATGACGTAGTTGGTAGAGCTAAAACTTACGAAGCTATCGTTAAAGGAGAACCAATGCCAGAACCTGGATTACCAGAATCTTTCAACGTATTAATGCACGAATTGAAAGGATTAGGATTAGACATTAGATTAGAAGAATAATTTTAAGTGAGTCGAGCAGTTTTTAATAGATTAAAAACTGCTTTACAAACTGAACACTATAAGAATTATGGCAAAAAAGCAAGATAAGAATACAGTACAGAGATTTAACAAAATCTCGATTGGTTTAGCATCACCAGAATCTATATTAGCAGAATCTAGAGGTGAGGTTTTAAAACCAGAAACTATCAATTATCGTACACATAAACCAGAACGTGATGGTTTATTCTGTGAGCGTATTTTTGGTCCTGTAAAGGATTACGAATGTGCTTGTGGTAAATATAAGCGTATTAGATATAAAGGAATTGTTTGCGACCGTTGTGGAGTTGAAGTTACTGAAAAGAAAGTACGTCGTGATAGAGTAGGACACATTAATTTAGTAGTCCCTGTTGCTCACATTTGGTACTTCCGTTCTTTACCAAATAAAATAGGATACATTTTAGGATTACCTTCTAAGAAATTAGATATGATTATTTACTACGAGCGTTATGTAGTAATTCAACCTGGTAATGCTAAAAATGAAGAAGGAGAGCCTTTACAAAAATTAGATTTTTTAACTGAAGAAGAGTACCTGAATATTTTAGAAACACTTCCTCAAGATAATCAATATTTAGATGATACAGACCCAAGTAAGTTTATTGCTAAAATGGGAGCTGAGTGTCTTATTGACTTATTATCTAGAATAGACTTAGACACGTTATCTTACGAGTTACGTCATAAAGCTAATACAGAAACGTCTAAACAACGTAAAACGGAAGCTTTAAAACGTTTACAAGTAGTAGAAGCTTTACGTGAGTCTAATGAGAATAGAGAGAATCGTCCAGAATGGATGATAATGAAAGTAGTGCCAATTATACCACCAGAATTAAGACCATTAGTGCCTTTAGATGGTGGACGTTTTGCTACTTCTGATTTAAATGATTTATATCGTCGTGTAATTATCCGTAACAACCGTCTTAAAAGATTAGTTGAGATAAAAGCACCAGAGGTTATTTTACGTAACGAAAAACGTATGTTACAAGAGTCTGTAGATTCTTTATTTGATAACACACGTAAGTCGTCTGCAGTAAAAACAGATTCTAACAGACCTTTAAAATCTTTATCAGATTCACTTAAAGGTAAGCAAGGTCGTTTCCGTCAAAACTTACTTGGTAAGCGTGTGGATTATTCAGCACGTTCTGTAATTGTTGTTGGACCAGAATTAAAATTATTTGAATGTGGATTGCCAAAAAATATGGCAGCAGAATTATACAAGCCTTTTGTAATTAGAAAATTAATTGAAAGAGGTATTGTTAAAACTGTAAAATCTGCTAAAAAGATTATAGATAAAAGAGAACCAGTTGTTTGGGATATATTAGAAAATGTTTTAAAAGGACATCCAGTGCTTTTAAATCGTGCTCCTACGTTACACAGACTTGGAATTCAAGCTTTTCAACCTAAATTAATTGAGGGTAAAGCAATCCAGTTACACCCATTAGCATGTGCTGCATTTAATGCCGATTTTGATGGTGACCAGATGGCTGTTCACTTACCATTAGGACCTGAAGCGATACTAGAATGTCAGATGTTAATGTTAGCATCTCATAATATCTTAAACCCTGCAAATGGTGCTCCAGTTACTGTACCTTCTCAGGATATGGTACTTGGTTTATATTATATGACTAAGCACAGATATTCTACACCTGAAGTTCCAGTAAGAGGTGAAGGATTAACATTTTACTCTGCAGAAGAAGTAACAATTGCTTACAATGAAAAGAGAGTAGAATTAAACGCAGGTATTAAAGTTAGAGCAATGGACTTTAATGAAGCTGGCGAACTAGTGTATCAAATTATTGAAACTACTGTTGGTCGTGTTTTATTTAACGAAAAAGTTCCAGCAGCAGCAGGTTTTATTAATGAAGTATTAACAAAAAAATCTTTAAGAGATATTATTGGTAATATTTTAAAAGTAACTAGTGTACCTGAAACTGCAGCTTTCTTAGATGAAATTAAAACTTTAGGATACAACTTCGCATTTAGAGGAGGTTTATCTTTCAGTTTAGGAGATATTATTATCCCACCAGAAAAGCAATCTATGATTGATGCTGCCAATCAAAAAGTTGATGGTGTTACTGGTAACTATAACATGGGATTAATTACAAATAACGAACGTTATAACCAAGTTATTGATATTTGGACGTCTACCAATGCGGAATTGACTGAATTGTCAATGAAACGTATTAGAGAGGACCAACAAGGATTCAACTCGGTATATATGATGCTTGATTCTGGAGCACGTGGATCTAAAGAACAGATTCGTCAGCTTACAGGTATGCGTGGATTAATGGCCAAGCCTAAAAAATCTACTGCAGGTGGAGGATCTATTATTGAAAACCCTATCTTATCTAACTTTAAGGAAGGATTATCAATTTTAGAATACTTTATATCAACTCACGGAGCGCGTAAAGGTCTTGCCGATACAGCACTTAAAACTGCCGATGCAGGTTATTTAACACGTCGTTTAGTGGATGTTTCACAAGACGTTATTGTTAATAGCGAAGACTGTGGTACATTAAGAGGTGTAGAAGTTTCTGCACTTAAGAAAAATGATGAAGTTGTTGAGAAATTAGAAGCACGTATAGTAGGTCGTATTTCATTAAATGATGTATATGATCCTTTAAGTGAAGAAGTTTTAGCAGAAGCAGGTCAATTAATTGACGAGGTTGTAGCAGCTAGAATTGAGAATTCACCAATTGAGTCTGTAGAAGTTCGTTCGCCATTATCTTGTGAAGCTAAAAAAGGTATCTGTGCACAGTGTTACGGTCGTAATTTAGCTACCAATAAAATGGTACAACGTGGTGAAGCAGTTGGAGTTGTAGCAGCACAATCTATTGGAGAACCAGGTACTCAGTTAACACTTCGTACATTCCACGTTGGAGGTATTGCAGGTAACATTTCTGAAGAAAATAAACTTGTAGTTAAGTTTGATGGTATTGCAGAAATTGAAGATTTAAAAACTGTTAAAGGTACTGACAATGATGGTAAAGCAGTAGATGTTGTAATCTCTCGTACATCAGAACTTAAGTTAGTAGATAAGAAAACAGGAATTACCTTAAGTACTAATAATATTCCTTATGGTTCTCATGTTTTTGTTAAAAATGGAGATCCTTTAAAAGCTGGAGATGTTGTTTGTTCTTGGGATCCATATAACGGAGTTATTATTTCAGAATTTGCTGGAAAAGTTAGATATGAAAATATCGAACAAGGTATAACTTATCAAGTTGAAATTGATGAGCAAACAGGTTTCCAAGAAAAAGTAATTTCCGAATCTAGAAATAAAAAATTAATACCAACACTTATTGTTGAAGACGGTAAAGGTGAAGCAATTCGTTCTTATAACTTACCAGTAGGTGCGCACATCATGATTGATGATGGAGAAAAAGTTAAGGTTGGAAAAATCTTAGTTAAAATTCCTCGTAAATCTGCAAAAGCTGGTGATATTACAGGAGGTTTACCACGTGTTACAGAATTATTTGAAGCTCGTAATCCTTCTAACCCAGCAGTAGTAAGTGCTATTGATGGTGTTGTATCTTTTGGTAAAATTAAGAGAGGTAATCGTGAGATTATAGTAGAATCTAAATTAGGAGAAATTAAGAAATACCTAGTTAAACTATCTAGTCAAATTCTTGTACAGGAAAATGACTTTATTAAAGCAGGAATGCCATTATCTGATGGTTCAGTTACACCAAATGACATCCTAAATATTAAAGGACCATCTGCTGTACAACAATACTTAGTTAACGAAGTGCAAGAAGTATATCGTTTACAAGGTGTGAAAATTAATGATAAGCATTTTGAAGTTGTCGTACGACAAATGATGCGTAAAGTAAGAATTATTGATTCTGGGGATACTATCTTCTTAGAGGATCAATTAGCACATAAATCTGATTTTATTGAAGAAAATGATAACATTTTTGGAATGAAAGTAGTAGAAAATGCTGGTGATTCTTCAAACTTAAAAGAAGGTCAGATTATATCTGCTTTCCAATTAAGAGATGAAAACTCTATTTTACGTCGTGAAGATAAACAACTAGTTATAGCAAGAGACGCGCAGCCTGCAACAGCGACGCCAATTTTACAAGGTATTACTAGAGCTTCTTTACAGACTAAATCATTTATTTCTGCAGCTTCTTTCCAAGAGACTACTAAAGTATTGAATGAAGCAGCTGTAGCTGGTAAGATTGATACATTAGAAGGACTTAAAGAAAATGTAATTGTAGGTCATCGTATACCAGCAGGAACAGGTATGAGAGCTTATGATAATATTATTGTTGGATCTAAAGAAGAGTTTGATCAAATGATGAAAGCTAAACAAGAAGTTAATTATAACTAATTGTAAATCAATATAATGTTGATTTTATAAATAATTTAATAATTAAAAGAATCCTGCAATTTGCAGGATTCTTTGTTTAAAAAAATAACATATGTCAGATAATAATGATAATAAACCTAAACAAGGTCAAATTAATATAGAATTAGACGAGAAAATTGCAGAGGGTATTTACTCTAACTTAGCTATTATAAATCACTCAGTCTCAGAGTTTGTTGTTGATTTTGTTAGTATAATGCCTGGTACTCCTAAGAGTAAAGTAAAGTCTAGAATTATATTAACACCACAACACGCTAAAAGATTATTAAAAGCTTTAAGCGAAAATGTTAAGAGATTTGAAAAAGCACATGGCGAAATTAAGGATTATGAACAGCCACCAATTCCTTTAAATTTTGGACCTACTGGGCAAGCATAAATAAAAAAGCCTTTCTATAAAATTAGAAAGGCTTTTTAATATTAATTAGATTTTAAATAGTCAAAAACTATTCTAAAAATCTTTAAAATTAGTTTTAAATATATTAATCAAGTTTTTGACTTTATTTAACCGCATTTAAAGAGGGTTTTGTAAATTTAAATAGTCACATTAAGTGTGGAGTTTTATCATGTATTAAAACGCTTTAAATGTGATTTTTTACTATTCAAATTCCGAAACGTAATGAAATTTAACACTTGGATATTTTTGTTGAGTCATTTGTAAAGAAAATGGCGAATCTGCTAAAAAGACTAATTGGCCTCTTTTATCTTTAGCCAAATAGCGTTGTTTAACGCGTAAAAATTCTTTGTACTCACTATTTTTTTTGTCTTCAGGATCAACCCAACACGCTTTATACACATTTAGGTTTTCATAGGTACATTTAGCACCATACTCATGTTCTAACCTATATTGTATAACTTCATATTGTAATGCTCCAACAGTACCAATTACCTTTCTTCCATTAAGTTCTAATGTAAATAACTGTGCAACACCTTCGTCCATTAATTGATCTATTCCTTTAAAAAGTTGTTTAGACTTTAATGGGTCTGCATTATTTATATATCTAAAGTGCTCAGGAGAAAAACTTGGTATTCCTTTATAGTTTAGTATTTCACCTTCTGTAAGTGTATCACCAATTTTAAAGGTTCCAGTATCTTGTAAACCAACAATATCACCAGGATAAGAGATATCTACAATTTCTTTTTTTTCTGCAAAAAAAGCGTTTGGGCTAGAAAATTTTACTTTTTTATTATGTCTTACATGTAAATACGGAGTGTTTCTTTTAAACTCACCGGAAACTATTTTAACAAAAGCTAATCTATTTCTGTGATTAGGATCCATATTTGCGTGTATTTTAAATACAAAACCAGAAAATTTATCTTCCTCAGGTAAAACAAGTCGCTCTTCACTATTTTTTGGCCTTGGTTTTGGAGCTATTTCAACAAAACAATCTAATAATTCTCTAACACCAAAACTGTTTAATGCTGATCCAAAAAATACAGGTTGTAACTCTCCTTTTAAGTAATCTTCGTTACTAAATTTAGGGTAGATACCTTCAACTAATTCAATTTCTTCACGTAAAGTTTTAGCTGCTTTCTCTCCTATTAAAGTATTTAACTCTGTCGATTCAAGATCATTTATTTCAATGGTTTCTTCAATGTTTTTTCTACTGTCACCACTAAAAAGATTAATATTTTTCTCCCAAATATTATATATTCCTTTAAAATCATAACCCATACCAATCGGGAAACTTAAAGGTGTTACTGTTAATTTTAATTTTTGTTCTATTTCATCTAATAATTCAAAAGCATCTTTACCTTCACGATCCATTTTATTAATAAAAACAATCATTGGTATGTTCCGCATTCTACAAACTTCTACAAGTTTTTCCGTTTGTTCCTCAACACCTTTGGCAACATCAATAACAACTATTACACTATCCACTGCTGTTAAGGTTCTGAATGTATCTTCAGCAAAATCCTTATGTCCAGGGGTATCCAATATGTTAATTTTGATACCATCATATTCAAAAGCAAGCACAGAAGTAGCTACGGATATACCACGTTGGCGTTCAATTTCCATAAAATCACTAGTGGCACCTTTTTTAATTTTGTTACTCTTAACTGCTCCAGCTTCATTAATAGCTCCACCAAAAAGTAACAACTTTTCTGTAAGTGTTGTTTTTCCTGCATCAGGATGTGATATAATACCAAAGGTTCTCCTTCTTTTTATTTCGTCTAAAAACTTCATTAAAATAATTTTTACAAATATATAGGTATAGGGTTAGATGTCCTACTAGTCAAAACCATTTATTATTTCATTTAATAGTGTTGTAAGTACTTGATAATCAATAAAATTTTAAGGAAAATTCATACATTTAATTATAATTTAAATTTTTATCTATCATATTTGCACTTTATCGATAAACATTTTTGAAATATGAATGATTTTTTTTGTTTTTCGATGTAATGTTTGTCCGAAAAAACTACACTTTAACGAAAATTAACACTTTTAGGCGTGTATTTAAATTTAAAAAGAGTGTAAGTAATTAAATTCGCACTTCGTGTGGCTAAAACCACAATTGATAGCAAATACTATTTTTTAAAATTGATTATTAAATAATCTTACCCTCAACAACATGAAAATCTTTTTTCGATTATCTAGAGTCAAAGCACTTGGTTTATTAGTGCTTACTTTATTTTCTTTTACTAGTTTATTTTCTCAGACTAATGCACCAAGTATAAAAACAGGTGTTTCTTTTCAGTGGAGCGATGTGCAAACGACGCTTAATGATCCCGCTACAATTCAGAGTATAACTGTTGGCACAAGAGTTTTTGTGGATTTTGGTAGCCCTCAGTCTTATGCTATGACTCAAGTAGGTACTACTGGTGGAGATGCTGCTAATAGAGTACGTCTTAACAACACTCTTGTTGAGTCTACTAGTGCTAGTCCAACTTGGGATGCATCTGCTTTGGCTGCTTTTCAGGATAAAAACTTGAACCACTTTTTTGAAGCAAGTAATAATGGACAAGCTATTTGTAATGATTTTTCAGCAGCACAATCAACTTTAATTGCTCAAAAGCAAACATTTTCATATTCTCCGGCAGTACGTAGTACTTCAGGAAGCATTATAGCGATTACAGAGCGTAACGCAAATAATTGTTATCATATCGAGTTTTTTGGTACTCTGGTAGAAGGAGGTGCTAACCAATCTTTAGGTTCTACTTTTGTCAATCCTCAAGGTCCTACTTACTTTGGTCATGGAGGGACTGGTAGTTCTAGTAGTTTTGGTACTATTGGTACGGTAGTAGCTCCAACTAGCACTTCTGATTATTGGTTAAGTGACAGAGTGGTTGTTACCAATGGCGGTACTATTGGTATTGCTCTTTTTTACGTGAACGATATAGCTCCTCAAGGGTCCTTTATTACAGATGTAAGAATTACTGCAACAAGTGCTGATCACGGAGACGGTAAATTATTTATTTTTTCTTTACCAGATGAGGATGGTGATGGATTTAGTGATATTGATGATTTAGATGATGATGATGATGGTATTTTAGATATTGACGAATCAAATGGTTATTCTCCAAGTTATGATGAAGATGGTGATGGTATTCCAAACTGGAATGATACAATAGACAATGGTACTGGAGATGGTAGCTTCACAGACTATGCTGATACTAATGGAGATGGTGTGCCAGATGTATATGATTTTGATGGTGACGGAATTCCTAATCATTTAGATTTTGATTCAGATAATGATGGTTGTTTTGATGCATTAGAAGGTGGAGATGGAATAGTTACAACAGAATTGAATCCCAATGGATCCTTAAATGGGGATATAGATGCGGTTACTGGTGTACCAAATAATGTTAATGTAAATAATGGGCAAACTATTGGGGCCTCTCAAAACGCTTCAGCGTATGATGCTAATGGACAGTGTGATAGAGATAATGATGGTATTTTAGATGGTAGTGATATTTGTCAAGGCTCAGATGATAGTGTTGATATAGATAATGATGGTGTGCCAAATGGTTGTGATCTAGATAATGATAATGATGGTATATTAGATATAAATGAAGGAGTCTGTTCTTCTCAAATTTTGACAGGTGTATGGACGATTTCAGGAAACACTGCTTCTTATGATTTTGGAAATGGAATTATTGCAGAAGTAAGTACCTCTAACGAAAATAATTTCACTTCAGGTGTTTTTACGAATGGTGCTTTTTGGACCGAAAATTTAGCTAACGCTGCATCTTTACAAAATCAATATATATGGAATAGAACTTTAACGGTTAATTATGTTAATCAATTAGGAAATCCGGTTTCAGTAACTAATCCTATTATCTTTTTAGATAGAGTTGGTGGTACAGATGGTCTTAATGATGAACAAAATACTGCAATTGTAACATTACAAAACGGTTTAACATGGACTGCTTTATCAGGAACATCTGATTTTGGTACAACAGCAACTACTGTTTTTGATTCAGGAAATAATACAGATGCTGATTTAACACATACACAGGAAGCTACTCAGAACGATGCTGATGGTACAGCTGCAGGGACAATGCAAATTAATGGAGAAGTTTCAACTTTTACTTTACAATTTGTACAAGGTGGTTTATTCGGAACAGGAACTGATGGTATCGAATTTATATTATCTGCATGTAAAAGTTTAGATACAGATAATGATGGTACGCCGGATTACTTGGATACTGATTCAGATAATGATGGTTGTTTTGATGCTATAGAAGGTGGTGACAATATTGCTTTAACTAGTGTAAATAGTGATGGTACTTTAAACGGTACTATTAATACTACAACTGGGGTAGCAAATAATGTAAATACTACTAGTGGTCAATCTATTGGAGGTTCTATTGATGGAATACCTTCAGATCCAAACGGTCAATGTGATTCAGATGGTGATGGTGTTATTGATAATTTAGATGTTTGTCCAGGGTCGGATGATACAGCAGATAATGATAATGATAATGTTCCTGATGGTTGTGATTTAGATGACGATAATGATGGTATTCTAGACACAAATGAACAGAATATAGTTACGTGTACTAACGAGGAGTCTCCATCATTTGGTGCTGCTCAAGGTCCAAATAATTATTTAGGTTCTGACATTAATAACCCGGAAGTTGGAGATTCATTTTTATATAATAGTGTTTATACAGGTGTCGATGCTATTGTTACAATAGTTTCTTCAAATGATAATGATATACTTGTTTTAGATGTTACAACTACTGGTTTAGATTCTTTTTTTCAACCACAAATTGATCATGCAACAGCTACGAGTTTTACTGAGTTTAAAATTGATTTTGTTGTTGCAGGTACTACAATCCCAGCACCAGTTTCAACTTATATTTTAACAACTATAGATAATGATGTATTTGAATTTGTAACATATGCTGATGGTTTTACTTCTCAAGTTTATGTTGATTCACCTACAAATGAAATTGCTTATGCTGGAAACCCAGCTAATTTAGGTGGCTTTAGCAGAGGATACGTAAGTGATGGTACTTTTATTACAGGTGTAGATGTTACAACTTCTCAATATCAAGTTGCTGCCGCATATTCTTTAGTATCTTCTGTTAGTTTTAGATTTGGAGATACATCATCTAATACCTCAAATCACTCGTTGTCAATAGAACCTTGTGTCCCTCAAGATAATTGGGTTGTTGATCCTGTCTTTTATGAAGACATTGATACAGATGGAGATGGTATTCCAAACTCTTTAGATACGGATAGTGATGGAGATATGTGTCCAGATGCTATTGAAGGTGGTGGAACATTAAATAGTACAAATGTAGATGCTAATGGTCAATTAACAGGAACTGTAGATTCTACTACAGGTGTACCTAGTGATGTAGATGCTAATGCAGGTCAAACTGTAGGAGATTCTACAAATGATTTAGTAAATGCTTGTTTAGGAAGTGTAAGCGGAACAATCGTAGATGAGAATGGCGATCCTGTATCAGGAATCGTAGTCACATTAGATGATGGCGATGCAGCAACAGTTGATCCAACAGTAACAACAGGCGTTGATGGAACCTATGAATTTACAGATGTACCAGTAGGAGACTATACAATAGTAGAAACAACACCAGCAAATACAACAGTAGTTGATGGCGATACAACAGATGATGGTGATACTGTAGCAAATACAGACACAACAGATGGAAGTATTCCAGTAACAGTAACAGCAGGAGAAGTTGATGCAGATAACAACTTTGAGAATAGTCCAG